>DATJLF010000070.1:0-76736 GCA_035490715.1 Cellvibrio sp.
CTTGGAGGCATTCAGTGGAGGGCTTTTTCCAAGTAGTAATTTTTGCCCTTATGGTTTCCAATTTAAAACGGCGCATAAAATGCGCTATCAAAACATTAACAATATTTCAAAAGTTAATGGCACAAGCTGCACAAGCCTGGATACTTTCCTGGACAATCAGGATAGTAGCGTCAATGCACTGTTTGATCGGGTTCAATCCGAAGATAAACATGCTGATGTGCAACTTTTTGTAATGTATAAAATAGCCTTTATCGAATTCCTCCGTCAGGAAAAATACCCCCAATTTATTTCGTTTTCTTTTATGGAAAACATTGAAAAAAACCCACCAGTTTCACTAAAAAACCTGATCAATATTAAAAAACTTTTAGCGTCTTTGTCCCTATACGAAGATCAGAAGCTTCAGCACATGGATTATCCCGAAGGCCAATCCATTGGCAATATTTCGCAATTTGATATTTGCGGCGCAGGCACAGCTTGCTCACCCATCGCGGTGCTGGCCATTCAAAAACTACTAAGTACAAAACAGTTACTATCCACAGCGGAAATAAACAACATTGTGATTCAAGGCGGCGGCATCTACCAGGCCATTATTGGCAGCCAACAGACCCTGGCTGACTACCAAAATTTAGTTGGAGGAAAAACGGAATCAAAGAATGGCATCATCGACGGGCCACACCTGAATCCTTATGAAATACCTCAAAATATACTTGCTAATATTGGCCTCGCCTGGGGAGGTCAACGAAGCTGTTATAGATTTTTCCTAAGGCCCGAACTTTTCAATATTTTCTCCGGAGGCGGTGATATCGGGGTAGCAATAATTATTGGAGGATTTACGGTGTCGGTCACGCGTGCTGGCAATCAATTCTACTTGTTTGACTCACACGGATTTGAAGAAACGAATAACGCTTTTGTTGAGCGCCATGACAATCTGGACAGCATTGTTAATCGTCTGCTTCAGATGGCAAATCGAAGATTAATGGGCGGAAAAATTTCTATATCTATATTTCGCCAAAATAGCTGAACTTCATTATTAAAATTAACGACAAGCCATCCGACGCCTAACCTTATTATTTTTTAGTCGCTTCTTGTACGATGCATTATCGGCTAAATTGCCATACAGTAGATAAGAAAAGCGCACCCGATATCACCGGCCAATAAAGCAGCTTAGGTAGTAAATTATCGTGGAATTGGATAAACCTGAACGGCACCTTTAATGAAAGTAAAATGGCATTCGCCGTAATCAGTAAAATAATAATGTATGTAATTAAATAAAAATATTCCAGATAAACCACCGAATTCGCTTTAAGCTCATCGCGCATCTGAACATGGGAAATCAACGCAACAAAGAATAACGCAGAACAGGAAGCAACGACTCCCGCCGCATTAAAACCCAGAAAATCTTTCTTGTTTTCATCGGTAGACATGGTGATGACAATTGCATATAGCATCAAAACCACAACAAGCAAGGGAAATAAATGGGCAAGGAATGGATTAATAAAATTGCGCATGATTTCGACATTAAAATAAAGTTCTGGCACCGCCAGGTTTGACGAACTTCCAGCCATGCCCAGACGGGTGTTGTAATGTTTATCGTGCATCTCAAAATATGAGCGAAATAACGACCATCCGGATAAAACAAAATCCTTTTCAATGCCGGGTAACGCACGCGTGTCAAGATTTTCGTAAGCTTTCAAGTCTGGCACCAACACGATATTGTCACCAATTTTTTCATGCCAGAGCCTTATCCACACGGATTGCCGATCAAGGGGAAAACGATCCGGTGTAAAGTTTTCGCGCAGCGTTGTTTCAAAATACCACCCTTTTAATGTCTCATTATTGATGGCTTTTTCGTAAGCTAAATTTATCCGGGTTTCAATGGCCTCAGGGAATACCGTTCCTATTTTATAATCAGAAACCTGGCCCGTTTGATAGCGGTGCCATATATAACCAGTAATATTAACGTTGGTAGCACTCAGGAATTCAATCGACTGAATAAATAATCCCACAGGGACATAAACAGGCGCCTCTTCATGCGCCGCTAATGCTTGCAATGCATGCTCGCGCTCATATTTTTCGATGATTGCTTTGTTGGCCAGGATTACAGCTCTCTCGTTCTGTTCGCTAGCGACGCCATATTCAAGCACCCAAATAAAAATGACACCGGTAAACAAAATCATCGTGTAAATAGCAGTATCGATCCATAACTGAAACTCAGTTGTACGCCTGCGAATATAGCGCAAGCAGGTATAGGACAAAATGACAACTAGGGTAAGCAATGTAATCCATGCAACACGCTTATCGTTGGTTAACAGGTGAAATGAATCTTTGTGGTTATTGTGAATTTTTGTTTGAGGAGAATCGGCAATACCAAATAATTGGGGTTTTGATACAACGCTAATAAGCCGCCACTGTGTGGCCGTCAAAGTACCAATATGTTGCCACGCTGGAACTTTAGTTAATTCATTTATTGTTGTCTGCTCAAGGAGTTTTTTTCCTTCCGCCATGGACAATTGTTGAGTCACTTGGTCAATCCCTTTGAAACTGTGATACAACTCCTGACCTTGGGAGGTCACGAGTCGTAAATAATTATTATCCCTGATGTCATATTTTTCGATTTGATCATGCAACCATTCCAGACTGATATCCACATAAGCCAAACCGATCTTTTGTTGCTGCGAATTATAAACCGGTGAAGTGTAGCGAATAATAAAGCGGCCTAGCGCTGCTTCGTAAAAAGGCCCCAACCATTGACGGGCCTGTGTTTGCGCGAGGCCATACCAAGCCTCGGGATTGCTATTCAAATCTGCATTTTCCACCGGGTAGCCAGCGAGATAATCATAATAACTGTCCAGGCGCTCAACAGCGGCGCCATTGGAATCCTGTCGAATGAAAGGTGCGTATAAACGATACGGCGTTGCCGATTTACCCGCATCGAATGCTACGCCGAGCGCGAAGAAATCAGTATGCTGTAAATAAACGGATCGCAAACCTTTTTCAATGTCACAGGGGCTGTAATCAGATGTACCAAGCTCCGTGGCAAGCTGCTCGGCAATATTCGCAATTTCACTCATCCGGGCGGATAAATCGCTCGTCATTTTTTGCGTATGTTGTTCAGCCCATGTTTGGGTATTACGCTGTTGATACTGATAGCCCTCGAAGACGTAGAAGGCTTGAATCGCAGAAAATAATATTAAAAAGCTCGTAATTATGATCAATACGCTAACAAGAAGGCGCGACCTGCTATTCAACATTTGCTGCTGCCTCTCCCTTTGCCTGATTGTTATTAAAATGAGTCAGCCATACTTCGTTCATCATTTGATGATCAGTAGGGTCGCCCGGCAATTTTTGTTCCGTCTTAATCAAGCTCGCGCGTAGCGTCTCACTGTTAATAGAACCAGTAATTGTTCGCATGGAATCCAGTAATAATTCCATCGCCAAATAACCCTCGCGAAATACTTCGTTCTCTGGCTCCGCGTTTTTATTGTTGGTATTACCAGTTACATTTGCCGTTGGTACAACTTGTGAAACCGTAAGGTCAAAAACTTCTTGTTCGAACTTCTCGCGAAACGCTGTTGCACTGGTAAACGACAAACTATAAAACCGGGTTCCTGGGGATAAGCGGTGTGCAAAACGGATAAACTCTGCAACCGGTTCAATCGAACCAACCAGAATAACCGCCTTGGGTTTAACCTCTGCTGCAATAAATGTTTGTAAGGCGATATTAGTGGTCAAACTATTGCGCTCATAACGCATTTGCAGAATATTGCCCATACAATTCCCGCATTGTTTTGACAATGCCTTTTCGAATGATATTAAGCCAGCATTTCCAAAAGCATCGTTCTGTAAAAACAACCCAATAGCGCTGACAGGAACTCCCCTATCAATAATATTCCTGACAATGTATTCCATCTCCTGATCATAGCTGGGGCGATAATTGAACACGTAAGGCGCGGGTGGCGTAAGCCTTAAAATATTTGACCCGGTGTAAGCACCGTAAAATATCACGCGCTTATCGTTAGCAATTTTCCAGCTCGTGTTTGCAGTGGGTGTACCCAGATTACCTACCAGGGCGATGACGTTATGTTTATCGATAAGCGCAAGCGTATTCTGCGCAGCGGCTTCCGGGTCATAGCTATCATCTAAAACAGTTAATTCGAATTGAATACCTTTATTGCGCCAGTACGGATCGCAGTTTGCTTCTGCGATTTTTTGTTGGATACCTTGTGACAGAGGAATGCCGAGGTATTGTAATGGGCCACTTAGAGCGGTGCTCATTCCGAGCTTTATATTTTTAGAGGCAGGATAGAATTGTTCGGTGCAGCTTGGTGAAGATGAGTTTACGCTAGCTGTGGGTATTAACAAACTGATTGCTATACATCTAAAAAAATTAAAATACTCGAAAGTTGAATTCGGAAAAATGGTTTCATTTTTTAATAGGATTTTGGAAAAGATCAAGCGGATTATTAATAACATTTTCGATCACATAAGATAACTGAACTTTTTACCAATTTGATTAAACAAAATCTGTTTTAATCAGGTTACTTGCCAACAAACTCTAGCAATGACCTTTTGTATAGCTATTACATGTTATTACGTTGGCTGTTGGTAATAGTAAGTAATACACGGCCCCGTGACATCAGCATATCGTTATGTGAACTACATCCCCGATCCGCGCGTAAAATCGGGGAAGCCAATTATGAAAAATTTAGTTTTTAGATGCAGATGCAAAGTTAAAAATCCATTTACTTTCGATAGTGCAGATCTAACCATCCTAATTTAGAAGGCGTAAATCTTAACAGCATATCTTGTTCCATATCAGCATTGGGCACCCACTTTAGATACTAATAAAATTAGTATAAATTTTTATGTACATTTAAAAATGAGAAATCCATGAGGTTTTTATGACAAAGCACATAGTATTGATATCATCGACAAATGATGACGTATCGATTATAGCTCAGGATCTTATAAAGAACCTTAATCCAAAGGGTGCTGAGAAAGTGGAAGTTTACAAATACGATTATGAAGCTAGTACTTTGACTATGTATAAATTTGAAAAAAATAAGTTATTAGATCTTAAAGGGAATGTATTAAATAACAGGCTGATGGAATCAATTGTGGGGGAAATCAACGCATTTAATCCACACCCAAACGATGACACAAGTTCAAGTTCAAGTTCAAGTTCAAGTTCAAGTTCAAGCACGCCGGAGTTTAAAACAAAATTAGAAATATTTCTCAAAGCACTTTCAATGACCGTTTTATACGAAAATAATGAATATAAATTAAAAGAATTCACCGTTTTTGAATCAAACATTTCTAACATAATAGAATCAGTTAATAACGAATTTACTTACAAAAGCATTGCTAATTTGAGACTAGCGAAGAAACTCCAATCAAATCCAGAAGATTCGGTAACACAAGGTGTAGACGATGCAAGCCAACATAAATTATTAAAGGAGAAGCTACGTATACTTGAAGAACTCGAAGGACGAGTGGAAAGAATTAAAACAAGTGCAGATAAAACTCTAACTGAAATAACACAAGTATTGAACCAAGGTCAGAGCAATGACATATGCTTTGTCATTTGCCCAAATGGAAGGAATGTTGCGTGGCCATTTCTGTCATTTGCCCATAAACTAGGCAGAAATGAAACTAAAGATTTAACATATATAAGCATCAAACATCCAGAAAAACCATTTCTCGCAGCCTCAAATATTGACAACAACGAAAACGACATGCTTAAAGTACTGACAGAGCTTATGTTATGCAGGGCTATAGTGGAGGATAAGAAAAAAAATCGACGGTTTCTTGGTAACTGTTATGGCGCTCAAATTATGTGGCTGGCTCTTGGCGGTGCTGTAACTACATACAAGCGTGGCGACGAAGAATATTCGCATACCGAATTTCAGCTCCAAAGCGACGATGGAATGACAATTGGTGGTAACTTATTAGGCATACAATCATCCGTTAATAGCCCAAATATTTCTGCGAGCCTTCCAATATGGCTATATGCCGCGACCGCATCGTCGTCGGCAAGCAGTTCCTCATCCATTAGTGCTGCCACAAGGTCTTCGTCAAGCTCCGTTAATAGATATGACACTGATTTCAATCATAGCTTCATGATGATTGAAACGAGTAAAACCCATGACCTTGGATCCCAATCACATTTCGGGTCGCAACAACACAGTGAGAAAAAAGCTATAAATCGCTTATTTCGTTATGCAGGACAAGACGGCATGTACAAATGGATCGGTGCTTACAATTATCAAGATAGAATCCGCGGGTTTCAGGATCACCCTTTATATCATCTGGATGAATATGAAACGGGTTGGGCAGGACAAAGAGGTAAATCAAAGAAAAAAAATACAAATCGAAAAATAAATATAGCGCATATCTTTTCGGCGCTCTTCGAATAGGAAAAAACAGAAGTCGGCTTATACATTGGACCACCTAAGCCCTCAACTATAACGCGGTAGAAATGTGCAATCCATTAAAGCTAATGGCATCTTAAATACTTTTAAGCACTTAAGCTTCGATCAACCCAAAAAAATAAATACTAGCCCTAAAAATCGATGACCAAAGAAAAATTAAACTACCTATATTTATAAACATACTCTATCACGGAAAATTATTTAATCCATTTTAATATTTCCATCGAGTCAAAAAATGTAAGTCTCTATTGTAAGCTAGACTAAAATTATTACCATTCCAAGAGGTAATAATTGGTAATATAATTTTACTGCCAAATTGCTATTCTTTACTCAAGTCTACACATGATAAATATTTTATTTTTAATATAGGAAAAATCATGAAAATAAAAATAGTAGGTCTGACTACAGGCGACACCAACTGTTATATATTTAAAAGTAAAGAATTTATCAACGAAATTAAAAATTATGAACTTGGTTCATTTTTACTACCAAGCGAATGGGAAATAGAAAACTTGGAAAATAATGTTTTTTTTAGAAGCGACAGCAGAGATCCTGACGATATATTTAATAATGGATTTAAGGCAAGAAATTTTGGAAAAAATCCTAAATTTTCTCAGCCAGTGTATCGTGCCTCCCAGCAAGATATAGATCACTATTCTGCCGTTTGCCTAGCAGTTCATCCTGGTGCAGCAGCTTTGTTTCCAATTAAATTACCTAATCAAGTAGCACCGAAAAGAAGCGTTTGGCTATATGTATGCTGCCCTAAGTCCCTATATTTCACCTGCGATATTCAGGACAAGGTATCAAAAACAATGACAGTGCGACGTCGCTATAGACTGAAAGCTGCTTGTAACGTATATGCCGGTGAAGTTTGTTGCATGGAGCTATCTAATGATCGTGTGTTAGCTGCATTTAGAATAAAAAGGAGTTGGAGTGGAGGCGATTACTATTCTGGAGGAAGCTGGAGAATAGTTGAAAAAAAATGGAATAGACAATTCACCTCTTCTCTTTCCTACTTAAAATCGGAAATAAATTATAAATTTCCTTTAAGTGCTTACAATAGCCTCGCTACGCCAGATAAAACGTTAATAGAAGAATTGGAAAAATTAGACGTTAAGAAGTTTAACTATAAAGATTAAAGTGTCCTAGCTCAGACCTGAGATGATAGATACCGGTTTTTTTAACGCTGTCAGTTTATATTTTATATAAGCTAAATTCTTTTCAGCCAAAACCATCTTATCACCGAGCAGCTTTTTCACTGGCATGCAACCATGGCAAACCTTACCGTAATAAATTCGGGTATTGCTGTGTTAACTTACCCATTCGTCCAGATCCTTTTGCAGTTTCTCCAAAGTTATATAAAGCTGTTTGCATAATGTTGCGAGATAAAATTGTTACTATATCGCTTTTCATGTATTACATAATTATCTACTTCGATGAAAAGTGTTCAGTTATGATATTGAGATATGATTTTATACATAAACCCTATCGATAAGTAATCCTATTACCACTTGCTGCAAGCGCAGCAGGTAATAACCCGTAATATATCTCATTGCTCCAGCCCCCTAATCTCACTAACGAAGGCCACCGCCTGAAAATCTTCGGCATTTCCCAATGCCTCTGACACGATTAGGAGATCCCATGTCCATTCAAGATACGTTACCCAAGTCACGCCTTACCCTTCGCTACCGCACTGAAATTAATGGGCAACCGGAAGATATCGAACTGCCGTTGCGGATTTTAATTGCAGGTGATTTTTCCGGTAAGCACACGCGCAAAGCTGCGTTTGATGATCGGAAAATTTTGAGTTTTGATGGAAAAAACCTGAACAGCATTATGGAAAAAATGAAAATCCAGCTGAAGGTGAAAGATAGCCAGGGTGAGCTGCATACCATTCCGATTAACAATGTGGATTCGTTTCTGCCCGGCAATATTGTCAAATCCGTTAAAAAAATGGATGACATGGTTAAAGCGAAAAATTTACTGAATTCACTGCTTTCCAGCATCAACAACAGCAGCAAATTTCGCACAGCGCTAACAACGCTGCTTACGGATAATGAAGGCAAAGACGAGTTGAAGGCATTGATGGCACCCGGTTATGAAAAAAGCTCCACCCTACCGGTAAAACTTTGCTCGATTGACGGCGCTGGTGCGAGCTGCGTGTAACTCGCATCGAATAATTTTTTATTCACCGTAATTTCCAATACTCACTAAGGAAACCAGACCATGAGTACATCAACATTAGCGGCAACGCCCAATTCTCGCCTTGCCGCGTTGAGCGAAAGCCTGAATTACCAACCTGCGATACTGACTTCCCTGCTCAACAAAAAGAAAAGCCGGCAAAGCTTTTCCGATTTAACACAAAACCTGAATAAGCTCCTCAGCGTCGTTGAAGATATAGAAGATGATGCGGAGTTAAATCAGTTGGATAAAGTGCTGGGCACTTTTACCGAACAATCCACCGCATTACAGAGCTTTCTGGACGGTGTGGATGAGAGTATTAAAGTCGATGTTTTTGCAGCAGTCGATAAAGACCTTAAATCCATTAGCAAAGTCGCTGAATCTACTACTGCACTGGTGACAAGTGCGAAAAACGCGGATGAGGACAGCAAAGCAGAGAGCGAGCAGGAAGCGCGTAACGCGTTTATAAAATTCACCAAAGAAGTAAGGCCTTTAACTGACCAGCGCAGTAAGATCAAAGAATCATTATTGTCTGATACCACTTTGGTACTCGATGAAAGCGAGCAAGCGGTTGATTATTTTTTAGGAAGTTTGGCCACCGCCCTCTTTAACGACATTCTTCCAACCGACCAGGACGACGCCACCCCCTTGGCAGCAATTCGCCATAAAGTACGCGACCTTTCCAATGATATTGATGAGCGCATTAACCTCGATTTAAATGCAATTATCCATGACGATGAATTCCAGTCGCTGGAAGCCAATTGGCTGGGGCTGCATGGTTTAATATCTACCACCGATTGGTCCGCTGATATAAAAATCGACCTGCTCGATTGCACCAAACAGGAACTCGGCGAAGACCTGGAAAATAATGCGGTTGATTTAATCAACGGCGATTTATTTAAAAAGGTGTACGTCGCGGAATACGATCAATTTGGTGGGCTGCCTTACGGTGCCATTATTGGTTTATACGAATTTGAAAATACCAAGGAAGACCGCGAATGGTTGCGCACCATGGGCAAATTGGCGAATGCCAGCCATGCGCCATTTATTGGCTCGGTTGGCCCCAGATTTTTCGGCTGCAAAAATATTGAGGAATTAGCTGAAATAAAAGACCTCGCTGCTCACATGAACCATCCACGTTTTGAAAAATGGCAACAATTGCGCAGCAGTGAAGAAGCCGCTTACATTGGTTTAACCTTGCCGCGCTTCCTGTTAAGGCCACCCTATGATCCGGAAAATTATCCGGCAGGATCGGGAATCAGCTTCAAGGAAACAATTAATCCGCAAAAAAATGGCGATGAATTCCTGTGGGGTAATGCTGGCCTTCTATTCGCGAAAAATATGATCCACTCCTTCGCGCATTCCGGTTGGTGCCAATATTTACGCGGACCAAAAGGTGGTGGCAGGATCGAACATTTGCCACGTTATGCATTTAACCTGAACGGCCAGGAAGAAGTTAAAGCGCCGATAGAAATGGTCATTCCGGATTATCGTGAACTGGCGTTTGCCGATGCCGGTTTTATTCCGCTGATTTATCGCAAAGGCAGTGCCGAGGCGTGTTTTTTTAGCAGCCAGTCCATAAAAAAATCAAAAAAATTCAAAGATCCAAAAGATTCTGAAAACTCCCAGCTCGTCACCAACCTGGCTTACACCTTTTCAATTACGCGCATTGCCCATTATGTGAAATGCATTATGCGCGACAACATCGGTAGCTCTGCCGACGATGCCTATATCAATAACGTGTTGCAAACCTGGTTATCCCAATACGTGACCACTGTTGTTAACCCTGACGACCTCACGCTTCGCTATTACCCGTTCAAAGCTGCACAAGTTACCACCACGCCGAAGGAAGGCATGATTGGCTGGTACAACAGTGAAATTACCGTGCTGCCTCATATCCAATTTGAGGGGCTGGATGTGGAATTAAAAATGGATGTCCGCATTTAACGGGCATCCAAAATATTTCAAATTAATACATTGAGGATTTAAAAAATGGCTTCTACTTCATTTAATTGCAGCGTTGGTCAGGGGTTTAATTTTGAAAAAGATTCCCAGACCGTAATCGGGCATTTAACCGCGCTTAAGATCGGCACCACCGAATTTGGTAAAGATCTCGAAGTATTGGATCCAACCGGTATTAAAGACAAAACCAAAGTGAAAGTGGTGGGTGTGATTTCCGGCATTTTCTGGAATGGCGGCCACGCCGATCCCATCAGTTTCAATTGCCAAGTGTCGACAAAAAACAAACAGCAAGCAGTAATTTTGCAGCATTCGGAACTCAGCGATACAACTGTTGAGTACAGCTACGTGATTTACGATTACGACCCGGTCGCGAAAGTTTATTACAAGGCGTTTCATACCGAAACCACAGCGCTCAACGGACTGGTTGCAAAATCCGGTGGCGAGCTCAATTTCGGTATCGAGATGGATGAGTCCAGGGAAGTGGTATCACCCAAGAATTTTGGTTTATACCTTGGTGTTATGCCACAGGAAAAATTGCAGACAGTGCACTACGCCGTATCCAATGAGGGCAAATTTACCAAGGCTTGGGGAGTTACTGTCGCGGCTTAGTCTGAACGATAGCCATCGCTATTAAAGCGATGGCTAAAATCCATAAATTTTTCGTAGCTACCAGTAAATAAATTCATCAACTGCAACTACTAACACAAGAGCGCGCCACCATGCACATCCATCAACTTGCACCAGTGAATTGGCAAATGGGGCAAACCTTGTTGCCCGACCACCTGGTTGCACAGGAAGATGCACTCGCCGGTGAAGCGCGTTTGCGCTTCCTGGCGCAGGGTCTGCCTGCTTTTGGCATTGCGCGTTTGGAATGGGATGAATATTTGCTGGCGCAAGGTACATTGGATATTAAAAACCTCCGCATTTTTGCCCGCTTGCAAAATCTTATGGTTGATTATCCGGGTAATAGCCTGGTGGTCAGCCAACCATTGCATTTCGAAAATACTGCCCGGGCGAACATTTACTATTTTATTTTTCAGGAAAATATTGCTGCTAATAATTTTTCTAGCGGGAAATTTTCTACCAACAATGTTTCCATTGGAAGCAATAATGATGGCAATAGGACTGCTTCCGTTCAGGATTCCGATTCGCCACCAAAACGATTATTTAAATTGGTGTTGGCACAACAGCCTACACTCCCTGAACAATTTGAACACCAGCTAACGAATCATTCACTCGTCGATCATGGAAAATTGGCTGAGTACGAACAGGCTGCGAATAAACGTTGGTCGCTTTCAGAACGTTATATTCCACCGCTCATGCAGGTTGGGACGAGTGCATTTCTACAACGTCCATTACAACAACTAAGTGCCCTGCTCAGCCGATACCTGACCGAAACTTACAAAATTTGCGCACTGCAACAGCTACCGGAATTACGTCACTTTGAGATGAAGCAGTGCGCGAGCGTGGTCAGCCAAACGCTGCAATACCTTGCAAACCATATTGGCAATGAGAAAACCGATGGTGAAATTTATCTTCATCCTTACTTTCTCTACGAACAATTACAAAATCTTAATCGTGAATTGGCGCTGTTGAGTGGCGAATGGGCTGCGCTGAATATCCAAAGCTACCGCCATCACGATTTACATGGACTGTTTAAAGTTCTGTTCCGGAATATTATTGCCCACCTGAAACATCACAGCCGCAGCAGCCAGAGTTTTGAATTATTGTTAAAGGACGGCTGTTATCGTACACAACTGCCTGCCACCTTGAACAACAATGACAAGCTTTTTCTCATTATCCATTGCGATGGCCAGCCCGCTATCCCCGCTAATACCATGCCCCGCATTAGTAGCCATAAACGCATCAATATGCTGCATAACTATTCATTAAGTGGTGTGGCTTTAAAGGCAGTCAGGCTAAACGCTATCACGCATTATTTTGGAGAGATGAGCCAATGCTTCCAATTATTACCAGGCACCGAACTGTCTTACATCATCCGTGATCGCAGCCTGGCATTTTTGGCGCAACCGGAATTTTCCAAACACCGCTTTTACTTGTTTTATCAACCTGCATTAACAACAACAAAACAGGTGAGCCATGTCGTTACTCAATAAATTTGCAGATCGACCAGCGCGCCACAGCAATACCTATGGTGCAGGGCAGCGCGAAGACATTATCCGCAATGTACAAAACCTCTTGCAAACAAAGCGCAGTGTTAACACCGACAACAATATCGGCCTAATGGATTTCTGTGAGCAAACGCTTGGTGATCCGCTGTTACATCAATTGTGTAACGACATACAACAACAGATACAACTCCATGAAAAGCGCCTTTGCGCAATCAACGTAAGCCTGGTGGAAAATAGCCCTGTTCGCTGGCGCTTGTCGATATCGTCGCAACTGGTAGAGCCCGCCGGTGAAACATTTAATTTTTTCCTGGAATTTGCAAAAGACGCTTATGCCATTAACGCAAACTGGAGTTTTGTATGACGCTTTTATGTCGAGTTGAATTAAATAAAACCGGTGGCGTTATCATTACCGTCGACAATAAAAGCGGCGGCATCATTCACACGGTAGTACTCAATGACAATTCAATTACCACCACCAGTAAAGGCGCAGCAGCAACCAGCACCATTAAGCAAACTCCCGAAAAAATTACCATGGATTGTAAAGCGTTTGAGCTGACAGCAGAGAATATAACGTGCAAATCAACGGCGGCGACAAATTTCAGCAGCGGCACTCATTTTTCTATAAAGAGCGACGCGGACACCAGTGTTGATGGTACCAACATAAAACTGTCCGGTTCGGCGCAGATCAGCGCGACGGCAAGCCTGATCAAATTGCAATGAGCATATCCGGTGTAAAACATAACAGGTGAGATATGACAACAACCCAACGTCCAAACAACTCGATAGGCGCAGCCGACACCAATGCTCCCGATCAGGAGGATGAGACCATTTTTGGAGAGGAAATGGCTTTCCTCATGCGGTTGCAAACGCGCTTTTTAAACCTGCATCGCCAAATTCCTGTTGAACACAATGATCCGGATGTGAAATACCTGGCCCAAGCCATGGCCGCATTTATGGCAAAGGGACGCATGGCGGGCCGACATCAAATTGATCAGCTGCATCAGCGTATATTCCAGCAGCTCTTGCCATACGTAACAGCTCCAGTTCCCTCAATGGCATTGATTGAAGCCAACACACGTAATTTAACCGAGAGCATTACCATTAAATCAGGAAGCCAATTCACGCTCAGCACCGACAGTGGCGAACAGGCGCAATACCGCAGCCGGTGCAATATGCCATTGGCTCCGATTACCATCGACGATGTAGGGCAGAAAATTTGCCAACGAAATGAATTCCAGATTCATATTAAAATAAATGCGCACAGTCGCGCGCCTGGATCGCTTGACCACCTGCCCATTTATTTGAGTGTTAATAATAATTTTTCGCTGTCGTTACTATTACGCGATCTGTTTAAAAATAATCTTACAAAGGTATCTGCAGTATTCGACACGCATCCAGCGGTCATTGGTCGTTTCCATATAGGAAGCTGCCAGACGGAAGCAACATCGCCAGCAACACCCCCGTTAACAGAACAGGTATTGCAACACATGCAACGCATTGAAAGCTTGCATCCTGTTGAGGAAATACGCTGTTTTTTCCAATTGCCACAACAGGAAAATTATTTAAACCTGTATTTTTCCGGAATACCGCAACAGTGGAACACGTGCGAAATAATCCTGAGCCTGAAGGGCCAATGGCCGCGCCAATTGGCGTTGTCAACCGAGTTATTTCACCTCGCCGTAGTCGCTATTGAAAACAAGGTAAGGGAACAAGCCGAGCCTATTAATTTCAATGCAACACAAAGTAATAATCCGATACGCCCACCATCCACTGCACCGGATTTACGGTTACTGAAATGCCTTGGGGTTTATCAAGGTTCGCTGAAAGAGAGCGATGCATTGCGGCCCGGAATTCTGAAAGGAGGCAGTGGCTCTTACGACCTGCATTTTCGCAGCACTACGCTTACCGGGCCGCTACAACCGGAACTGGATATTCATTTACCGGAGGCTTTTAAAAAGCCCGTTAAAATCATGGTGGATGCAATATGGCATCAGCCGGATTTTAGTAACCATTTATGGAAAAAATTGGTCGTTCGCACTCACTATATGGATATTCCCGGCTTAGGCTGGACACCATTTGACACCCCGGTTCCCTGCTCTTTCCCCGGTGAGCAAAGTGCGCAAGGTTTGCTGGATTTAAGTTTATTAAAAAATAAACGTGAGCTATCACTGGATGAAATTCTATTTATCCTCGATAACATGGGATGCGTGTTCCAGCGCGAATTCCAATCGCTGAAGTCATTGCCCACGCAATTGCAGATAATGCCTTGGGATATTAGCTCATCCAGCAATGCCCGCTCATCCACTAAACCTTGTGTAAATTATTTTTTTTCACTGGATACATCCTTAGCAATACCAGCATCGGTCATTAATATTTTTTTTTCAAAAATCGAGGTGCTGCTTAATTCATGGATACCCGACGTTACCATCTTTGTTAGTTTTCAAGGTGAAAACACATCAACGGAAAAATCGATTTCCTATTCAAATCACCAGAGGTTTGCCATATTTTCTGAAACACCTATTTACGACATTGCCGACGGTGTCACTGATGCGGATTATCGCCTGATACCCGCCACACCGGAACATGTATTTTTTATTGAAGGTGAAGACACCAGCATTATTGTCCCCCAAGGAGCTCGCCATGAGTAACAAGGCCTGGGATTGTCTTTATTTGTATTTTTCCACTCAGGAACAGCATTACTCAAAAATAAGATCCTTGTTAGCCCTGAACCAATTGGCAGATACAACCGAAGCCAATAGTCCCGATCAAGAACAAATGAAAAATAAACACAAAGAGATGCTATCCCTATACAGGGATGCACTCGATAACATCCAGCAATGCAGAAAAAACCTTGCACTCATTCTTTCCGAAAAGGAGATAAAGTTTGTAATACAGGCTTTAATTTTTCACGTTGATGAAAATGTATTGACGATAAAGATGGCTAATAAATTGTGGCCAGGAATGCAACAGGAGCTGCTGCAATGCCGCAATGGCGGTGAGAAGTTTTTCATCAACCTGAACTATTTGCTTAAAGACAGCGAGAATCATCGAATGGCGCTGGAGGTGTACTACTTTTGTTTAAAACAAGGATTCGTGGGCTGCTACTTCAATGATCCTGAAAAAATCAAGCAATACTGCGTGCAATGTACGCGCGCAATAAAGAGAAATGCAACACTGCCAGCATTCTCATCACAACTGACATCGCCGGAACGGGATAGCGCAGACATACTATTAAAAGACCGAAAAGGTTTGGAGGTCCGCATTGGAGCCTTTGCTTATTAACGGTGATGCAAATACGCCTTTACCAGAACTAATGCCCGGGCTACAGCGGCCATATAACAAGCCTGTTCTTTTTTTAAAAGGCCAGGAGCGATCACTTGAGCAGGAAATTACTGCTCGCCTTGGTGACTTTGATTTTATTTCACTACTGCGTTTATTAAAAGCTGAAGGCTTTAAAGAGCAGGATATCTGGTTTTCAAGCCACAATAGTATTGCTTCACAAAAACGTGTTATCGAATCAATACAACTTCGCCAACAATATGCATTTATTGAAGTTAACCTTGGCTTATTAGCGCCAACAGGCGTTTTGCCCAGCCACATTCGCCAATTCATGGATCGCCCTGATGTCAATGACCAGGCCTTGCAAATGTTTTTGCAATTTTTCGATCATTTATTGGTTGTCAGTTATTTGGGACAATTGTATCCGCAAATAAACCGAAATTTTTTTTCCCACTGGGAACATACCAAAACTTGTTATGTAACCTTACAGAATATGCGTAGCCCATGCAGCCTGCACTGGCTGTTTGAATACGCATTTCCTGAATTCAGAATTATCCTGAAGCACGGTTTGCTCAGTTACCGGGCCAGTTCTCACCAGTCTGTCTTGGGACAGGTGCAATTGGGCTACGATGAATCTGCTGCGCAACTCAGTTCCGGCACAGAATTTACTGTCTACCTGATCCAATATCCTGAAACCATTAGTAACGGTGTAGCAAATAATTTTTTTAGTTGGTCACAGCAGTTGAGGGCTCGTTTATATGAATTGATTTTCCCTTGGTTATATCCGTTGATGATTAACCTTGATATTTATTTATGCACTTATCATCAACCCACCCATTTGAAGCTGCATCCAAAAAGCACACTGGGTTATGAACCTTTTTTCGGCGCCGTAGACCGTATCAAGCACAGTGAAATGGAGGCTCGCCTGCAATGCATTCCACTTCACCAAGGTCTTGTCCAGGATGCGCTCCCGCAGCAGACAAATAATGCTAGCGACTTACACCATTCCCTTCCAACGCAAGATATTAACTGGGGAGAATCATGTCGCCTGCAAATATAAACAACATCACTATCGCAAAACTTAATGAATTGACCGATTTTACCCATGTTGCGATAACATCCTGGCTAAATGTAACCAATGCCCCAATGGATCCGGACGAATGCTTTAGTAGTTTGGCCTCGCAATGGCAACAGGGAAATTATAGCGGCATCATTGAGCACTGCGAAACATTGCCGCTGAATTATCTTTGCGACATACGTATCTGTGTGTATTACATGTATAGCGTTTTATGGGGTCGGGAAAATATTTCCCTCGCGCAGCTAATCAATATCCTTGCCAACATCATTGCCCATCAACAACAAATAACAACGCAGGAACATCATCGCCATCCAATGTCAAAAATACCAGGCAAGAGTCTCGGTTTATTTTTAAGGAAGGTATTAACACACCTCGAAAATTCCTCGCCAGCGGCCAGCACCACTGACCAACAGGAACAGGTAATGGCCGCCGTCGATTGCCTGCAAAAAACTATTGTAGACAATGCAATATATATAGACGAGGAAACCGAAGGATTGTTGATGAAGACTTACCAATTTTTTTCAACTATTGTTGAACAGAGTCATCAGACGGACGATCAAACGCAAGATTATCAACAAGATACCGGCGCTATAACTCAACCGGAAGACACAAAATCACTTGCTGAAGATTTTCCGAAAACGCCGCACGACGCTCGCAACCCAATAGCATGCACGCACTCGCCTATTGATAAACCGTTGTTCAATCATTCTTATCGGCTACAGCACTTGCTTGAAAAAATGCAAGCGCTGCATACATTGCTCGACAACGAGCAGGATTTAAAAGCCGCGGTGGTATTGGCAGATATCCAAAGCGAATTGGATAATTTCAATCCGTTGATTTATTTCCCTGAATATTTTTCCAATTTCGCCGGTTTGCGCGCGCGATGCGCGAGCCGGTTGGAGCCGCTGTTTTCCCATCACGAGAGTTACCAATGGCAAGTGTTAAATGACTATTATCATACCGATATCACTGCCTTTGTTAATTCAGAAAGCGAAATAGACAGCGCAGTGCTTTCAGGTTCATTTAATCGCGAAAGTGGTTACGAGCCGGGTACATCGGGAGAAGGCTATATAGGTGATTATGATGAATAAAATATCGACTAATGAGGACGAGGCGATGTTAAATAATTTTTTGCACCCATTCATGTCCCCTGAAGCTAACCACAGCGAAAGCCTTGCCTTCAGTTTGACACTGACCATCAACGGCACTGCGCATAAAATCCCCGGAGCCAATATCAAACAATGTGAATTGCAGGCTTACAGTTATGGATTCAGTGGAGCTGTTGGATTTTATTTACCCGATGAACAGCGCCAGGATGAATTGTTGCCTGAGTTCACTGCGGAGAGTTTGATTAATATTGAATTGGGCATTAAGGCTGTCCATAACCTTCCCAAGCCGGCACCAGATGCCTTTGTTGTTAAAGGAGTGGTTACCAAAAAATCCCTGACAGAATTATCTTATGAACAGGTTTCAGGTAATCCTGTATTGTATCGTTACTACCAAATTCACTTTGCGGACCCGGCACAGGTCTTATGGAAACAACATTATCCTAGCGAATTATTGGTAAAGGATTGCATGGCTTCAGCGATAAAAATGCAAGTCGTACCGCCAATAAACCTGACTATTAACTTTCCTCCGGCCGATGAAGTACAGCCACTAATATCGTTAGCGCTGGGAAATACTGAATATATTTCCCCCGGGGAAACGGGAGGCAGCAATAACGCAAGTTTTTATGATTTTTTAATCGATTATTGTGCCCGGGAAAATGCCTTTTTTATTTATGATTACGAACGCCAACACTATTTACTGCAAGCAGATGCGCCTGAACCGAAATCAACTCAACCATTTTTGCCACATGAAATAAGCACGCTGCACCAACATTGGCCATCCAGCAGACGATCAATAACTAACCTGTTAAACGGTGTCGCAGTTGGCAGCAAAAAAAATACCGTAAAAAATAGTAATGCAGTCACCGGCATTAATCATGACATTTTGTTACGGCACAATATTGACCATCGCTTTTCTTCGCGAACCTGCAAAGAAACTGATAAAAAGATGGACCATGGTGAACAAATTGATGTTCATTTCCGTCAGTGGCCGCTGCAAACATTTTGGCCTCACTGCCAGTTTCAGATTAATGCCAATGTTAATGGAAAACACGTATTTCATGCGGACAAATCCTATTGCAGCGATACCTGCCTTATTTCCGCCACGGCTATCGATTGCACCCCGGAACATAATCTGGATCTACACTTTACCCAATACAAATTGACCTACCGCATGATCGGACACAAAACTGATGCTCCGGTATCTGTTTTACCGGATTATAAAAAACCAACGTACCCCCTGTATGTCGAAGGTCTTGTTGTTAGCGATGTGGGCGCTGCGGATGAAAAAACATTTGATGTTCCGCGAAATGACCAAACAGGGCAATTTGAATACAAAGTACATATTCCTTTATGGGATAAAACTATCCCAATCATGCTGGAACCCGATTTCCTTAATAGTCATTTTTATTTTCCATTTTATCGAAATACCAGACTGTTAATCGGCCTGGATCTTTATCGTGCGCATATTTATAAAGTGCTCAGCTGGGGTGACGGCGTTCAGATGCCGCAGATAACCCAGGGTAATCATATTTTATTTGGAAAGAAAACCAACGATGAAACCTCGCTCAGCCATGCCTATGAAAATAGCAAACCGGTATTCGCCATAAAGAGAAAAAAAGAAAAGGACACGGAGCTACTACGCATGGAGGAAGGCAGTATCATTTTTCAAACTTGCGAAGAACCGTGAGGAAAACAATCATGCCAAAGTGTGTTTGCAGTGGAGCCATGATGCAATGTATGTTTGGCGCAGCGCCCGCTGCACTGAATGTACTTCCGTCAAACCGGGTTACCGAAGGAACTCCGGGAGCCAACATTATGGATTTTATTCCGGTTACCAATATCCCCCCTTTTGGCGTTTGCAGCTCTCCGACTAACCCGGCAGTGATTGCATTGACAGCGGCAGCAATGGGCGTATTAACGCCAGCTCCTTGCGTTCCCGCCACTACCAGTCCATGGGTACCTGGCAATCCGAAGGTGATATTGGCAGGCACTCCAATTCTTACTGATAACAGTCAACTGATGTGTGCCTGGCAAGGTGTGATCCGTATCCAGCAACCAGGCCAGTTAATAGTAGAGGCCTAGGAATAACAGATATGAACAGAATACAACGAATCAATTTATTCCTTTGCCTTTACTGCCTGGTAGCAATTACGGCGCTAATTATTTTCAGCGCTAACCTGACAATATATACAAGTACTTTTTCCAAAGTATTAGCGTTGCTCATACTGACGACGTTAGTGGCAGTGGCGTGTTATTTTATTTATTTTTTCTGGAGGAAATGCCAACCACAAGAAATATTGATTATTGGCGATAGTTTTGCAGAACAGGAATTGCTCTTCAAACATTATCAAAACAATAATGCGGGAAATTTATTCTTGCCTAAAATCATTCCTTCGCCGCTGTTAATCAACGATTCGCCGCGAACACGATCACAACTTAAGTTTTTTAAGGGATCATCCATAGTGCCACCACGAATTATGGTTTTTGTCGATGCAAATCATTTTTGCTACAGCAGTGAGCTTGAAAAAAACCAGTTAATACATAATTTCAATCGCGTGTTACACCTCCTTCACCACCAGGGACAACAGCAGGAGATTGACCTGGTATTTACCAACGCTGAAAAAATTTCAGGTTATCCGCAATTTTCCAAATGGGCTTCCCTTCAGCAAAAACCACTGCGATTCAATACTGACCTGCCTCTTGGCACACAATTGGCGGCTTATAAAAATTATAGTTACGCATTGACGCGATTATCCAGTAATGATTTCTTAAGCCTTATTGGCTTTTTCAATACATTTTCAAATCATATTGACCAGCTGGATAAGCTTGCGGAAAATTTGTTATTTAGAGCAGGCCATTCCGCACAAAGAATACTGTTTATGAATTATTCGAACCCATGAATTAAACATCAAGTACCCATTTAACGGGATTGTCGGCACTCACGGTAATTACTCGCCAACATTACGAGAGTTGCGAGCCATTTCGACAAAAGCGCGAACGTAATCAATGTCGATATCCCCTTCGCGGATACCTAAAAAAATATGTTTGTGTATTCCTTTTTTACCAAGCCGCACCGGAACCACATTCAGCTTGCTTGCGTATTCATCTACCAGCCAGCGCGGTAATGCTGTGACACCGCGACCACTCGCCACCATTTGAAACATGATGTCGGTGGTTTCAATGGGTTTATGGCGTTTAGGGCTAATGCCAGCGGGCGACAAAAATTGGTTGTACACATCCAGCCGCTCAAGGGAGACCGGATAGGTAATGAGCACTTCTGTGCTGAGCTGCTCCGGCTCAACATAATTAGCGTTGGCCAGCGGGTGCTCGCTATTGACTACCAACACTTGCTCATAATCAAAAACCGGTTCAAAAGTCAGGCCCGGTTTATGAAGGGGATCGGGCGTTACCAGCAAATCAATCTCGTAACCAAACAACGCCCCAAGGCCGCCGAATTGGAATTTTTGTTTAACGTCCACATCAACATCCGGCCACGCAGCCAGGAATGGCGAAACCAGTTTCAATAGCCACTGATAGCAAGGATGGCATTCCATCCCGATCCGCAAGGTGCCGCATTCACCTTGCGCATATTGGCGCAGGCGCTCCTGGGCATAATCCAGTTGCGGCAATACACGGTTAGCTACGGCCAACAGATACTGCCCTGCTTGGGTCAGAATCATGCTGCGCCCTTCCCGGCGCCATATTTCAACCCCCAGGTTTTGCTCCAGTTTCTTGATGGTATGGCTGATGGCGGATTGGGTCAGGCATAACTCATTCGCTGCCGCCGTGAGTGAACCCTGGGTTTCAATCGCCCTGACTACCGCCAAATGGCTTCGTTCAATCATAAGTCACCATGAATAAAACTAATAGAATTCTGAAAAAATACCATTTTTAATCATAGTTAAACAACCCTAAGATGCACCCACTACCTCAGAAATCAGGGTGCCAGACAACATGAGCAAAGAATTTACCTTCAGCATCAAGCGCATTTGTTTCGATGAAAATTATCATCCGGCCGACAATACGCGTATCACTACCAACTTCGCTAATTTAGCGAGAGGGGCGAGCCGTCAGGAAAATTTGCGAAACACCTTGAGGATGATTAACAACCGTTTCAATGCGTTGGCGCATTGGGATAACCCCAAAGGTGATCGTTATAGTGTTGAGCTTGAAATCATTTCTGTTGCAATGAATATTGATGCGGCGCGAAGTGCTAACGCCCTCCCCCTGATTGAAATATTGAAAACGACTATTGTTGATCAAAAAACCAATGAACGTATTGACGGCATTGTAGGGAATAATTTTTCCTCTTATGTGCGCGACTATGATTTCAGTGTGGTGTTGCCAGGGCAAAGTAAAAACCAGGCTGAATTAAACACGCCGGATAATTTTGGGGATCTACACGGAAAACTATTCAAGAGCTTCGTGAATTCAAACACCTACAAAGAAAATTTTAAAAAGCCACCGGTTATCTGCATCAGTGTTTCAAGTAGCAGAACCTATCACCGGACTGAAAACCAGCATCCTGTATTGGGTGTTGAATACGAACAAGATGAATATTCGTTAACCGATGAATATTTCAAAAAAATGGGTTTGCAGGTTCGCTACTTTATGCCTGCAAATAGTGTTGCGCCGTTGGCATTTTATTTTGCTGGTGATTTGCTCCGTGATTACACCAACCTTGAGCTTATCAGCACTATCAGTACTATGGATACTTTCCAGAAAATTTATCGCCCTGAAATTTACAATGCGAATTCTGTAGCAGGAAAATCTTACCAACCCAGTTTGAAGCACCAGGATTATTCGTTAACACGCATTGTTTATGATCGTGAAGAGCGTAGCCGTTTGGCGATTGAGCAGGGCAAGTTTGCTGAAGAGAATTTCATTAAACCCTACCAAACTATTCTTGAGCAATGGTCTGCCAACTACGCAGCTTAATTAATCCGCTTATGTAAAGTATTCCAATATCATTTATTGAGACACGATTATTTATTATGAAAAAATTATTACCCACGTCAACGGCGGGCAGCTTACCCAAACCCTCCTGGCTTGCACAACCAGAGACATTGTGGTCACCCTGGAAATTGGAAGGCGATGAATTAGTTGACGGCAAACAAGATGCATTAAGTTTGTCATTGCAAGAACAACAACAAGCGGGCATTGATATTGTTGGCGATGGCGAGCAATCGCGCCAACACTTTGTCACGACGTTTATTGAACACCTCGACGGTGTTGATTTTACAAAACGTGAGACGGTGAGAATTCGCGATCGCTATGATGCGAGCGTACCAACGGTTGTTGGTCCTGTATCTCGCCAAAAGCCGGTGTTTGTTGAAGACGCTAAATTTTTACGCCAACAAACCACGCAACCCATCAAGTGGGCACTGCCCGGCCCGATGACGATGATCGACACCCTTTATGATGCGCATTATAAAAGCCGCGAAAAACTGGCTTGGGAATTCGCCAAAATTCTCAATCAGGAAGCAAGAGAATTAGAAGCTGCCGGTGTTGATATTATCCAATTTGATGAGCCTGCATTTAATGTCTTTTTCGACGAAGTAAATGATTGGGGAATTGCCACCCTGGAAAAAGCCATCGAAGGGCTTAAGTGCGAGACCGCTGTGCATATTTGCTACGGTTATGGAATTAAAGCTAATACCGAGTGGAAAAAAACATTGGGTTCGGAGTGGCGACAATACGAAGAAATTTTTCCCAAACTGCAAAAATCCAATATCGATATCATTTCACTGGAATGCCATAACTCTCACGTTCCAATGGAATTACTTGAACTCATTCGCGGTAAAAAAGTAATGGTAGGAGCCATTGATGTGGCAAGCAATACCATTGAAACACCTGAGGAAGTCGCCAATACCCTGCGTAAAGCGCTTCAGTTTGTCGATGCCGATAAACTCTATCCTTGTACCAACTGTGGTATGACGCCGCTATCCCGTGGAGTGGCACGAGGCAAATTAAAAGCGTTAAGCGCTGGTGCGGAAATTGTTCGAAAAGAACTCGCCCTTTAGTATCCACTGGAGAAAACGCTGTAGATCAATTGGGAAGCGAAGTGATGATTGAAGTAACAGGCTTTAGAAACGCAATGTCTTTGTTAACAGGTGCAGTCAATGTTGTCACCACAGCAGGCGCCTCTGGTCGTTATGGATTCACGGCATCCGCGGTATGCAGTGTGACTGACTCCCCGCCGACATTACTGGTCTGTATGAACAAAGCGTCTAACTCACACGCACATTTTATTGAAAATAAAATTTTAGCCGTGAATGTTTTGGGCGCGCATCATCAGCCTATTTCCGTTGTTTTTTCATCCAGAATGAATTCAGAAGAGCGATTTAAACATGGTGCCTGGACGGAACTGGAAACCGGTGCACCCGTTTTAGAAGATTCTTTAGTGAGTTTTGATTGCCAGATTGAACAAATTCAACAAGTCGGCACACATGATATTTTTATTTGCCGGATTATCGCTATTCAAAAAACACAACAGGATCAAGGGTTGGTTTATTTTAATCGCGCTTATCATCATGTTGGGCAAGCGGCTGTTTCTTAAAATGAAAGCCGCTTAAGCCCATTCTTTATTTAACATCAACTCGCAAGTAAGTGTGTCGTGGAATTATTAATTTTTTTAGCAATAGGTGCATTAGCTGGATTTATGGCAGGGATATTTGGTATCGGTGGTGGACTGATCATCGTGCCGCTTTTGTATGTGGTCTTTACACAAATGGGTTACGAACCTGAAGTGATCATGCACATGGCCCTGGGAACTTCATTAGCGACAATCATCGTGACCTCCATCAGTTCATCAATAGCACACCATAAAAATGGCGCAGTGATGTGGCCCGTATTCAAAAACCTGGCGCCGGGGCTAGTGATAGGATCTTTCTTGGGGGCAGGTATTGCCGGGTTACTTTCCGGGGCGAATTTGCAGCTGATTATTGGAGTATTTGTCATCTGGGTCGCTTACAAGATGATGATTGGCTCGATGGCTAGTTCAGGGCATGTAACGGATCAGGATTCCGTTTTACCATCAGCATTTAAACAATTTGGGGCGGGAACAGGAATAGGAGTGGCTTCAGCAATATTCGGGATTGGAGGCGGAAGCTTAACGGTGCCTTACCTGAATCATTACGGTGTGGTAATGCAAAGAGCAGTTGGAACATCCGCCGCATGCGGTTTACCCATCGCAATTGCCGGTGCGTTTGGATTTATTTTTTTTGGTATGAAGAATCAGGTAAATGTTCCGAACAGTATTGGCTTTGTGCATATTTACGCCTTCCTGGGCATTAGCACAATGAGTTTCCTTACCGCAAAACTCGGCGCTAAAACAGCCCATGCATTATCCCCAACAGTGCTTAAAAAATGTTTTGCCGTATTGTTATTGGCGGTGGGATGTTTTTTCCTTGTTAAGGGATTGCGTTGATATAGGTGTGGCCACTTCAATGTGGCCATGTATTAAAAGAATGCCAGAGTTGTCCGCCACAACAAACTATTCATTCCTCAACAAAACCATGCACCGGTGCTTTGTGCGGTATTGACCAACCGAAATACACCTCGACTTCGATAATTTTTTCCTGATGTATGGTGAAAATTTCGGTGTTTCTAAAAATTTCTCCAGTGATGTTTTTACCTTCGTAGGTTACGAAAACCTTATCTTCGTATGGCACAACATTAATAAATTTGAACTCAGTTATGTGCTGGCTATTTGGCCAACACCGCTCAAAATAAGTTGCACGATCAATACGGTTATCCAATGGACTACTGAAATAAAATTTGTCATTGATAAGCGCTTCAATGGCGGCTCTATCCTTTCTGACGTATGCATCAAAACACGATTTGGTAATCGCAACTGGATCTTTCATAAATTTCTCCGAAAAATTGAGGCTATAGACATATGGATGGAGACTTGTCTCATCGGTTCCATTTTCCTGGAAAAATCTTGCATCCCGAAATTCATACAAAAGGTTATTGAAGCTATATAAATGGATTACAGATGAATGCGGCGCCTCACACTTTGCATGACTTGCATATCATCTAAAAATATCTTTTTTATATATTCATAAATACTTCATGCAAAGTATTTAGTATCGATCTCAAATAACAATGACATTAATAAAAATTTGCAGTACCCAACGGAAGCTTGACCACCTTGGTGATGATTTTTATATGTCGTGATCAAATGAGATTTTCAGAGAAAATCTCTGGTGCGAAATCTTCAAACCTAAAAAGGCAATTTAACTTTACAAAGGTATGTATTATGAAGATGTTAGTCCAATGCGGAATATTATTAACCAGCGCATTATGCGCCCAGGCATTCGCTGTTACTGACTGCACAGTTACACCGACGAATGTCTGGAACAATGATTATCAACTGAATGTCAGTGTTACCAACAATAGCCAAACTCCCATTGACCACTGGACGGTCGCCCTTAATTTCACCGAGCCCGCACAAGTCACCGGCAATTGGAACGCTGTCATTACCGGTGGAACAACCAATACCGTAACCGCCAGTAATGCATCATGGAATGGTGCATTGCAACCCGGCCAATCCACATCGTTTGGATTACATGGCAATCACGACGGCAGCTTTAATGTGCCAACTTGTGTTGGCGATAAATCGTCTATTGATATTATTTCAATAGCGGTGACTAACGTCGCCGGACAAACACCGGTAAAAGGCGATCCAATTCGTTTAACCCTCACTGTAGTCAACAATGGCAATGAAAGCGCGAGCGCTTCATTAATACCAAAAATTTCCAGCAGTCGCTTCTCGGATTTCAGTAACGTCAACTTTCCATCGACCACTGTGACACTCGCAGCAGCGGAACAACGTGAGATCACAGTGGACGCAGGCCCATTCGTGCACGATAAAGTCACGAACAAGCATTATGCGTTAGGTACTAGCGATTATGTCATCAACAGTATTCTGGTAAATGGCACACCCGATACCAGTTTTTCGGGCAACACGTTCAGCATCAGCACCAGTAACGCGGTGTTGGTACCCGTACTTTATGACCAGGCATACCTCGATTCAGTTAACTATCCGGGAAGCATTGAAAATTATTTGAGTAGCGCTTTTACACGTGATTCGGAAGTGTTCAGCGCGCAGAATACCTATCAATTCTTTGATGAGGGTTTTGATCAAATTTTGGGTATCAAACATATTTTTTATGCGCTGCCTGGTTTCAGCGCGGGCAATCACACCGGCTTTTGCGAGCAGGCAACTGCCGCCGCAAAAACAATGCTGGGATTGGCACAGGATTGGGTCGGCCCGGTATCAACCAATATTGAAAATCACGGCTTTGATTACCTGATCGGTTTAACACCGGAGATCGGTGGTGGTGCGACCTGCGGATGGCTGGGAGTTCAAGTGAGCGGCATTTTCGAAGTCGGTCAACCCATTGATCTCACGCAAGCAATTTTTGTTCATGAAGTTGGGCATGTATTTGGTGCCGACCATTGCGATCCATTTCAAGGCTACGTTATGTGTGGAGGCGAACATCATCCGCATTATATTGAGAGTGGAATCTTCGTATGGCATTACACATCGTTAGAACAAATGAGTAATCGGTTTGATTAATTTATAAAACGCGAACAGGGATGTTGTTTATTACCCTCGCCAAAAAAATCACTGTAGCCGCTTGTCATGATTCGAATATTTTTAAAGTTTCCATGCATATTTCATCTGCCATACGTTTAATGACTTGATGCAGATGGAACTCACTAGACGCAAATCATCACAAGTGCCTGGTCTCTACAGGACAAGATTCATAATCATCATTGCGGCCATCCTGGTACTGAACAGGCGCTATAACGAGATCCTCCTCGGCATCATCCAGGCATGCAAGATAGACGGCGTAAAAGTCGCCACCAAAGTCCTCCAACCAGCCTTTTGAAAAAGGCCTGACACCACAACGTTTACAAAAAAAATGGTGGAGTACAGGTGCAGATTCAACGGGTGATGTCCACTGGTAATCCGAGAGATGTTCGGTACCCCGCAACAAACGGAGAGCATCGCCTTTGGCAAACGCTTTCCAATACCGCGATTTACTGCAGAATGAACAATTGCAACGACTCGTCCCCTCTGATAAATCAAGATCACACTCAAATTGAACGTCGCGGCAGTGACAGCTGCCTTTGTAAGTTTTCAGCATCTTCCAATTCACCCCGTGGTTAACGTCAGACATCGAAACATAAACTATTCATTCCAGGATCTCGCCAAAAAACGACCTTTACCGCCCGACAAAACATGTATCGCTTGTTGTGTATTACGGCTTTGTGCTTCAACGGATTTCAGTCGGGCCATATAACGCAATATTTCCTTTTGAAGACTGGGGATGAGTTCGTCCCATCCTTGTCTGGCAAGATGATTTTGCTCTAATGCCTCACTGAACCAAAGCGGCATTGGATCAGTGGGCCCCGATTTATAATTTTTGTCAAATTGCAGTTTTACTTCCACAATGCTTCCAACCCGGGTATTGGAAGCTTTAAGCACTTCACCACTTAAATACAAATAAAAACTCCCGTCACCTACCGGCATCATATTGATGGACCACGGAGGCTCAGGTTTATTATTCACCTGTACTAACACTGGCAGGGGCTTGCGCCAATTTTCCTTTAATTGCGTAGCTATTTGTGCACTAACAAGCACATAAGGATTTATCCCACGTTTTTTAATCGTTTCGGTGAAAAGAATATTGGCATTAGCAAAGCCAGTATTTTCAACAATATCCGGTTTCAATGGATTTATCCTCTGTAGCAATTGCAAATAAACAATTACTCATAAAGTTCCGGCAATACTCGTTTGCCTCCGTGTCACCGCGAGCAACCAAACTATTTAATTGGAGCAGCGCCAGTTTCATCTAACATTCTCTGGTTTAATTTGACAATGGCAGTACTCCTCAGGTGCTCTAAAATTTCATTGTTAAAAGACACAAAAAAAGAGCCAAGTGTAGTATTAATTTGCACTCGCAGTCCCGAATACTCTCCGCCGCAATGCTCCTTTACGTAATCATTAATATAAGACTCGACTCCCTTCACTAATAAAAAACTAGCATCATGACCATACGGCATTTCTATGGGTAAACGACTTGACTGTAGATCAAGGTCTTTCACCCACATAGCTACAGTTGCTTTAGCTGAATATATTGATAGCGATTTTACATTCGCAGGCCTATTTCCTTTGCTTACAACATAAACCATTAGCCGATTTGTCATATCAGGTGGTGATACTACTAAGTTAAATTTTATATCTAATTCTTCTGTGTTTAAGCTTCGTTGATTATCGGCTAGCCAAAGCGACGTAAATACTGCTGCGATAGCGCCAATTCCAGCAATCCAATTTCCTACAACTTCTAATGCCGGGAATAAAACTTCAATTAAAGATCCTTTATCATAGGATGTGCCAAAACTAACACCAATCGCGAACGTAAGAAGCGCTATTAATATTACTGCGATTGCCAGTAATATATTTTTTTGAATTTTCCAGGTCATAAAATTTCTTATTTAGTGTAATGTCGTGCACAATAGTAGCTTTAAACTCGCGGCTTCATGGATTATCTTTGCTCAGCAGCAACACCAAGTAAAGACCATGGAATTATTAAACGCCAATATGATTTACATTGTGTTGCCATCAACACGTTAGTGCTCCCCGTTTAACCTCTACCCCGCTTCGGCAAGGTAGATCCCGCTGTCAGCATTTGCACCTAGAAAGTTGCTTTTACACTGGCGCTCACTGTACGCGGTGCGCCCGGCCATACCTCAAATAAACTGAATGCGTGCTCGTAATATTTTTCGTTGGTGAGATTATCTACCGATAAACGCAATTGCCATTGTTGATTGATCGTATAGCTGGCAAACGCATCAACTCGCCAGTAATCAGGTAATGTAAATGTGCCTTCAGTATCGCCCGTGCGCTCATCAACATAATTGATAGCCGTGCCTATATTGAACGCATCACTAATTAAATAATCTGTTGCAAGGGCCAAGGTATTTTTTGGAACATTGCGAATAGGTTTGCCTATAAGTGCATTGTTCGTATCTTCTGTGGTTTCCGCATCGGTATAACCGTATGCCAAATAAATATTCCACGATTGTGTCAGCTCACCGCGCAGGGATGCTTCAAGACCACGAGCACGTTGCTCACCGATAGGAATCAGTGCGGACGGATTATCGCGATCAGATACGGCTACATCGCCACGCGTTAATTCAAATAACGAAACAGTGGCCGTAACTCGTTGATCAAACAATGCAGCTTTGGCTCCTAATTCATATTGAGTGCCCGTTTCAGGATCGAGTGAATCGCCATTCGATGTGGTGCCCTGTACCGGTAAAAAAGATGAGCTACGATTTGCAAACAATGAAAAAAAATCAGTCGGTGTGTATAGCAAACCGAATTGGGTTGTCCATTCTGTTGGCGATTGTTTTGAAAGGGTTGCATCACCTTCATCAGGATAATCATTAATATTCTGGTCAAACCCGGCATAACGCGCGCCCAACACAACGCGCCAGCTCTCGGAAATGTGAATCCGATCTTGCAAAAACATACCGTAGGTATCGTTGTCTTCATGCGAAATACGACTAAAACCCGGTATAAAAAATACGTCGGGTTTTGTTTGGTGTTCGTAGCTCGGTGTAAATAAATCCAGGCTGGAAGTCAGGCTGATGTCGTTATCGCTTTTGCGTGAATAGTCGGTGTAATCAAAACCGGAAACCATTTCATGTTTTACGTCACCAGTGTTAAATGTAAAACTCAAATCATTGTAAATTAATACTGCATCACCATTGACTGTTGATGATTGCAGCGCACGTGTAAGATTCCGCAGGTTTTCATCTTCCCAGCCCAGCACACCAAAAATTTCTTCTCCATTGACATGTTCTTTAGTCCATGACGCTACACCACGATAAGATAATGCATCATTAAATTGGTGGGTGAGCTTGAGTGTTATTTCCGAGTTGCGACGCTCCAATGGATTCCACGCCGGATCAGTCAGGCTGGTGCCGTAGGCAATGTTGCCGTTGGGGTTAGGCAACACAGTGCCTTCTGCTGCCATACCGTTGTAAAAGCCATTCCATTTTTTATTATCGTGGAATGCATCCAGAGACAAGTTGGTACGATCAGAAATTTCATAAGCCATCGCGACGGATAAAAACTCCTGATCCTTGTGCCAGAAATCAATAAACGAATCCTTATCTTCGTAGGCGGCTGTAATACGACCCGTGAGTTTTTCATCGCTGCCTAGCGCGCCGGTGGCATCAAGCGTTGCGCGGTATTGATTAAAGCGTGAGCCTTCAATACTGGCCGCAATATATTTTTCAATTTGCGGCTGCTTGGTCACCAGATTAACCACCGCACCCGGTTGCAATTGACCATAAAGAACAGAAGCAGGCCCCTTCAACACTTCGATGCGTTCGATATTCACGCTGTCGCGCGCCGAATTCAGCCGATTAACGCCTATACCATTCACCGTTTGCGAAGAATAAAAACCATGCATGAGATAGGTATCACCGAAAGCATCCAACTCAGATCCATCACGCGAGGCACCTGGAATAAAACGCAATGCCTCACCCACAGAATCCACACCCAGATTCGTCAGTAATTGTTCATCAAGAACATCCACAGTTTGCGGTACTTGCAAGTTCTGTTCGGCTTCAACCCGACCAAAAACAACAACCTCTTCAAGATTGGAATCAACCTGTGCTAATGCGACGTTCGATATAAAAGCTGACACGCTGCAAAGTGCAATGTGTGCAACAGGTTTTCCAGATAGTTTATTCATAAATTGTCCTTGGGATGGAGGCCCGGCATTAACAGATGCAGGCTGATATTGATTTCGGTTGGGAGATAAGTTCGACGCTAAAGGTAGCGCAATATAGTCTCAATCCAGCCATTGTCAATAATCATTCTCATTTATAGCATTATCCCATGTAAAGCGAAAATATTGCCCCCTCAGCGCAAATATAACGTTGCGCAACACTCACAGGCATCGCGCATGGGATTCGCAACGTAAAAAAGTTTTTGGGGGGGAATATAAAACTGGAGAAGTAATGCAATAAAAAAGCGCGATGTTGCATCGCGCTTTTTAAAACCGGGGATTTTTTAATTTGCGCTGTAAGGTATTGATGAATGATGCAGTACGATGCGAATTTTTCCGTCATCGCCTTTTTTGAAGCCCCAGGTTTTATCAACGGTAGTAACCTTTCCGTTTTTATCCGTCATGGATACATTGCCTGTCGTTAATGCCAAATCACCATTGATATATACCGCTGCATTTTTATAGGAATATTTGGTCCAGCTTTTTAAAGCAAAACCGGAATCCTGCGGATACTTTTTATCGCCGCCAACAAAATAAGACAGTGCGCCTTGATAATCGGTACGAAATGTCTGCTCGCCGCCACTCAACGTTGGTTTAAATAACACCGGGCCGGTGTTGTAACCGTAAGCTGAATCCAAAACGGACTTGGCTGTTGCCTTGGCTTTTTCCAATCCACCTGAGTCATAGTCAGCACTGATTTTTATCAGGGCTTTTCCCCATGCGTCCTGCGCGGCTTTAACTTCAGCTTCTGTAATGTTGGTATTGACCGTTTGGGCAAAAGCCATTGGCGAACCAAGAGCAACTACCATTAGTGTGGTGCGAAGTAAATTATGGGTATTCATCAAATAATCCTCATCTGAATGCAGTCTGTTACTGCGGTAGGGAATGCCTGTAACGTCGCAATGACGGGTACATTCTTGACGTTGGCAGCAGCACATACCGTGGATAACAGATGAAATTTCAGGACACGCAACATTAACATTGGATTAACAATAAGGCTTATTGCCAATAGATGAATTATTCTATGTAAACAATTGCGCACCTATTACGCGGGAGTCGACGTGTTCCGAAGCAAATTGTCACTGGCCTTCTTTTTATTATTGGCAATCACTCTGGCACAAGCCGGGTTGGCTATTTGGGCATCCAGCGTGGCCAGTTACCACGTTGAACGTAGCCGGGTGGCCAACCAAATGCTCGCCGAATTTATTACGTTGGGAGCCGATAAACAGCGGTTGAAAGTGTGGTTGGCACAATCGCTTCTGGTAAAGGACACGACCGTAGAACAGCGCGACCGGTATTTAAACCAGATGCAACAGAGCCTGTCTCACCTGAATGATTTATTGGAACACGATCAACAATTATCGGAACACCCTGAAGATTTCTCAGCGATAGGCCAACAACTTAAATCGTTATCGATATTGGAAACCAACGTTGCAGCGTTAGAAAAAAGTTTGCGCAACAAACAGGTAAAACCTGAACATGAAGCGGAAATCTGGCGTTTGTTAATTCAGACCTTTGATAACCTGGAAGGCCTCGATTTAAAACATTTAATTTCAGACTCCATCGAGCTGCAACGTAAACGCTCTGCAGAAGCGGAAGCCAAAGCGGCCACAGCACTGCAACGCGTGAAGCTGTTGGTGATTATCGTATCGGTATTCGGTGCAGCCTGCGCAGTTACACTCGCGCTGGTGCTATCCAGAGCGCTGTATCAACCGATCCAGCAATTACTGACCGGCACCTCCGCGCTGTCCAACGGACAATTGGATTATCGCTTACCGGAGCTGGATCACTCGGAATTCAGCACATTGGCACGAAGCTTTAACCAGATGGCTGCAGGATTGGAACGAGCGAGGCAACAGGAAGAAGATCACACACGCCGGGTTGAACAGGAAGTTACCGAGCGCACCCGCCAATTACAACACGCACTCGAACAGTTACAACATGCAGAGCAACAACAACAGCGTTTTTTAGCGGATGTAAGTCACGAATTACGCACGCCTGCAACGGCTATTCGCGGAGAAGCAGAAGTCAGCTTACGCGGTGGGGATAAAACCCCGGAGTTTTATAAAGAAAGCCTGGTTCGTATTGCCGATACCAGTGTCCAACTCTCTCGCCGCATTGATGATTTATTGATGCTGGTGCGTGGCCATCAACAACTACACCTGAAATTTCGTACCGTTACCATCACTGATTTATGGTTGCAGTTGCAGGCCTTGGCCCAACGATTAACCTCCAGCCAAACGGTTCAGATTATTTGTGCTCCTTTACCTGACGGGTTGGAAGAACATAAAGACCTTGAAAAAAGAGTGCCGGCAAAATTATGGATTGATCCGGAAAAATTGTTGCAGTCTTTACAGATTATTTTGGATAACGCGATACGTTATTCCGGCAACCAAAAGCGGGTCGATATCAATTTACAAGTTGATGACCAATGCAGGATTTGGGTGAGGGATTATGGAATAGGTATTGCCGCAGAGGACTTACCCAAGGTATTCAACCGTTACTTCAGGGCCGACAACGCTCGCGATGTACGCCCGGATGGATTAGGCATTGGTTTGTCACTGTGCGAAACGTTAATACACAGCATGCACGGCAATATTGAATTATTTAGTGAGCAACACCAGGGCACAACAGTCGCTGTGATATTACCGTTAATAGAAGAAGATAACTGATGCATATCCTGATTGTGGAAGATGAAAAAAAAGTCGCCGACTTTCTGGTGAGGGGGTTGCGCGCGGAGGGTTATTTTATTGATTGGGTAGATGACGGTAGTGAGGCGTTAGGAGTATTGATCGAACAAAAACCCGACATCGTCATCCTTGACCGAATGCTACCGAAACTGGACGGACTGCAAATTTGCAAACTGATCCGCTCACAACGCTTACCGGTAAGAATACTGATGTTATCCGCACTTGCGGAAGTGTCTGATCGCGTTGACGGATTGAAAGCTGGCGCAGATGATTACCTGGTAAAGCCGTTTGCGTTTGAAGAGCTGCTTGCACGTATTGAAGCACTTTCCAATCGCAATCCATTTGCCAACCCTGAACGAAAATTGGTAGTGGGAACACTGGAATTGAATTTGGAAACCATGCGCGTACAGCAAGAAGCGAATACGTTGCTTTTAACAGCCAAGGAATTGGCGGTATTGGAATTGCTGATGTCCAATCCACAAAAAGTCTTTAGCAGGGAACGGATATTGGCAACGGTGTGGGGGATTAACGAAGATCCGCTAACCAATGTTGTCGATGTCTATATAAGGCGCCTGCGTAAAAAAGTGGATGCGCCTTTCGGAAAAAACTACATCAAAACATTGAGGGGAATTGGTTACTGTATATCGGCCGAGATGTAAAAGCTCTGCATCCAATACACAAAAATAAAGCGTGTCATCCAGCCACTGATCTTGCCATTCGCTACTCAAACCGGCAGTTCAAACTCAATGTACGCCAGACTAGAGCGGATAGACTCAACTTAATTCTCAACTTTATTTGCCAATATCATGTGCCAATACCACGTACCAATAACAAGTACCAATAAAAAAGGCGGAATCCGGAGATTCCGCCTTTTTTATTCATTAACAAATAATACGTCAATGCAGCTTAATAATTTTTAGATAGCCTGGATATTTTCGGCCTGAGGACCTTTTTGTCCTTGAGTTACAGTGAAACTAACTTGCTGGCCTTCAACAAGTGTTTTAAAACCTGAGCCAGTAATTGCACTGAAGTGTGCAAAAACATCTGCGCCGGACTCTTGTTGAATGAAACCAAAACCTTTAGCGTCATTGAACCATTTTACAGTGCCAGTAGTAATTTTAGACATAATGTTACCTATATACGAAGTAGATTGTCCCGAAGGGAATTGGGCTGGAAATGCGGGAATTACTTATGTATACAGGACGAAATACAATTGGAAACTTCGAAGTGTGAGGCATAAATACTAATTGCGGGCTTTTCAAGCTTTTTGCAGTCTACTCTCATTCGACGCATTGTCAAACAATATTAATTAACGATGTTATAAGCGACATTTAAATCAATTTGATATTTGCGGTGATATACATGCGGCAATTAAAAAATGATTTCAACTATTATTCGTAATTCTCTAATTACCACTAGTCATCGGTACGCTAACAAACAGACTCAAAAAATTTGGCACGATACACTTCAACATACTTTTACACTTAAAACATCCTTATTCATCAATTAGCTTTCCATCATCAATAACCCTTCAGGCATAGAAATCATGAAAATACATTGTGACCGTGTTTCGGTTTTTTTTAATCGTAAAGATCAGGCCGAAGCTGCCTATACAAAATTAGTTGCACAAGGTATCCATAAAAATCAAATTTCTTTTCAGCGTGCTAACGTTTACTCGACGCAGGCCGTTGTGAACGACGAAAGAGTTAATGCTTCTGTGGGAATGGGTGTACGAATCGGCTTTGGACTGATTATCGGCGCGGTCGTAGGTATGCTGATGGAATTATCGCTTCCAATCGCTCAAATTCATTTATTTGCTACAACGCCGTCGTTTGCATCTGTGATTTTGATTGGCTGGGGAATGAGTATGGGTGGGTCGCTAGCTTCCGTTTGGGGTGCGATTAAAAAAAATCAGCGATTGGAAAAAATATTTCAACCGCAATTCACCCTGACGGTAGAGATATATGATCGCCAACAAACTGTGTTAACAAAATCCATTATGGAAAAATCTTCAGGTGGTCATAAAATTCAATGCACGTTCTAATCATTTAAATGGGAGCCCGCACTAACCAATGAATATCCTCTCTTGTCACTTTCTTGAGTTTTCAGCCTGATAAATGACTCATTATTCCTATTAACAGATCAAGTTTCTGGCTCTATGACCTGGCTTTGCGAATACTTTTTACACGTAACATCAAAAAAAATACCGCTGTGATTACTGCTATCAAAAATAAACCCTGCGCGCCAAACATTGAAGCAACGGCGATAAAAAACCAAAAAATCAAGGCAAAAGGCAGACACTTATACATTGGAAACCCACGCTTGGAAAATTAGCCGTTCACCAACCTCAAAATACAATTCCAAAAAACCGTATGCAGATAAAGTCCGCGTGGGCCTTTAAACTTTGTATACTCATAATTTTTTGGAGAAAACGATGCTACCAACACCGGATTCCAACGAGTTGCTAAGGGCCCTGCCGCCGAAATCGCAACAACGATTGTTTCCGAGCCTTGAATTATGCTCCCTACCATCTGGTATAGCGCTTCACGAATCCGGAGGAACATTAGATAACGTTTACTTTCCCGTTAATTGCATCATTTCCCTGATTTATGTAATGGAATCAGGAGCTTCTACTGGAATATTGGTTATCGGAAATGAAGGAATGATTGGAACACCGCTGTTTATGGGCGGAGAAAGCACACCCAGTCGCGCTGTGGTTCAAAATGGCGGCTTTGCATATCGAATATCGGCTCGGAGATTTAAAGATGAATTTAATCTCCATACCGATCTCTTATTACTGCTATTGCGTTACACGCAGTCTTTAATAACCCAGGTAGCACAAACCGCCGCATGCAACCGACACCATTCGATTGACCAACAACTTTGTCGATGGCTGCTGTTATCGCTTGATCGATTATCCGATAACCGCATCACAATGACCCAGGAATCCATATCCTATGTGCTGGGCGTGCGACGTGAAGGTATCACTGAAGCTGCCGGCAAATTACAACGATTAGGTGTCATTGAATATGCACGCGGTCGCATTACTGTGGTAAACCGTTCCCATTTGGAACAATTGAGTTGTGAATGCTATGCAGTAGTTAAAAAAGAGACTGACCGCTTGATGCGGCCTCCTACCTTTAAACAAACTGAGCGTCTATTTAACATGTGAAATCACGCAAATAGCACATGAATTTCTTTACTAATAAACTGACCGCTCTTTGCACCGTTATCACCCATATCGTTATCACTTAACCCGTTAATAACAGTCTCATTACAGTTTTGTGTAGGGTTTTTTACGATTTTCTTCAAGCCAATTAACCAGTTCCTCTACACGACGCTCATCGGCATGCAGAATATTTTTTAACAACCTGCTGGATGTGAAATCACTACCGGACAATTTTTTAATCATATCTCGCAACGTGATGATTGCAATTCGCTCTGCTTTCAAATTTTCCTCGATCATCTCATACAAGGAGCTACCAATTGATATCCCGGGGCTCCCATGAAGGGGTATATTGTCTGAGGAAAAATCAGGTGTTCCGCCAAGTTGAATTATCCGTAAAGCGATCAAGTCTACCTGCTGGAGTTTTTCGTTAGAATGAATTAAAAAAATACTGGCGATTTGCTTGGGATTGCTGAGTGTCTGAAAATAATGGCTTCTATAACGCATCATGCATTTGATTTCTTCCGCCAAAATCCGATTAAACCAACCAATAAAGTTGGCTGAAGGCCTGTTCTCTGTTGACACTGAAGCATTAGCGATTCCGGCAATTAACATTTTGTACCGGTTTATTTCAAGGGTATTAGCAACGACGGGTGTCATAAATGACCTCTTTAAAAGCAGGCATTATGAGGAAAGCGCATCGCGTAGTCTGTTCGCCAACATACATAGCTGTGATCGGAACCCGTGAAAGAAAGTCGATGACACGCCACGCTTAACCTGAATTTCGGTTAATGCCGGTGAATCCTTTCATTCTCACAACACAATACATTGCCCGTTATCGTGGGCTCCTCATTTGTATTATTCGATATAAAAGTTGCACTTTTAGTTAAGTGTCTGCAAATTTGCGAGAAGGTAAGCCTAGCGAAATGATCTCCTTGTAATGTAAAAACGTTTGGCACTAATGCACCACACATCAACTAAAACCAGGAAATTTGATGCGTCACCACATTATGTAATCGTAGTTTCTTAATGATCAAATGAAAAAGCCACCGCTATTCAGGTGGCTTTTTCATTATTACTTTCAATAACTACTTCTCCATGTGCCATTTATTTGAAAAGCAAATGCGACTGAAACGTTTGATGAAATTTTGAGATTCCAGCCGGATTGATGGACCTCTGAAAAAGTGGCTGTCATCTGAAAGACGTATGAACGTAAATACAAATGGCACTTAACCGCTTATATTTATCACTCCAGGTATTTGAAATATTCGTCATAAAAATTGTACTTTTAGTCGAGTGCCACCATTTTTGAGCAAACAGCAAGCATTACACCCCCTTCTCTTTGTAACTTTAGACTGTATGAGTCCAATGGTCTTAACACACCAACAATAACCAGACTATCCACATTTATTTACATGTAGTGTCGGTCAGCTACAGACCCTACGGCTCATATGTTTCCTCCGCGCATGACAACGGTTATTCAGCGGCACTGGCTGTTGAATAAAGCGCTTTTACCTACCGTTTCGTTTTGCACAAATCAAGCGAAAAAAACTGACGTTTACAAATCAGATTCCATCACCATTTCAATAAAGGATAACGCTATGGTTTTTCAGAATACTAATAATCGCTGTCCAAAGTTGCGCGCCTTCTGGGGTGTTGCCATTTTGTTTGCATCTGCCAACGCGGCGGCTATCGAGTGCCGTTATGCCGTGAGCAATGATTGGGGAAGCGGGTTTACCGCCAACATCACTGTAACTAATAATTCCACGACAACGATTAATGGCTGGCAAGTTCAGTGGAGGCAAAATGGAGGCTCAACGGTTACATCATCCTGGAATGCCAATGTCACCGGTAGCAATCCTTACATCGCACGCAATGTAGATTGGAATGGCGCAATTGCGCCTGGTGCATCACAAAGTTTTGGAGTGCAAGGTAATGGCGAGGATTCCACCGGCGTTATTGCGAATTGCGTTGCAGATGGAGCCAGCAGTTCTTCACGATCATCCACTGCAATTAGCGCCACCCCAATCTCTTCCGCCCTCGCCACCACCAGCAATACGACATCCAGCATGGTACGTTCATCCTTGCGTTCTTCCTCATTGCCAGCGTCTTCACGGGCAGTGAGTTCGTCCAGCAGTGTCAACGGATCAACCTCAACCAGCGAGTTAATCATTCAGGAGAATGCTGGCGGCTTTTGTTCGGTGGATGGATCAATCGATAGCAATAACATTGGCTTCACCGGCAGCGGATTTGCCAATGCGGATAACACAGCGACTGCAGGCATCGCCTACAGTATCAACTCCGATTACGCTGGCAGCGTATTACTGGATATTCGGTTTGCGACCATTAGTCATCGCGCGGCGAATATCGAAATAAATGGCGCCGTTGTTGGTGAAATTAATTTTGTTTCAACCGGCGCATGGACTAGCTGGACCAATGAAAATGTCACCGTTCGACTACAAGCGGGCATTAATACTGTGCGTCTGGTGCCGCGTACAGAAGCAGGTTTGCCGAATGTAGATTCGCTGAGAATTGTCGGTAATGGTTTGAACCCCGGCGTTTGTAAAACAACACCCGATACGTGCAGCACAATGAGTGGTACAAATGCGCTAGCCTCTTGCAAAGGCGACCCGGCAACGTGTCTGTTAGGTGGCGGTGTTGGCAATTATCGTGTGAGTATGAAATTTAATGCGACATATAAGGGTGAGGTGGAAGTTTTTGCCGAATCGCGCCGGAAAATGTTTACGTCACCGAACCAATCCGCTGCAACGGCACGTTGTGTAGATTTCCTGGTCAATGTGCGTGATCCGGAAGGTGAGCCTTATAAAACAGATCGCGGAACAGTGGGACTGAATTTGCGTATTGCTAAAGGCTCCAGCGCGTTGGCTGCATTAACTTTCACAGCGGTGACCAATCCACGGACACTCTTTATCGCCGGTGATTCAACAGTCGCCGATCAAGCGCCGCAATTAAATCTGGCAGCGGGTTCTCGCTTCACCGGCTGGGGCCAACTTATTCCAGCCTATTTTGGCGATGGCATTGTTATTTCAAATTACGCCGATTCCGGTGAAAGCACAGCAGCATTCCGCACGGACGGTGGAGGCTTGTGGGCGCCGATTAACACGCGCTTAAAATCGGGTGATTGGGTCATGATTCAATTAGGGCATAACGATAAAACCACTAGTGCGTCGCTCTATCGCTCGCGCATTACCAATATGATTACGGCTATTCGTGCGAAAGGTGCCAATCCAATCCTGATTACACCCATGATCCGTAATACCGGTGGTCTTTTGTCATCGCAACATATTTGGGGCGACCTGAATATTCGCAATGAATTAATCGGTGTAGCCACTGCACAAAAAGTTCCGTTAATTGATTTAATGAAGCTTTCCAGCGAGTGGGCCTCGCGTATCGGGCGTAATCCAGCGCAGGCCTATTTTGTGGATGACGACAGAACCCATTCCAACGAAATGGGTGCAGAGTTATTTGCGCAAATGATTGTGAATGATATTCGCCAGCAAAATATTGGTATCGCCAATTACTTACGTAAACCTTGATGTATGACTACTAATAAAAGGAAAAACTATGTCTCGATTATTAAATGTGACCCACGCAGTGGGATTGATAACCGCATCGTTATTGTCAGCAAATGCATTCGCGCTTAAATGTAGTTATGCCGTGAACAATGATTGGGGAAGCGGGTTCACCTCCAACATTACGGTTACCAATGACAGCACATCGGCGATCACAGGTTGGCAAGTTCAGTGGCGGCAAAACGGAAACTCAACAATCTCTTCATCCTGGAATGCCAATGTCACTGGCAGCAATCCTTACATCGCGCGCCATGTAGATTGGAATGGTGCGATCGCGCCAGGCGCATCGCAAAGTTTTGGCGTGCAAGGTAATGGTGAGGATTCGACGGCGACTATTGTGAGTTGTTCAGCGGCAGGCGCCAATACGTCTTCACTATTAAGTAGTGCGGCATCAAGCCGTGCTGTTTCAAGCGCGATTATTTTACCTTCCAGCAAATCCAGTACAGCGTCGAGCGCGATTATTTTATCTTCCAGCAAATCAAGTTCATCACTGGCTTCAACCGATTCAACGTTTACATTGGAAGAAAATACGACGGGGTTTTGTGGTGTGGAAGGAACTATCGATAGCAATCACACCGGTTATCGCGGCGTGGGATTTGCGAATGCCGATAATGAAAATGGCAAAGGAATTGATTACGCCATTAGCGTTCCTGCAAACGGAAATTACCACGTTAAATTCCGTTACGCGAATGGTGCGGCTGCACGCGCTGCGAATTTATCGGTAAATAATGTTAATGCTGGCAATCTTAGCTTTGCGGCAGGAGCATGGACTAGCTGGGTGGAGACTCCTGCGATAACAGTGTCATTGAAGCAAGGCAATAATTTGCTGCGTTTGCAAGCAACTGACAGCAACGGACTAGCAAACATTGATAGTGTAAGCATCAGTGGCAATCGCCCGACTGCCGGACAATGCGCCAGCAATAATGGTCCCATTACGTTATGGATAGCCGGTGATTCAACGGTAGCAAACGGAGGTCCATCCTGCGCCTTCGGATGGGGCCGCGATTTCGGAAGTCATTTTAATAGTAATGTCAGTGTGCAAAACCTGGCAGTCGGCGGGCGCAGTGTTCGCACCTGGCTTTACGATGTGCAATCCACAATCGGCAGTGATGGAGAGTGCGCATTAAATAAAGATTCCAGCGGGAATACGATTATACAAAGCCGTTGGCAAACAACGCTTGCCGGTATGAAACGCGGTGATTATTTATTTATCCAATTTGGTATTAACGACGGCTCCACCACGTGCCCACGCCACGTTGGTTCAAATGCGTTTATGCAAGAATACCGGATGATGGCCGAGGCCGCGCGTGCACGCGGAGCAACGCCCATTTTTATTACTCCCGTTTCGGCAATTCGTTGTTCCGGCAATACCGCGGTTGCATCGCGCGGATTTTTATCAGAGACAATTAATCTTGGTGCGAGCATGAACGTGCCAGTCATTGATCTGCACCAACGCAGCATCCAGTTATATAACCAACGCGGTTTTTGCCCAATCCCCGGCGGCGCAGTGAATGCGAGTACCGGCGGTGCGGTTGGTGAATTCTTCTGTGACGACCATACCCATTTTGATTTGGGTGGCGCTAAAGATATTGGTGGGCTGGTGGCGCAAGGCATTCGCGACCTGAACCTTCCTTTAGCGCAACATTTCAAAACGAATTCAACCGAAACCGTGAACGTTTATCTCGCCGGTGATTCCATTGTTCAAAGTTATACAGATACCGCAAGCACCAGCGATCAAGCAGGTTGGGGACAAATGTTGCCGCAGCAATATAAATCCAATGTGATTATTCACAACCACGCCGCCGGTGGTCGCAGTGCGCGTCGCTTTATCGATGAAGGACGACTCAATGCAATTTGGGGCGAAGCAAAACGTGGTGATTATTTGCTCGTACAGTTCGGTACCAATGACGGGCATAAAACCGCAACTTATACATTGAATGGCCAAACAATTCCTTATTACCTGGAACCGGGTACAGATTTCAAAAAATATCTGTCGCAATACATAACCGGTGCGCGTTCACGCGGAATAAACCTGGCATTGGTAACGCCAACACCGCGAAACTCAGCCTACTGCACGGGTGGAAATGGCACCGGCGCATGGGCACAAGCGATGCGTGAACTTGCAGCAGCCGAAGGAATTCCCTTAATCGACCTGAATTTAAAAACCGTGAATTATTTGAAAGGAATTTGTCCTGCACCTACGCCAGAGAATTTCTTTTTCAGGAAGAGTGATGGCTCAGTTGATGGCACACATTTCCAGGAAAACGGTGCACGTATTCTTGCGCGGTTGGTAGCGGATGGCGTTGCAGAGTCAGGTATGATGTTAAATAACTATCGTAAATAATCGTCTACCCAAAATAAAATTAATCACCAAATATTGTTTGTTATTCGTCGTTGTTTGCCACCTGGGGTACCAGGTGGCTTTTTTTGTTTGTTATGATTTTATTGCAGGTTGTTAATTAGATTTAATTCCCCACACCGCTGTACCATCGCTGGATAATGCAGTGAAAGTTACTTCAAAGCGGTTGCGCACTTGATTCCATTGCCGTGAGAAAACACCGCGATAATTCACTCCGCCTAATACCAGTGTTGTTTCACGAGTATTTACATCAAACGTCCAACTACCCGATTGCGCACCCGTAATTCCACCACCATTTGCCAATTGAATGTTAGTGGATGATTTAATCGTGGCAGAAATATCTTTGCCGTGATTTATCAATTGATAGGTACCGGCAATTTCAGCCGCAGCAATAGCTTCCAATGCAGAGCGACTACGCGCAGGATCATTTGCATCAATTTTTTCTGCATACCGTAACGGCGATAACACCGGCCAACCATCCGCATTAAAGAAAAACTCATGCGAGCGAACTTCATGCTGTTCACCACGCCCAGGGAAGCGGGTGTGGAATATCAGGAAATATTGACCGGTCGCTGCTTTACGATAGGCAGAGTTGTGGCCAGGTGAAACATATCCCAATTGATTATTGGTATTCGCAAATACATGATTGCCCACTAATTTAACGCCATGCGGTGCAAGGCTCGCGGTATCAAACAAGGGAAGATTTGGATTCGCTTTTACAGTGCGCATGTCGGTACCTTTTGCATCCACGTAAGGACCATTTGGATTTCTTGAACGCGATACGCGAATGTTGTAACCGCCTGCTGCATCCAAGCCACCAAAACTGACAAACATATAATAGTAATTTGTTTCGGGGCTATAAATTACATAAGCACCTTCAATCACCGAATGATTTCCACCCATTAAATGTTTTCCATAACCCTGGCCACTAAGCGGGAAGCCGGTGCTGGCATTTAATTGCATAATAAAAATGCCGCCGGAATAGGAACCGTAAATCATCCACAAACGATTACTGCTGTCAGTAAAAATGGCAGGGTCAACCGCATTGGGATGTGTTTGCCCGTTATACACTTTTCCATCTTCGCTAATTTGCCCCCACATTCCTGAACGTAAAATCAAACCATTATCGGTATAAGGCCCTTCGATTTTTGATGAAGATGCAATGCCCAACGCAGACACAGGAGAATCACCTTTGCAGGCGTTGTAATACATCAGGTAGCGACCATTAATGTAAGCAACATCCGGAGCCCAGAGTGTATTACTTTGCGCCCACGTCAACGCCTCGGAAAGCTCGCTATTCACATTATTGAAAATGGGATTACTGGCATTAACGCCATCTGCAACACGTGACCAACGCATAAGATCCGGTGATTTTGCTACCGAGAGATGAGAACCAAAAACATAATACTGATTATTCGCAAAAATTACCGATGGATCATGTACGGCAATATTGGTAAAACTCGGGCTTACAAAATTAATCGGCGTAGAAACAGTTTCACAATTTGCGGCTGTGACACTGGTACCGGAAACCGTGAGATTATCAATATTAACCAAGCCTTCACTGCCTGCCGCGTGTAAGCGTATTTTATGTGTGCCCGCTTGCAGGTTCACATTGACAGTTTCGCTATTCATCCAGGTAGTCCATGCTCCAGATGCAGCGAAAGAAACATTTGAAGAAAAAATATTACCATCAACAATTAACTCAGCGGATCGAGAGGTAGGTGCAGCATAGCGCCACTTGAAGCTATAGGTGCCCGCCGTTTTTACATTGATTGACCAATCGACGCCATTACCTGTTGCATTAGTTGTATTCGCAAATCCGGCGCCAGTAAAACCGGCATTGTTATTATCAACAGTGCCCTCTACCTTGCAGAATCCATTTTGGTTTTCTTCCAGCAAGATACTCATAGTTGCCGCAGACGATGAACTTGATACAACAGGTTTGGACGACGAACTAATGTTCGGCTTTGACGATGCGATAGAAGAAACTACAGAAGATGGTGGTGTAGAGGAAGAGGATTTACTGGAGCTTGATCGCACAATACTGGATACGGATGATGAGGCGGCTCCATTACACAAACTTCCTGTGATCGTCGGGATTTCCGCCGCCGAACCATTTTTTTCTATCTGCACACCAAACGTTGCACTGTGGCCCGGTTGCAAATTGCCATTCCAATTTAAACTGCTAGCCGCGTAGGGATTATTACCAGTGACACTGGCGTTCCATGAATTGCTGACTCGGTTATTGGCAAACTGCAATGCGAGGTTCCAACCATTTATCGCGCTGGAACCATTATTGGTAACAGTGACTTCAGCGGTTAACCCTGCGCCCCAATCATTGGTCACCTTATAGGTACAGGCTGCCAAGGCGGAATGATTTACAGCGAGCAGACAAAAGCCTCCCGCAGCAATAACATGTAGTTTTTTCATATTTTTTCTCATTTAATTTCCGTTTACTGTTCAATTATTTTTTGCACACTTTTATTTACTGACCCAATGTAGCTTCGCCAAAAGACTGCAGAACTGATAAATCTTTATTGCGCAAAATAAGGAGTGCAAAATTAAAAAGGAAAGGAGTGGAAAGCGTGAATTTAATTTGACGAAGAAGGCCAGGAATAATTTCTCCTGGCCTTCAAAAGGCACAGATTATTTACGACGTACTGGTGTAATAAACGGTGCTGGTGGTGGAGTCATTCCAAAGCCGAGGAAATAATCCACATGATGCGATTGTTTGTAACCGTGGATTGTTAAACTATTTCGGTAAGCAGGATTGTGAGCCAGGGAATACAGACGTGTGCTGGTTTCGTGCGTCGTGCTGTATATTCTCAGTTCTGCACCGTCAGAACTTTCGATAATAACTTCCTCTCGCCAATCTCCCGCTATATCACCGAAGAAAGGTAAAGCACCGCGCGCGCGTACTGCCCCATTGAACGTTTCTCTCCACACGTAAGTATTGCGCTGTTTGGCCGTCAGGTTCCAGTCGCCCACTTTATTGTTGTCGAGCAATTCACTACCCGTGTCACCATCCCACTGAATCTGGAAATTCGGCCAGGGAACGTTTGCATTCGTTTCAGCGACTAACAATTTTCCAGAGGCAGAATATAAACCGTTAAAACTCCAATACTCCATGCCGGGTTCATTGGGGAATAAATCCGCAACGGTACCACGGGCCATATCCGCACCGGCTGCGCCATTTGCTGCTGAGTATTTGCGCAAAAGTCTTCCGGTTGCCGCATCGTAGTAATAGGTTTCCAAACCGTTGGGATTATCTTGCTGGATACCAAAACCTTCCAGGCCAGGACGAGAAGGATCTATGTCGGTGATATGGAAGCGGTCACCATGAATCACACCTTGCAAGCCCAGGTCATATAACACCGTTCCATCGCCACTCAACGCATAACCGCCGTCCAGTACTTCATCTTTTCCATCGCGGTTAACATCGATAATGCGTAGTTGATGGAAATCCGGACCCGCGCCGTTGCCGCGCAAATATTTCCAGCGTTGCGTCAGTTTTGTTCCATCAAAATCATAAGTGCTGATCACCAGATTAAATCCACCATTGCCAATCCGGTTCTTACATTTTGTGACCAAACTGGGTTTGCTACCATCCAGATAACCTGCACCAAATTGACATTGCAATGGACCATCAGAACGATAGTTATTGGGCAAAGGTGCACGCGTAATTTCCGCACCGGTTGCACCATTAACAATCGATACGAATTGATCCTGATCATTGGAATGGCTCAAGGTTTTTCCATCACCGAACACAAAACCATTTGCTGTTTTCACTGCAATTTCGGCGCGACCATCGCTATTAAAATCAAATACGGTGAGGCCGTCCCACATTCCATTACTCATCGTGGTCGCACCGCCTTCAATTCCATTTTGATTTACACCGAGTGGACCGGTGTTGAGTCGCCACAAAAATTTTCCATCCTGCGTGTAAGCATCAACTAACGGCGCTTGTGCGCTGATACGATTTACAACAACATCGTATTCACCATCTCCGGTTAAATCCCCAACCCATCCAAGGTGCACGACTGCACCAGCCGATGCGGCCCTTAATGGAATACGGCGATAAGGTTGTTCGATCAACGTTGTGCTTGCACTCGGATTACCTTCAACATTATTTACCACCGCGCGCACAAAATATTTCGCACCGGTGCTTTCATTGCGATCCAGGCACCAGGTCGGCTCGGCACGAGTCCGGCTACACACTAATTGCGTACTGCCACCGGCTTCGCGGTATAAATTGAATCCGGTATTAGGATCATCGTAACCCAGCAAACGCCAGGTAATAAAAGCATCATTACCTTTGCGCTGCGCAAAAACACCGCGCCCCAAACATTCAACAGCACGACCACCAATCGCTCCGCCTTCACATTCTTGTGAAACTTGCGCTATTGAGCTTGATGATTTACTTGATGGAGCGCTTGATGATTTTGCAACGCTGGAGGAGCTGGCCGGCACACTCGAACGCGCGAGGCTTGAAGAACTTTTCGGTTGGGATGAAACTGCAACCGAGGATTTTGAAGAGGAAACCGGCCCGGAATTGTTACAAATCGCACCGTTAATCACAGGTGTTTCCACTGCACCATTTGCATTCACTTGCACCCCAAACGAAACCGAGCTGCCAGGTTGAATACTGGCATTCCAACTTAAATTGCTTGCCGTGTACGGATTACTACCCGCCAGCGTTGCATTCCAGCTATTGCTAATTCGATTATTAACGTAACTCCAATTAACACTCCAGTTATTGATAGCGGTATTGCCGGTATTGGTAATTTCAATATTGGCAGTTGCACCACTACCCCAGCTGTTGGTCACGACGTATTTGCAGTTCGCGGTTTGCGCGAGTGAATGCTGCGCGGCAAACATGCCTGCGCATAATAGCGTCCACCCCGTCATTTTCGTAAACAAGATTTTTTTCATAAAAAATTTACCTTGAGTTGGATAATTACATGATTATTTTTTTGCAGCACAAAGCCGGATTCCATCACCGATAACTTACTTTTTATAATATCGGCGGCTACTTTTGAGGGGAAAGTAGCCGCCGGATAAATGCAGTAAAGCCTGCACAGGGCAGGCCTTATTACATTGGTTTGATTAGCGACAGGAGGTTGCGTCAAGTCGCGCAGCGGGCAGCGTGGGCACCGGAAGATTATTTTCCCGTGCGATACGCGCGTACTGATCCATTGATGCATTGGTAGTGTAAGTGCGACCTGCAAAATCAAACGGGCGTTTGTCGCTATAGGCAGTCGGTTCCCAAATGAAGGTTCCCCAGCCCATATTTTTCGGCAGGTCATTCATGACATTATTAATAAGATCGCGACGTTGATCCGTGTATTCGCAGCTCAAAACGGGCTTGTTCCATTTGTTGATCACATAAGTGAATTGATCCAGCCAGTCTTTACCATTGTTGGTGGTGCCGTAAGTAGAGCCGCACACCATGTCCGCATCAATCGCAGGATTGCTGCCGAACATTTTGTCTACCCATGCTGGTGCAAAATTGCCGTCTGGACGCGGGCGGCCATGTTGCACAACAACTTTAATATTTGGATCTGTTTCACGTACGGCGCGGATACAAGAATTCATCACACCAGAGAAGCCAGCCCAATCATTCGTTGAATAACCTGCAACACGACTGTCGTTTTCGTTACCGCATTGCACCATGTCCGGTTTAACACCCGCGGCAATCATGCGATCCAAGACACCTTTGCTGTAGTTGTAAGAAGCAGTGCGAATTTGCGCAACCGTCATTCCCGCCCATTGCGATGGTCTTTCCTGATGGCCGATAGAAGCCCAGTTGTCGCTCAAGTGGAAATTCAGGAATACGCCCATGCCGCAGGCTTTAACGCGCTTCGCCATAGTGATGGTGTGTGCAGTGTCTGCCCAGGCCTCCGTTGGACCCGCGCCGGAATATAAATTCGAGGTGTAACCACCGGGACATGTCGGGCACACAAATGTACGCAAGCGGATAAAGTTGAATCCATGATCAGCGAGAATTCGTTCAATAGATTTCGCTTTTCCATCATCGCGATAATTCCGCCCAATCGATTCCTGCTCCAATGTCCAGGTGATATCTGCACCCAAAATATAATCCGGTTTGAATACACCTGTTGAAGAGGACGATGAACTGCGTGAGCTGGTGGATACACTTGATGACGATGCAGGTGCGCTGCGGCACTCTACGGCTTGTGGATTGTTGCCAACCACTTTTAGTGAATCGATATTGCTTAATCCTGTGGCTGTAGTTCCTTCCAATCGAATCGTATTGTCACCCGCTTTTAAACCAATATTAACGGTGGCGATTGTCCAACTGTTCCATGCACCGGTTGAAGGGAAATCCACAGTGGCAACTGCATTTCCATTTATCAAAAGGCGAGCTGGGCGATTAGTGGCTGACGCGTTGGCATAGCGCCATTCGAGAATGTAGTTTTCATCAGCGCGCACTTTCACCTTCCAGGTTGCACCAGCACCAACAGCGTTATCGCTATTGGTAAATCCGCTACCAGTGAAGCCACCATTATTGTTATCGATGGTGCCGTTCACATGACAGAAACCGATGGTGTTTTCTTCAATCAGAATTTCAGTGCGTTCAGTAATTGCCGAACTTGCCACGCTGGAAACACGTGCACTTGAAATAGGTGTACTTGAAACAGGAGCGCTTGATTTTTGTGCACTGGAAATGGGTGCACTGGAAACGCGTAAACTTGAAACTGCTGCACTGGAAACCGCCGGACGTGAAGAACTTACTGCCCCCTTAACGTTGCACCCCAACAGTGTTGCAGTGGAATTATCGCCATCACCTTGCAAACCAAACGTTTGCGAAGCACCCGGTGCAATCACTGCATTCCAATCGACGTTCGTTGCAGTATAGGGGTTGCTGCCCGATAAATTGGCATTCCATGATGAAGCCACTTTTGAACCACCATTTTGCTGCCATCTCACTTCCCAGCCATTGATTGGCGCAGATGTATCATTGGTCACGGTGAGATTGGCAGTAAATCCACTGCCCCAATCGTTGCTAACGGTGTATGCACATTGAATCGCAGCGGCATTGGTGGCAGCAGCCATCAACGCGATTGCGCCACCAAGTCGCAACGCGTTTGAAGATCGTTTATGTGTTTGAAAAACCATCGGAATATTCCTCTGTTATTAAATTAAAAATTAAATGACTCCTTGTCAGCCCGCTATATTGTTAAAAAGTCTCTCACCGCACTGATCATTGCAAACTACGAAATCCCGTCCAGGAGTCTCGGAATTAATTTCCTTATCGTCGAACACATGGAGCAGCAATGGGGTTATTCGTTGCGGCGTTATTTTTGTAATACCGTCATCCGAATCACTGCAATTAGCTGCATAATTGCAAGTGGTGTGTTGCCCTGATTATTTTTCTAAAACAATCGAGAAGCCGAACCCGATTTCGAGCGGTGAGTTCGAAATTTCAAGAATTGTTTTCTCGATTTTTTAACAAAGTTTTTTATAAAAATTTCAAATAAGAGAGCTCGCAGAGCGAGCCCTCTTATTTTTTTAACGGCAAACGCTACCGGTTACAGTGGGTGTTTCAGTGGTGCCGCTGTAAGTTCCCTGAAATCCAAACTCAACCGTTTGCCCCGGTTGAATCGTCGCGTTCCAACTTAGGTTGCTTGCGTTATAGGGATTGCTTCCGGAAAACTCTGCATTCCAGGTTCCGGATAAACGCGTGGTGCCCGCATAAGACCAATTAACATTCCAACCATTAATTGCATTCGAACTGTTGTTGGTAATTCGAATAGCACCGGTAAAACCGTTGCCCCAATTATTGGTAATCACGTAAGTGCAATTGCCCGTTGGTAACACTGAACTTGTAACGCTGCTACGCGCTGAACTGGTTGCAACAAGGGAACTACTTTTAGATGATGAGCTGCTCGACAGCGGTGCTGACGAACTGGACCGACTGGTTGTCGGTGAACTCGATTTGGAACTTGAACTTGCGCTGGAAACCGGCGCGCTATCGTTCGGATTTTTACCCACGAAGAAGAGATCAGGTGCTGGAGGTTTTGCCATACCATCACCAATAAAAAAGCTTGGATGCGGTGGCTGGTTGTAAGCAGTGTTCTGCCAGGCGATGGCTTCGCGATATTGAATGTCGTGCATCAACGTGCGCAACTTATGCGTTGTTGGTGTCGTGGTGGTGAAAATCATTAATTGCGTATTGTTACTGTTGCGCCAGATAACTTCTTCGCGCCAATCACCCAAAATATCGCCGGAAAGTGATGGTGTAGATTTAGTGCCGTTGTTCGATGCCGCACCGTAATTGCCCGCACTTAACAAACGCGATGTAGTGCTATTGCTGTAGTTCCATTTATCGATAATGTTGTTGTTTAAAAACTCGCGCAACAAATCACCATCCCACCAAGCGGCGAAATTCATCGAGTTAGGTTTGGTTCCGATTTGTTGGCCGGTTGCATTGTTCAAGCTACCAACAGATGCCCAACCTTCGGCACCGGGATGACGCGGATCTATATCCATAATCACACCGCGCCCAACATCCGCTCCACCGCTCGGTACACTCCAGATAATTTGCCCGGTGCGAGCATCATGCATGTCGATGCCCGTCGCGTTGGCCTCGTGAACCATAAAGACTTCCAAACCTGGACGACTGGGTAAAAAGTCTGAAAGATGCAACGCATCTCCGTGGCCAAGTCCGGTGCTGTACATGAATGTTCCGTTGTCATTGATCGTTGCGGAACCGTAGACGATTTCATCTTTTCCATCTTGATCCACATCGCCAATGGTCAGCGAGTGAGCGCCCTGGCCTGCGGCTCGACTATTACCGCTGGTATTGCTATCAAAGGTCCAACGACGGGTTAACTTTCCATCGCGCCAGTCCCAGGCAACAACCACTGCGCGAGTGTAATACCCGCGCGCCATAATCAAGCTGGGGCGCTGACCATCCACATACGCAATACCCGCGAGGAAACGATCCACACGGTTTCCATAATTGTCTCCCCACGAACTCACAGTGCCACGCGCGGGAATGTAATCGGTTGTCGCCATCGCAGCGCCGGTTTCGCCGTTAAAAATTGTCAGGTATTCCGGACCCGTTAAAATGTACCCGCCGGAATTGCGATAATCTGTGTTGGCATTGCTACCACCTAACACAGTGCCAACACCATCACGAGTACCCGGTGCAGTCTTCGCGGCAACTTCCGCCTTTCCATCGCCATCCAGGTCATACACCATAAATTGGGTGTAATGCGCTCCGGCACGAATATTTCTCCCAAGATCAACACGCCACAATCGGGTTCCATTTAATTTATAAGCATCGATATACACATTGCCGGTAACACCGGATTGCGAATTATCTTTTTGGTTGGAAGGGTCCCATTTCAGAATGACTTCATATTCCCCATCGCCATCCACATCACCGACACTCGCATCACCAGGGGAATAGGTGTAGTCACTGCCACCATTGGGACGATTCAGGTTGATAACCCAGTAAGGGTTACTCCAGGTAGGGTTGGCTGCATTAGCACGCAACTCCTGTCCGTTGATAATGGGCCGCACGGTATAGGCCGCGCTCACAGAACCGCTGCCATCAAAATAGTTGGTACTGTTGGTAATGGGTGAGCTATTTACTTTGGTGCCGTTGCGATAGACATTGAACGAGATATTGTCTGGATCATTACCCAAAAACCGCCAGCTGATGAAAATGCCATTGCCTGAAGGCAATGCAACAACACCGCGATCCAAATGTTCTGCTTGCCTGGCTGCTGCCTGGGAATGTGCTGCCATGCAAAATGCAAGCGCCATACACAAACCAGTGACAGCCGGTTTATGCAACGTCTTGAAGCCGGTTAATGATGCGCTAAGCCACGACGATTTATTTTTAAATGTGTCCATGTAAGCCTCTACTGTGTTCAAGTTTTTAGTTATGGTTGATATGCAATCCTTTGATGCGTTATTGGAATAATTTTTATATCCAGGCGACATTAAAAGGCTCGCTCTTTAGCTGACTGAACGCGATATGAGTCGCAAAAAAAGTGTGAACAAAATCAACAGATACGAATGCATATGTGGATAGGATTTAGATGCACGTGCGATGGGTTGAGCTGGAATTTTGACGTCAAGAAAAATTCTGTTGCCCAAGTAAAAAAAGAAGGACAGCCTAGTGAAAATCAACACCAATGATTGATGGGGAAACATGCGTAGCCTCGTTATTATTGATGTATTTGCTAATCAATAAGCCGAGGTTACGTAATGCGGGGCTTGCAGCGCTTGCTGTTAACTATGAAATACTAACACTAAGCGAAAAATGCAAATTTTATGACTAATAGTTCAAGTGCTGACGGTGGATTTAAAGGTTGCCGCTGGCCCTTTGTATGAAGAAGGATTGCAACCAAATTCTTTTTTGAACAATCGATTGAAGTAGGAGAGGCTGTTGTAACCGACCGCAAAAGCAGCTTCTGCTACGCCCACTTGTTTATCGGACAACAAACGCGCGGCTTCTGTGAGCCGCAATTTGTTGAGGTAAAGGCTAAAGGTGAGGCCGGTGGCTGCACGCAGAATTTCGTTAATCTTAATCCGGTTAATACCCAGCTCATTCACCGCAATATCGACACTCAAGTCAGCGCGAGAATATTGAGATGCCATATAGTCAAGCACAGCTTCTTTTTCGCGCTCGTGGCGCGGTTCAATCGGTACAGCCTGATAAGCAACCGGCACAATTTCGTGAACAACTTCCGCTTTTCCACGCGCTAAATAAAAGTAGAACTGATAGAGCGCCCAACCGATGAAGCCAGCCCACATCACCACAATCAGTGCAGAGAGCGAATAGATCACCGGTAGATTTTTTCCCTTAATTACAAATTCCTGAATCATCACATTGGAGGGCGTGTTGGTAGCACTCTGGGTTGATGTACTTAATGCGATCCCCCTGACTTTATCAAGTGCATATCCGCGATCAGCCAAGCTACGGTTATAACGCCGCAACCACCACTCCGGAGTATCAAGACGATCAAGGTCTATTTGTATTGTTCGCCACTCCTCGCCACAACTCACAAAAACAAGGGAGGGACGGAATGTACGAACGTCCGGGGAGTATTGCGTAACTTTTTCGTCGTACGTCAGTAATGCAAGATTAAGAACATTTGCAGGCTGGCATTTAATCCGGAGCATCATCGAAGAATACGAGGACCAGTCTTCCAGATGTTTGTTATCCGTATCATCAAACGTCATACCCAAGGTGACATAAGGATATGGAATGGCATTGGCCAGATTAAAATCGAGGTTTATATGGTAGGCGCTATCGTTAAGGGCGACGGTGGACGCACCGCCATCTTCCCTATCAGTGCCGGACGATATTCGCCATGGATAGGCACTTTTTTCGCGAGGTAAAAGCGGGTCCTCAATATGTGAAAAACGGGCTAACGCGTATCCGGCAGCGACCGTGGTAATAATGAGGGTGGAAAGTATGATTTTTATTCTAATAGTGAGCATGCTATTTCCCAGGATCCGACTGCCCCCTGCTCTAAATGGCCGGGTTACAATTTCATCAGCACATTACAACCGTGAACAGTAAGGGGGAATAAAAACTTATCACACTCCCCACATAATTTGTATGATTATATAAACCCACAACCATCTTATATATCATCTAAATCACATACAGGACATATATTTACTAATAAAAATCGGTTATTGGTACATTACCTGACTGTTAGATCCTCCAACGCAAAGCTCGCATATCCCCCAGATGAAATGTATTAAAAGCTTATACCCACATTAAGTTTCTTAAATCACATCGCCGATTCGTAAAAAATCAGAAAATCAAAAAGTTAAAGATGTCACTATTTGGGTGTAATGATCAGGAGGGGTGTTATACGGAACGCTCAGGCAGGAAAGTGACAGCTTATGAGTCAGATCTACTGTCAATTTATGGGTGAACCGACAAAATAGCGGGACTTTTTGTTTTTGGGATAGCTTGTATGCCGCTCCATTTACTCACGCAAAATCTTCTCTATGGATTTTCCCTTCGCAAGTTCATCAATCAACTTGTCCAGATAACGTATTTTCTGCATCAACGGATCCTCAACTTCTTCCACCCGAACACCACATACAACTCCCTTGATAAGAGAAATATTCGAATTGATACAAGGCGCTTGCGCAAAGAAAGTTTCAAAATCATTTTCCTGTTTGATTTGATCTTGCAATCCAAGCAAATCGTAACCCGTCAACCAGCAAATGATTTGATCAACTTCTTCCTTGGTGCGATTTTTCCGTTCTGCTTTTTGAATATAGAGCGGATAAACTTTTGCAAAAGCTGTTTTGAAAATATTGTGTCTTGGCATTGGTATTCACCCTATGAGTCTGGCTCGAAGCATTTACACTTAATTCTGTTAACGGCCAAAAGCGGACACTGGTAATTAACAACTTTTTTGTAAAGTTCATTCAATTTTTAATGAATACTGGTTTGATGAACGAGTAGCTCTTCTAACGTTAATAGCTGGATCCATGCTTTTAATGAAATCAAAAACTTCTTCGTACTTTGCGTTACAGCCTACAATAATAGATTTCAACGCATTGTTCGGCAAATGTAGAACTCCATCTTTGCAACACAAAGAACTTTCATCATAATCAGGCTGCCCTTGAGGTTCGTGCGCGATAATTCGATATTCTTGCTCATAACTCCATACATCGGACTTATGCAGAAGGTGAAACATCGGATCATTTGTTTTTTCGTAAAACTTTATCGTAGGAAACGCCTCATTGTATTCAACTTTCCATGCAGAACCGATTACCGTATTATTCGTATGATACTCAAGACATATACCTCTGTGTTTATCCGCATAATGAGACCACATGAGAGGATTTTTGGAGTCCGGCGTTAGGCAATAAATACGGAAACAACGATCATTATTCTTGGCCATACCTGCCGAGAGCCTATCCAATAACGCTTCAAGCTGGGTTCGACTTTTAGCAAGCATGTCCAGGATTCCATCCTCGAAATTCGCGTTCTCTCTAATAAAATCCAAATGTCGTAGATATTCAGTTTCATCATCTAATAAGGCTGTGTTGTACCAAGGTTTGCAATCCCAAGGATCGTTAAATGAGCTGGGAGTTGAACAATAGATAGTTCTATCTTTTAACAACAACTCCAAATGTTCTTTGTTAAAAGATTGGTAGTGATAAAGTTCATTTATTTTTTCATCCAGCGCATGAGTTGATTTTTTAATATATTCATTACTCATTATTCGAACTTAGCATCCTTATATTAAATTCATTAATTGATAGCGTCTGAGGCATATATTGGCCGATTACATTATCGGCCAAGAGCGGAAGTTCGCGGTAGCTCGATAGTTATCATAAAATTGTCATTTTAACTTTCAAAACACTGCCCCAAACTCGAAGCAAAAGTATGTTTAGTAATATATGCCTCTGTTCCAAATATTCTCTCAAGATCAACTTGGAATTCATGTAATGGGCGCTTCTGATTTATGTTCCACAGCATAATCGCGCCCGCGAGAGTTGGACCGATCCCTGTTGAGTCGCATTCCTGACCAAACAATGGTGTTCTATCCGCATCACCGTGCTTAATCTGGCCTCTATAAGTAGTGAATCTGGTGATGGGTAAGCATTCAATCTTCGCTGTAACCTTTCCATCATTCACTTCACAAGATCCGCGCTCGGAATGACTTTGTGAATATGAATCTTGAATAAGATGAAGCAAAGCGCCTGTCGCATTAATCCGCGCCTTGTCAAAACGACTAGGGCCAACTTCTTCATAACACCCATTAGAAGAGAGAGGATGGGGGCACTTAAACGTAAATAAGGTGGTTAATTTCCATTTCGGATCCTTGCTATCCTCGCAAGGAATGGATCGTTCATTTGGTAGCAGGGCTTTACTAAGCAAATCATCACCTGAAAAATATGAACAATACTCTTGATCTAAGTCCTCATTTGTTAAATGACCGGAAGCAACCATGTATAAAAATGTTGCCCAACCCGTTATTTTTTTATAGGTATCGATCGATGGTTCGCCAACTTCGCTTGCTTGCGAATGTAAAAATTGCATATCTCCATTATGAGAATTACACAACAATCCATCATTGATATCATTTCTTCCGTTTGGATTATCCCCTAAGTATTGATCACAATTTTTCAACATATTGATACTAAACTTAACTATCCCGCTAACCCCAATTTGACGAGTAGGATCATCAGGCCACCTTACCGCTTCCGCTAAATTTGGATATTTTGCGCTGTACCCCATCATTCGCTTGTACCACCCGCCAATATCAACAAGAGAAATCGAAGAGTCATGCATCCATGTCATATCAATATCGTCATTGACTGTTAGCTCATTAGGACAAACAGTGGGCTTTAATTTTGCTTCTAGTGCTCTGTCAAAGCATGATTTTGATGTTCTCGTAAGGGCTTCATGGATATCCGCTTTGGGAGATATAGTATAGGCGCTCGAATATAAAGCACTAGCTATAAAAAATAGAGCAAGTATTGATTTTGAAATTTTTTCCATCATTTTAATGCCATACATACAATACGGATCCTATTTACGAAAAATTTAAATACCTCAGAAAAGCAACCTTCAAGCTCTGTTATTTTATTTTCAATTGACCTGAAATGTGGAAATAATAATTAAAAATTCATATCTATTTTATAATTCCTACCCCAAGGAAACTATAAAACTTAATCAATCTCTCGGTCTGTTTGTGTTCTGGCTTAATGTGCTCCTAATCAAGGAAGTCAAAGCCCTTTTCTACACCAATGGTAAAAATAGCCTCACTACCATCATAGGGCATAATCAAGTTTGCAGACACATATCCGGAATTACTATTTTGATCTTGATCTAATGCAATTTGTAACTTTAGTTTCGAAGAGAACTCACCGTCTAAATTTTTTTCAATCTCATTTATTTCGTCATCACTAAGTAGGTCTGCATATCGAATGACATATGATAGGCTCACCTGCTTTTTAAACTTAAGCGCAGCATACAATTCAAAGATTGAAAGATCGCTCTCCACATTACTCAATGCACTTCCTGAATCGCCAGTATTTTCACTTTGAATAGTGTAATTCCACTTGGTAACAAAACCACTTCCTCCAATAACAAAATACTCTTTTGCATTGTAGTAGTATTCCAAGCCCGCCAGATAGTTACCCGAAGTTGCAGAAAAGACATCTATCGCATCCGCATTATCCTCAGTAGTTTGATTTGCCGAAATTGCTGCCTTAGCAATCACCTTATGTTTTCCCTCCAAAGGGATTTCAAAGTTAATGTTTACAGTAGGATTAACTCCATTCTCACTAGCGCTAAGCTCAGGCAACACTACGGCCTTGTTACCGCCCGAGGAACCAGCCTCTCCGCCAGAAGTAAATGCATGAGCATTAATAGAAGCGACAAATGCTACAGCAATACACATATGAATCTTAACCACTTATATATTCTCCTTTTAACTTTTCTGTTCATTAATAAAACGTCACCTTAACTAAGAAGCCAAGAAGGTTATCCGTTTTAACTTTTGCTAGCACCACCTAACCGATGCTGGAATACATTGCGAGTGCGAATATAAATTATTTGGATTTTAACCTCTCTATCTCTAGCATACAGGTGCAGTCTGAATACATTTTCCAATACTATCTCTGCTGAAGTTGAGCCAACCCCGTGTCAATAGCAACCGTAGCATCAACAATTCTTCGGACAATTGCCCGGTCAAACTCATTATCAAGCTGTGCGTCATGTGTACCGGTATTAAGATAACCCCATTCGATTGATCCGCCGTTAACGCCCAACAATTCATCGAGAGCGGTTAATACCGGTATGATAAGAGGATACTGATTTTCAATACCCCTTAAAGCTCCTCGTAATTTGGTGCATTTGTTGTTGAGCTCCCATTTTGCTCTTGGTCCATTCAGTTTAATTTCTAAACGACCATCTCCGCGCCGCCCGAGCCAAATCCACAAGCGATCAGTCAGGCTCTCAATGGCTGATCGAGAATAACGAAGAGCATCCCTTTTATCTTCAGCAGCTAAACATGCTTGGGCCAGCAGGACATAGTTTTTTGAAGGAGGGGATGAATCGACGCGGAGATGATATTCGCCGTCACGAGGTAAGAATTTGTAGACCTTAATAAATTGAGCACGTTGAGCGCCCAACTCCTGTTGAATACGGTGGAGAAACTCCTCTGCATGTGAGGTAAGAATTATTTGCTTACCTTCAAGCAAATTACCTTCAAAGAAGGTTCGCCAAATACCATTTCGATGTTCGTCATCTATCGCATTTACAACATCATCAAATATTACCAATGGACAACTTTGTTCAATATTTTTTGCAAGCAATATAGCCAGCCCCAAGCACTTTATATGCCCCTCACTAAGGATAACTAAAGCGTCGAATCGGACTCCTGGTTCCGCAGCAAATTCGATCTCGATTTTTCCATTTTCCGCCAAAGGAAACCACACGGCATGCAGTAGATCTGTTGGGGGATCATCTCGATTGAATGAGTTGTATAAATCTTTTGCTCGCTCGCCAAGCCCTTGCAATAGAAGAGCTGGCAGCGTGTCCAAATATTCCCTTAATAGCTGGAGAAATTCATCGTAACTATTTTTGACTAATAAGTGATGTGCAATCACGTCCGCTTCTCTTGCCACCTCATCAAGAAGAGCACGGTTCGCTAATTCAAATTGCGCAATTTGGAGTTGAGCTTGAGAAAGAGTTTCCTGGTATGTTGCTCTAACAGTTCTACAACGTTCTATTTCGGAGCGAAAGCCGTTAAGACGGGCAAGTTCCTCTACTAATCGTTGCCGCTCCGTCAAGTTTCGATGGCTTTCTTGGTCTCTTTGCTCTACAAGGGATACGAGATCAAGCAAAATCTGCCATGCGTGATGATTATTTTCCACCCATCCCTGAAGCCATGTACCGATAGAGTTAGGTGGCAAAATCGGTAAATTGGCAACTCTAAATTGCTCGGGGCTAAGGTCCGAAATAGCACGGATCGCTGCGAACATAGCATGGAGGAGATTTTGAAGAGAGTTAGCCAATATTTGACGATGCTCTATTTCCCGTTCCTGAATAGCCGCGAGCTCAGCAAGTTGTTGCAAGCCAGCACGAGCACGTTCAAATGGGTTTTGATCAACGAGGTTGAGATCCGTCCCACATGCAGGACAACGTGTGGCACCATCGCTCAGTTGTAGCACGGCATTGTATAACTGTGCATATGAGACCTCCCCGGCGCGAACTGCGAGCTGATTAGTGGCTTCTCGCAAAAGCCCATCAACCCGGTAACATTCTGAGAGTAGATTAGTAAGATTGGCCTGTGTTATCCCATAGATTTGGGGCGGTGGTGCGTTAAGTAGATTTTGTACATAACTCAAACGCCCTGGCATTTGGGGATTTCCAAACAACCAGTCATTAATTTCGATAAAAGATTTTCCTGGCCATATACGCTCAGCTAATGCTGATTCTGCTTGATCAAGCTGCGTATTAGTTTGAGGAGCTATTCTGACGACTTGCTCAGCGGCAACTAACGCAGTGCGGCGCATTGCAAGCACAGCAGCGCTCTGACCATTCAAATTGAGGTTCTCGTCTAAACTCGGGTTAAATCCTCGAACAAACTCGTTAAATTGATCCACCCCGAACAGAGTGGCAATCAGTTGCCGCTGATCACCTGGAGTTCGTGCCGCAATTCGAGCAAAATCATCCAACCGGTTTTTTTCGATGAAGCAGAACCTATATGCGTCTTCATTGGGCGTGACTGGTATAGGGAGGGCCGTACCCAACTTTGAGGTAAGTATCGGAACTGAATGCTGGCGAAGTCTCGCATTATTGCAATAGGTGCGATGATCCACACGCTTAACTTTTGCCTCACTAATTGAACCTAACATCGCAGCTTCTAGCGCCTCACAGAAACTGCTTTTCCCAGTTCCATTCGCTCCATAAATAAGCGTTATGTCCTTATTAAGATCAAAAGTTTCTCGCTGCATGAATCCGCGAAATGGTCCCACGGTCAATTCGTGCATGCGCCCCGCAAAATGCTTACGTGCACTGGGAAGCAACTGATGTTGAACTTCACTTGTAGTTGCAAGCATGTGATTTACCGCGATAGGAGCGAGCCTTACTGATCGCGCACGCCGCGCTACACCCACTTCGGCAAGATGATTTAAATTGGAGAGAACTAGATTCGCCATTTTTCGCGCATTATCGGATGCCCGAGATCTTGCCAACCACAAAAGAAATCGTTGATATTCGTCGAGAATTGCAGTCATTTGCGTTCCTTTAATGAGAAATCCAACACTCAAATAGAGAGGCAGTAAATTTATTAATTGAACAATAACTTGTTGATTATTTAATCCAGTTACAAGTTCTTATAAGTCCGCTTTGGGCACATTACCGACCTTAAAATCTGTTGCGGTTCGTAAACTCAGGCCACGCGCCCCACCCCAACCTACGGGTACTTATCCAATCTTCAACAAAGTACTTTGCTAAGCGAACCCTATAAAAAAACAATTAAAGAGCATAACGACATTTAGCGCCAGCCTGAATTACAAGCCATTACCCACTTCCGTTAACACCCCCACCCTCATGCCCTAACCCGCCAGAGTTGCGGTAAATCCCGCAGTCGGATTAAGGCCCCCGGATTAATCGGCACTAAAGCGTGAGCTATAGAGCCCTCGCAGATATGCTTGTTGTTTTTTTATGGCGGCTGGGGTGGGCAGGCGTGGTTAAGTCGGTAGTCGTAACCCTGTTCAGTCCGCCCCCAAATTGTTTGATGAAGTGGATGAGCGCTTGACACTACCGCAATGGGCAATTAATGGTATGGCACATGTGTTTGACAGGATTGATTGCACCTTAAGGGGCAGTTGTCGATGTAGAAAAATAACGGCGGCTAATTTTCCGCCTTTGTTTTAGCATCACAATAATAATGATTTATTTAATAACTTTATTAGCCATTTTTGAGTAGCTTTTTAAGCGGAACAGGAACCAAGCCTTTTTCTTCTTCCTTTGCATAAATTTCGCATAACCTGCTTAACTCCACTTCATACATATACTTACATTCTTCGTAATCATCACTATCCGTTGTTTCAGATTGGGATAACAAATCATAGTAGCGGATAGCATCTTCCAAAGCTTGAATGCAAACAGAAAGTGTTCTTATATCAACGCTTGGCATTTGAACGAACTCCAATTTTAATTTTTGCATTAACCGCTAATTGATCTAACGCTTTAAGGAATTTTGAAACCGGCATATCAAAGTTTGGGGAGATAGAGTAATGCCAACTTTCCTTACTTGGAATATAGTGATCTTTTGTAATGATCAGCTCACGAGGCACAACAGTACCGGCGGGTATTATTACATATTCCCAATTTTTATGACCGAAAAGCCCATTTTTATCAGAAAGAGATGTTCCCCGACTTTCCTCTGACTTCACGTAAAGCACACCGTCTTTTAAATATGTTAAAACATCTGCTAGCCTGACTCTGCCATTTGGTAAAGTTCTTTCACTCAAATCAGGGTATAACGGATTGCGAGGCTTTGAACCCGATTTATTGATAGCCCGCCATAAGGTTAACGATATATCTGAACGATAAATTTTTTCCAAATCGCCTCTTGAAATGATTATTTCTTTTAGCGTAATCATACTTTCTCCTTAAATTTTAATAGAACCCATGTGCTTAATAATTAATCTCACGGACTATATATACTCGTGCTTTATCTTTCTATATCGCAAGTAAACATACCATTTTAAAATTAGACATAGTTATCAGTTGTAGGTCAGGCGGTCATTCTATTAACAAAATATAAGTCCAATAAAGATAAAGTATTAAACCAACTCATGTCGGTATTGAATATTGAAGAGACCGATTATTTGATGCTTACACCGCAATTAGTAAGAATTGCAAGAAGAGAACTTGGCAAGGCAGTGTGTGATATTGAAAATGCGCGAACTGAAATAATCAGTGCGATAAAATTTTTCCTGGCAGGCATTTAAGCAGCTAAAAAAAACAGGGCGAATCATCGCCCTGTTTTTATTTCTTATTGATATTCAATTCTATAAACGGAGTAAGAATTGCAACCACCGGTGTATACATAGCCAGAAGGTGCAGGGTTTACGCTGCAATACCCTTGTTGGTAGTTATAAGTAAGCGTCACAGGAAGTACCGTGCTACCGCACACAACACGATATCCTACATAAGTAACACCAGGGCCGCCGGTACCGCCCGCTGACTCAACCCTACAACCTGAACCGGGTGTTGCGTTCATGGTATTAGTAACGTCAGTGAGCCAGATCCACACTGGTACGCTGTTTTTATACAACGTGTAGCTATTTTGTGAAACGCTGGTACAACCACCGCTAATGGAATAACCCGAAGAAACAGATGTTGTGCAAGAGCCACCACCCGTACTGTGGGTGACATACGCTATATCAGCGCCGCAAGTTAATTTGAAAGACGCCCAACCATTACCACCGTTCACACCGCTAAGGGTGCATGATCCAGAATCCACCACATTGTTAGTCACGTGAGCGAGCTGGGTATTTGCTTGCGCAGAAATAGCCAACGAACCTAACAAACCGGCAACGCAGGATAAAAATAACCGAAATTTCATTACATACTCCTTATTTGAATTAATGGTTTGGCAATTATCCATGCAGTCCTTTCTGCAAATGCGCAGAGCAATAAAGTCAGCCAGGCTTTATCAGGATACTACTCCTTAATTCTTTATTACTGCAGAAAATTTACTTCATCATTTCTGGCAAGATAAAAATTCAACGTACCGTCATTCTCCGTTGGCTCTATCACAATTTTTTTTGCAATACCGTTTTTATTATTCAAAATTACCTGGGTCAACTCTTGCGAAAGCTGTGAAAATTTTCCCTGGTCAGCAACAGGAATGGTAACTTTGCAGCGATTACTACGGCATTCGATATATTGGGGAAATACTTCTGTGAAGGAATTTTTGAAAAAGGCTTCAAGCTCATGTTGATAATTATTGGCCCAAGAGCTGTCTATTGTCTCATTGGCAAAACTGGTTTTCAGCGCATCCATTGAATCATCACTCCCAAGGAAATTATTAAACTCCTGGATGTTTTTCTGAAGGGCTGCCTGAATTTTTTCACGCTCAATACACTCACTCGCAACCTGCGGGATTGCAGCTCCAGATTGCGAAGAATTATTATCGCTCGCCAACTGTTTGAGCTGCGCTAGCTCTTTATCAAGTTGGGTTATCCGCTCGCGAAGCCTAATGTTTTCTGCTCGCAATTCCTGGTCGCTACTGGCTTTTGCTGTAGCCGGCGATGTAGAACCGTATTCAGATGCAGCCTTTCCATCATCAAGATCACTTATTGTTCGAATCACAATCAATAATGTCAGCGCACAAATTCCCCAAAAGAACCATTTCATATTTCAGTCTTTTTATTCATTAATAAGTTTTTGTTCACAAGCTTAATAATTTTCTGGATATTTTTGTTATTTAATAATGCAACTAGGTCAAGGCGAACAGTTAGATGCCAAAAAATGGAATTAAATTGAGCCAAACATTCATTCAATTTTTTTCATGTAAAAAGAAAAAAATCCGGACATCATAGAGAGTAAAAAAATCGCATTAACAATAGGAAGCAAGTAAAGACCATAACAACACCCTGCGCCAGTTTGAATTACAAACTATCGCCATTCCTCAATTGCATAGCACACATCAGCAGTGCGATGGGGTATATCAAAAAACTGTAATGGGTATGAAGTGCCGCGCCTAAATATTGACTGCAATGACAACTATTATTCTTTAGGCAAATATGCATGGGATTGGCTACTGACAACGTAGTCACGAGATATTTTTAAATATAAATATTTTATTATTAGCGATAACACAAAAAGAGTATAAGGCGCATGCTTGATTTTGTCATATAAATGGCTGATATTATGGCGTTGATGTGGCGGCAGGTTCAGCCTACTGGTCCGTCAATTCAATAATAACGAACACAACCCTGGCTCTTAATGATATTTCTCTTGCAATCAATCAATAGCAGCACTGCTAAGTGAAATATCGAATATAAGAAACGGTCAACAGTTTCATTCATGTGGCTTTTACAATGTTAAAGTTTTTTCGAAATGCCATCATCGCTTCATTCGTCATGATGCTGGTGACCGGGGTTATTGTTTATTTTGGAATTGAGAAGTCACAATTAAATACATCCATATTTCCCGCACGGGATACTGATTTTTTGTGGATGTCTGCGGTAGAACCAAAAAAGCCTGCAACAAAAACAAAACTAACCGTTGAAAACGAAGTCGGTACGATTGAGTACGATTTTTTTCTTGATTCGGTCGAGCCTTTTGCCTACACACATTACTCCATGTATTTCGTAGACCCGATTCAATCCTACGTGCAGGTAGACCTGACAAGGTTTTCAAAAATCTCGTTTAAAATTCAATGCGACCCGAAAAATGTATTGCTCTTTGTGCTGTTTAGCTTTGACGACAAAGTGACCGATTTGAATAATATGTCTACACGACGTGTATCCTCCACTGCATTTTCCTGCGATAAACATTGGTCGGAGATCAGCATTGATTTTGATAGTCTGGATACACCACATTGGTGGCTTGGTCGATACGGGTTTGAATTCAGTGATACATCCTACAAGCTCAACAAAACCATGGGCTTTGCCTGGGTAAATTCTTTACAAAGCCCGCTTAATACGCCTTCGCATGTAAAGCTGACCGATATTAAATTGCAAGGTGCTGATTCGCGCTTTTTGTATGGGGCAATAGCACTCTCTTTATTACTGTGGGTTTTATTTTTCGTTTGGCAATTTCGTCGCTATGTGGCAGTACTTACCGCAGAGCTGAAGGAGAAAGTGCGGCAAGACCAACCGTTGATTGCTTACGCTAAATTGACGATAGAACCGCAAAGGGATAAAGAAAAAACAGGCTTATTCCGTTATATGGCGACCGAGTATGCTAACCCTGATTTAAGCCTTGAACAGACTGCGGCAGCCCTGGGTATTAACCGAACCAAGATCAACGATATATTAAAAGATGAACTGGGCCTCACATTTAGCACCTATTTAAATAAATTACGCCTTACTGAAGCCGCGCGTTTATTGTCCGAAAACGACGAGGCGAATGTGTCTGAAATTGCTTATTCGGTGGGTTATAACAACGTCTCCTACTTCAGTAAGCTTTTTAAACAGGAATACGGATGCGTTCCTAAAACATTCAAACAGCTGTATCAAAATAAAAGCGATCCGGTTTAATTTTTAACAATAGAAATACTGCCTATAAAAAAGGCCAAGTGAGTCACACTTGGCCTTTTTTATTTTATCTGCCGGGTTCTTGCCGGTGCTTTTTTCGCACAGCAATAGCCCTACTGTTAAATTGATACGCTTCACATTTTGCATTTTTACACGACAAAAAAACTACAAATAATTACAGGAATTCTACGAATTTCTACAGTTTGATAAAAACTCTTCCAAAAATACGGAAGTCCCGCCTGTCATTTCGCTACTTTCGTCGCAGCTTCACAACCCCCGCGATACCACTCTGAAGCAATAACAATAATTTTAACTTCTGATAAAAATGCAAGGATTTACCATGAACAAAAATAAAAGCTTTCAGTACAAGGCACTACTTTTTTCTATCGCCGGCGGCTGGCTGATGTCCACGCAAGCGGTAGCCCAATCCGTCAATATTAACGCGGCAACCGAATACCAAACGGTTACCGGTTTCGGAGGAATGAACGGCGTTGGCTGGATTGGTGATTTAACCGCATCCCAAACGGAAACCGCATTTGGTAGTGGTGAAGGCCAATTGGGATTGAGCATCATGCGGATGCGTATTGACCCGAATTCAGCTAACTGGAATATCCAGGTTCCCACGGCCGTCAGGGCTCGCCAAATGGGAGCCAAGCTGTTAGCCACGCCCTGGTCTCCACCTGCCTATATGAAGACCAACAGCAGTTTGATCAACGGCGGAAAACTGAAACCGGAATACTACGACGAGTACGCTACCCACTTGCTTAACTTCGCTGACTTTATGTCACGCAACAGTGCCCCGCTTTATACCATTTCCGTTCAAAACGAACCGGATTGGCACCCTGATTACGAGTCGTGCGATTGGTCAGGCGATGACTTTGTGAGCTTTTTGAATAGCCAGGGCGCGCGCTTTGGTTCGAATTTGAAAGTGACTGTGGGTGAAGCACTGGGCTTTGCCAAACGATTTACCGACCCGGTATTAAATAGCGCAACCGCCGTGCAACACGCCGATATTATTGCGGGCCACCTCTACGGTGCTGTTCCGCAAGATTACCCGCTCGCTCGCAGCAAAGGTAAAGAGGTGTGGATGACCGAACATTACACCGACAGTAAAAACGATGCGGATCTATGGCCGATGGCATTGGATGTAGGGACCGAATTGCATCGCAGCATGGTCGCCAACTTTAACGCATACATCTGGTGGTATATCCGCCGCTCTTACGGCTTGATTAAGGAAAATGGTCAAGTTAGCAAACGCGGCTTCATCATGTCGCAATACGCGCGTTATGTTCGCCCCGGATACAAACGCATCGGCGCGACTGAAAAACCTTACACCGATGTTGCAGTCACTGCCTATAAAGGTCCTGATAACAAAATTGTAATTGTGGCGGTTAACACAGGAACCTCTTCTCGCCGACTGGATTTAACCTTGCAAAATGCGAGTACCGGCAACCTGGTGAAATACAGCACCTCGGCCACACTCAATGTTTCCTACGGTGGAACCACACGGCTTAACAATAATGCGGCAAGTGTGTACGTAGAACCACAAAGCATCGCCACATTTGTCAGTGAAGGCACCGCAACTTCTTCCAGCTCATCTTCAGTAATTCCTTCGTCATCTTCCAGAAGCTCGGTTGCTTCCAGTGTGGTTCGAACCAGCTCATCCAGCGTTGCATCTTCCCGTCGTTCGTCCAGTAGTTCCTCGGCTGTTAATGGCAGCGCGAATTGCAGTTACGCAGTGACCAATGACTGGGGTACGGGTTTTACCGGTTCCATTCGAATTAAAAATAATGGTACCTCTCCTATTAACAATTGGAATGTGAGTTGGAGTTACAGCGATGCAACACGTATCACCAACAGCTGGAACGCCACACTGTCCGGCTCCAATCCTTATTCGGCAAGCGGCTTGAGTTGGAATTCCAGCATCCAGCCAGGGCAAAGCATCGAATTTGGTTTTCAGGGAACAAAAAATAATGGCACCGCACAGGTTCCGGTAATGGCGGGCACTGTGTGTCAGTGATGACGTGCAAAAAAAATCGGCAAGACTTTTTAATAAAAACAATGGTTCACAGTTGTATTCAAAAAATTCAGCTCCCGCTGTACCAGTGCTGTGCATGCACTTGCATGTAGTAGTCAGCCCTGTTTTAGCTCGGTCTTCGGATCGGGCATTTTTACCCTCAGCAGAGCTTACTTTGATAAAACCTTTAGCGGAGATACAAACAATGATTACACCTAATCACACTCGCCTTCAGCTGGGTAGCGTGCTGAAACGCACTAGCCTGTTCGCTGGGATGAGCGCAGCAATGGCTCTCGTTTCCCATGGAGCGATGGCGGCCTGTACCTACAACATTGATAACCAATGGGGTAGCGGTTTTGTGGCGAGCATCACGGTGAAAAATGATACAAACGCGACAGTTAATAACTGGAGCGTGAATTGGCAATATGCCAACAACCGTGTTACCAGTGGTTGGAATGCAAACATCTCTGGTAGCAATCCTTACACAGCCAGCAATTTGAACTGGAACGGCAACATAGCGCCGGGCCAATCAATTTCTTTTGGTTTCCAGGGTAACACCAATGGCGGCACTGTTGAGCGCCCCGTGGTTAGTGGTTCATTGTGTGGTGGGGCAACAACTTCTTCCTCGCCCACCAGTGTTGCAGCAACGTCATCCAGCCGTTCAAGTGTTGCACCAAGTTCTACGCCCGTCACAACCAGCTCTCGCGCAAGCGCGGCGGCCTCTTCCGTTAATAATTCCGTACCGGCAAATAATTTTGCGCAAAACGGTGGCGTTGAAAGTGGATTGACCAATTGGGGCTCAACAGCGGGCACAGTGACACGTTCAACGGCTGATAAGCGCAGCGGTTCTGCCTCTGCATTGATTACGGGCCGTACGGCGGCGTGGAATGGATTGACCTTCAATGTCGGTTCACTCACCAACGGTAATCAATACGAAGTTAACACCTGGGTGAAGCTTGCGCCGGGAACACCGGATAGCGTTATTACCTTAACGGCGAAGCGCCAGGACGATTCGGATACGTCCACTTACAACGAATACACGCGTGTTGCCACCATTACGGCATCAGCAAACGAATGGCGCTTACTGGAAGGTTATTACACCCAGTCCGGTACCGCGTTCCAACATTTCATTATCGAAGCGACCGATACCACCATCAGCTATTACGCCGATGATTTCGCCATCGGTGGTCAGGTAATCCAGGTTCCGAGCAGCAGCTCTCAAAGTTCAAGCAGTGCGGCATCTACCAAAAAATTCATTGGCAACATCACCACTGGCGGTCAAGTGAGATCTGACTTCACCCGTTACTGGAACCAGATTACGCCAGAGAACGAAGGTAAGTGGGGATCTGTGGAAGGCACTCGCGACGTATACAACTGGGCACCGGTGGATCGTATTTACGCTTATGCGCGTGCCAATAAAATCCCGGTAAAAGCACATACCTTTGTGTGGGGTGCGCAATCACCATCCTGGATTAATAACCTGAGTGCATCGGAAACCGCGGCAGAAATTGAAGAGTGGATTCGCGATTACTGCACCCGTTATCCGGATACTGCCATGATCGACGTAGTTAACGAAGCGGTAGCAGGTCACCAACCAGCGGGTTATGCGCAGAAAGCGTTCGGTAATAACTGGATTCAGCGCGTATTCCAATTGGCTCGCCAATATTGCCCGAACTCTATCCTGATCCTGAACGACTACAACAACATTCGCTGGCAGCACAATGAGTTCATCGCACTTGCTAAAGCACAAGGCAACTACATCGATGCCGTTGGCCTGCAAGCGCATGAATTGAAAGGTATGACCGCTGCGCAAGTGAAAACGGCGATTGACAATATTTGGAACCAAGTGGGCAAACCCATTTACATTTCCGAATATGACATTGGCGATCTGAATGACCAGGTTCAATTGCAAAACTTCCAGGCTCACTTCCCCGTGTTCTGGAACCATCCACATGTTAAGGGCATCACCATTTGGGGTTACATCAACAACAGAACCTGGATCGAAGGTTCCGGATTGATGTCGGACAACGGAACCCCTCGCCCTGCAATGACCTACTTGTTAAATAACTTTATTAATAAATAACACCTGATTTATTGCGACTCATAAAAAGGATTTTTATGAGGCGTATTTCAACACGTCAAACACAACCCATTCTTAAAATCAGGGAGAATTCCCATGCGTGCAAATAACAAGGCAAGTATTCGCTATGCGGCGCAACTTGCAAAAATTTCCAGCAGCTGTTTTGCATTGCTGTTTGCCTGGAATGCAAACGCAAGCTGCCAATACCAGGTTACCAATCAATGGAATAATGGTTTCACTGCAGCAATAAAAATAACAAACTCCGGAGCATCACCGATAAATGGTTGGTCAGTGAATTGGCAATATTCCGGCGATAATCGTATTAGTAATAGTTGGAATGCCAATGTCTCGGGGAGTAATCCTTATTCAGCAACCCATTTAAACTGGAATGGCAGCATTCAACCCAATCAAACAGTTGAATTTGGGTTTCAAGGAACCAAGGGTGCGGCAAACGCTGAAATTCCCGTCATTAATGGCGCGCCCTGCGGGGGCACAACGCCCGCCTCTTCCGCGCGTTCTTCCACAGCATTATCGTCTGCCCGTTCATCAACAACCTCGGTGGCCGCATCGTCCGTCATTGTCGCGAGTTCAAAATCATCAAGCAGTCTCGTGGCCTCATCCAGAAGTGTCAGTTCCTCTTCCGCTTTCAGTTTGATTGAAGCGAGTAATCCCAATATTTGGGCGGATGTACCCGATCCTTCAGTCATTCGTGTTGGCAATACCTATTACATGAGCAGCACTACCATGCACATGAATCCCGGTGTGCCAATTATGAAATCCAATGATCTGGTAAATTGGAGTTTAATTAATTACGCACACCACGCGCTGGACAACACCAGTGCACTGAATCTGGAAAATGGCCAGAGTGCTTATGGAAAAGGTTCATGGGCGAGCAGCATTCGCTACGTCGATGGAATTTATTATGTCAGTACCTTTTCGTACACCACCAATAAAACGTACATCTACAAAACGCGCGATATAGAAAGAGGTCCGTGGACGACGTCAACCCTGAATGGTTTGTATCACGACTGTTCGTTATTTTTTGAAAATGGCCGCGCATTTCTTGCCTATGGTATCGATGATATAAAAATTATCGAACTTACTGCCGATGCGTCTGCCATTAAATCCGGTGGTTTAAACCAAACCATTATTTCAAAAGCATCTGCCGTTGCTGGAACCAATTTTATTGTCCGGCCCGAAGGCACCCACTTGCAAAAAATTAATGGCCGCTATTACGTTTCTTTAATTACCTGGCCTTCAGGAAAATCACGTACGCAATTAATTTTCCGCTCCAATAATTTAACCGGTCCGTATGAAGGGCGCGTCGCACTGCAAGACCAGGGTGTGGCCCAGGGCGGATTAATTGATACGCCCACCGGCAATTGGTACGCCTATTTGTTTCGCGATTCCGGCGCGGTCGGGCGCATTCCTTATTTGGTTCCTGTGAGCTGGCAAGATGGTTGGCCGGTGATGGGCATAAGTGGCAAGGTGCCACAACAACTCGGCTTCACCGTGGAAAATAAAGGTCTGCGTGGAATAGTGACGAGTGATGAATTTAATCAGGGCACGCAAGGTTCATCAGTGCTGCCACTGCAATGGCAATGGAATCACAATCCCGATAACAGTGGCTGGTCCCTGATTAATCGCCCCGGCTATTTGCGTTTAACAAACAAACGTGTCGCCGCCAATTTTGAAGCCGCACGAAATTCACTGACACAACGCAGCTTTGGCCCACAAAGTTCTGCGCGTATCGCCATGGAAACAGCCGCCATGAAAGATGGCGATTATGCGGGGCTCGGTGCACTGCAGTCGCGTTACGGTTTTGTCGGTGTACATAAGACCAACGGCAACAAATCCATTGTGATGGTGGATACCACCTCAGGTTCACCGCAAGAAATTACACGCATCGGTTTGTATCAGGACCGCGTGCATTTCCGCATCGATATGGATTTTCGCAACCAAACGGATCAAGCGAAATTTTATTACAGCCTGGATGGCAACAATTGGACGGCAATTGGCAACACATTGCGCATGACCTATGACTTGAAACATTTCATGGGGTATCGCTTTGCGTTGTTTAACTACGCAACACAATCCACGGGTGGCTACGTGGACTTTGATTACTATCGGCTCGGTCAATAAATAAAAAATAATTTAAAAATGCTAGAGAAACTTTTTCCCTTTAATGGAGATTCGATGATGAATACACAACAACGCTCCACCCATTGGCTGCCTGCCCTGCTTAAACGCAGTAGCAGCACCATTGGTATTGGTGCTGCATTGCTCGCATTCACTAATGTGGCTTCCGCAGCTTGTACTTTTTCAGTGGATAACGAATGGAGTAACGGTTACGTTGCCAGTATCACGATAAAAAATGATACATCCGCACCTATCAATAGCTGGAATGTGAATTGGCAATTTAACTCCAATCGTATGAGCAGTGGCTGGAATGCAAATTTTTCGGGCAGTAATCCTTACTCGGCAAGTAATATGTCGTGGAATGGCAATATTGCTGTTGGCCAATCCGTTTCATTTGGCTTCCAGGTGGAAAAAAATGGCGGTAGCGCAGAGCGTCCGGTAATTAATGGCGCAGCCTGTGGTGGCAGCACAACGACATCCGCAAGTTCTATTCCGCGTTCAAGCGTCGCTCCCAGTTCAATACCGCGCTCCAGTTCAAGTGTTGCGTCAGTACCGCGTTCCAGCAGTGCAGTATCTTCCAGCGGTTATTCAGTTCCTGCCAATAATTTTGCGCAAAATGGCGGTGTTGAATCCGGATTAACCAATTGGGCCACAACAGCGGGCACCATAACGCGTTCAACTGCCGATAGACGCAGCGGCTCCGCGAGTGCATTAATTTCGGGCCGTACCGCAGCGTGGAATGGTTTAACGTTTAATGTGGGTTCGCTTACCAGCGGCAACCAATACGATGTGGCTGTGTGGGTAAAACTCGCGCCGGGCACGCCCGATAGCGTGATTAGCCTGACTGCAAAACGCCAGGAAGATTCGGACACTTCTACCTACAACGAATACACGCGCGTTGCCACCATGACCGCCAGCTCCACTGAATGGCGTTTACTGCAAGGCTATTACACCCAATCGGGTTCAACCGCGTTCCAACATTTTATTATCGAAGCAACTGACACCACCATCAGTTATTACGCCGATGATTTTTCTATCGGTGGTGAAGTGACTCGTCCGTCCAGCTCTTCCAGTAGTTCCAGCAGTAGCTCGGGCCAAACCTGTGAATTAAAAGCACCGTTGCAATGGGTTTCTACCGGGCCATTGATTAGTCCGAAAAATGCAAACTGGAAATCCATTAAAGATCCTTCAGTGGTGAAATACAACGGCACTTACCATGTGTACGCGACCTACTACGACACAGCTTACAAATCGATGTACACCAGCTTCACCGATTGGAATAACGCTCAGGCTGCGCCACATATTTCCATGAACGGCACCACCGTAGGCAATAGTGTTGCACCGCAAGTGTTTTTCTTCCGCCCACATAATAAATGGTATTTGATTACCCAATGGGCAGGTGCTTATTCAACGACGGATGACATCAGCAGACCTAACTGGAGTGCGAAAAAGAAATTGCTGCAGGGCGAACCATCTGGCTCGCTTGATTTCTGGGTCATTTGTAACAGCACACATTGCTATTTGTACTTCTCGCGTGATGACGGCGTGCTCTACATGTCTAAAACCACCATTGGCAATTTCCCCAACTTCTCCGGTTATTCAATTGTGATGGAAGATCATCGCGGCAATGGCAACCAATATTTATTTGAAGCACCGAATGTGTACAAACTCGATGGCCAAAATAAATATTTATTGATGGTTGAAGCATGGCCAAGTGGTCCACGCATGTTCCGCTCATGGACATCAACGAGTTTGGATGGTCCATGGACAGCACTAGCTGATACCGATGCGAATCCGTTTGCAGGTAATCGCAACGTGGAGTGGCCAACCGGTAAATGGGCTAACGGTATTAGCCATGGTGAGTTGATTCGTTCAGGTTACGACGAGCGTTTGACGGTTGATCCTTGTAATTTAGAGTTCCTTTATCAAGGCGAAGCAGGTCCTAGTCCAGACGGTAACTACAACACCATTCCTTACAAATTAGGTTTGTTGCGGTTGAAAAAATAATTCCACCTACAAACAGTTAAAACCTATTTCACCTGCTCCGCCACATGGCGGGGCAGGTGAGTTTTAAAAATTATGCAAGGAAATTCTGGAATCGATTTTCTGTAGTAAAGAGAAAAAGCAAAAAAATAAAAACGCAAAATTAAAAGCAAACATATTGATTTGTCAGCAGAGCCCACTTTCGCCGCCGTGAATCGATTGAATTCACGGATACATTCACACTTCGCCAAGGATTTGAATTATGTACAAATCAAATCAATCTATTTCCGTTTATTTCGACAAATGGAAACGATCAATATTATTTTGCGGGGCTGCTGTCAGCATCGCCGCGACGTCGCCAATGGCATCGGCCACCTGTACTTATCAAATCGATAATGAATGGTCGAATGGCTTTGTCGCCAGCATCACCGTTAAAAATGACACAGGTACTGCTGTCAATAACTGGAGCGTGAATTGGCAATATGCCAATAACCGCGTTACCAGTAGCTGGAATGCCAATCTTTCCGGTAGCAATCCATACACGGCAACGAATGTTGGCTGGAATGGGAATCTTGCGGCGGGGCAATCCATTTCGTTTGGATTCCAGGGAACTAAAAATGGCAACAGCGCTGAGCGACCACAAGTTAATGGCACACTGTGTTCAGGCGCACCGGCAAGTTCAGCAGCAACTAGTACGCCGGTAGTTAGCTCTTCACGTTCCAGCTCATCGGTTGCGCTGGTGTCTTCTTCAAGAGTCAGTTCTTCTGCTGCATTAAGTTCATCATCACGCGTTGCGTCATCTGTTCCGACAGGTGCTCGTAACGCTATTACCGTGCGTGCACTTGGCACAACAGCGACCGAATCCATCACTCTCAGCGTTGGAGGTACTGAAGTACAGTCCTGGACGTTGAGCACCGTCATGAACAATTACACGGTAGAAACGGCTCTGGTTGGCGATGTGGTTGTTGCATTTACTAATGATGATGGCGGCAATGCGGATGTACGTATCGATTACGTCAACGTTAACGGTGTAACCCGTCAAGCAGAAGTGCAGACAGAAAACACCGGAGCTTGGGGGGATAACCGTTGCGGTGGCGGTGCGCCCAGCGAATGGTTGCATTGCGAAGGTTACATCAATTTCGGTAGCGTCACTGGCGAGCCTCGCTCAAGCAGTTCTGTCGCGTCGAGCAGATCTTCGGTCTCTAGCAGTTCGTCATCTCGTGCCGGTTCTACTGGCTGTGGTGCCCCCGCTAAATTAACGAATGGCCGTCGTACCATTAACGTTAATGGTTTGAACCGCGAATACGTATTGGATATCCCGAGCAACTACAACCAGAACAATCCCTACAAGTTGGTCTTCGGTTGGCACTGGCGTGGTGGTAGTGCGAACGATGTTGTGGGCCAAGGCTACTACGGTATGAAAAGTCTCTCTAATAACAGTGCGATTTTCGTGGCGCCTGATCGTGC
>DATJLF010000071.1:0-57231 GCA_035490715.1 Cellvibrio sp.
CTTCTGCTGCAGCGCGGATGTCTTCAATACGCGAGTTGGTGCAGGAGCCGATAAACACGCGATCCACATGAATGGAAGTGATTGGCTGATTAGCCTGCAACCCCATATATTGCAATGCGCGAATCATATCGTTGCGCTTGACCGGATCAGTTTCATTGGCAGGATCAGGAACTTTATCTTCGACTGAAACCACCATCTCCGGTGAGGTACCCCAACTGACTTGCGGCTTTATCTCAGCGCCGTTAATTTCCACTACTGCATCAAAATGAGCACCTTCATCGCTGACATAATTTCTCCAGTCAGCAACAGCCCTCTCCCACAAATCACCCTTGGGCGCATAGGTACGGCCTTGCACATAATCGATAGTGGTTTGATCCACAGCAACCATACCAGCGCGCGCACCCGCTTCAATCGCCATGTTACAAACAGTCATACGACCTTCCATGCTCATATCGCGGAACACTTGACCGCCAAATTCCATCGCATAACCAGTGCCGCCAGCAGTGCCAATTTTGGCGATGATTGCGAGCACAACATCTTTAGGGGTAACACCAAGGCCAAGTTTGCCATCGACCTTGATCAACATGTTCTTCATCTTTTTAGCGACCAGACATTGGGTCGCCATCACATGCTCAACTTCACTGGTACCAATGCCGTGCGCCAAGGAGCCCAAAGCGCCATTGGTTGCGGTATGGGAATCACCGCAAACTACGGTCATACCAGGCAAACACGCACCGGTTTCCGGGCCAACCACATGCACGATACCTTGACGGTGATCGTTGATTTTGAACTCGACGATACCGAACTCATCGCAGTTGTCATCTAGCGTCTGCACCTGAATCAAAGATACGGGATCTTCAATCCCCTTCACGCCATGGGCACGCTCTTTCTGAGTGGTCGGCACGTTGTGGTCGGGTGTCGCGAGGATGGAGTCAACGCGCCATGGCTTACGCCCGGCCATACGCAAACCATCAAATGCCTGTGGCGAGGTCACTTCGTGCACTATGTGGCGATCAATATAAATGAGGGCAGAACCGTCGTCGCTCTGGCGAACGAGGTGAGCATCCCACAATTTGTCGTAAAGCGTTTTAGCTGACATGGTGAATCTCCAAAAGATCGGCTTACACGGTATTAAATACGGCAGATCAACGCCTGCCTGAACTACAAAATCAATGGATGGGATCTTACGTCCAGACAACCCATAAAACAAATTTATCTTTTTTATATATTGCATTCCAATTAGGAATAGTCTAAAAACCCTATGGATGGATACACAACATCTTCAAGCATTTGTCGCCATCGCTGAAAACGGCTCTTTTTCTGCTGCCGCCGAGCGGTTGCATTTGACACAACCAGCGATCAGCAAACGTATCGCCTTGCTGGAAGATCAGCTGAAGGCCCCTTTATTTGACAGGATTGGCCGGCAGGTAGCGTTAACTCAGGCCGGTCAGGTTTTATTAAGCAAGGCCAAGCTAATATTGGGGGAAGTAATCGCCGCACAGCGAGCGATTGCAGATTTACAAGGCGACGTACAGGGTAAGCTAAGTATTGCTACCAGCCACCATGTTGGACTGCACTATTTACCGCCCTATTTACGTGAGTTTTCGACGCGTTATCCACAAGTGAAGCTGGATTTACATTTTTTAGATTCGGAGCAGGCATATCATGAAATCTTACAAGGCAGATTCGACCTCGCCATTATTACGCTCGCGCTTTCGCAAGACACACGACTCCAAAGCCATATCCTCTGGCATGACCAACTCCACTTCGTCGTCGCGCCCTCTCATCCACTCGCAGCAAGATCGTCCTCTTCCCATACCTCGGCGCCAGATCTTTGCTTGGCCGATTTAAGCAGTCATGCGGCAATCATGCCCGACACCAACACTTACACCACACAGCTAATAAAAAATTTGTTTGATGCAGAAAAACTGCAATTAAATATAGGCATGGTTTCCAACCATCTGGATACCATAAAAATGCTGCTCAGCATTAACCTTGGCTGGGGGGTTTTACCGCGAAAAATTATTGACGAGCAATTGCAAATATTGGATGTCAGCCATCCACCGATTATGCGTCCGCTTGGATGTATTCATCATAATCAACGAACACTTAACAACGCAGCCCGCGTATTTTTAAATCTGCTACAAAAAAATGATGTTGCGAAAAAAACAGGTCCCACCTATTAGCACTAACATTGTGTTCATTACGTTTATTGTTACTATCAGCAGGAGCCACATATGAAAAGAAATAACTTTCTCAAAAAATCTTCACTCGCAGCGATTGCACTGCTCCTTGCACAACAGTCATCAGCCGATACTGTCTTCGGCATTTATGCAGGAGCAGGAAGCTGGCAAGGCGATTACTCGGGCGAAGCGGGTGATCCAGCCGTTTCCGCAAAAGATCTTGGCATGGATGACAAGAACAACACATTTTACTACATCGCCATTGAGCATCCTGTTCCACTACTACCAAATCTGAAAGTCCAGCAAAATGACATCACTAGCAAACAAACAAGTACTATCGATAAAAATTTTAGTATTGATGATATTAGCTTTCCTGCTGGAAGCACTGTTAAAACCGATTTTGATTTAAGTTACACCGATGCAACACTTTATTATGAAGTACTTGATAATTGGCTGAATCTGGATTTGGGTGTGACACTGAGAAAATACTTCGGGCACTTGAATGCGGAGTCGATGCAGATTAAAGATGAAATTGATGTGGATGTATCCTTACCACTTATTTATGGAAAATTTCAATTTGACTTACCACTTACTGGTTTTTCTGCGGGATTTGAAGGAAACATGATCAGCTATGATGGTAATAATCTATTCGACTACAATGCAAAAATTGCTTACATGTTTGATTCAGCACTGGATCTTGGCCTGGAGGTCGGTTATCGCACGATGAAACTCGATATAAATGAAGATGACATCAGTACCAACCTGGAATTAAAAGGCCCTTACGCAGCAGCGGTTTTTCATTTTTAGAAAAGCAACGGACAGTTGAAAGCTAGCCATTACTTTCCTAACTACAATGCACCTAGTTGTAAATACAAATTGTAATCGCCGCTGGTGCTGAAACCGTAACCAAGGTACAACGGACCAAAGGGTGTTTCTCCTCCGAGGTAGACGACACCTGAGTCCAACCAATCATCACCAACCGACATCGTGTAGTTAGTTCCCAACTTCGCCGCTTCCAAGCCCAATCCCAGTCGTAAATCACCATTTAATCCTAACGGCATGCGACCAATAATACGCTCCGCTCGTACATGACCATAAAATGCATCATCACCCAAAATTTGGTTGGTAGCATAACCAGACATTTTCAAGAACCCCCCTAACATCACTGCATCGTAAAATGGCAACTCCCCTTTTAATGAAGTCGCATACGCTGCACGAAGTCCCAATATGTATTCATTGAATTTATACGCGGCGCCAAGATCCGAAGATAATTTGTTATATCCTTCATGATGTGAATCAAAATAACTAATATCAGCACGCCAACCGTGAGATGGAAAATATAAGCGATTTCTTCGATCAAGATTAAGCTCATATAAAAAACCACCAAACCGTTCATCCATATCTGGAATTTCAAGAATGCCAAGATCTGCTTCACCCCTGATATGATAATCGCGCCAACCCACTCGGGATTGTCCGTAACTGCCAAGATTCGTGCCCACTACAACTTCGGTAAAAGATGTATCCAGTTCGTACTCAGCTATTCGATCATCATCTAAAAAAATGGTGATCTTTTCACGCTTTCGAAGATAATTGGGCTCTACAAAAAAATGGTGACGACTATCAAGCGGCTGATAAAAATCCAGCTCCAATTTTGGCTTCCCCCCAATATCAGCACTGGCAAAAAACTCACCGCCGTAAGAATTTAACCAGGTACTGCGATAAGCTGTGCGAAAATTAAAACTTGAATCCTGTCGATATTCATTTTCAATAGAGAAACCAAAGATTAGATAATCCGAACTCCAGTTTTTTTCTTGTGCTGTAACTTCCAAAATATTTCTATCATTTTCACCAATGACCCTGTAATCCACATTTTGATAGAAGCCATCCCCATACGTGCGAATAAGATCTTGCTCCAATCCCACCCTATCCAAGGGCTGCCCGGCTTTTTGATGAATTTGTCGCGCAATATAATTTTGATGTACGCGCTTGGTGGGCGTAATCCGGATCTCATCAATAACAATTTCTTCTTTAAGAGAGGTTTTATTTTTTAATTTCCAACCAGCATACGTATTTTTATCGACAGCTAAGTTGCGTAGTGCCAATACCTGTTTCTCCGCCGCTTCGCGTCCGATGTCAGCAGTTTCTTCATAGCGAGCAAAGTCAGAGGCTTTGATATTTCCCAAGTCGGGGTAGATGTAAATATCCTGTCCCGTCAAGCTGGCAAGTGAGCGCTCGACATTTTGTTTGGTAAGAATGCCAATCATTTGCGCTGATACGCTTAATAAAGAACCGATGCGCTCAGGCTCTCGTAATGGAGACCCGACATTGACTGCTATCACGCGGTTGGCATTACATAATTCGCGCCCCAGCTCTACCGGCAAGTTATCGACCAATCCGCCATCAACCAACTTGCGTCCTTCATATTCCACTGGCGCCATCAAACCTGGAACGGACATACTGGCACGCATCGCCTGTGTAAGGCTCCCACGGCGAAAAACAACACGCTCCCCAGTGCCAATATCTGTCGCCACTATGGCTAAAGGAAGGGATAGTTGCTCGATACTTCGCTCTCCGAGGTTAGCATCCACAAGCTGATTGAAATAAAGTTTTATTTTTTCACCGGCAACAACACCCGATTGCAATTGCAACCCATTCTGGGTCACACCAAGCTCAGTACCGGGAAGATAACGCTGGCTGACTTTTTTCTTGCGATAACTGAGCTGGGAAAAATCCGCCACATCCAAAAACATATCCGTCCAATCTGCTTCTGAAAGTTTTTTGCGCATTTTCTTTGGGGAAAGCCCTGCTGCATAAGATCCGGCAACCAAAGCACCCATACTGGTACCCACTACACAATCAACTGGAATGTGCTCTCGCTCCAAAACCTCCAATACACCAATATGAGCAGCACCCCTGGCACCACCTCCCCCCAACACCAACGCTACCCTTACTTGCTCAGCCACAACAAAAGGAGAGTAAAAAAGCAATGCACACAAGGTCGCCGCTAATCCCCTTTTTATGTGCTTTAACATTTTTATAGCCATAGAAAATCCAAATTTGCCCGCTGGCTTATTAAGGCAGCTACAGTAACAACCAACAAAAATTTTCTCCATCTCACGAAAATAATTCAGCTCAAAAAACAACCTAAACCAAATCGTCAGCCTATAAATTACATCCTATTAATTAGTATTAAAAAGGATGAATATCCTTTTATTAACGATCCGATAAGGATGAATTATATATTTAAACGAAATTTTTTCTCACTTTTGTAATACCAGCCTAATAATTAACGAAAAAACAGATTATTTATCTTTATTTATGGCTTTTATTAAAAAGACCATCCCATTTTTTGTTCTTTTAGATAGAATAACCCTCGATTTGACATTTTTAGGAAATAACATCATGACCAGTACCCAAGTCGATGACCTGAATGTGGTCTCGCAAGAGCTGCTGATTTCCCCGGCAGATCTGAAAAACAAAATCCCGTTGACCGAAAAGGCGCGTGACGTGGTCACTCGTGGCCGAGAGGTGGTACGTAATATTCTTGATCGCAAGGATCATCGTATCTTTGTGGTGATCGGCCCCTGCTCCATCCACGATGTGGCAGCTGCAAAAGACTACGCCCAACGCCTGAAAAAACTGGCAGAAGAGGTCAGCGATACAATTTATGTAGTAATGCGTGTGTACTTTGAAAAGCCACGTACCACTGTAGGATGGAAAGGTTTAATCAATGATCCTTACCTTGATGATTCTTTCAAAATTGAGGAAGGCCTGCATATTGGTCGCCAGTTACTGTTGGATATTGCTGAAATTGGTTTACCTGCTGCCACTGAAGCGCTAGATCCGATTTCACCCCAATACTTACACGATCTGATCAGTTGGTCCGCAATTGGTGCTCGCACCACTGAATCGCAGACCCATCGTGAAATGGCCAGCGGGTTATCCTCAGCAGTTGGTTTCAAAAATGGCACTGACGGTGGATTGACCGTGGCAATTAATGCATTGCAATCGGTCTCTAAACCTCACCGCTTTCTGGGAATTGATACTGAAGGCCAGGTTTCGATAATTCATACTCGTGGAAATGCCTACGGCCATGTAGTGCTTCGCGGAGGTAATGGTAAACCTAACTATGATTCCGTGAGCGTAGCAGTTTGTGAACAAGAATTGACTAAAGCCAAGGTAATTCCAAATATCATGGTGGATTGTAGTCACGCAAATTCCAACAAGAACCACGAACTGCAAACGCTGGTGATGGAAAATGTTGCCAGTCAAATTGTAGATGGCAACCAATCTATTATTGGCTTAATGGTGGAAAGCAATATAGGTGCTGGTAACCAAAACATTCCTGCCAACTTATGCGATTTGAAATATGGCGTATCAGTAACTGATGCCTGTATCGATTGGGAAACTACGGAAAAAGCACTGCACAATATGCGCAACACTATTAAAGCAGCGTTACTCGCTCGCGCTAATAAGAGCTAGGCATTACAGCTGATAACAAAAGAAAAGCGGCCATGCGCCGCTTTTTTTATTCCTGTTTGAGAATCGCATCGCCAAAAACTGTTAAATTCGCCGACACTTTATACTCTCAGCTATGGTTTTTTAAGCAGCTGGCTGTTAGATTTTACTCGTTAATTTTTGTAAATTTGGGACCAGTCATTGCGGGACGCGATAACTATAAACTGCCACCCTCGGAGCTTTTATGTCCCACAATCAAAGCACTGCATTGGAACAATTGCACACGCCCAACGCAACTATCAATCAAGAAGTAAAAAACTTGAATCTCACCAACGCAATCTCTCGCGGTGAATTAATTCTAAGCCTTAGCACCATGCTCGGATGCGATTACATCTTTGTAAACCACAAAGATGTACATGAATTACTTCACCCAACCTGCATTCATAACACCATTCGCGAACTTGTAGATTTGCTTGAAACATCCCCACATCAAAGTATGGTAGTGAGTGTTAATGAATCTGCGAGTGGTACTCTTGCCTTTACGCGGTATGACTTCGCTTGGGAAAATCGTCAGGTTACCAAGGTTTCAATTACGCCCCTCCTTCAGAGCGACCAGATCGATTTTATGCAAATGATGTTTGATTGCAGTACACCGTATTTACATTGAAGGCATAATAAAGATACTAAAAACGCCAATGGAGAGATGAATAACCTCCCACATCCGGGAATGGATTTGACCGTTAATCCGCACCAGTTAAATTTCTGTGCTACTTTTAGCCCTATAATCATACAAACTTGGCGAGTGGCACTATGTCTTTTCCATACAATCGGATTGCGTCATTAATCCCTGCGTTAACCAATGCCCTTATCATTTGTGCATGTTTGGCTGCTTTTCCAGTCAATGCTGCGGAAAAGAAAACAGTTACCACCAATATGAAGTCCAATGTTCAAACAGACTACATGAATGGCCTGCTGAAATTGGCTCTCTCCTATTCCGATAAGGAATATATATTTGCGACAACCCCTGAAGTTTATTCGAGACCACGGGTAATGGAATCTGTTAAGTCGGGTAGCATTTCGGTAATGTGGGGCGGCACCTCAGAAGAAATGGAGCGCGATTTTATTCCCATTCGTATAGATGCATATCGTGGATTGATGAATCATCGACTTTTTTTTATTCGCCAAGGAGACCAAAGCCGTTTTGATCAAATCCACACATTGGATGACTTAAAAAAAATTAAATTCGGGCAGGGTCGAAGTTGGCAAGATGCATCAATCCTGGAGAGTGCCGGGTTACAGGTAATTAAAGCCACTAAAAAACCGAGCCTCTACTATATGCTGGATGGCAGCCGATTTGACGCTTTTCCACGCGGAGCCAATGAAGTCTGGACAGAACTGGCAGCTTTTCCCAACCTAAAACTTACTGTTGAAAAAAATTTAGTCCTCATCTACCCCTTGCCAACCTATTTTTTTGTTACACCAAAAGATTCTGTTTTAGCAAAAGACATTGAATTTGGCCTCGAATCTGCCATCAAGGATGGCGCTTTTGACCGATATTTTTATAACAGTCCTGAAGTAAAAGAAGCATTGGGTAAGGCAGATCTAAAAAATCGCCGAGCCATTCGTATTGCAAACCCTTATCTGCCAAAAGCCACACCATTGGACAGGAAAGAGTTATGGCTTGACTTAATGGGTAATGCTCCTCCGACTGTGGAAGATCCAACACCGCTCCAACAGCCAATCCAATAGCCGCGCAACTTTTCCATTAAATGTGAATCCTAACTAGGCTCAGGACGTAAATCCTTGTCATAAACAGGCTCATGGTGCCTGCCATTGCTGGCGAATTCCGCTATAGTAAGCAGTGTCCCGCTCCGGTAAAACCCACTGGAGACGCCTGATCTACCGAGAACCTCTTTTATGCAAACTGTTGTTGTGAGACCGCTTAAACTAACCCTGTTTAGCCTCTTAATCAGCCTGTCCTCATTAAGCCTTGCCGATAAGATAGCACTGCTAAAACCCACCGAGGAGCAAAGCAAAGCTGCTATTGAATTGGTACAAAAACTCGATGCTGAGCACTATCGTGATCAGGAACTTAATGATGCACTTTCCTCCCGCTACTTCGACGAATACTTAAAGTCACTGGATGGTGCACGCAACTTCTTTTTGCAGAGTGATATCACCGAATTTGAAAAATTTCGTAAAACCTTTGATGACGATTATAAAAAAGGCAAGCTTGAGAATAGCTTTTACATTTATAACCGTTTCAATGACCGAATGATCAATCGCCTGGAAACCGTTGTTAAAGAATTGGAAGATCCTAAAACCCAATTCAACTTTGATGTTGAAGAATCGATCCAGCTCGATAGAGAAAAAGCAAATTGGCCAGCCAATCAGGCTGAAGCAGATAAACTCTGGCATCAGTACCTAAAATCAAATTTATTAAACTCCATGCTATCGGGTAAAAAACTGGACGACAGCAAAACCACATTACGCAAGCGCTATGCAAACCAATTGCGTCGATTGAAGCAACAAACTTCGGAAGAAGCGTTCAGTGTGATGATGAATTCACTTACCACGCTGTATGATCCACACACCAATTATTTGTCTCCTGAAAACGCTGAAAATTTCGACATCAGCATGTCTCTGGAACTACAGGGTATAGGCGCAGTGCTGCAAAGTGATGAGGATTACACCAAGGTCAGCAGCCTTGTGGCTGGCGGACCGGCGCAGAAGCAGGGTCAATTAAAACCGAATGATAAAATCGTAGCAATTGGACAGGGAGTCGAAGGCGAATTTGTTGATGTGGTCGGTTGGCGTTTGGATGAGGTGGTGAAATTAATTCGTGGCCCTAAAGGTACCCAGGTGCGTCTGGAAGTGGTTCCGGCAGACCCAACCGCAACTGCTAATAAAGTCATCACTATTAAACGCGAGACTGTAAAACTGGAAGATCAAGCAGCCAAAAAAGCTGTTTTTGAAATCAAAGACGGTGATCAAACTTATAAGTTAGGCGTGATTGACATCCCAACGTTCTATATGAACTTTGATGCTTATCAAAAAGGTGATCCCAATTACAAAAGCACTACGCGTGATGTACTGAATTTGCTCAATGAATTAAACAAAGAAAAAGTAGATGGTGTAATTATCGATTTACGAGACAACGGCGGCGGTTCTTTACCTGAGGCAGCAATGCTTACGGATTTATTTGTTGATCCAGGCCCAGTTGTACAAATTCGTCAAAGTGATGACACTATTTCACGTAACTATCGAGCTTATCAACCAGCGGCTTATCGTGCCCCGATTGCCGTATTAATTAATCGCTTAAGCGCATCTGCATCTGAAATTTTTGCGGGTGCGATTCAAGATTATGGTCGTGGAATCGTTATTGGCTCCACAACATTTGGTAAAGGCTCAGTTCAAAATCTGGTTGATTTAAAACATGGCAGATTGAAAATCACGGAAGCCAAGTTTTATCGTATCTCAGGCGATAGCACCCAACATCGAGGCGTAATTCCCGATGTCCAACTGCCAAGTTTGCTGGACCCGTCAGAAATTGGTGAAAGTAGTTATGACAACGCGCTGCCGTGGGATCGTATCCACCCTGCTCCACATCAAAATTATTACGCCATTAATAAATATCTGCCAAAAATTGAAACCAAGCATCAGGAGCGCATGGCGAAAGATCCTGAATTTATTTTCCTGAATAAGCAAAGTGAAATGTTTAAAGAGGCATCAGCAAAAAAAGAAGTTTCTTTGCGTTTGGCGACACGCCAGGAAGAACAGAAAAAAATGGAACAACGTGCATTAGAGAATGAAAATCAACGTCGCACCGCTAAAGGCGAGAAACCTTATCCGGATTATGCAGCGTTAAAAGCAGCAAATGGTGGCGACGAAGATGAAGAGGCACCACCCAAAGAATCTGATAAGGAAATAAAACCACATGATGATCCCTACTTAATGGAAGCGGGTCATATATTGTCCGATTTCATTAAACAAATTAAACAACCTGACTCCAAAGTCGCCAAGCAATAAATTTTTGCTTTATGTTTAACACTCAACACCCGGACAGGAATGTCCGGGTGTTTTTTTAACATTAAGGTCAAACTATGATAGCCGTTTCATTCAACGTTAATAGCCTTCGTACCCGCATACACCAATTGGAAGCGGTTATAGAAAAACATCGTCCGGATTTTATCGGGCTGCAAGAAACCAAAGTGAATGATCCTGATTTTCCTTTGGAAACAATCAAAGCTATGGGTTATGACGTTGAATATTTTGGACAAAAAACCCACTATGGTGTTGCACTACTTTCCCGATATCCATTTAAAAAGGTAATGAAAGGTTTTCCGGAAGATTTAACAGATTCCCAACGTCGTTTTATTGGTGGTGTTTTTGATACGCCCCTTGGTGAAATTACGGTATTGAATGGATATTTCCCCCAAGGTGAAAGCCGCGATCACGCAATTAAATTTCCAGCTAAACGTAAATTTTATTCAGATCTCAATAGCTACTTAAAAAACGGGGAAACCCCGGACAAACAAATTATCGTAATGGGTGATATGAATATCTCTCATCAGGATGTGGACATCGGGATTGGCGAAGAAAATCGCAAGCGTTGGTTGCGCACGGGAAAATGCAGTTTTTTGCCAGAAGAGCGCGAATGGTTAAATGAATTATTGACGTGGGGTTTGAAGGATAGTTTCCGCGAGAGAAATCCTGATGTCTGCGATTTATTCAGTTGGTTCGATTATCGCAGCGGTGGTTTTGAAGATAATCCCAAACGCGGACTGCGAATTGATTTGATTTTAATGACGCAAAGCTTGCTGGATAAGTGCGTTGATGCCGGCATCGATTACGAGATTCGCGGCATGGATAAACCGTCAGATCACTGCCCAATCTGGGTTGAATTAAAAGTGTAGGAAAAATTCTTGCTCAGAAAAAAATCGGCTCATAGGCCGATTTTTTTATGGGCCATGTTATATAGAATAACCACACATCTTCGGTAAATTTTCTTTTAATACCTCTGCTAATCGACGCGTCGCCGGGCCGGCAAATTCACTATCAGCAAAGGTTAGATAGGTCGGTACTTCACGCACCGCACCTACCTCCACTGGCAAATATTTTAATCGCCCCGCCAACACATCCTCGTGAGTGTACGCATCTGGTAACCAGGCATAGCCCAATCCCATTCGAATTGCATCCAGTGAGGTTTTGATATGGCTTACAGTCCAACGCTGGTCAGCTTCTTGCCAACCTTCCGTACGTCGGCGGTATTGCCCTGAATCACGCACAATAATCTGGCGATGCTGACGCATATCCTCGTAGTTAATTGTGCGTCCTAATTGCTGCAGCGGATGGTCAGGGCTGGATACTCCATGCATAGTCACCGTTACCAATTTCTCACCCATAAATCCGGTAGGAACACGACCACCAATTGCCAAATCCACATGGCGTTGTAGTAATGCATCCTCGGTCCCGCTCAATACTGATTCAAAAATTTCTACCCGGGTGTCGGGGAAATCTTTGGCAAAAATTTCCAGGCATTGCAGTACTCGAATAGGAGGAATAATTAAATCTGCAGCAATTTTTATTAATGGCTCAACTTTTATCGACAGGCAACCGGCCGATTTTTCCAAGCGTTCCGCTTGCTCCAGCAATTGCCGGGCGCGGCGATACAACAAGTCACCCGCTGGTGATGGCACAGCTTTTCGACCTTGCAACTGGAACACTTTCACACCCAATGCAGACTCTAATTGGGAAATGGAATAGGAAACCGCTGATTGGCTTTTATTGAGTAACTCCGCTGCTTTGGCGTAACCACCCGCATCAATAACTGCCAGTAATGCCCGCCACTGCTCCAATGTGACTTTATTTTCGCTGATGGCTGTAGCCGCCACAGGGCCAGAGTCTGTCATATATTTCCTCATTATCGGCGATCAATTAAATAATTCGATCATATACCGCTAAATATCCGTATTTATCATTCATTCGTCAAATCATTTAATGAGCACATGGCAATAACGCCATCTACCAAGAGGATTTGATCATGGCTAAGCTTTTACAAATCAACAGCAGTCTGTTCGGCGATAACGGTAACTCAACTACTCTGGCCAACGAATTTGTGCAACGCTGGAAAGCAATAAACCCGACTGGCGATGTCATCGTGCGTGATTTCGCCAAAGAAGAAGTTCCACACCTGGATGCAACGCGGGTACAAGCGCTGTTTAGCCCGGTTGAAGGCCGCACGGCAGAACAACAAGCGGTGCTGGATTACTCCGACAAGATCATCGACGAAATCCAGCAAGCCGATGCAATTGTGATTGGTGTGCCGCTGTATAACTTTGGTGTACCTTCCACACTCAAAGCTTACTTCGACCATATCGCCCGCGCCGGTGTGACTTTTAAATACAGCGAAACTGGCCCGGTAGGATTGTTAAACGACAAACCCGTGTATGTAATCGCAACTCGCGGTGGTGTGCACAAAGGCCAGAACAGCGATACCCAAAGCCAATTCCTGAAAAACTTTTTAAGTTTTGTGGGTCTGAAAGATGTCCACTTCATCTATGCAGAAGGTTTGAACATGGGCCAAAAAGAGCAGGCTTTTGCCGCCGCAAAAACTGAAATTGCCCACGAGGTTGCGGCTTAGTCGCCGCACCCTGTTTACACAACAAAGTAAACATAAAGCATTAATACACAAAATCGACGCAACAATTTTTGGAGAAAAATTATGCAACGCCAGTTACAGCAAATCGTACAAGGCCGCGAGACCAGCGACGGTGCTGGTGTTCGCATCAAACGTACTTTGGGTCAAACTCCTTACGCACGTTTTGATCCATTTTTAATGCTCGACGAATTTGGTAGCAGTAGTGCCGATGATTATATCGCCGGTTTTCCTGCACATCCCCATCGCGGTTTTGAAACAGTGACTTATATGTTACAGGGTCACATGTTGCATGAAGACCATATGGGGAATAAAGGTCATTTGCGCGATGGTGATGTGCAATGGATGACCGCAGGTCGCGGAATTATCCATTCGGAAATGCCACAACAGGAGCATGGCTTAATGCGTGGCTTCCAACTATGGCTAAATTTACCAGCCGCCGAAAAAATGAAACCGGCACATTATCGCGACATTCCGTCAGCCGATATTCCGGTGGCAGATTTACCGAATGGCGGTTGTATTAAAGTAATTGCCAATAGCGCATTTATTGGTGGAAAAGTGGTTAGCGGGCCGATACAAGGTTTAACCACTGAAACGATTTATTGGGATGTACATCTGCCCGCAGGTAATGAATTTCACCATGCGATGCCGGAGGATCACAATACATTTCTGTATGTATACGAAGGCGATATTGCTATCGGTGAAGACAAACGTAAACTCACCCAAGGCAACACCGGCTTACTCAGTAAAGGGGACCAATTGAGTGTGCAAGCATTGGAAACTGAAGCACGCTTTTTAGTAATTTCGGGAAAGCCTATTAAAGAACCGATTGTGCAGTACGGCCCTTTTGTGATGAACAGCACCGAAGAAATTGAACAGGCAATTCAGGATTATCGCGACGGCACGTTGGCTGAATAAATTCTTGTAGGGGTGCAATTTATTGCACCCTTTTTATTAAGCCATAGATTAATTCATCACGTTTTCAGGAATTGTTTGGGCGCAATAAATTGCATCCCGACGATCAGACTTTATTGTGCTTGTAGCCATGCTTGCATGGCATGTTGCCAAACCTGGAAACGTTTTTTTAACGATATGTTTTTTTGTGGCAGAAAAGTTTCCAGTTGAAATTCCGGTTTCCAATTGGGTGATAATCCAGTCGCCATGCAGGCAGCACCTTGTAAGGTCGCATCAACATTATCGCTACGGCAAACATCCAGCTCGCAGATATCTGCCAGTTTCTGGCATATCGCATTGGACCTACTAAACCCACCGCTGATTCGTACAACACGAATCCCGCCCGATTTTTTCATTAACTCAATATTGACTGCGATCTGAAAAATCACTGATTCAATCCAGGTGAGTATTTTTTCCTGCGCAGATAACCCAGGGGAAAACTCCGATAACAAATCGGTTCGCCAATACGGTGCACTTAAACCACCTATAGCATTTAAAAAATAAATATCTTGCTGAGGAGTTAGCTTCAGTGCAGCGTCGATTTGCTCTGGAGTCACCTCCAAATTTGTGTGTTCCTGAATATAGGAAATTGCAGAAGCAGCGCCATTGACCGTTGCTTCCCATGCATACCAGGGTTTATCCACTAATTCATGTAAGTAACAAGGAGGCGATGATTCAATATTTTCTTCGTTATAAAAACTATTTTGCGGAATCCAAAGTGGGCTCACCAGTAAACCATCCGGCGCATGCAGAACATTCCTGACCCGCTGAATAAATGCACCTGTGCCAATATTGATATAACACGCCGTTTCATCCGGCATGCCATTGACAAATAATGAAGCCCCCTGATCACGTGCGCTGGCCGCAAATAGGATTGAATTATCGCCCAATATTAATTTTCCAAAATCACTATTGTGAAAGCGACATTCGGGTAACACGGAACGGGGAATGTTAAATAATTCAAGTAACCGCTCATCCCAATCATTGTTATGTAAATTCCACAACAACGTTCGCTGCGCATGTCCCGGATCAACCAGATTTTTTCCCCCTAGCAAATGCCAGAAAATAAAACTGACAATGGGTCCAATACATAACGAATTATCGAGCAGCGCTTTTTTTACCGGTTCAGAATTGTCCAGGCACCAACGGATTTTACTTGCCCCGTAATGTGGTGACACCCGAAGACCGGTAATGTGCTGCGCTTGCTGGTGGATAAGGGGAATTTCCTGGAGATAAAGTTCACCGCGAATATCTTGCCAACTCAATACGGGGGTTAATGGCTCACCGGTTTTTGAATCCCAACATAAAAGTGATGATCCCTGCCCTGCAAAGCTTGCGGATTTAATCTGACTAACCGATTTACCCAAGTATGCTTGTACTTTGCTTAAACACTGGCGAATGCCAGCAAGTATTTCATTACCATCTTGCTCGATATGAGGATACGAAGAGCTTTCGGGTTGGTGGCGGTACGTTGTGCAAGGAGCTGCGAACTGACAAATTAATTCACCCGATTCGGTGTAAATCCCAATGCGTGAACTTTGACCGCCTTGATCTATGGCGAGATAGAGATTTTCTTTCATGGCACTTGCTCAATCGAATTATTAAGCAAGTGTAGCGAGAATTTACTGCGATGTTGGGAGCAAAGAATAGTCTTTGATTTAAAACCGCATGAGGCATGGATGCCGATTCGAGCCTATATGGATGTAGTGTGCAATCAGCAAAACATGTTTTGCGCCCACGGAACGACCGCAATTTATTGCGGGCAGGCCCCGAAGGGTATTCACGGCGTGTTTTAAATTGAAGACTATTCTTTACTTTGGTACCGGAACGAGGATAACTATTCCACCGGTTTCGGAGTAGGGATAAAAGTCCCGTAAGGGAACTGGGCAATTTTATCGCTACCACCTTTGATCTCGGTGATTTTTACCGGGCCCTCTTTCTCAACTTCATCAATACGCACGATTGAATGCATGGGGATATATGAGCGTTTTACGCCGGCAAATTCGTTTTTGAGTTTTTCCTCGGCGGGATCAATCAACAACTGGGTACGTTCACCGAACACGAATTCTTCGATTTCAATAAAACCGTACATTTCACTTTGGTAAATCGCAGAGCAAAAGACTTCGTAAACCTGGCCCTGGTTGAGGAATATCACTTTATAAACGGGTTTGGCAGCCATAATTCTCTCTTGGACAAATCAAATACATCTACCGGATCAGCCCGGCAAAGGGCGCGCAGAATACCACAAGTTTTCCCCATTCTCGCCCCACTTGGCTGATTTTCATACACCGTAATTAGTCGATTGTGTTATTAGGACATCTAATATGCCGCTACCTTTCCCGATCCACTAACTGCCCCGAGTTTGCGTAACAGAAGCAAGAGGATCAAGGCAGCGATCATCGCCGACATTATGGCCGGAAATTCTATAGGAGGCTGAGACCGCAGAATGCAGCTTCATCTCATTACAAGGCGCACGAATCATTTTTGGTTATAATGCGATCAAAATATCGCCAGTGGTAACCCTAAAACAGGTTTAACCGGTATACTGCGCGCCCTTTTTTCAGCCGGACTATGGTGTCGCCCATGAACTTTACTTCCCTTGGCCTTACGCCCGAATTACTTCGTGCCCTTAAAGTCATCGGCTTTAAAACCTTGACACCCGTGCAAGAACAAGCGATTCCTGCGGCACGGCGGGGTCTGGATTTGTTGGCTACCGCCCAAACCGGCACCGGCAAGACAGCTGCTTACAGCTTGCCTGTCCTACAACAAATGCTAGAGAACCCAAAGGGCACCGAAGCAGGATTTGTACGCGCACTCATCCTCGCCCCCACCCGTGAATTAGTAGAACAAATCGCCACCGCCTTACAAGAGTTCGCACAGTTCACACCGTTCAAAATCGCAGCGGTTTATGGCGGTGTAAAAGTCACCAGCCAGGGCGCCAAACTGCGCGCAGGGGTAGACATCCTGGTTGCCACACCGGGCCGCCTGAAAGAACATATCGAGCTGGAAAATGTGAATTTGGCCAAGGTTGAGTTTGCGGTATTGGATGAAGCAGACCGCATGCTGGATATGGGCTTTGTGGTCGATATTCACGCAATCCTTACCAGTATCACCCGCAAGCACCAAACACTGTTTTTCTCGGCAACCGGTTCTCCGCTGGTTACCAACCTATCCAAACAGGCGATGAATCGCCCTACCCTGATTACCGTCAGCAAGCGTAACTCGGTTGCTGAAACCGTAGACCACGTGCTTTATCCGGTAGACAGCACCCGTAAATATGAGCTGTTTATCCATTTGCTACACAGCCAAAACTGGTACCAGGTCATGGTGTTCAGCAGCACACGCGAAGCTGCAGAACAACTGATCCAGGCACTCAAAAATGATAAGGTCGATGCAGCCGTCATTCACAGTGAAAAGACTCAAGGATCACGTCGTCGTGCATTACAAGAGTTTAAAGAAGGCAAACTGCAAGTATTGGTTGCAACCGAAGTAGCCGCGCGCGGCCTGGATATTCAGGGGCTGGATTATGTGGTGAACCTGGACCTTCCCTTCTTCACCGAAGACTATGTGCATCGTGTAGGACGTACTGGCCGTGCAGGGAAAAAAGGCACTGCGATTTCGTTAGTAACACCGGCAGAAGAACACAAGATTTCGCTGATTGAAGATGTGATCGGCACCAAAATCAAGCGCGAAAAAATCAAAGGCTTTGAAGTGACCGAACAGGTTGTCAAAGTCGTCACAAAACCAAAAAGCGGCTTGCTCAAATTGGCGACGACAAAACCAGCCACTAAATCCAAAGCCGGCAACCCTAAAAAATCTGCCTTTGCCAAACCAGTCAAAAGCGGCGCATCCGGTGCGCGAACAACGGCCGGCAAGCCCGTCCGCACCAGCGCCACTCGTGGCATCAAACCCTCTTCGCCTAAAAAACGCTAAATCAACCGTTTGAAAAAACAAAAGGCCATCTGTTTCAACAGACAGCCTTTTTGTTATCTGGCAAAACCGGAGATCAATCTCCCAGATCTTCGTCATTATCCAGGTCACCGGCATGAGTACGCGGTTGGCGTTGCGCCGCACGCGCCAGAATCTCTACATAAAAGCTCTCACCACCGGCAGCCTTAACCTCATCCATCAATCCAATAATATTGGCCAAACGCACCTCCTGCGCTTCAGCTTCAGTCTCACCAAAGCGGCAATCAAACGCCCAGTAGTTAGTGCCGGCAGGCAGGGTTTTGCGGCGCTCACGCTTCACGTATTTGCGCACTTCATGCTTGATGGCTTCAAGCAAACGCTCTGGGTGTTTGCCCTCTATGTTGAGTTTGAATGTCTTTTTCATGGCTACTCGATAGTCGTAACGGGTTGTTCCGGGCGCGCATCTTACCGCAATAGTGCCACCTTAGCTGCAAACAAATGGTGATTCTCAGGCCCTAACCGCCTATAATGCGCGCCTTAATTTTTGCACGATTTTTAATCAAATCAGCGTTTACGCAGGTGTTGTCGATGTCCGCCACAGAAACCCCGACCAAAAAGCTCTATATCAAAACCCACGGTTGCCAGATGAATGAATACGATTCGTCGCGCATGCGTGATTTGCTGGGCGAATCCCACAACATGGTGGCGACCGAAAACCCCGAAGAAGCCGATGTAATCCTGATCAATACCTGCTCCATCCGCGAAAAAGCCCAGGAAAAACTCTTTCATGAATTGGGCCGCTGGAAAAACCTCAAGAAAAAGAACCCTGAACTAGTGATTGGCGTAGGAGGCTGTGTGGCCAGCCAGGAAGGTGCCGCAATTGCCGAGCGTGCACCTTATGTTGATCTGATTTTCGGCCCGCAAACCCTGCATCGCTTGCCAGAAATGATGGAAACCAAAAAGAACAACGGCGTGGTGGTGGTTGATGTCAGCTTCCCGGAAATTGAAAAGTTTGACCGTTTACCACAACCCGATGCCGATGGCGTTAGCGCTTTCGTCTCCATTATGGAAGGTTGTTCCAAATACTGTACTTTCTGCGTTGTGCCCTACACGCGCGGTGAAGAAGTCAGCCGACCGGTAGCTGACGTTATGGCCGAAATTATCCACCTGGCCAAACAGGGTGTACGCGAAGTTAACCTGCTCGGTCAAAATGTGAATGCCTATCGCGGTGACGCAACTGACGGTACGGTGGTGGATCTCGCCGAATTGATTACCTATGTTGCCGCAGTGGATGGTATTGACCGCATCCGCTTCACCACCTCGCACCCGGTTGAATTTACCGATTCACTGATTGATGTCTACAACCATATACCCGAGCTGGTCAGCCACCTGCACCTGCCTGTACAAAGCGGTTCTGATCGTATTTTGATGGCGATGAAACGCGGTCACACTGCATTGGAATACAAATCCAAATTGCGCCGCATTAAAAAGATTCGCCCGAATATCAGCTTCTCATCCGATTTTATTATCGGCTTCCCCGGCGAAACCGAGGCCGACTTTGAAGCAACCATGAAATTGATCCACGATATGGATTTCGATACCTCATACAGCTTTATTTACAGTCCGCGCCCGGGAACACCCGCCGCAGATTTACCGGATGAAACACCGGAAGAAGTAAAGAAACATCGCCTGGCAATTTTACAAGACCGTATCATCCAGCAAGCCATGGCGATTAGCCGCCGTATGGTAGGCAATACCGAACGAATTCTGGTTTCCGGTTATTCCAAAAAAGATCCGGGCCAATTGTGCGGTCGCACCGAGAATAATCGTGTGGTGAATTTCCGTTGCGATAACGCGGATTTGATTGGCAAGTTTGCCGATGTATTAATCGAAGAAGCGCTTCCCAATTCGTTGCGTGGAACGCTACTAACATCTGAATTGGATAATGACTGGGTTAAATCATCAATCTAAAAATTATCAAACAGTTACCGCGAATATGAAAGCCTGCGATTGCAGGCTTTTTTATTGGAGAATTTTTTCCAATTGGTCTAACGACACAGGTTTCAATAATGCCCCATTAATCCCGGCATCTTCCGCTCGTTGTTTATCAACCTCTTCACCACTAACCACAATAATCCGGGTATCCGGCAATAGCGGTCGAACCTGCGCAGCAAACGTATAACCATTCATATCCGGCAAATTAATATCAACCAAAATAATTTCGGGTGAATATTCCTTAGCTTTTATTAACGCCATTGCTGCATCTTGAGCGGGTATTGCCTGCCATCCCAATAATCCCAGCAACGCCGCCATGGCTTGCAATGCATCGAGGTCATCCTCTACAACCAAAATCATTCTTCCTTTATTGACACTACTCACCTCTTTGCTTGTAGCAACTACGGGAAGGTAGCGAGCCAAACATTCATACAGGCGGGATTGATCAACTGGCTTACCCAGATAAAAAGAGAATCCGGATTCAAAGCATTTATCCATATCACCTTTCATATGGGCAGCAGTTAACGCAATCAGTGGTTTATCAAAGTTGTTTTGACGAAGTTTTCTTGCGGCTTCATGACCATCCATTACTGGCATGTGGATATCCATTAAAACGATATCAAAACCTTTCCCCTGCAACAGCTCTGCATCTATTAATCGAAGCGCTTCTTCACCATTGACCGCATACATCACATCCAATCCCGTCTGCGCAACAAAATGTCCTATCAACAACCGAATATCACGGAGATCATCGACCACTAGCACGCGTCCACGAAATTGTGGAATTACTGCACTTTTTTCACCGACCATATCGAAGTTTAATGTCAATAATTCAGATTCAACGCGAGAAAGATCACCGGGGTCGATGGTAAAGCGAAATTCACTCCCTACACCTACCAAGCTGTTGACACCGATATAACCACCCAGGCGCGACACTAGCATCTTGCTAATGGTCAAGCCCAAACCGGTGCCTGCACGCGGATGAGCATAGGTATCTTTCGATTGCACAAAAGGTTCAAAAATTAATTCGAGAACATTTTGTGAAATACCAATCCCGGTATCTTTCACTGAGAAAGAAATTTTTTCACGCTCATCTTCAAACACACGCTCGATACGTAAAACAACCTCACCTTTTTCAGTGAACTTAATAGCATTACCAATTAGATTTAATAATATTTGACGCAACCGCATCGCATCAGTACGGATATGGCTCGGAAGAGGCTCAGGAGCTTCAATGCGCAATTGCAAATTCTTATCTATTGCAGCACCGCGCATCAAAAAATAAACATCACAAATAAAAGATGATAAAGGGACTGACTGGTTTTCCAGTTCAAGTTTGCCGGCTTCTATTTTTGACAAATCCAACACATCATTTAGTAACCCCAATAAATGCTTACCGTTTCTGTGTACGATGTGAAGATGAGCAAGACTTTCAATATCAACAATTTTATTGATCAGCAACTCGGTAAAACCCAGAATGGCTGACAAAGGTGTACGCAACTCATGGCTTAGATGCGCAAGAAATTCACTTTTTGAACGATTTTCCGCCTCCGCTTTCAAACGCTCCACGCGTTCGCGTTCCACTTCACTACGCGCTAATGCATAACGAATTGAACGCGCCAATTGTTCAGCACTTAATCCTGCTTTTACTAAATAATCTACCGCACCTGCTTCAAGTGCCTGAATATCAACTTCCGCACGGTGAATGCCAGTTAATAGTATAATTGGGCCCGTAAAACCAACTTCTTTCGCTTGACGTAAGAGCGCAATACCATCTTGTGCACCCAGTTTATAATCCATAAGGCACAGGTCATGGATATTTTCGCTTAACAGTTTAAGCCCCTCTTCAAAGTTCGGAGCCCAATCCAGTTGATAATCCTGGTTGATTTCTCCTAACAATTCTTTTGTTAGCAAAAAATCATCTTCATCGTCATCAACAATTAATAATTTTACCGTCTGCATAATCCTTCCTCAGGGATAAAATTTATGGCAACTCCACAAACTCCACCCAATATTTGCCTAACGCCCGCATTAACTCGACTAAAGCATCAAACGTCACAGGTTTGGTAATGTAGGAGGCCGCCCCTAAATCATAACCCTTTACCATATCTTCCTCTGCTTTTGATGTGGTGAGAATGACTACAGGTATCCGGCGCAAATTTTTATCTCCTTTAATTTTGGCCAACGCTTCACGTCCATCCATTTTGGGCATATTTAAATCTAACAAAATCAAACCAGGCATCGGGTGGCGAGAACGATCAGCATAATCGCCTTTCCCATATAAATAATTTAGCAATTGCACCCCATCCTCGACAAAATGCAACTCATTCAAAACCCTACTTTCCATCATGGCCTCATATGCCAGAAGACGATCATCTTTATCGTCCTCTGCCATCAAAATCACTAATGGTTTTTTCGGTACATTCATAGGCTTACCATTACTCGTGAAAAGAGCAGCTGTTAACTTTGATAGCGTGGAGGTTCAAACGTTCAAGAGATCAATAACTGGTTGAGTTATTGGCAAGCGAATAATAAAAGTGGCACCCTTACCTTGCTCACTTTCGGCGTCAATACTTCCACCATGACGCTCAACAATTTTTCGGCATAATGCCAACCCGATCCCTGTACCGGAGTATTCATCGCGACCATGCAGGCGTTGGAATAAATTAAATACACGTTCAGCATACTGCGGATCAAAGCCAATACCCTGATCTGAAAACCTGATGCAACACCATTTGCGAATATCTTCAAACAGCGGTGATGGCTGATCCATCTCACACGTGACATTGATAACGGGTGGTAAGCCTTGTTGATGGAACTTAATGCTGTTTGTCATTAAATTCATAAATACTTGCCCCATCTGTGAGGCATCCGCATCAATTATTGGTAATGGATCAACATGTAACCTCGCACCTGAATCTTCAATAGCATAATCCAGGTCACTCAACACACGCGTCATTACTTGATTGAGGTCTACTTTAACAAATGGTTTTTGTTTGGTTGTGACGCGGGAGAAACTCAGTAAATCATTAATAAGTGTTGACATGCGTTCAGATGCTGCTTGCATCCGCATTACATAATCAGCACCTTTTTCCCCAAGTTCATTTACATATTTTTGTTGTAATCTATCACCGAATGCGCGAATTTTTCGCAAGGGCTCCTGCAGGTCGTGAGAGGCGACAAATGCAAAAGCCTCCAAATCCTTATTACTACGATGCAACTCCTCAGAGTACTGCATCAACACTTGCGTACGAGCATCGACCTTTGCTTCCAATTCACTGTTTGCTTTTTCAAGTTCGCGATACAGATTTTCCACTTTCGATGAATTTCGGTACAAAATAAAAAATATGCCTAGCGATAAAGCCAAACCGATTGAATTGGTAAGAAGAAGGGATGCAACAACAAATTGACGATTATTAACGGCATGACTTTTATTTTCTTTTAAGCGAGTTGTCTCATCACTTTCCATATCTTCAATGAGGGAGACAATAGAATTCATCAATTTAATGCCTTCATCTGCTCTTACTTTATTAATCGCCTCTCTATATCTATCATCTTCCGTTAAACCAACAATCATTTGCATTTCATTGATTTTATCAAGCACCTTTGAATAAAGAACTTCATAACGTTGTTTTTGTTGCGGGAATTCAGAGGATGAATCATGTAACTTATTCAATAAGTCATCAATGATGACAAGCGTATTATGGTAAGGCTCAAGATATCTTTCATTTGACGTCAACAAATAACCACGTTGACTACTTTCTGCCGCGTAGATTTCTGTTTTTAAATCCCGAATAACATTAATTGTTTGAAGATTATTATTAATGCTACGGTTATTCGCTGCGATAACATTTACGGAACGATAAGAGAGCACCGTGCTGATTACAAAAAAACTGATTACCGATGCCAACACCAAATGCCAAATATAATTAGGCATACCACCAAAGCCCTCCTCATCATCAGAGGACTCCTGGATCACCGACCACTCTCATTAATCGAGGCTGAATTTTTAAAAGCATCCAATTTACTACTACAAGTGCGACATTCAGCCAGGATGGTATCAAAAATGCGGATGGCACGATCAATATCTCCTGTACGCTCCAATGTAAGCTTGCCCAACTCCGCATTAATAGAAATACTATTAAGCGGATTGCGCAAATCGTGTATTAAACGGTCATTGTCGTTATCCATTATTCCTCCCGTATTATGCGTCCACATAACTATTTAAACGGTTATAAAGAGTCTTCAAGCTGATTCCTAGCATATCTGCAGCTTGCTTCTTGTCGCCGTCAAAATGTTGTAAAGTGATTTCAATCAATTCTCGCTCCACTTCCTCAACTGTTTTCCCTACTGCAATTCCAGCTGCATGCTGTGGAGTAATTTTCGAAAATGGTGAAGTGAGATCTTCAGGTAGAACGACCTGCTTTTTATTAGGGTCAGCCATTATGTAGGCGCGATGGATTGCGTGACGCAATTCACGAACATTCCCAGGCCAATCGTAATCCACAAGTTTCTGCATGGATTGATCGCTAATTCCAATATTACTGTCGTATTGCTGATTGAATGTTGCCAGGAAATGCTGAACCAACAACGGAATATCCCCTTTGCGCGCGCGCAATGGAGGAATATGTATAGGAAAAACCGCTAAACGAAAATACAAATCTTGTCGCAAACAGTGTTGTTCTGCAATTTCAAGTTCGGTGCGATTTGTAGCAGATACCACTCGGTTCTCAATATCGACGGGCGTAATTGCACCCAACCTTGTTAATTTTTGGGTTTCAAGCACACGCAATAAATTCGGTTGCAGATCCAAAGGCATTTCCGTGATTTCATCAAGGAATAATGTACCTTTATTGGCTTGTTCAAACACACCTATCTTTCTGTGTGTTGCACCAGTAAATGCGCCTTTTTCATGGCCAAATAACTCACTATTAATTAGCTCGCGAGAAAAAGCGCCGCAGTTAGCTGCAACAAAATCCCCATCAACATTGCTGGCATAATGAATGGCGGCAGCCACCATTTCTTTACCCACACCACTTTCACCCATCAACATTACATTCGCTTTCGTTGACGCTACTCTCTCAATCATCTCGTAAAGATTGCGCATGGGTTCTGATTCACCTACCAAATAATTAAAATGCAGGCGGATACCAGAATTCTGGCTTTCTATGAGAGGTTTGTGTTCAACAAATACAGATTGGAGTTGTCGCAAATCTATCGGTTTAATCAAATAACTAATATTTGAACCATATAGATTTTTCACAATGGATTTAACAGAAGGATGTCCCGTGATAAGAATAATCTTAGTGTTGTTTCCTGGAGGCAGAGCTTCCAATAAATGCAGACCACTACCGTCAGGTAGTATTAGATCCAATATCATATGTGTAAATTGATATTGGCCGATTAATTCTCGCGCACCCGCTACTGAATCTATCGCTTTAACGTTGTGCCCCAACAAGCCCAGCAACTCAGCTGTAGCCTCTAAAAAACCTTTATCATCGTCAACCAATAAAACGTTAGCCACGATCCTTACCCTCATATTTACTAGCAGCACGCTGGCCCATTCTAGCATCACTGAAGGAAAGGAAAGCAGAATAAATCAGTTAGTTAGCGATCTCTGTCACTTTTTTTTATAAATACGCCAGTCGCCTAAAATAGCTATAAACCTGATTTTTAAGAAAACTGGACTAATTCTGATTAACCAAGTCTTTTTTAAAAAATAATTGTGATATCAATCACTTTTTAGGAGTTGGGCTAGTGGCGACAAGGCACGCCACCACGACAAATACTTGGCATAAGAGTGGCCGTATTGAATACGGCGCATAACATAACCAGAGACAAAGGGGATGATAACAAAAGTTAACAATATGCCACGCGTATTATTTTTTTGTAGATTTGCGTCAAGGCACGTTAAAAGAGCAACGTGACGCACCATCAGCTGACTACTTTTTAACCTCACCCGCATTTGAAGATCCATAATTGAGCGTCCTCATGAATGTATTGATGTGCTCGCGTGTAGTAGGTAGCGCCATTCGCGCACAATATTTTTTATAAAAAAGATGACAGACAAGCAAAAGCAATAACTGAAGCAAGAAAAAAATAAATAGCCCAAACCCAACATGTCCACTCATATCATAGATAAACCAGGAAACAAGTATTGAGAAGGAGCACCAGGTTAATAACAATATAGGCATCATTAATAACCACATCATCATTAGCTTGGGAATAGATTGAATAGCAAGTTGCAACTCGGTACGTGCCAAATCAACCAGCCCGGTTAAGCACGCCAACATGTGCTCCCCGAGCTGCAAGCTATTCTCAAGCTCGCGCTTGAACGGCAATTCCCCTGTAGAATCCTGACTTCCAGGGGAATCCTCGGTTGGATCATGAGCAGCCATGATCACTCCTCTTGGTTATTAAATTGAGCCATTAATTTAGCTTCGGTTTTGTATGAGGCGAGAGACCAACCATCCAGCGGCAAATGCCACCCCGATAGTCATTAAGGGGCGCGCCCTAATCATCTCCTCGGCCTGTGCCTCAAATTCAACTGCACGATCCTTTCCTTCACTCAAACGTGTTTTCGCGGAGGCAACTGAGGCACTTCCTATTAAGCTAACAGCGTCATAAATATTGGAGGTCGCTTCCTTAAATTGCGCGATTGCTTCCGTCATAGTTATGTCGTTCACTTTTTCATTAACCAAATTTTTAACTGAAGATGGAGTAGCCATAATTAACACCTCTTTGTTAGTACATTACATATACAGTTTAAAATCGATGGTTACATCAATATAGCTATAGACGTCGTTTACCGAATAATAAAGAAAGAATGAACAAAACAAGGAAGACAAAGAAAAGTATTTGAGCAATCCCTGTTGCTGCACCGGCAATGCCACCAAAACCCAACAACCCAGCAATAATGGCTATTACAAAGAAAACAATTGAATAATATAACATTGGATCTCTCCTTTATTAAGGAACCAACTTATACCTAACAAGGTGCATGCCAATATTATTCAGAACATAAAAAAAAACGAACCACCAACAAATTTTCCTTCTTTTTCAATACATTACTTAATGCAATAGAGAAATTATCTGTAGAGCTTTTTTAAAAAAGAATTTTGCAATAGAACTATCAATCATTATTTTGAAATTATTTCAAAATAATGATAGGACCTATTTTAGCGACGACCAGTATCAGGCTCCGCATCCAAAACATTTACCCAGTCGCCAATCAATCCAAGATGGGAAGAAATTATTTTAAAAAACACCAGTAGAGGAATCGCAATCAACAACCCAATCGCACCCCATACCCAGCCCCACGCAAACATCCATAATACAACTAATAGCGGATTCATATTAAAACGCTTGCCTAACACCGTAGGCGTAATTAGTTGGGACTCCAGGAAATTCAGTAATAAATATGCGCCTGGCACAAGGAAGGCAGCGCCAAAAGACTCATATTCTATAAATCCCACTCCAGTAAGAATCAAGCATAATAATAAAGGCCCTAAATAGGGAGCAAAATTTAAAATTGTTGCTAATACGCCCCATAAGATAGGGTCACCAATACCCAACAGTATCATTGCTAAAGCTGTAGCCATTCCCAATCCAATATTAATGATGAAAATTACTAAAACGTAGTGAGAAACATCATCTCGTACCGTCTGGAAAATAATTACCGTTTTCTTTTTTTCCCCAAATGATGCCTGTGCCCGAACCATACTGCGCATTAAATTATCCCCATATACCAGAAAAAAGTAAGCAACTACGAAAACAATTGATATCTGGATGATAAGTGTGGCAGTAGTGCCTGCAACCGTTGAAAATGCAGCCACCAACATAGTTTCTACAACCCCTCCCACCGCGGATTCCACTTCTTTTTCAGGTAAAATATATGCCTTTAGTGATTCGAAAGAATTAGCTAACCCACTCATCTCGGTACTTAATCTTTCACTCAATTCTGGAAGTCGTTTGAGCCAATGACTTGCAGGCTCGACCAATATCACAAATGCGAAAACCATAATGAAGATCTGAAAGCTAATAACTATTGCCGCTGCAAATGATCGCGAGACTTTACATCTCTCAATTAATCGCGTTAACGGACTTGAAAAAAGTGCGATAAAGCCTGCTACAAAGATGGGTAATAGAAACGAACTACAGAAATATAATGTATATAAAATTGCAATAATCACCAAAATTTTTAGAGAAATTGCAATAGATTTATCAGGTGATCGACCAACATCATTAAAGCCATTAATAATAAACCGAGTATTCATCACTTAGTTCCTTTCACTGGTCCGGTAGATTCCCCTAGCGATTTTTATACCAATTGAAAAAGATAATCATGAACTTTGCATCCTTTTCAATAAGTACCATCAACTAAAGCCCACCTCGACTATAAAAATAATAATTTTTACAACAACTTATCTATCTGCTTAAAAAAATGGCACAAAACCAGCAAGATTTTTCATGCAGAGGAAAAGCTGCATTACGGTAAAAACGCAAACTTAAGCAACTAAGGAGAACCACTATGAAATTTAAAAAACGTAATTATTTCATCATTCCATTAGTGACTGTAGTTCTTGCAACAACGGGAGTGAATGTCAGCTTAGCTAATGACAAAGGGAATGGATTAAATGAAGAGAAGAAAACTGCTTCTGAATATTGGGCGGAGTTTAAGCAAGACAGTAAACAAACGTGGAAGGATAGCAAAGAAGCCTTTAAAGATGGCTGGATTGAAAGCAAATTAGAAACTGCCTTGATTCTCAATAAACATTTAAAGGCGAGAGAAATTGATATAGGCGTGGATAATAATGTCGCAACCTTGAGTGGGGAAGTTTACTCAGATATTGAGAAGGAGCTTGCTGAAAACATCGCGCTTGGAATTGAAGGCATTGATTCTGTAAAAAACAACATCGCAGTGGTATCCGCACCAACGACTACTACCCAGACGGCCAACTCTCACCAAAAACGCAGCTTTTCGCAATACGTCGCTGATGTTTCCACTACAGCCTCGATTAAAAGTGAGCTACTTGCCTCTAAGAATGTAGAAGGACTTCCTATAGATGTCGACACCTATGACAGTGTAGTTACTCTCTCCGGCGAGGTAAAAACCAGTGCCCAAAAAGACCTTGCCCAAGCCATAGCAGCAAAACAAAATGATGTTAAGAATGTGATTAACAAATTACGTATTAAATCCTAGATAGAAAAACTGCCGGAGCTAAAATTAGCTCTGGCACACAGTTTTCTATAAAATACATGTACTTATAAAAGCATGTTAATGCATATTCATAACTAAGAAGACGAATTGAATGATTGACGACGCAATTTATACTTTATCCTCTCTCTTGAATGGTTTAGTCTTACCTTAACCAAAGCTGAAAGAGCCCCATCCCCGTTTTGAATAGTCACGTTACATCCGCCCCTGAAACGGTTACCCACCAACTGAGCCTAGCTCCAGGTGATAGTCGCCGTCTGGCCAGCCTTAACGGTCTGCTTGGTCAGCACCTACGTCAGATTGAAAAACGTCTTGATATTGAAATCCGCCATCGCGGCACCGATTTTGAATTAATTGGACCAGCAAAAACCACACATGCTGCCGCCGAATTACTACGTAACCTTTATCAATTAACGGAACATACCGAGCTCACACCCGACGAAGTCCATTTGGCTCTACAATCATCAGGTATTGAACAACTTATGCAGCAAATTGAACAAACGGAATCCCATCCGCTGCCGGTCACCGTAAAAGACGATGACCAAGAGGATGGTATTACGCTGATTCGCACAAAAAAATGCACAATCAAACCCCGCGGCCTTAATCAGCAACGCTATGTAAGAGCAGTACAAAAACACGACATCAATTTTGGGGTTGGCCCGGCAGGTACTGGTAAAACATATCTGGCAGTAGCCTGCGCCGTTGAAGCACTGCTCAAAAATGAAATCGAGCGGATTCTGCTGGTTCGACCAGCAGTAGAGGCAGGGGAAAAACTTGGCTTTTTACCTGGCGACCTCGCACAAAAAGTCGATCCCTATCTACGCCCACTTTATGATGCATTATTTGAAATGTTAGGGTTTGATACTGTAGGAAAGCTTATGGAGCGAGGAGTGATTGAAGTTGCTCCACTCGCCTTTATGCGAGGACGTACGCTGAACAATTCATTTGTGATTTTGGACGAAAGCCAAAACACCACCCGTGAGCAGATGAAAATGTTCCTAACCCGTATTGGTTTTGGCACTACGGCAGTGATTACCGGAGATCCCACCCAGATAGACTTGCCACGCGGTATGGCTTCTGGATTGCGTCATGCAATTGAGGTATTGGATAACGTTAACGGCATCAGCTTCACTCACTTCAGTTCCAAAGACGTAGTGCGCCACCCTATTGTTCAACGAATCGTGGAAGCCTACGACGCCTTCGAACAAAAGCAGCCCAAAAACGATTGATATGTACCAGATAGATATTGAAACCAACACTAGCAGCCAAAATTTACCACCAGTTGCGGCGTTGGAAATGTGGATTAGTGCTGCATTAAAAAGCCAGCTATTGGACGAGGCTGAGGTAAGCCTATATATAGTTGATGAGCCGGAAAGCCAGGAACTTAACTCACGATATCGTGGTAAGGATAAGCCAACCAATGTGCTGTCCTTCCCTGCTGATATCCCTGAAGAAGTTGGCATTCCGTTACTGGGTGACCTTGTAGTGTGCGCGCCGGTTGTGGAACAAGAAGCAAGTGAACAAGGCAAAACATTAGATGCTCATTGGGCTCATATGCTTGTGCATGGTAGCCTGCATCTGTTGGGTTTTGACCATATTGACGATCATGAAGCCGAAACAATGGAAGCCTTGGAAACAAAAATTATTACCGGGTTGGGTTTCCCTGCCCCCTATCAAGATAATCTCACTGCTGAAGAATAAAGACCTTGGGAACTATCATCATGTCGGACGAACATCCGAGTAGCACTACTAACGATAAACACGAACGATCCTGGCTCGACAAGCTGTTACACGCGTTCAGTGCAGAACCCAAATCCCGCGACGAACTGATGGAAATCATCAAGGATGCTGCGGATAACCAACTGCTGGATCAAGAGGCGCTTAGCATCATCGAAGGTGCAATGGACGTTTCCTCCCTGCAAGCGCGCGAAATTATGGTGCCCCGCTCCCATATAGTAGCGATCCGGATTGAAGATTCACCGCAGGAATACCTGCCAAAAATTATCGAATCAGGCCATTCACGTTTTCCTGTCATCGGTGAAAATATTGATGATGTGCGTGGGATCCTACTTGCCAAAGATCTCCTACCACTTGCTTTAAAGGGTACGGACAATTTCAACATTGAAACCATATTACGTCCGGCGAACGTTATTCCTGAAAGTAAACGGGTTAATGTGTTACTGCGAGAATTCCGTGAAAACCGCTATCACATGGCGTTGGTCATGGACGAGTACGGCGGCATCACAGGTCTTTTGACTATCGAGGACATTCTGGAAGAAATTGTGGGAGAAATCGAAGATGAAACCGACGAGGAAGAAGAGACCTCTGATTTCATCAAGCGTGTTAGCGAAAATGACTACATTATTAAAGCGCTCACACCTATCGAAAGCTTTAACGAATTTTTCGGCACAGTGTTCAGCGATGAAGATTTCGATACCATTGGTGGCATATTAATGCAGAAGTTCGGTCACCTTCCCAAGCGTAACGAAATAGTCGAAGTCGACCACATGGAGTTCCGCGTACTTTATGCTGATAACCGTCAGATACATTTGTTGCGGTTAACGATATTGGGAGATTAAAAAGTCGGCTGCATAAAACGCGCTGTCTTTTAGTTTCATTTTTGGTAGAAATTCGTAGCCTTAATAAATCCCGCCCCATGGCGGGATTTTTTTAAATCAAAGAATTAATTTATGTCAGCAACGATTTTAAATATTCCGAATAAATACGCATTGTTTATTGCCCTCATAAGTGGTGCGTCAATCACCTTAAGCTTTGCCCCATTTAATATCTGGCCTGTTGCGATTGTCAGTTTGACTGCCTTGGCACTTTTATTAAAAGAACAATCTTTTAAAACAATAATGTGGCGCAGCTTTGCATTTGGTGTGGGATTTTATGGCGCCGGAATACATTGGATTTACACCAGTATCCACAATTTTGGCGGTGCATCGCCAATATTTGCTGCATTCCTTGTTTTTATTTTTGCCTGCTTTATGGCAATTCTGTTTTGTATTCCATTCTATGTTTTTGGTAAATGGTTTAGTAGCAACCGTTTTTCAATTAGCCTTGCACTTCCCGCTTGCTGGATGCTAGGGGAATGGCTTCGCACATGGCTACTCACCGGATTTCCGTGGTTATTTCTAGGTTATGCCCACCTAAATACCTGGCTTTCAGGTTGGGCGCCGATTGCAGGTGTTATTAGTATCAGTTTCATCCTGACATTAACTGCAGGCGTAATCGCCGAATGGATCTGGCGAGCAAAAAACAAAGAATCGAAACATATTTCATTGATTGCTTTAAGTACCATCGTCATTTTATTTTGGGGAATTGGTGGAGGCTTAAAGACCATTACCTGGGCAGAACCGGATACGAATCCTATTTCCGTAGCGATGGTTCAACCTAATGTAGATCAAAGCGTTAAATTGAGTTTCGATGAAGAAAGCACCATAAGCACGCTCAATCAATTGCGAGACCTTAGTAAGGATTTATGGACTAATAATTGGGTCGTTTGGCCCGAGGCGGCCATTCCTACCTCACTAACATTTCACGACGCACTTCCCTTTCTGGAAGAAATAAACAAGGAAGCCGCACAACATGAAACGGCTTTGTTCACAGGGGTTATTTATGAAGATCGGGAAAAACAAAAATATTACAACTCTATAGTGGGTTTGGGTAACGGCTACGGTTTTTATCATAAACGCCGTCTGGTACCCTTCGGAGAGTATGTCCCCTTTGAAGATCACTTACGGGGAGTGATAGAATTTTTTAACCTCCCCACTTCATTTATTCATCTCGGCCCTCAAGATCAACATGGGCTTATCGCTAATGGTGTGCGCATTACGCCGGCTGTCTGCTATGAAATTGTTTATCCTGATTTAATTGCAAACGCCGCAAAAGAAACTCAAGTGTTGTTGAATGTTAATAACCTTGGTTGGTTCCTCGATTCCATTCAATCGAAGCAATTTATGCAAATGGCCCAAATGCGCGCATTGGAAACAGGACGCTATCTGGTTTACTCCACTAACAATGGCCCAAGTGCGATTATCGACAATAAAGGAAAGATCATTAACCGTAGCGAATCGTTTAAGGCACAAACGTTTGCCGGCACCATTTACCCGGTAAAAGAATGGACGCCGTTCATGATTGTCACCAGCGGTCCAGTAGTTATTTTAGGAACATTGATTCTATTGGCATTGGCAACCCCACAAATTCTGCGCAAACAGGCACAAGCCGAGGTCTAATAACTGGATTGATGCGCAAATATTTAATTTTCGAATGTAATAGCAAGAATTGGGCAGCCACTCACCACGTTTAGAGGTAAAGTAAATTTTATTCTCAATCCAGCCCCTGCTTATGAATACCAAACACCTCACCACCAATAACCCCAGCTCAGAAAGCGCTCAGGATGAGCGACGCTGGCAACATTTGAAACAACCAAATACTGGTAACGATGAAGCCTTCGTATACGCCGTTATCACCACAGGCATTTATTGTCGCCTCGGCTGTCCATCTCGATTACCCAATCGGGACAATGTGCGCTTTTTTAATAATGCCAATGATGCAAAAGCAGCTGGTTTTCGTGCTTGTAAACGTTGTCGTCCGGAAGCGACGTCAGCAGATGCAACACAAACGGAGCGTATTACCCGCCTTTGTCACTATATTGAAACTGCCGAGCAAGAACCATCGCTGCAAGAATTGGCCAATTATGCCGGCATCAGTGTCTATCATTTGCAGCGGCAATTTAAAGCGATAACCGGTATTAGCCCAAAGACATATGCCAAAGCTCATCGCCAGCAAATTAATTTTCCGTCGCGGAATACAAAGCCTGGCGCCAAACTAATTCAATTTGCGTGCGGCAATTCTTCGCTGGGAAATTTTCTGGTGGCTCGTAGCGAAAAAGGAATTTGTGCGATTTTGTTAGGTGATACACATGAGGAACTTCTCACTGACTTACGCAAACGCTTTCCAACTTCTGAATTACACCAAAATGACCAGGAATTTATCGGGCAACTACACACGCTGGTGCAACTGATTGAACATCCGCAACAAGCATTGAAATTGCCGCTGGATATTCGTGGTACTTTATTTCAACAGCAGGTTTGGAAGGCTTTACAAGAAATTCCGGTTGGTGAAACACGTAGTTATAGTGAGATTGCGCAAGCAATTGGCTCTCCCAAAGCCGTGCGCGCTGTTGCCAGTGCCTGCGCTGCCAATTCAATTGCCATCGCTATTCCCTGTCATCGGGTAGTTCGCCATGATGGGAACTTATCCGGATATCGCTGGGGGACTGCGCGTAAAAAAATACTGTTACAGCGAGAAATGGATTCAGATAATTGATATCAACATTATAATTATTTAGTTTCAACAATTAATCGAATTTCCCTGATATGTCCGCAATCCTGTTATGAAAATAACCCTGAAAATCAACTTGCCCGATAATTTCAGGCACCAGGATTTCCTGTCATTCCATCAACGCGATGCCCAAATGCTCGCAGAAAGCTGGGATGAAAAAAATCTGTTCAAAGGAATTATGTGGGACACAATGCCCGCTTGCTTGCAATTCAACTTTAGTAAAGGAAAGCAATTGCAATTATCGCTGGAAATAGACTCGGGCCGTAAAAAGGTTGACGAAGGAAAAACCAGGCAGCGCCTGCAAAAAACTGCCACTCATATGTTGGGGCTAAACCAATCAACCAACGAATTTGAAACTTTTGCAGCCACCATTCCTGCTTTAAAAAACCTGGTGGCCAGTCAATCCGGCTTGCGCGTCCCACAATCTGCCTCACCATTCGAAGCGCTAAGTTGGGCTATTACCGGACAGCAAATCAGTTTGGGGGCGGCCATTTCACTGCGCCGAAAAATGATTCAACGTGCGGGTATAAAACACTCCTCCGGCATCATTTGCTACCCGGGCCCGGAACAGATTCTCAAACTGAACCAAACTGATTTACGCGAATGCAGTTTTTCCCACACCAAAGCCACCACCTTGCTGAACCTCGCGCAACTTATCCAAGGTGACGCACTACCGTTACAGCGGTGGTTGGATGATTATCTTTCAGACAAACCTCTTGTAGCAGAGCAAATTTACAATCAACTTATTGAGGTTCGAGGCATCGGCCCCTGGACAATTCACTATGCACTTTTGCGTGGCTTTGGTTGGCTGGATGGTTCATTGCATGGAGATGTTGCGGTACGACGCAATCTGCAGAAGTTGCTTGTTGCTCAGAAAAACTTCACAGGTACAGAAAAAATTTCCGCCGAACAAACACAAGACTGGCTCGCCGATTTTTCACCTTGGCGAGCCTTAGTTGCAGCCCACTTATGGGCCATGCAAAAAAATGATGGCTACTAAGTAGTGAGCATCAACCTCTCCCATTAAATTTACTTTCGTCCATTCAACATCCAGCCAATGGGTGTCCAGCGCACCAACAACAGATAGCTCACTACGCCAACCGCCAAGGTAACTGTTATTGAAACACTGAATTTGGCAAACCAACTCCAATCCACATCCATGAGCTGGTATTGAATAGAAAATAATAAGGGTACATGAACAAGATAAATCCAATAGGAACTATCGGCCATAAAACGCATGCTTCGGCTTGCTCCATTTAAAAAACGCTTACCAACCACCAAACATACCATGGCCATCCATACCGCAATAAATGCCTCACATAATTTCAGTGCGATTTTCAGTTTCCACTCAAGGGGTGAAGGCGGTATAACAATCTGCTTCGGAAGCAGGTGGTAGTAGAGGGAGTACAATAAGACACTGCCGATCAACAACAACACCCAATAGTCAGAAAATTTCTCAAGCCAGCTTTCATTTTTAAATACCCAATAACCCACCAAAAAAAATAAACCAAAAAAACCAAACGCCCACAATTGAGGTAAAAAACTATCCGGTGCTGGTAACGGTGATTCTACCAACAACAAACCAGGCATTAGTAGTAATGGAAAACACAACAAAAATAAAAACGGTTTTATCTCAATAAACTTTTCCCGTGAACCACTCCAATTAATATGACTAAAAACCCAGGTTAATGCGTAAAGAAATACCAAAATATATAAAAACCATAAATGCATAGTTGTTGGCGGCGGCGGAGGTGGAGCGTTGGCTGGGTTAGCCATTGCATGGGCAATAATCGCAAGCACCGGCGATTTGCTTTCAACATTTCCGGCTGCTGAAAGCGTGGCCGCTACTACTGCCCATAAACATAAAGGCAAAAAGATAATGAAAGGCAAAAGCACACGCTTGGCGCGATTCTTCATAAACCCTCCCATGCCACGTGTTGACACCAAATAAGCAGCAAAAAATCCAGCTATTAAAAAGAACAACGGCATGCGAAATATGTGCATAAAAAATCCGACTACATCAACCACGAATGACTGCTGACTATCGGCAGATAACCAAAAATTATGCAACATTGGGCTATAGGCTAGTGCGGCGTGAAAAAATACACCCGCAATCATTGCTAACGCCCTCAGGTTATCCAGATAGTGATAACGATGCTGTAATGCCTCAGATGCACCACCAAGTGTGGTTTCGTACAAACGTGAACCGGCCGTGGAGTTCATAAGACCACCTTATAAAAAGTACAGTAATTGTCTGAATAAATTCAGGAGGGCTAAAAACTAAATGAACACTTTCTTGCGCATTTGAAAGTAAAGCGTGGCGATGAACAACAGGACAATGGCAACTACTTCAAGTATGAGTACATTAATTGATGTGGCGTTCCACACAATATCGGCGCCCCGGGTGTGACCACCGATATCCGGTGAATCGGCTAGAAAGTATAAAGCCGGATTAAACAAACAGTTCAAACCAATCATGATAGTTAATATAATCCCTTCTGATTCTACCTCCATCGCAATACTCCATGTGATGCAATGGTTTAATAAAATCAACACACAAATAAGCACAGTAAATGGCAGGAGACCATCAGGTAAAGGGGTTAATATTAATACCCCGATAGTGGTTAGAAACAAGAAGCTCCAAGGAACAAAAAACATCGCAATGTTGGACAAAAATTTGGCCATCGCATAATCCGCCGGCGATACTGGCTGACTCATTATAAATACCAGCGTTTGTTCTTTGCGTTCACTAATCATGCTGGTAGACAATTGATGATTACCTAAACCAATCATCATGCTGATTAACACAATAGACCCCATGAAAAATTGCCATTCACCGAGACTAATTATACTTAAAGCAAAAATAGCACCGCCGATGTAGGTCGCGATAAGCTTTCGGTTTAAATAAATATCTTTATAAACCAGACTTTTGATGACAGGCATGTTTAACATAGGACGTTTTTCCATAACACTATTGTCAATGGCACCACCAGTCGAGTTTGTATTAGCGGAATTTTCAACTACCTGATTCATGATTTCGTTGCCTCCCTTACACTCGCAATAAAAATTTGTTCCAACGACATACGCTCAACTTGCGATACAACAAATCCTTTTTCGCGCAGTCTTTCAACAACAGAAGCATCAAATATTTTTATTTTTATTTCATGCAAGGAACCATTACTTTTAAGTTCAGCCACACCGGCCAAACCGAGTTCACCTTCAAGCGAACCCGTGCACAAAATACGCCGCCAACTATCAATGTAAGTTTCTTTATCCTGGCTTGCCAGGGTTTTTCCTTTATGCAAAAAGGTAATGGAATCAGACAGCTGTTCTACATCCTGCGTACTATGCGATGAAAAAAGCACACTACGACTTTCATCACGCAAAATTTCTGCAAGTTCCGCCAAAACCTCATAGCGCGATACCGGGTCTAGCCCTGTAGTGGGTTCATCAAGAACCACCAATCGCGGACGACGCGCAAGTAATAAAATCAAGCTCGCTTTAACCCGTTGACCGTGGGAATAACTTTTAGTGAGCTGATTGGGATTCATGTCGAAACGCTTCACTAAATGCTCAGCGTATAAAGGATCCCAGGATGGATAAATGGATTGTATAAACTGCATGTGCCAGCGTAAATTTTCATTGCGGTATAAACGCATGTCTTCAGCCGCATAACCAATATTTTCCTTCGCCTGAACCTGGCATTGTGGCATAGGATAACCCAACACATTTACCGTACCAGAATCCGGTTGTGTTAAACCAAGGATCATTCGCAGAGCAGTAGATTTTCCTGCACCGTTAACACCTACCAACCCCATCACCTGCCCTCGCGGCAATTGCAAAGTGAGGTTGTCCAAATAAAACTCCGGATAACGCTTGCACACTTGGTGAAATTCAACGGCATTTTGCATTTTCATACCTACGAAACTAATCGGCAGATTTTTTTAATGAGCGCAGAAACTGCGCCCAGCTAGCAAAAAATTATTTACGGTAAACGATATTCCAGCTTTACGGTGCAAGGAAATTCACCTTCTTTATCGGTATTAGCACAGGAATAAGGCCCACCACCTTGAATATTTTTATACTTGCCGGTTCCACCGATAATATCGTCAATTCCGTTCCATTCGCCTTTTGCGCTACTGGCGCCTGCATATTGGATAAAAATTTTATCGCCCTCTTTATCTTCAAGAGCGCAAAACCCGACAGACTTCATAATTTCTTTATGTGAAAAGATAGAATAGGAGCATGCACTTTTTCCCATATGCATGATTCCCGTATCTATTTCATTAAAGGTCACACCTGTAACAGTACCATGCGTGTATTCATCGTTATATTTGACCATCGAAGTTCCTTTGTTAATCGACTGCAGATTAATATTGCCTGACTTGGGTATCGACGCTGCAAATACACTTGTACCGATACTGACCAAGACAATGCCTGCAACCCACTTCGAAATAATTTTACACATATAAACTCCTGTTAGTTTTAAAGAACATCTGTAATACGATGAAAAGTCTCGCACCATTAACGCACCGGTACGAGCACGGTTTTTTTATCAGCTTATAACCAACGCCTTTTTTACTTGTGTCATTATTTGGTTATCACTTAAACCCAATGCCCTGCCTGCACCTATTAGTCCGGCAATATATTTTTCCAATTCCGCTTCCATAAGAGCTTTTTGCATATCAATAGCATCTGCGACAAAAGAACCCCTGCCTGCTTGAGTGACAATGACCCCCTCTATCTCCAGTTCGGTATACGCACGCTTGACTGTAATTACACTTACCTTGGTCGCCACACTCAATTCCCGAATAGAGGGTAAAGGATGCCCTGCAGGCCAGTCGCCAGCGCGCACCTTTTGTTTAATCTGCTCCATGATTTGCAAGTACATGGGCCGACTGTCATGTTGTGAAAGAAAAAAAGCCTCTGTCACTGTAACCCCATCTGTATATATACGATATACACAGTATACACAGATATACACAGCTGACAAGTTTTATATACAGGGATACCTAATCACGTTTTTTCCGCGAAACACACAGCGAACAACGCCTACGTTGGGCTTGCCTTAAAGCAGGTTTGAAGACGGGAGAGGAAAGAAAAGAATAGTAACAGCAGAAAAATGTACAAAGATAATGACAGTATTATCTTGTTAAGAATTGGCATTGAGTAAATGAAGATTGGTTAATAAGATACTTTTCCATCACTTGCCTGTACGCCGCCAGAGGTAGAACGCCAACCACAGAAAAGCCAATCCCATTATCAAAGCAACTATGTGGCTTCTTTTAACACCGGTGACCAATACCGACTCTGCATAATCCTCAGGGTTTACATAAATTCTTAACGAAGAACCTGATTGCTGTACATCATCAGTATTGCTAATACCATAACCTATACGAGTTCCATTATATTTTTTCCCATCAATTTCATAGGAGTATTTAAGCCAGGCAGTACGGAATGGGCGAAAATCTGAATCGATTTTTTTTGATTCTCCACCACCGTCAACTACGCCGGTATACACCCGCCAATTTTCTGCCGATACACTCTTTGTAATATTTTTTGCAGTCGCCAGTAACAACATCCCTGCCACCAGAATACAGAGACCAAAAAATAGTGCGCGTAGCCGTTGGTACTTCTTTTCAATATCTTCGTTCATTTTATTGCCCCAACCTATAATTACCAAAGAAATAAAAATATGGTGCTATTCATCGTAATATTAAAAATCATGTGCGCTACTATCGGCACAAAAATACTACCTGTCTTTGCTCTGAGCCAAGCAAACATCCAGGCCACCAATAACATTTGTGCAAACCAAAGCATCCCGGAAAAAGGCAAATAATCAAAACCGACTGCCGTTTTAATGATGCCATGGTGAACCTGATGAATAAGTGCAAACAAAAGACATTCAATTAGCGTGCTTTGGATGGCACTCAGCTTTTGCTCTAATGTTTTCTGCACTATTCCACGATAAAAAATTTCTTCTCCAATTGGGCTGAATAAAATTGCAGGCAACGTAAAGATAAGGCTAAGCGCCCAAAAGGACATGCCTGTTGTATCCATTGCAGTTTTGTAACTATTGCCAATATTCACATACCAGTTATCAGAAGCATTCCCAAACAATAAATAGCCAATAGAAAAACAAATTAACGCAGCCATCGCCCCCCACAAGGCGGCCCAAATGTAATCAGTTATTCGTTGCGATTTAACCAACCCTATTTGACGGCGACCATTTGCGGTCAGAACCAACCAGGGCAACATAGCCATGATGCAAAAGCCCATAGGTAAAAACCATCGCCAATAGCCTGGCCCGAAAAAACCAATAACACGCATTGAACTTAGAGCAATGATTAAAAACGTTATCAATACTAAAGACGTTTTGATGGAAATATAGTTTTTGTACAGCATGTGAAAATCCTTGTAATGCCTGTTTTATTTAGAAAAAGGGGCAGGAGCTAATGTAATAACACATTAAATAAGAAGATTTCACCTTCGGATCACAATAACCCGAAGGTGAAAAATTAAGAAGGGAGTTAGTTAATAAAAAGGGTACCCAGGTAAAACAAACCACCAGATAAACAAATAGTCGCAGGTAACGTGAAAACCCAAGCCAGCAATATGGTTTTTACAGTACTAAATTGCAAACCGGACTTGTTAGCAACCATCGTTCCAGCCACAGCTGATGAAAGCACATGGGTAGTAGATACAGGCATACCTGTCACGCTGGCAACACCAATTGCCGTAGCAGCAGTAATTTGTGCAGACATTCCTTGTGAATACGTCATGCTACTTTTACCAATCTTCTCACCAACTGTAAAAACAATGCGCTTCCACCCCATCATAGTGCCTAAACCAAGGGCCAGGGCCACTGCAATGATCACCCAGAATGGAGCATATTCTGTAGTAGCTGTTAGATCTTTACGAAGATTATCCAGATCGGATTTTTCCTTACGCGTAAAGCCCTCTAACTTGGAGACTTTTTTTGCGGCATCATCAATACATAACAATAATCTGCGCAATGTCCGACGCTCATTTAACTCCAGATCACGGTAATGAGTCATACCCTGCATTTCGCTAAGTAATGAATTTATCACTGCCATGGTTTCCTTCGGATTGCATTTAAATGTATCCGGTAGCACTGCGTTTGCCGGTATATTCACGTCAATCAATGAACTGACTTTAGATTCATGTTCTTTATAGAAAGTTTGTAAGTGTAGCGCCGCATCACGGGTTCGTTCGATTTGGTATTTACTGCTATCCAGGTTCAATACAAATTGTGCAGGAGCTAAACCGATTAACACCAACATAATTAAGCCAATACCTTTTTGGCCGTCGTTAGAACCGTGCACAAAGCTAACACCCATTGCTGAAGCAACAAGAGTTACACGAGTCCAGAATGGTGGATGTTTTTTACCATCAATCTGCTCGCGCTCTTGGGGTGTTTTATGGATTTTTGGGCCAGTAAAAACTTTTTTGAGCAGTAATAGCACCAGCGCGGCCACGCTAAAACCAATCAACGGGGAAATCAAAAGCGCCAACATAATATCAATGGCTTTCTTAATGTTTACGCCTTCACTAATAGGAATATCGGCAATCAACGCGTTTGCCAAACAGACTCCGAGTAATGAACCAATTAATGTGTGGGAACTGGAAGCGGGAATACCGAAATACCAGGTCCCCAAGTTCCATACAATCGCAGCAGCCAATAGCGAGAAGACCAATACCATACCGCGCACGGAGGTGATATTCAGTAGCATATCCACCGGAAGCAAATGAACAATTGCATAAGCAACCCCAAGCCCCCCGAGGATTACACCGAGGAAGTTAAAAATACCTGAGGCAATAACTGCCAAATGGGGATTCATTGCTTTGGTATAGATAACTGTAGCCACAGCATTGGCGGTATCGTGGAATCCATTAATGAATTCGTAGGCAAGAACGAAGGCAAGTGCCAGAAAGAGACTGGCCCCCATAAAGAAACTGAGCCCGGTAAACATTTCTAACATAGGTTATCCGCTTGAATAATTAGACCGATCTAGAAAACCACCCCTTCCCTATGGTTGATCACGCTACTACAAAATTGCACCTTACATTGACCGTAGCGGGCGCGCATTATGATGTTTTTGTGACATTAAATCGACCTTTTGCAGATTATTTAAGGTAAAGCGGCAGCTTGTTCAACGTATCATCCCCAGCCACCTGCGCACTTGAGGAAGTAGCTCGCAGCAAAATGAACCCCTGACACCCATCAACAATCAGGATCATAAGAGCAAACGATCAGTAAAAAAAAGCCACCTGGGCAGGTGGCTTCTTCGAGTTTCGAATTCAGCATACAAAATAGACAAATTACAAGCCAATAACATTCTCAGCTTGTGGGCCTTTTTGACCTGGCTTTACGTCGAACTCAACTTTTTGACCCTCTGTCAAAGTTTTGAAACCCGAACCAGAGATAGAGCTGTAGTGAACGAATACGTCCTGACCTGCTTCGCTCGCGATGAAACCAAAACCTTTGGACTCGTTGAACCACTTAACGGTGCCAGTACTTCTAGCCATGATAAACCTCGATGCTCTTTATAAATTAAAATTGAATACCCCAAGAGGAGCTTAGGCTGGCGAATTCAGATGTTACTTATGAAGGACAATACGAGGTACTAATAGATTACTGCTAGAACAACGGATAGGACTTACCATAAATAATGCTGCAGAAGGGCCAGCTGAGCCGCACTATATTCCGGCTATTAAATGATGTAAAGGTTTAATTTGAAGCGCAAATTACCTGCTTTTTAGCTATAAAGAAGCCTGCTGCGACAATCTGTCACTCCCTATTCAAAGCCCCGCACGTTAAGATTAATTCCATCATCCAATGTCTTAAACGAGCAAGCTTTCACTTAACCGGATACCCCCGGTTAATCTCCTTCCGGGCTGGCCCCCAGCCCACTTTTTTAAGTCCGCGAATATACTCTTTCTTTTGTGTGGCGCCACTGCCTCTACTATTTACCCTCTTCAGTAAAGCTGTAACAATCACATTCGATTCATCGCTATCCCTGTTTGCGAAATGTACGAGGCTTTTGCTCTATGACGATTAATCAAAACATCGTAAAAACTCAGGATACGAATTGTTCGCATGACCAGCGTGTAAGTTGTGGCAATTGCCGGCTTAATACAATTTGCCTACCAATAAGCCTATCCATTGATGACATCGATAAACTTAACAAGATTGTCCAGCGTGGCAAACCATTACAAAAAGGCGACTATTTATATCGTGCTAACGATTCATTTGCTTCAGTGTATGCCATACGATCAGGAGCAGTTAAGGCCACAACACTGAGTGATAGTGGTGAGGAGCAAGTGACCGGTTTTTATCTTCCCGGTGAGGTGGTTGGAATGGATGGTATCGCCGATAACCGCTACGCCAATTCAGTGGTTGCATTGGAAACTGCATCTGTATGCGAAATTCCGTTTTATCGTATAGAGGAATTAAGCTTGCAAATTTCTAATTTACAACGGCATTTATTTCAATTGATGAGCCGCGAAATTACTCAAGACCAGCAAATTATCACGCTTTTAAGCAAGAGCAACGCGGAAGAAAGAGTTGCGGCGTTACTACTAAGCATATCGAGCAGGAATAACCGACGCCAGTTGTCAGCAACTGCATTTCGTTTGCCTATGTCGCGTACTGATATTGGTAATTTTTTAGGACTGACTATCGAAACTGTCAGCCGTATATTTACCCGTTTACAAAAACAAGACGTTATTAATGTGGATAAAAAAGAAGTAGTAATAAAAAACATGGAACAGTTACGCAGCATCGCAAATGGTGATGCACGTTGTTAACTAAACGAGAATATATGAATGACTGATTTAACACGCATGAACGCAACCCTGGCCGCTTTTGATGAGGCCAACCTCCAGGACCCAAATACGGAATTGGTTGATAATAATTATGTTGCAAAGGAATGGATTTACGCTCAGCGCATGAGTGAACATTTGCATAAATTCTGCCACTCTCCCTCAGAAGCGTTACAGCTGGCAGCGCGTAGCCAACATATTTGTCGCTGGAAGATCCCACGCAACGATTACCCCATGGATCGTGGTGGCTATAAAAAATGGCGATTGGATCTGGCCCAAATGCATGGCGATATTGCGGGCGAGATTATGGCCACCCACGGTTACGACGAAGCGATGATTAATCGGGTTAAAGATTTACTACTTAAAAGAAGTTTAAAACGTGATGATGAAGTGCAAACGCTAGAAGATATTGTGTGTCTGGTTTTCATCGAGTTTTACCTTGAAGATTTCGCCAGCAAACATGAAGAACATAAACTTATCGATATTATTCGTAAAACCTGGAACAAAATGTCAGAGCGTGGCCATGATGCAGCATTGAAATTACCATTATCCTCGTCAATGTTAGCACTAGTAACAAAAGCACTTGGTCCAACTTAATATCCACACAACTTATGATTATAAGGAAAACACCGTGTACTTAGCCCTAAAGCATTTGCATTTAACTTTTGTTGTACTCTCGTTACTGCTTTTTTTTATCCGTGGCATTTGGTTATTCACTAAATCCGGCATGTTGACCAGGAAATGGGTAAAAATCCTGCCCCATATTATCAGCACCTTTTTATTGGTAAGTGGTATCGTCCTCGCTGTACATTTAAGTATGTCCCCGGGAAGCCAACCCTGGTTGATGGCAAAAATTGTTGCACTGATAGCTTATATCGCTCTGGGTGTGGCCGCATTTAAAACCCCGAACCCCGTTGCAAGCAAAGTATTATGGATATCGGCACTGATAGTTTTTGCTTATATTGTGAACGTTGCAATAACTAAAAGTCCGCTGGGATTTCTTCAGTAATACTGGATGCGGAGTGGTTGAAAAATTGCTCCGCTATTAACAATATAATGTGAGTCTTTTTGTTCCCTCCCTTCGACCGAATCCCGTCTACTGCCACTTTTCGTATCACTTTCCTGCGAAGTTAAAACCAATAGCTATAATCAGATTCAAGTTTATTTACATCGCTTGACGAATTTTCAAAAGTGATCTATATCACATTCCAGTTGTTCAGCTTAAACATAACTTTAATAATCGGCGAGCCCCTATGAAAAGAATGCTATTGACCATCACTTTGTTATCCCTTGCGCAACTTGGTTTCGCATGCGATGAAGCCTGTAAACGAGGTAAAGCGGAAACAGCTAATAATATTAAATTTGCTACCTACCTAAACGCAAAATATTGTAAGCAAACCAGTAATGATTTCCTGATGCAAGGAAAGAAAAGCTTGCAAGCGTACAAGGAAAAACAATTGCCTACGGCCCATCGCGGTGGGGCAAAAAATATTCGAAATTTCGTACTGCAGCGTAAAGATTGGCTACTAGAGTGCGATAAATACCTGCAATTAACTGAACAAGGCCGCATTTTTCGGGATAAAGAAAGTACCGATAAGATTCTCGGAGCCATGACAACTACAGCAGCAGAACTGGAAAAAATTATGAAGCGTCCCAAGAACGATGCCGAAGTGCTGGAGCTGGTAGTGGCACCTGCGTCGCAGAGGTTCGATGAATTATTCAAACTGGTCGATGATCATTATTTAGAACTCCAACGACGCGGACTTCTATAAGAACCAATAAAAAACGGCGCTGTGTGCGCCGTTTTTTTTAATCCAATTATTATGAACTCTTTTTCAACGATAACACTGAACGCTGTGGCTTATCGGGACGCTCAGCAAAACGCTTCGCCAACTCTTCACGCGCTTTTATAGCTTCGCTCTTTGCATCATGGTTAGGGGTGGACTGCCATGATTTGGGAGCAACTCCACCCGCCTTAGCCAAAAACTCCAAACCAGACCTTAACAAACGCGCTTGATCGACGAAACTGATCCCCTCCGGAAATTTACCCGGATATACTTCCGAAGGATCTTTTGGGTTTCCTTCTATCCGGATTGTAAATCCACTCGAGTGTGTCGCTGTACCTGCGGCCAGATCTGTTGTCCAATCATCGAAATTCATAGATACCACTTGGGTTCACCAACGAAAACGTTATTAAAGCATATTGTAATTGTGTGACAAATAACTAACCACCATTACCTAAAGAATTTGCCGCGATATTTGCACCCAACAAGGAATTTCGGCGCTGCTCCTCACGTTGCTCGCGTTTTTGAGCTGCACGAAGTTGGCGGTCTGGTGGCAAAGCACCAATATGGGTTTCATTACGCTCCTTCGCCAATTCAATTTGTTTCTGCCGCTCCGCAAAGCGAACCCTCTGATCCTCAGAAAGCTTGTCATAACATCGAGGGCAACAAACCCCTAACATGTAGAGAGGTGAAAGCTTATCCTCATCAGTAATCGGATAACGACAACCGTGGCATTGATCGTATATACCCCTTTCCAATTTATGGTTCACAGCAACACGGTTATCAAATACAAAACACTCGCCACGCCATAAACTTTCTTCTTCCGGTACTTCTTCGAGGTACTTAAGGATTCCCCCCTCAAGGTGATATACCTCCTCAAAGCCCTGTTCTTTTAAATAGGCGGTAGACTTTTCGCAGCGAATACCACCCGTGCAAAACATAGCAACTTTTTTATGCTTGGAAGGATCAAGATTATTTGCCACATAAGCAGGAAACTCGCGGAATGTTTCAGTTTTGGGATCTACCGCCCGCTCAAACGTCCCGATTTCATATTCATAAGAGTTGCGGGTATCAATAACCACCACGTCAGGGTCACTAATCAACATGTTCCAATCACGAGGTTTAACGTAAGTCCCCACAATTTTCTGGGGATCAATGCCATTAACGCCCATAGTGACTATTTCTTTTTTGAGCTTAACCTTCATTCGATAGAAAGGTTGCTCATCATAAAAGGACTCTTTGTAACTCAGATTATCGAAGCGCCCATCAGCAACCAGAAAAGCTACCAGCCCGTCTATGCCTTCGCGACTACCAGAAACAGTGCCATTAATTCCCTCTTCTGCCAGCAGTAACGTGCCTTTAATCCCCAGAGAATCACATAATGTTTTCAAACGAGGGACCAGAACCTCGAAATCCGGTAACTTCACGAATTTATACAATGCAGCAACAACAATTTGACTCATACAGATCACTTAACCGTTAAAACAAATGAGCTAACCCCGGTGTTGGGGGGCGCATTATAGGCGCTTATTTTTTGTACAACCAGCAAATATTTCATTCGTCGTGCTTACTTCCACCCAGACATTGAGGAGATAACGGCACCTGATTATTCAGCAGCCACTCATCAGGGGAAAATGTATGTAATGCCAATGCATGTACACCTCCCTTTAATTCACTTGCCAAACAAGCATAGACTGCCTGGTGACGTTGTACTTGCCGTTTACCTTCAAATACGGATGTAACCAGGGTCACTTTGAAGTGGGTTTCTGATCCGGCAGGAACCGAATGCATGTAGCTTTCATTGACTACATCCAAATGTACAGGCTGGAAACCTTCGCTTAACTTGGTATGTATTTGTTTTTGAATGAGATTCATAACCTTCTCGCGCCTTATTTGTACCGGGAGAATAAATGCCTGCTATTTAGATTGCCTCATCCATGCAAAAAAACTGGCGGCATTTTACCGACAAAGAACTACACTGTGTTGACTTGGGACAAGTAGATTCGAATTAATCGAACACGCTGTAACCTGATCAACCTATGTGAGGATGTATAAATAGATATCATGAGCGACCACAAATTATTCATCGACCGCCGCAAAGGTGCTGATCGCCGCCTGGATCGAGACCCCTGTAAAAACTTACCAATGGATTTATATCATCGCAAACGTCGCAAATCCGCTGAACGCCGTAACCAGGAACGGACTTTAGCTGACGATTATATGGCTTTTGTTAATTCTGCCGATTTGGGTTCCTCTCCTCATTAGCTGGCCCCAAAAGAGTCTCCTCACCAAAACCGGTTGATGATGATTATCATCCATACAATAACTAGCAAAGTCAGGCTTACAAAAACCAGTGCCGAGCCTATGTCTTTGGCGCGCCCTGAAAGTTCGTGACGTTCTGAACCAGTACGGTCAACAACGGCTTCTACGGAAGAATTTGCCAGCTCTGCCATTAACACCCAAAACACACTGCTAATTAGCAGAATCAGTTCTATATGTGTTTGTGCGAGCCAAAATGCTGCAGGAATCAGTATTACCGCCAAACCTACTTCTTGCCTAAAAGCAGCCTCATACTTCCAACTTGCAGCAAACCCCTTCATCGAATAACCAAAAGCATCTATCACCCGTGCAATACCGGTTTTACCTGGTTTACCCATTCGCCTTCTCCAGTTGTCATTTCAGATTCATTGCGCATTCACAGAACAGTCACATAGCAGTGTTAAAAAAGATCAGGTGATGTTGCTTTTTCTAGCACACCCGGATTCCTGTGCAACTTATTTAACGGCGGTGAATCATGAACACATTTTTACAACGCGTCCACCATTTAGATACCCTTGCATTCTTATGGGTACATGTGACAAAAGGTTTTCAATATCGTCGCTCGGTAAGATTTATTTCGCATACCGGCGATGGACCGCTCTACTTTCTGATGGCGTTCAGTTTATTGATGCTCGAACCTTTGGCGGGTACCGCATTTTTTTGGAGCGGCATTATCGCTTATGTATTTGATGTAAGTCTTTATTTGATATTAAAAAACCTCATCAAACGTGATCGTCCCGCCGTAAAAATTACCACTTACCAAGCTTGGATTACTCCTTCTGATCAATTTAGTTTCCCTTCCGGCCATACAGCTGCTGCATTTTTATTTGCCTGTTTAATTCTAAATTTTTATCCAATTTTTGCCATCCTGGCATTTATTTGGGCAACTGCCATTGGTATGAGTCGAGTACTGCTCGGGGTCCACTACCCCACCGATTTAGTAGCAGGTGCAATACTCGGAAGCGGTTGTGCTTTTTTAGGAATTTATTTTTATTCGTTACCTATTGCAATGAGTTAATTTAAATATCGATCACAACATTTGAGCAAAAATGCATGAAAATATTGTACGGAGTTCAAGGTACGGGCAACGGACACACTACCAGAGCTCGCATTATGGCAAAAGCACTTGCCGATGCAGGAGCCCAGGTTGACTGGGTGTTTTCAGGGCGAGAACGCGATAAATATTTTGACATGGAAGCATTTGGTAATTATCAAACATATCGCGGCTTAACTTTTGCGACGCAAAGTGGAAAAGTGCTGTATTTGAAAACGGCACTAACATCTAATCTCACTCAGCTTTATCAGGACATAAAAAAAATACATGTAGATAACTATGATTTCATTATTAATGATTTCGAACCTGTATCAGCGTGGGCCGCAAAACTAGCAAGAAAAAAAGTAATTGGAATATCCCATCAGAATGCTTTTTTTTATGACATTCCGAAGGCTGATAACAATATTTTTGTAAGCTGGTTCATGCGTAACTTTGCACCAGTTACACAACCGATAGGATTGCATTGGCATCACTTTAATCAACCAATATTGCCGCCGATGGTTGAGCATTCACATTACCCAAATACTTCAACAGCAAAACACTACCTCGTTTACCTCCCATTTGCAGGATTGGAAGACATAGTTCCGCAATTACGTGAATTTCCGGATTATCAGTTTTATGTCTATCAGCCAGTGGCAACAGCCTACGATGATGAACACATACATGTACGCCCTTTTTCACGCGAAGGATTTCAGCTAGATTTACATCAGTGCGAAGGAGTAATTTGTAGCGCTGGTTTCGAACTACCCAGTGAAGCAATTCACTTGGGTAAAAAAATATTAGTGCAACCTGTTACAGGGCAAATGGAACAGAAATCCAATGCTTTGGCGCTGGAAAAATTAGGCTATGGACATACTACAAAATACTTTGACGTGCCAACATTACAACGCTGGCTGCCCATACCGCCACCGAGTAAAGGTCGCGATTATCCAGACGTAGCTAAAGCGTTGGTAAATTGGTTAATGAAAGGTGGCGGAGAAGACATTCGCAATTTACAACAACTTTTATGGAGGGAAAACTTTGCGCCCGGAAATTTAAAAGTTCAGGCATTGCAAAATAACAACTAATCAAACGAGATTTTCTGACGCGAGGCTTTAATGACACTACGCTGGGTTTTACCGTCCATACGTCGCTGTTTTGAAGAATAAGTCGGTTTAGTAGCACGGCGCATCTTTTCTATTTTGATAGCACCAAGAACAATTGCTTGCAGGCGCATTAACGCATCTTCGCGATTTTGTTCCTGTGTACGGAAACGCTGGGCTTTTATAACCAACACACCGTCATTATTAATTCGGCTGTCGCCTAGTGATAATAGGCGAGATTTATAGAATTCATTTAATGATGAATTAGGGATATCAAAACGCAAATGTATCGCACTCGATACCTTATTGACATTCTGCCCTCCAGCTCCCTGAGCACGCATTGCCGTCAATTCAATTTGGCGGAGAGAAATACTGAGACTGGCATTAATTCGCAACATGCGAATGAGCATCCTCTGTCATATAAAAACGAAGTGGCTTTCTATCATCAACCAAGACAGGTTGCAGTTTGCGGTTATAACGGTTTCGCCAGGAATGCCAGCGAACAATCAAACCACCTACCAGCAATCCACCAAGTCCACTAAAGGTAGTAATCACCTCGCTAGCAAACAAAGTGTGTGCCGCCGCCGTTGCACTGACCAAAGCGAGTAAAGGGATCACATAGACCACCATCGATCCTCTGGAAATCACTTCTTCAGGAACTCCAATTTGGATTTCATCGCCTAAGTGATACTGTTGCGAATCTCGCCCCTCAAGCAGCACCCAAATGTAGGAAGTATGTCCGTCCCATTTATTGATTAAGCTCTGCCCGCAACCTTTTTCAGCTTTACAGGAACCACAAGCCGATTTCTGGATAGTTTCTACCCACACCCCCTCTGACTCCACGGAAACGATTCGCCCGATTTCAATAATCATGATCAGCACCTACGAGGAAGAGGATTAAATCCCACCAATATTTTGGGCAATTTTTTGTGCGGTGATGACAGGAATTTCACCAACCACTGTAATCCGATAGGTTGCATTCTGGTATCTCAGCGAATCCATTACGGCAAGCGTCGCTCCGCGCTGTGCTACGCCTTCCGGTATTGCCCCCTGAGCACGCTCAACAAATACCGAAAACGTGGTTAGGCCATCGGTATACATCAACATATCAATCTTTTGCCGCACTTGACGTTGCCCGACAAAAACAAAACCAGGTGGCACCCATGCAAGTTGCCACTGATCCGGCTGTTTCAACAGCTCAGGATTGCACTCTGCCTCGGCATTAGCATCTTTATGTAACTTGGCCAGTGGTTGTTTTAGTGCTTCAAGATCTGGACTCAAATCCAAATCGATAAATTGATAACGCTCCAGGGGACGCGCAGAATCATCTACCAACCATGATTTGAGAACCAATCCGGTTTCATTATCAATAGACAACAATGAACTATGTCGATACTGATCCATAGGCAACGCCAATAATGCGGTAGCTTCACGTCCAGCGACTCTTTCAGGGCCACGAATTTCAAACTTATACAACTGATCCAGCCGTGCCAGGTTTGCACCAAATTGGCTGATTTTTCCCTGCAATAATTGCGTGCCCAAGGTACTGCATGCGGGAGATTTCCCCTCCCGTACAAATTCGCGTTCAGTTCCGTTTAAGTGCTGCAAACGTTCGTGCTCAACCCCATTTTCAACCCAATGAAGGATACGAAAACTTTGCAATGAGGGATTATCTTTATGCTGGTATGTGAAAGACCCTTGATAATTAAGGGTTTGCGGCACAGTCGCCATTTTGTGCAATAACTGTTTTACTTCATCTGGATTAGAGGAATTTTGAATTGAAACACCCGGATCAATAACAGCAACTGATGTTCCTTGCGCAACTGAAGGCATTGAAAACAAGAACACAACCGAAAGTAAACCAGAAATGAAGCAAGGTGCAATTTGAGAGAATGTAAGTGTTGGCATTCTAGACTCGATTAGAAAATAAATTGGGGAGCAGCATAACTGCTCCCCAAGGACTCCAACAAGCTAATAGCGATGCCAAGAAAAATTATTCTTCCTCAACCAAAATCACACGAGTGTAAGGCAACATGCCTTGGGCACTATTCAGGGATGCATTGTCTGAATGTTCCTGAATAAGCTGATTTACATAAGTCGATACATCTTCATTGTAAACGGGTGCTGCTTCTTGGCGTGGTACAAACATCACTCGGCGATTTTCCTGTGGGCGAGATTCATACCCGCTTTGAACCGCCACAGTACGTGCTGACAATGCAGGTGCATTTATACCTGATGGCAAATTAGCAACTTTATTTTCGGTTGCTGGGGCGGCCACGGGTGTATTAGAAGCAATATCAACAGCAGCTGGGGATGCGGACTGAAATTGCTGAACTCCCAACACAACAACACCTGTTACCGAAGCAGCTATAGCAACCCGACCTATTTGTTGCCACCAACGGGGCAAACTAACAGGATTACTTTTTATTTCTTGATGGTTGGACTTAGCAACATCTACTACCGGTTGAGCATGTGCCTCCTCAAAATCGATTGCCGCACTCACCCTCGCAGCAAAATCAGTGGGTGCAATTACCGGTAATTTCCCCTTAAGGCCAGCGCTGCCAATCTGATAACGTGACCATGTAGACTTTAACTCGGAATCAGCCTCTAGCGTCTTTAATAGCCGCTGCAGCTCCAATTCCGAAGCTTCATTATCCATAAGCGCTGAGAGTGATTCGGCGAGCACTGGTGATTGGGTTTGCTCAGTCATTATTGCTGTTGCCTCTGTACAAAATTATTGATTAGAGAAAAAGTACCTGGTTAAACATTCACACAAAAACTAACTGTCTCTGTGACCAATACTTAAACAAATGGTTCGCCAATTTTGCAAAAATTGTGAAAGTTTTTCATTACGTGTCAAACATCCTCAACCAAGGGTTTAATTCGCTTATCAATCGCCTCACGTGCACGGAAAATGCGCGAGCGAACTGTACCCACCGGGCATGCCATGACCTCGGCAATCTCTTCATAACTCAACCCATCCATTTCACGTAAAGTTACCGCTGTACGCAAATCGTCCGGTAGATCTTTAAATGCCTGGGCGATGGTTCCTTCAAGCTCCTCACACAAAACATTGTGCTCTGGTGTATTAAGCTCATGCATACCCTCGTTACCGTCAAAAAACTCGGCATCTTCTATCTCCACATCACTTGTGGGTGGGCGGCGATTGCGAGCCACTATGTGATTTTTAGCCGTATTGATGGCGATTCGATAAATCCATGTATAAAAAGCACTATCTCCGCGAAAGTTAGGTAATGCTCTATAAGCTTTAATAAACGCTTCCTGGGCAACATCCTGTGCCTCTGCATGATCACGGATAAATCGGCTAATGACCGCAAGCACCTTGTGCTGGTACTTAATCACTAGCAAATCAAATGCTCGTTTATCACCTTTTTGAACTCGCTCGACAAGTTGTTGATCAACATCAGGCGCCAATTGCGCTGTCATTCTAGAACCCCCAAGTGCTTTGTTAAACCTGACAAAGCAAATCTGCGGCCAAGATGGTGCTGGCCTAATAGAAAATGTGTCAATTTTCTTACGTTTTTGTTTACTTCGTAGAATATGGAATTGTTACATACTTAAGCCTATTACGGCAGCTGGCCTCATAGACAAAAGCTTGATTAAAAAGTTCTAAACCGATGCTTATATCTCTATTGGGAATCTTTCGTATAAACGTATTACAGCTTGTTATACTGCGCACTACCAAACGAATTTTTTACTCCCAAAGTCGGACTTGATTGAATGAACAAACACTATGATTACGACGTTCTAGTTATAGGCTCAGGTGCTGCAGGACTAACATTGGCCTTAAGTCTAGCGCAGCAAGCGAAGGTTGCCGTATTGAGTAAAAATGCCGTCAATCAAGGTTCTACCTGGTTTGCCCAAGGAGGAATTGCAGCGGTATTGGATGACCAGGACTCTATCGATGCCCATGTAGCGGACACGTTAGTCGCCGGCGCCGGCCTATGCCATGAGGATGCTGTAAGATTTACAGTTGAAAGAAGCAAAGAAGCAATTCAGTGGTTAATCGATCAAGGGGTTAATTTCACTAAAGAAAATACCAATGGTGACTACCACCTAACAAAAGAAGGTGGCCACAGTCATAGACGCATTATCCATAGTGCAGATGCAACAGGCCAAGCCGTTCATTCCACATTAATTGAGCAAGTCCAGAAACATAGCAATATCGATATTTATGAACATCACGTTGCTATTAACCTTATATCCCAAGCCGATGCCGGTTCACGCAAACTACGCTGTACCGGAGCTTATGTTCTCGACAGCGAAAACGATGCAGTGCATGTCTTTCAGGCCAAAGTGGTAGTACTCGCCACTGGTGGAGCCAGCAAGGTTTATCTTTACAGTAGCAATCCGGATAGCGCAAGTGGCGACGGCATCGCAATGGCATGGCGTGCGGGATGCCGTGTAGCCAATATGGAATTCAATCAATTTCATCCGACCTGTCTTTATCACCCAGGAGCAAAAAATTTTTTAATTACAGAAGCACTCCGAGGTGAAGGCGCTTATTTGCGCTTACCCAGTGGCGAGCGTTTTATGACACGGTTTGATGAGCGAGAAGAACTTGCCCCGCGCGATATTGTGGCCCGAGCGATAGACCATGAAATGAAACGCCTGGGATGTAATTTTGTATATCTGGATATCAGTCATAAATCCCCGGAATTTATTAGCGAACATTTTCCTACCGTAAAAGCACGCTGTTTGGATTTTGGTATTGATATAACAAAGGAACCAATCCCTGTTGTACCTGCCGCTCATTATACGTGCGGTGGCGTTTTAGTAGACAAGAATGGTCACACCGATTTACAAAATCTATATGCAATCGGCGAGACCTCTTTTACCGGATTGCATGGCGCAAACCGCATGGCGAGCAATTCATTGCTGGAATGTATTGTTTACGCACAATCAGCTGCCCAGCAAATTCTTAAAAATCTTTCGCAAATTACTGTCACCGATAAATCACCACAATGGGATGCTTCGCGCGTAAGGGATTCAGATGAAGACGTTGTAATTTCACATAACTGGGACGAATTGCGTCGATTCATGTGGGATTATGTGGGCATAGTGCGCACAGACAAACGCCTTGAACGAGCAACCCATCGCATCAAGTTGCTACAAAAAGAAATTGCCGAATACTATAGTAATTACAATGTCAGTAGCGATTTGATTGAACTTCGGAATCTCGCCACTGTAGCAGAACTCATCATTCGCTCTGCCCATGAGCGTAAAGAAAGCCGGGGCCTGCATTATTCTGCTGATTATCCTGAAAAGGCATCTATTGCACGCGATACTATTTTAGTTCCCACCAATTTTGCCGCACAGGATGTAATAGTCAGCAAAGATAGTTAGCAGCTAATTTTTTGGCTTTAAACAAACCCGCAGCCATGTTCGCAATCGTGCATTGTCTGCGGGCGATAAACCAGTGCTTTCAAGAATCACATATTTCCGTTGATGACTCACTTGATCAGATAATGGCAAGATAATCACTGATGGCCAACAAACCACAGCACCAGTCAATCTGTACACTCGATTAACACCATCGCACTGTAATCGCCATACGTTATCGTTAAACCATAATTTTCCGACAAATAATCCCGCAATTTGTCGACGATATAAATTCCATAAACACGACCACATCAACATCAAGGGAAATAACCATATTGACCCTGATGCAACCCAGGGGACAAATGCAATCAATAAAATAACCGCGAAAGAAAAATATGCAAAACGATAAAAATAAATCAACCGACGAGATTGACTTATCGAAATTTCGTTTAATGGAGGCAGAGACTTTACAGAGGAATTAACAACTGACAGCGGTGAATCAATTGCTTTTCTGAAGACCGGTATTTGCACGAATAATTTCCACGATCCGTTGTAGTTCGGGGTTAGTCGGATTTTCGCGACGCAAGAACCATGCAAACAAATCTTGATCTTGCTCTTCCAACAATAACCAATAACTTTCCTTATCACCTTGTTCTAACCCAGGATAAACATTCTCCAAAAATGGCATCAACACTAGATCTAACTCCAGCATGCCTCGGCGACTCCCCCAGAACAAACGATTTATATCCACTTTTACACCTATTTACATACTCAAATTCAGCACATTATAAACGAGCACTTAGAAAGAATCTTCGACTTTGACCGTACGGTTGCGACCTTGGGCCTTGGCCTGGTAGAGCGCCATATCAACATTCCGGAATAATTGATGAAATGGTATTTCCCCGCTGCTTGAACCAACCCCCAAACTAATAGTGAGATGCAAATTGGGAAATTGTTCAAAACTTGTTGTAGCAACTAATGCGCGCATCTCTTCCGCCAGGTGATACGCATTATCTACCCCAACATCAGGCAATATCATGACAAAGTCCTCACCTCCCCAGCGAGCCATCTGGTCTGTCT
>DATJLF010000072.1:0-4566 GCA_035490715.1 Cellvibrio sp.
GATACCGTCATAAGCTACGAAACTACCACCCCAGCTCTCAGCGCACACTTTGGTCAAAGCTGCGGTCAGAGTGGTTTTACCATGGTCAACGTGACCAATGGTGCCCACGTTGACGTGGGGCTTGTTACGTTCAAACTTTTCCTTCGCCATTGCGAGCGCCTCCTCAGACGTAGATGACTTTTACACAGATAAAAAAGCTGCGAGAGAACAACCCTCGCAGCATATTTTTTGGAGCTCATAAGCAGATTTGAACTGCTGACCTCACCCTTACCAAGGGTGTGCTCTACCAACTGAGCTATATGAGCCTTTAACATTAACAATTTGGAGCGGGTAGCGGGAATCGAACCCGCGCCATCAGCTTGGAAGGCTGAGGTTCTACCATTGAACCATACCCGCTAAACCAGATATTGGCTGCTAGCTCTCAGGCTTTTGCCTTTTCTCAAAATGAGAATTTGGTGCAGGGGGGTGGATTCGAACCACCGAAGCTCGCGCGTCAGATTTACAGTCTGATCCCTTTGGCCGCTCGGGAACCCCTGCCGAAAACCGCCGGCATTTTCCGGCCTGAACCGTGAACTGTCAACCTATTTTTTTAATAAATTCACAGAGTTACGATCAAAACAACTGGTCAAAAATGGAGCTGGCGAGAGGAATTGAACCCCCGACCGGCTGATTACAAGTCAGCTGCTCTACCTACTGAGCTACGCCAGCTTTTCAACCACTGCTGTTTGTGGAGGCAGAATTCTAGTGAAACATTTATTGGGAAGCAACACCTAAACAGAAATTTTGTCTCTTTTCCAAGCCCGATTGTTTATTTAAAAGATCCAACCACACTGATTCGTCTACTTTTTCAGCAAAATCTTCATTAATAACAACCCAAGTCTCCTGAATTGTTTTGGGTAAGCGCTTTATAGCAACATCATATCCTTGAGCCTTAACTTCATTCAATTTAATCTCAGCCTCTGCATAATCAGCAAAACGCCCAAAAGATATACCATTTGTTAACTCGCCTTTTGTAATTACATGACTTTCGATATTTTTCTTTTGTAACTCATAAAGCCTTCGAACAGCTTCTTTTTCAGACATTTCAGGCTTTAAGTAAACCCAAAACGACTCACCTTCCTGGATTTCAATTGGGGTTATATGAGCACTTGCACCTAAAGCATTTAATCTTTCAATAGCATACTCAGCCTGCAGTAGCTGCTCATATGGCCCCAACATCGTGCACATATCATTATTTTCGGTTGGACCATTTACAAGGTTTTCGTCTGTGTCAGATATTTTTTTTGGTCGCAGCCCAACATTTCCTACCCCGTTTGTTTCCGACAAAAGTTGTAGATTATTTTTCGTATCATTGTCCACAGCGTTAACCTGACTCATCGACGCAACCTGTTTTTCATTTTTATTAAAATACTGGTGCGTAAAAAATGCGATGTTTGCAATTAATAGCACAAAAAATATAGCTCGCATTTTTGTCTCCGTTTATTGGGATGCGCCAAGAATATATGTCAAGCCATCCAAAACTAATTCTGGCTTATACTTCGCATCAGGATAAAGTGGCAAAAATTTAATTGCATCGCCACCGGTAAAAATTAATTCCGTCAACTGCCGACCAGATATTTCTTGTAGCTTGCTTAATGCATTTTCAATTAGCCCAACCACCATAGCCGCTATTGCAGCATGCACCGCATTAACAGTTGTTGTCCCCGGAAACAGTTCCATCTTTGGATCATTGCTTTCAGCAGCAACTCCGTAAGTACCTTGCTGCAAGGAATCTAGCATAAGATTCAAACCTGGAGCTATGTATCCACCGACATGCTGTCCATTTTCCAGGACCAAATCCAAAGTCACTGCAGTACCGAAAGAAACCATTAAAAATGAGCTCGTTATTTCACGACCTGCCGCGACTATAGCCAACCAGCGATCCACCCCTAAGCTCTCAGGTTTTTCGTAACCATTAACAATTCCCGTACACGTTTTACCCGTACGCGCGAACTCTGGATTTATGGCTAAATAGCCCGCGACCCATCTTGATAATGCGTTATCAATCCCAGGATGTACCACGCTCACAACCCAGCACTTTTTGATTTGTTGCTTGTATTGTCTCAGCGGTAATTCCAATTCACCAAATGATTCCGAAATAGGTATAGCGCCCCGCATAGCAACCTCACTTCCCTCGCGAAGCCTCCATTTACATCGAGTGTTACCCAGATCCATTTCCAAAATCATGCAAGAGACCTCAGCGATACTTCACCACCATGGAAGATTTGTTCGCGCCCATCACAGAGCAATCGCAATGCACCACTCTCTGTAACCCCTGCAAAAGTTCCATTTATCAACGCCTGTCCATTACGCAATTCAACCTGCTGACCTTTATAAGCTGCAATATTCATCCATTCATCTAAATAAAAAGAGAGACCTTCTGACTCATAAGCTTGAAGTATATTAAGCAGTTCATCCAAAAGCATTGCGGTTACTTGATTGCGAGACATGTGCGGCAGGCCGTCTTCAGCTAGCATGCTATTCAATGCAGCCCATGGTTGGTCAATTCCAGTTGCATGCAATTCCTGCATAGAGACATTCAAACCAACACCAATCACAACCTGACAATATCCTGAGGGGTCGCCAGTCATCTCAATTAAAACTCCGGCAAGCTTTTTATTTTGATACAAAACGTCGTTAGGCCATTTTAATTTTACATCTTTCAACCCGCATTTATTTAATGCGCGAGAAATGGCCACACCAACTACTAAGCTAAGACCTTCAATTGCTGCTACACCACCCTCAAATCCCCAACCTATAGAGAAATAGAGATTTTGAGCCATAGGACTCACCCATAATCGTCCTCGACGACCACGCCCCGCCGATTGAAATTCCGCACAACAAACTTGTCTTGCGGGGTCAAGCTGCTCCATCAAAAAAGAATTCGTCGAATCAATTTGCGGAAAAATGTTCAACTCCAGTTGTTGTTTTGATTTCAATAGTGAAGTTATTTTTTTAGAGCAGAGCAGATCCAAACCACCAGGAATGCAATATCCCTTTCCTTTAACCGAAGATAAATTAACTCCAAAGTATTCAAGCTTCTGTAGATGCTTCCAAACCGCTGTCCTGCTTATATTAAGCAACAACCCCAATTCTTCACCTGAATGGAACTCACCATCAGCAAGGACCAGAACGATATCCCAAAGAGATCCCAACTCAATTCTGTTCTTTTCAGGCATTACTTACCTCGTTGATGTATTCTCTTTTGTAGCGAGAACCGAGGCTGGTTAATACCTCATACCCGAGTAGGTCATTTTTCTCACTTAAATAATCCAAAGAAAATTGATCGTTGATTACCTCTATTGATGACTGTAACAGTTGTTCATCAGATAAGGGGACATTGGATATATCAAACATGGTGAGGTCCATAGACATTCTACCTACAGATTTCACATGCCATCCATGCAAAGAACCCTCGGGATTTGCACCTAATGTGCGATTCAAGCCATCTGCATACCCACCCGCAACTACAACAATACGCCCTCCTTTCTCCAGGAAAATTTCCGATCCGTAACCAATTCCTGCGCGCTCGTCCAGTGTTCGTACTTGTATTATAGGAAGCCGTAACGAAACAACGGGCTTCATGGGATTCAAAACATCTTTTTGCGGGGCAATTCCATAAAGCGCTGCACCTGGTCGCAGCAAATCGAAGTGGTAAGTGTCCCCTAAAAAAATACCTGACGAATTTGCCAAGCTAAAACGCATCTTAGGAAATATTGGGTGCGCAAGTAGCGCACAATTTGAAAAGAGCTCTTGTTGAATTTTATTCAGTGGATGATTTGGTTTGTCAGCACACGCAAGATGGCTCATCATCAAGACGGGATTGCAAGCTTTTAATAAAGCCGGTTCAAGACAGAGACTCTTGAATTCATCAATGTTCAATCCTAAACGAGTCATGCCTGTATTAATCTTAATTACAGAATGGTCATTACGTCCGTACATGGAGTTAAGCTTTGACCAACGCTTGACCGCAGCTAATGATCCTAGTACAGGAATAAGGCCAGAATCGATGAAAATTTGCTCATCACCGTTACGAAAACCACCAAGCACATAAATAATTGCGTTTCCTGGCAAACTTTTTTTTACAAGCAAAGCCTCTTCTAAACTAGCAACAAAAAACTCCCTACACCCTGCCTCCCAAAGCGCTTTTCCTATCTGCTCTGCACCTAACCCATAAGCATTTGCTTTAATCACACCGGCCACTTTAGCTTTAACGGGTGCTAACTGGACAAGATATCGCCAATTAGATTGGATTGATGAAAGATTAATAGTTAACACAAGCTACTCGGTATTAAAAAATTAACGTCTAAACGTTCACAATGGGTATTTAAGAGCAGGAGGATTATAGAGGGAAGAATTGAAGTACAAATAAGAATTTTTATACGAAATAAAAAACGCCCGATAGGATTATCTACCGGGCGTTGTAATTAGAAGCTTGACGATGACCTACTCTCACATGGGGAGACCCCACACTACCATCGGCGCTAAGTCGTTTCACTTCTGAGTTCGGTATGGGATCAGGTGGTT
>DATJLF010000073.1:0-62598 GCA_035490715.1 Cellvibrio sp.
TGTATGAAATTATTTTTTAGTTTCCAATTCAAAATGATCCAGCAACTCCATTGCGGCAACAATCAAATGATAAAGCGTGCTCGCTGGAGCCACATCAACAACCACTTCATCATCCGCACCACGCTGATCCACATAGGAGCCCGGTGTGGAAGCGCACAGATAGTAATTAAATAAATCATCCACGCCTTTTACTGCAATGGCTTCCGCATCGGTATTGCCTTCTCGAATTTGCACAAGGCTGGCTTTAATTAATTCAGTAATACCCCAACAACGTTTGTTGCGATCAATCACTTCGCCGGTGTAAGAAACGGCATCAAATAACAGACCGGATTTGTCCATGCCCATTGCCAAGCCGCGCTTGTAGAGTGCCTTCGTGTATTGGGCAACAGGACGACCAGTGCGACGGTGATACCAATCCAATAACCATACCCACTCCATCATGTGGCCAGGCTCTACCGTATCACCTTTGGCATTAGGCAAACGTTTCCAGTTTTCATCAAAAAACTCAAACAGTACCCCGTGTGTTTCATCAAAAAAGTGCGACTGGAAAAGCGCAAATAATTCGCCGACGCGCGCAAGGTATTTCGCATTGTTAGTTGCATCGTAAAGTGCGAGGAAGGCTTCGAACAAATGCATGTGTGGATTTTGCCGGCGACATGCGTACTCATAATCGCCCTCAACCCAACCACCAACGACGGAACCAAAACGTGTATCCAGATGCGCAATTAATTTATCCGCTTCCTCTAAATAGGATTGCTCCCCAAAGGCGCGGTAGCACCAGGCGTTAGCCAGCAAGAAAAACGCGTGGTCATAAAGATCCTGTTTGGTATCAACCACTACAAATGATTTATCGAGTAAGTGTGTATAACCTCCGCCAGCTGTCGGATGAGCTGCATTTTTTTGGACAAATGCAAGAAGGTTTTTGGCTACATCCTTACCTTCCGGACACCAACCACGGTGATAGGCAGCGGCAAAGAAAAAAGCTTGTCTCGCTTGCACTCGCACGCGCGTACTGGATTCAAGATCCGGAACCCCCGCAGGAGTTAATCTTTCGTAATTGGCTTTAGTGAGAGGTTCAATACCGCGTTCCAACCAGAGTGGTAACGCATCGTTTTTGATCCAGCGTTCAAGGCGGCTCGCGGCCGCGCGCAATGCTTGTGACATAGAAAGTTTCCCAATTCGCAGCGCCGCCCCTGGCGAGAAATTAATGAATAATCGGAGTGATTGCGGCTGAGGTGTAGCGGCATTTTGCGTGAGGAATAGCGTAGGCGCAAATAAAAAACCCCGGCATAACCGGGGAGAAAAAACACAACAGCGGGCTATGGCTTAACAAATTAATCACTGATAACCATCAGCTCAGGAACAGCGTTGAATGAAGGCAACCACACCAATTCTGTAACCGATTACTAATGAATAACCATGAATAAAAAGGCCTTAGCGACTTTATTATCACCAAAAATGTAACCGGTTTCAATAAAAATTATGGAAATTCTTTCTTTATGCGTCAAATATCAATGGAATGAAAAAGAACAAACGAGAAGTAAAACCCGCTACCTCTGTGACAGAGGTAGCGAAATTTCTTACTGGGGCAGGAAGTCGAAGGTTTGATTAAGCGTGGTGCGGGCCACATTGGATGCAGGAAATGTGACGAGTTTAATACGTTGCAGAATCTTGCTTTCGAGCGCTGGATCACCCAATTCACTGGAAACCAAGCTGGCTTCCACAATACGGCCGTTGGGATCGATCACAATTTTAACCACCATTTTTCCTTGCAATGCGGGGTTTTGCCGCAACGCCCGGTTGTAAATGGAGTATATCGCCCCTTTGTGCTGCTCCATGATTTTGCGAATCTCTTCCTCGCTTCGCGCAGCACCGCCCGCACCATCGCTGTTACCGGTGGTTGCTGCCGCAGCTTTTTTCCCGGATTCCGCCAAACCACTTTTGACTTTGGTAGTCTCGCGGCCGGATAAAGCAACGCCGCCGGTATCACGACTCATCGCGGCAGTATTGATACCGCCGCTGGCCACCTTGGCACCGCTGGTGATCATTGCCCTGTCTACCTGTGCGGCTTCGCCTGTACTATTAGTTACTGTCGTTGCTGCGGTTTCCACTGCCGAGGTTTGCATCATTTCACGCATTTCAGCGAGATCATCCTTAAATTGGCTAACCCGGCTTTCTGCCTGTTCACGTGCACGCTCGACCGCTGCCTTAGGTGGAGTTTTGCTCGCTTCCTTCGGTTTTTCTACTGGTTTGGGCTCAGGTTTCAGCTCCACCGGTTTTTCTTCAGGTTTTGGCTCGGGCTTTTTCTCCTCCGGCTTTTTTTCCTCGGGTTTCTTTTCTTCCGGTTTTGGTGGTTCTACCGGTTTTGGCGGTGGTAGTTCCTGCTTTTCCAATACCACCCGCGCGAGTTGTGGTGGTAATTTTTCTTTTTCGGCGCGCGCTAATTCAGGCACTTTAATGACGGTGACGATTACACTGACCACGAACAAAATGGCAATCAACACCAACAGGATTTTGTTATAGCGTTTGTCATCATCAACCGACGAGCTCCAGGGCAATTCCAAATTCAGGAGGGTCGCCATATCAACCCTCCCCACCGGCTGGCAATTCTTTTTTGGTGACCGCGAGAGAAATATCGCGATATTCAGCCGCCGCACAGGTCGCCATGATTTTTTTCAGCAACTCATACGGGACTTTCTGATCCGCCATGATGGTTACCGGACGACCGGTAATTTTATCTTTCTCCGCCAATGGTCCCGAACGCTCCGCCTGGTATTTCAATTCCTGCTGCAGCGGTGCAAACAAATCACCGGAAGATGCAACCAACTCAGACACCGTACCCACGGCGCGACCACCAACAACAACGTCTGTTGCACTCACCAGCACCACCAGATTATTTTCCGGTATTTGTTCGGAAAAAGACGCTGGCAACTTGATACTTTTATCTGTTTGCAATACTTCCACATCACCGGAATTTACCAACAGGAAAAATACCAGAATGGTAAAAATATCCATGAGTGAAACCAGGTTTAATTTTGGAACCTGATTCAAACGGCGATGATGTTTTGCCATGCGCTTGGCACGCAACGATTGTTTCATTGCACACCTCCAGGGGCCACAGCACCCGTGGATTGACCGGGTGGCGGAGCATCACCCAACGACACTTCCGGAAATAATTCTGCATCGACCAAACTGGCTGCAACTACGGATTTAAAGGAGCGAACCGTGTCCATTGTCGTTACTAATGTTTGGTAATCCGTATTTTTTTCAGAGAGGATATAGATATCTTTTTTCTGGACACCTTTGTCTTCCAACAGACGTTTTGTTTCTTGCAACACACTGGAAAGCAATTTGAAATCGTATTGGCCATCAGGTGTTTTTTCCACCCACTTTAATTTAATGCCCGCCGGATAATTCACTTCAAATTTGTCAGCGCGAATAATTAACTCAAGCTGTTGTGGCGGCTCCTCAGTCACGGGGATGCTGGAATCCGACATATCCGGAAGTTTCAAATCCAATATCGTTGTGCGCGAGAGCACCATGCTCATCAACAACACCGGCACCAATATGATCATCAGATTCATAAAAGAGGTGATGTCGAGATCCGGGTCCTCTTTAAATCGCCGTTTAATGCGCATAAGTTTGAACCTCGCTTTTACAATTCAACAGGTTCAAATTTATTGAGCAGCTTGTGGCTTTGGTGGAACGGGTGCGTCCTGGGTGCGGGTACGGGGAACATCCTGTACATGGGAAATAATGTTCAAGCATTTCACACCAGCCATTTCCAGGCTATCGATAATTTCGGTGGTTTTGCTTTGCAACATCGAATGGATTAATAGCAATGGAATGGCGGCAACAAGGCCAAATGCGGTGGTGTTCATCGCTACTGCAATTGATGAAGAAAGTAATGCGGCTTTTTCAGCAGGGTCTGCGCTGGCCACCGCGGTAAATGCCTGGATCAAACCAATAATGGTTCCCAATAATCCTAACAAGGTTGCAATGTTCGCAAGGGTAGCCAAATACGCGGTGCGCTTTTCAAGACGCGGCATAGCTTCCATTACCCCTTCCTCCATTGCCAATTCAATATCATCACGACGTGGCGATTGCGCCAAACGCGCAATACCGGAAGCGATAATTCTCGCAATAGGTGCATCACTGGTTTTACCCAAATTCAATACACCGTTGTAGTCTCTTTTTTGCAGCATGGGCAAAATGCGATCAAACGCACTGCGATTTTTTGCTTTGGCAGACGTGAGCACTAACCAGCGCTCTACCGCAATAGCAATACCCACAACCAATACGGCAGCAATCGGGTACATGAAGGCACCGCCTTCTTGGAAAAAACGAATCAGGGTATCCATAGCATCAAGCCTCACAATAAAATTTTTTAAGTTGTAATGATTTTAGAAAAGGTATTAATCAGCGATAGGTTCATCCAGCTCTCCGGATGATTCCAAACTGCGTTGCAATTCATCGCGCTCTACATGACCAAACACAGCGTCTTGTTGGCTACTGAGCATTTCCATGTCAAGCTCCGGGCTGCCAGGTGACTGCCAGGGCAATATGTACATCACTCGCGGTTGCTCCTGATTACCGGTAACCGTAGTGCGCAAATTGATGTTGGCTTCGCGCACCATTTTTTTTCCGTTATTTTTTTCCGGCGAAGATTTATTTTCAATTTCATTTGTCTGCACAGCTTCATTATCCGTTTGATTTTCGATCACAGGCTCTTGGGCCACCGCCGAAAAGCTGACAATAAACGACACAAACCAACAGACTTTGGCAAATAGGTTATTCATTGCTTGTCTCTTCTTCACCATTGGTTTCAACGGCCGGTTCTTCAGGCGCAGCCTCCGCAGGGGCCGCTTTGGGTTTAGGTGCAATACCCAAACGCCGCTGTAAATCAGCAATCCAGCCAATTACCTGTTTATCGCCATCGCCGCGCAATTGTTGATATGCCTCAAAATGCGCAAGTGCTTCCGCATTTTTGCCCAAATACAAATCATAAAGTATGCCGATATTTTTATGGCTTTCTGCATGCCAGGGCCAAATGCTCAGTGCTTTTTTGTAATTGGCTTCCGCATCCGTAAAACGACCTTGCTCGCGCTGTAAGATTGCCAATTGATTATAGGCATCCAGATTAGAATGGTTGGCGTTGATTGCATCGGTAAACGCTTGTTCGGCACGTTTATCTTCTTTTTGTGCGCGGTACACCAACCCCAAATTCAGCCATGCGCCAGACAATTTGCTATTTTGTGTCACGATTTGTTGCAACAGCGTTTCTGCTTGCGCCCATTGTTTGTTACGCATCGCTTTGGTGGCACTGGCAAATTGTTGCGCGACGGCACCGCTGACTGATGGTTTGTTCTGCAAATACGGATTCGGCGTCGCCGGCCCTGCCGGTAAAATGGATGCGCCCGCTGGCGCAACGGCCACCGAATCAGCATCTTCTGTTTTCGATTTTTTAGGGCCGGAAGAAGAGCAACCAGCCACCAATAATGCCGCCATTAACCAACACAGTGGCTTGATGCTAACCGACCAATACTTAATGAATTTCATCACTTACCTCCACACGCACTTCATTTTTGTTGTAACGCGCAGGCAATAATTTTGCGAGCGCATCGAAGCTGCGTTTAACTCCCGCGTCATACGTTCCTTTTTGGGTTCGCTGGGCATTGGCCTGATGAATTTCTATCGCTTTCTCTTCAAACGGATACGCCTGTTCCTCTAACAAAATTTCATATTGCTCCAGCGCCAATTCATCCATGTCCCCGGGACGCTGCGAGCTCATGAGATCCCTACTCAACCGGGCATAAATCTCACCGATTTTAAAACTGGCTTCCGTAGTAAATTCACTGACGCCGTAAGAGAGAATTTGCTCCTGGCTTTTAATCGCTTTTTCCATGGCAGCGCGCTTGCGTTGCAAACTGTTTTTCAACGGCAAGGTCAGGGCGATGCGATTAAATTCGTCGTAATTTGCCAGGGAAATTTCCGTTTGGGCGCTGGCAGCAAGATAAGTAGAGCGATCACTTTTTTCTGCGCCGGCGCGATTGTGCGTATTCACAATATTTTGCAACCAATAATTACGCTTTTCGCGATCCCCCTCCGCTTTATACAATTCGGTCAATTTATATTGTGCTTCCAGATTATTGGCTAGCGGACGAGGATATTCAGTCGCATAGCGACGATATTGCTCAAGCGCCTGGGCACGCTTGCCGGATTTTTCATAAAGCTCAGCGCCCATGTAAAGCGATTGACGTTTTACATCCGGATCGTTACTGGTGCGCTCCATTACCACCAACTCATCAGCAGCCTGTTGCCACTTGCTCTGGTTTTGGTAGATCAATACCATTTTTGCGGGCAGTGTTGCCGCGAGTGCATGTTGTGGATATTTTTTCCGGAATGATGAGTAGACATTTTCTGCCTGCGTCCACTTTTCCTGGTCCATCAAATAGACACCGGCATCGTATTGCGCCTTAATGGCAATCTCGGTATCGGGTGTTACTTGGGTGATACGCAACAATTGGACAATGGCGGCATCCTTATCACCAAACTCAAGGCTGGATTCTGCTTGACGATAAATGCTGGCTGCAATTCGCTCACGCACTTGCTGCGCACTCGGCGCCCCCGGGTTTTTTCCGTAGGCAGGCAATAAATTCAGCACTTGCGTGTAGGCTTGCTCAGCAGCGGCATACTCTTTCGTTTCAAAACGGCTGTGAGCCAGGATTAACCAGCTGGTAAATTGCAGAGAGCCTTCCGCCGGTGGTTGCCAGGCAATCACACGTTCAGCAACCGTTTTTGCATCCACATATCGATTTAGTTGCAATAAATCATTAGCCGCTTCGGCCAATACAATGACAGCGCGAGGATCTGTTTTATAGGTATCTGCAAAATTCAATGCATTCTGGATTTTGCGATTCTGCCATTCCTCCTGACGCTTGTCGGGTAGGCTTCGCGCTGATTGAAGCAATTGTTGCGGAATTAAAATCGCGGCATAACCAGCGTCCGCGCCGCGCAATTTATCCATATAACCGTAGGCAACTTGTTCATAAGCTTCCATCGCAGCCACTAAATCGCCGGCTTCATTTAATGACTCGGCCAACAGGAAGGTCATTTCTGCAACTTGAGTATCCTTGGCAAAAGTTTGTACAAATTCGCGATACCATTTAGCTGCCCGACCAAATGCAGCCGTTGCATCGGCATTGTTAGCCACTTTTAGACTTTGTGCTTGAGCGTGTTCATATTGCGCAAGCTCTTGTAACGATTGATGCAAATAAGCTAACGCATTTTCACCAATCGCACCTTTGCGTTCCGTCCAATAACGGCTGCTAATACCATAGCGTTCTACAAATTCTTGTTTCGCCGGAAGAATGAGACTAGGGAAATCCCCTTGCTGATAAACATCAATCGCTTTAATACTGAAGCTGGGTGCAAAATCAGAATTGGGATTATGTTGCACAAAATGTTGATAAGTTTCTGCGCTATCGGTAAACCGTTTTTGTTCCAGATACAATTGTCCCAATTGCTGGTACAACAAATATTCATAAGAGCGACGGCTGCCCAATTCAACTTGCAGATCACTAATCGATTTTGCACCTTCAAGATAGGAAAGTGATAACCCCATAACACGTAAAGTGTCTTTTACCAAATTGGCTTTGGATGGACCTATTTCCGTTAGCACCGCGTCAACATCTTGCGGGGTACTTGCCTGACCAAGCAATTGATCCAATACACCCGCAAACGATTTTAACGCGAGATCATAATCGCTACGCTTGAATTGCGCCCAGCCTTTCATGTAGAGCGCATTTTGTTTTAACTCTGAATTATTGCCTTTTACCACAGCATCATAATTGCGCTCTGCGGCAGCGTAGTCACCATCAGCAAATGATTTTTCAGCGCGACGAAATTGTGTTTCCGCCATAAACGGGGAATCAGGATTGGATTGCGCTAATTCATCAAGAATCACGGCGGCTTCCTCGTTGCGACCATCCAACGACATTGCCTTGGCTAATTTGTAACGCAATTGGTCAGCCTGGATACCTTTGGTTGGAGCAGCTCCATTGCTTTGCATTTTTAACAGCTCGTTATACATCGCAATGGGTTTGTCATATTGACGACGGGTATCCGTTGCATCCATTTGCGATTTTTCGCTGCGGGTCATTTCCAGGTCAGCAATGCGAACCATAATTTGCTGACGCAAGGCTGGCTCTTCAGCAACGGCCAATGCACGCTGGTAACTTTGCTCAATACGCGCAATATCCAGTACTTCGACTTTGGCATTACTGTCGGGAATTTTTGCGTCAGGCAAATCCGCCAGGGTTTTACCGCGCTTTCCATCACCAAGCCCCAAGGTGCTGCACGCTTGCAATTGCCAACAACTGGCGACGATCAACCCCAGTAGGCTCATTTTTTTAAGCATATTTTTTTTCAATGGATTGTGGTTGAGGAGTTTCATTCAGGTTGTTTCCTCAACTCGGCGTCATACAAACGAGCAACAGCCAAATGGGCCTGCGCCAAATAATTATTCAATCGTTTTTCATGAGTCGCCAGCTGCGCATCCACTTGCTCACGCAACGCACGGCTTTGCGCTTCAATCAATTGGTCGATGTGTTGTAAATTACTAGTAATTTCCTTGCGCAGTACATCCAGGCGAACAATCGTGGGTTGGATGTCCATACTAGTGAGCGTAACGTCTTCAATACGTTTGCGAGTTTCTGCAATATTGGCAAGCGCATCATTAATATTTTTCAATTCTGCTTTCTGCCCTGCCATTTGTGCAGGAAACATCTGGGCTGCCCGCCAGAGCAAAATGCCTTTAAACATATTCAAGCGAGTTTCCACATCGTCAGTATTTTGTCCGGCAGCGATCATTTGCATGATGATTAGCTCTCCATGCTCAATACGCTGATAGAGTTCACGCGTGTCTTCATCAGCCAACGCAATGTAATTCTCTTCACTGGAAATTGATTGGATTCTCTCCGCCAATTGATCTCGCTGATTCATCAGGGCTTGTTGTTTGCTGGCCAATATATCTTGCGCAGAACGTTGTTCTTGCCTGCTACGACTGGCTTGTTTTTCCAACAACAGTTCACGATAAGCATCCAGCTTCGGTTGCCACTGCTGTAATAGTTTTTGCATGCGCAGTAAATCACGCAGATCAAGCACGGATGTTTGGAAAGCATTTTTAGCAAATAACTCATTCAGGTATGCTGAACGAGTTTTTATGATGCTGGTTTTATCGAGCTTGAGCCAGTTTTGTCCATCGTCGGTAATTACTGCTGCCGGTGCACCTTCTGCCGTACCATCGCCACGCAGAATTTTTTTTGCATCGGCATCAGATAGTGCTTCGCTGCCAACCAGTGTGAGAATTTCACCTTGGGTGAGCGTGGCACGCATATCGCTAATTAACTGAATTTCGCGGGCAAGCAATTCCTCGGCGGTACGATATGCATTGACAGCTTCGCCTTGTGCATTGAGTTTCTCATATGCATAAGGAATCGCTAGTAGTGATTCTTGCACGGCGGGATACATCAAACTTCGTTCACGCAACACTTGCCAGGGTTTAAGTGCAACATCATATTCTTCTTGCGCAACTGCAGCCCAACCATAACCCAGCAATGCCTGGTTGGCAAAAGCCCCTTCTAACCGCACTTTAGTAAACTCCTGAATGGCAGCGCGATATTTTTTCTCAGCCAGATAGGAATAACCCAATGCAGTGTAAGCTTTATCTTGCAATGCCCACTGTTCCCGTTGGCGTTTCGGGTTATCCACAATTTCTATATCAGCAAGCTCTTCAAAAAATTCCTGTGCACTTTTAAAATTTCCAGCGCGAGCATGAGCAGCCCCCAAATTGTAGAGTGCGTATGGATTCCAACTGCGCAGCTCATCCGCATCATCAATGGTAATTTCAGAAAAATTGTTGTTGCGGATACGAATATTAAATTGCAGGGATTGCATTTGCGCGCGCAATCCTGGTTGAAACGATTCGCTCACTCTTGCAAAACTTTGCTCGGCCGCTGAAAAATCACCGCGGATATAATGCAACTTGCCCAGATAAAACCACGCGGCATCACGCACATGTTGTGGGCGGCGTTCATCTTGTAAAATAGAATTGAATACACTTTCGGCGTGATGTTGCATTCCAAACGCAAGGCTAAGACCACCCGCAATTAATTCCGGATTATCGCTGTGCCCTTTTATGCCATCACGAGTATCCGCCACCATTAATTCCGAAATGGCAGGAATATAGTCTTGCTGGTAGTAATGAAACAGAGCGACGCCGTAGCGGAGATCCGCCACAGAACTTTTCATTTTTTCTTTTGCGTGCGCAAAGGAAACCAGCGCAAGTCCGGTGACAACAATTGTCACTATTTTCCGATAAACGGACATACGCCTGTCTGACATTATCGGGCGCATTACATTTGCCACTGTTTGATTTCAAATTCCGGTTGCAGCTGCGCAGTTGAATCCACAATACGCAATTCCAACACTACCGGGTCTTGTCCTTTTTTAATCACCAGTTTGGCCCCGCGCTTATAATCTTTTTGCGGTCCGCGACCGGTAAAAAACGCACTGATTTCATGTTCACCTGTTTTCAAATTGCCAACGTATAACCGTTGCACACCGCCACGAAATAATGCGTTGGTTTGTTTGTCGGTGTACAACTCACTGGCGACCAATTGATTATCGATTTCCAGTTTGATGGCGTCCAATGCGAAAAATGTGCCCAGATCCATCGAGACATATACGGCAACCTGGGTGCTCGCGGGGTAAAGTAATTCCTCTTCCAGAATTAACAAATCACGATTCAAAGTAAGCACCGACTCTTTGAGTGATTCAACTTTACCAGTCGTTTCCTGGGCCATTAATAATGAGGAATGAAACAGGGAAGACAATGACGACAAGAGCAGAGCCAGGCGCAGCCAATGGCGCAAGGATTGGATCATGGTTTTTCTCCGGATTATTATGCAGGCGCTGTTGGCGGTTCTGCTTTTTGATTTGGCACTCGGTGCCACCTTAAACAAATCATTCTAAAAGCCAATCCAGATGTTAAATGTGACATTGAACACAGTTGATCTGGCACTTGAGTGATTTTTTCAGTAGTGATCAAACGCTATACAGACCCCAAGGCTGACCGCTAAAGGATAAGACAAAGCTTAGATGGTTTTTGAAAGGGAACAAATGATTTTCATGCCGAAGCGCAAACGGCGCTGACGCGTGGTAATTTATTGCGGCGGAGTTAAACCTGAACTGTAAAGCACTTTACCTTCTTGAGTGATAATCACTGCATCAAAGCCGGGTAATGAATTAATAAGTGCCAAACCTTTTTCGGCACCCATTACAAATACCGTTGTGGATAGGGCATCAGTGTCAATCCCGGCAGGCCCCAGAATCGTTACGCTATTGACCCCACTGGCCGATTTTCCTGTGCGCGGATTAATGATGTGATGTACACGTTCACCGTTGTCATCAATAAAGTACCGCTCATAATCGCCCGATGTTGAGACTGCTACATTCTCCAACGGCAAGGTAATCGCCACTTTTTCTGCGCGCGGATTTTTTATTCCCACCAACCATGGGCGTCCAAATTTATCGCCCAATACGCGACTATCGCCTCCTGCGGTTACATTTCCATGGCGCACACCAAATGATTCCAATATAGCAATTGCTTTATCGACCGCATGGCCTTTGGCGATTCCGCCCAAATCAATGTAGACCTTGGGGTGTTCAAACCAAAGCGTGTTATTTTTTTTATCGAGGTGAATAAAACGATAATTAATCGCTGGCAACAATTCTTCACGTTGTTGCTCGCTGGGTTTTAATTTTTTTCGATAATCGTAATAGCGGGCAAGCGATGCAAAAGTAATGTCGAACGCACCATTACTTAAACGGCTGTAATGAAGGGATTTATCAATGATAAGTGCCAGCTCACTGGAAATAGACAAGGGCTTTTTTGCACTGGCTTTCGGTGCAAGCTGGTTAACTTTATAAAGCTCGCTGGTTTCTATGTAGGGGCTAAATTGCTTATCAATACGGCGCATTTCATCCATTACGGCCGTCACTGCCTGCTCTGCCTTGACATCATCTTCCAACCACAGCGCAACGCTAACTTTGGTACCCATAACATCCTGGGTATCACCGTGCCATTTCGCATGACTGAACCCGGCGATCAGGCACAGCGCAAACGCAACAAAAACCCTTTTCATAAATTAAAGGTTTATATCAACACGGTAATGGGTTTTACCTTGCTCATCTACCCGATCTTGTTGTGCAAACATTGCTAGCAGGTCATGGGCATTGGCAGAATCGAAAAAGGATTGCGGCGCTGCCAACTCACCCGATACACGGCCACCCGCAGGCGCTGCTAATTCGATTTGCAAATTAACATCTACAGGGCCAGAAAGTTGGAAAAATTTTGCGCTAACGCCATTACTGCCATTATCCGAAAGCTCCGCCGCAAAACTGCCAATATCTAACCAGCTAGTACCGGTATTTACTCGCGCATTGCTCCAGGTAAAGTTGCCTTTTAATTTCAGCAGGACATTTCCACGCAATTCCATCGCATCAATATGAGAAGACAGTTGCCCCTGGATAGGCACAGGAATTTTTGCTTGCAGAATGGATGAAGGTACCGAAATATCAGCATCATGAATTTCTATTTCACCATTGGACGATGCGCACAACTCACCCTCAAATTGTTGCAGGGGCAATTTAGTGGTGACATAGGCACAACGGGAAATCAGCGATAATGGGCTTAATTCCCAGGTTAACTGCCCTAGAGAGTGTTCTTGTCCGCTCAGTTGCAAACTGGCAAGACTGGCCTTTCCACTCCATACACTTCCTGTTACACCACTCATCGCAAGCCCGGTACCTCGGGTAAGTACATAGGCTCCCCATATAGCCGGAATATTGCTCAATATGAATAATAGAAAAAGCACTACCCCCGTTGTGATCCACAGTTTTTTATAGGCTTTTAGTAAATCGGGAAAGGTGCTCATAAATATTCTTTTTGGTGGGTTGATCAAAACATTCACGATTATTGCGCTTTTTGCAAACGCAAATTCACGGTTACCTGGCCTGGATCATTGGTTGATGCCAGCGATAAATCCGTTACATTAATACCTTGTTTGTATTCCATTTCGTAAAGCCATTGCATTAATGGCTCATACGCTGCCCGATCCAAACGAACACGCACTTCACCATTCGCTCCGGGTTGCAGGCCACTCATTTGCAGTCCATTGGCGCGCAAGCTTGAGTCAATCAGTCCATTAATATTTTCGCCCGAATTAGCGCTACCCTGTGCACGCAATTGCTGGATTTGGGCGGCCAGAATTTGCACGCGTCCGAGTGTTTGAGTGGAGCTGGTATTGGCTTGATACAACTGATCGCGCTTTTTTTGAATGGGTGTTAACAACAGTAACCATACCAGGTAAAGCACTACCGCCACACCGCAACCGAGAATCATCATTTGTTCGCGGCGATTATATTTGTTAAGAAAATTCAGAATCTGATTCATGGTATTTTGCCCGGTGCCCCTGGTTTATTGATCAGCGATTTTTAGTAATTTTCAAGCGCGCCGTTTGTACATTGCCTTGCGCATTCGCACTCAGCACTTCTGCATTAAAACCTTGCGTACGAATATTCTGTGCGAGGGTTTCAAAGGTAGCAAAACTATCGGCTTGCACATTGATATTCAATTCACCAATTTCACCTACGTATGCAATACCTTTGATACTTACGTTGGGTACTGAAGAAATCTGTGGCAACACTACTACCAGCAACTCCATCACCCGACCAGATTGATCTGTGGGCTGCAATTGTTTTAATAAAGTACCTAATTGTTTTTCCGGGTCAACCATACGTCCTTGCGGAATAGCGGCACGCGCTGAAGCTTCGATTTGCTGGCGTATTTTAAGATTTTGGCTACTCAATTTCTGAATTTCGAAAATCATCGCTCCCAGATAAACCGCCGCACAAACACCTGCAAAAATGGCGATTGATTTCCACAACTTCCACCAACGTTCTATTGGCAATCGCTGCGAAAATTCTCCCTGGCATAAATCAATTGAACCGGTGCCATAATCCAGCGCCCACGCATCGGTAATCGTTTGGCTTTTTATCGATTCCTGTAGCTCTGCAGGAACCAATTCCGTGAGTCGCGCCAGATCAGAATCATTTGCGGCGCGGAGATGTAATTCTGGCAAGCGGTCAACACGTTCTTGCGAGGTGAGCAATAACGTCAACGCCAAACGCGCTTGCACTTCAGCAACGCTGAACCCAAGTGTGGGCGCGTAGCGCAAAAAGACTTGCCCATCGTATAGACCCAGCGACCAATGGTTATAGGTATCACTGGCAGCTTCCGCTGTCATCGGCAATATAAGGGGGGCAGACCAGCAACGGGTCACTTCAATTCCCATGGCGGCCAGTTCTGCAAATACTGCTTGCAACCAGGTTTTGTCAGTATAGGCAACGACCACGCGTCCATCGGAAGGCGTGCCGAGTGCGAAATGCAAATCTTCAACATCGCCCACCACACTGTCTTCAAGCTGGAAAGGTAAGAGGTTGCGCAGGTGTTTTTTCTCTTTTTCGCTGTATTCCAGCTCACGAGTGCCAACACTGCTACCTGGCAGGATTAACCAGGTCGCCTGGTTCTGCCCGACACGCTCACCCAGGGCCGCACGCAAATCGTCACGGTTACCCGCGGCTGCGGTATCTGGCTGGGGGGCGCCATCAGCACCCAGCCAACACCAACGAAACCAGTCCGCCAGGGTTTTACCATCAGCGGAAGTATTTACAGAGAGCACCAATTGCATGGACATAATTTTGCTCTGATCAGCTCACTAATTGAATTTTCATTATTAATCGTTTTTTACTCGACCAGCTCGGTTTCGCCGTCTTCGTCTTCTTCATCTTCCCTGCGGATCTGGCTTGGCAATTCATAGACATCTTCGCGTCGGATTACGGTCAATGTCCTGCGACCATCCACGTTAGCCCGTGTCATCAAGCTGCGCATGCTGCGCCGCTGATCCACTAATTGCACAGTAGCATTGAGCCAGAAGAATGGAGTGGACCGCTTAAGGGTTGTCACATCCTTACCTGCAAACGCATTCTGCACCGCCGCATCTTCAACATAACCAATGTCGGTGCGCGCTTTAATCGCCTGTTGCACTTCTGCTTCAGTTGCAGGCGACAGTGAATCAGGCGCATTGATCGCCAGCAGTAAATTATTAATCCCCCTACCAGTGGGACTCACCAGTTCAATGGTGTTTATATTCATTCCTATGTTGGGCTGGGGAAGTGCCGTCAAAAATGGCATGACCCGTTGTACCAGCAGCGGGTTTTCATTGAATCCCCTAATCAACCGCAATTCATCTACCGACTTGAACAACCCATTTGGAGGCAAATAGGGTTCCGGCATGCTCTGGTAAAAATTGGATTCCGCTCCACACTGCCCGGATTCGTTTTCATCTTCATCCATCCAATCCACAACGGCTTCCAGCAAACACTCCGCCTGATCCTGTTGCAACTGCATATCCGGAAACGTTTGCAACAAACGAATAAATTGACGTTGCGGCTCTGAATAGCGCGTTGGCTGTCCCTGCTGTTGCTCCGCCATAAATTGTTTGTTCAAATCGTTCAGGTTTAGCTGGGTTGTTGCATCCGTTAATCTGGCAACGCCCGATACCCCTTCGTCATCTATCGGAACTTCGGAACCCCAGGGTTCACCCAAAAAATCAGAAGACTCATCCTGGTCCGCATCATGGAATAACAATTTGGCAACTTCTTCAGTACCTTCCAGAAACGCCCTCGCTTGCGCACCATGCCAGCGGGTTTCTGCACGCGCCAATCCCAATTGATATTGCGCCGCAAATTTCACGCTTAACGCCGCTACCAATGCAACAATCAGCAACACTAGCACCAGTACGGTACCTTGCTCTGTGCGCATTTTTCCCCAGCCGTGCAACTTACGGCGGCGGTGGTTGCTGAAGTTGTTGCTGCATCTGTTCTGGCAACGCAAACAAGCGAGCACTGGAACCAACTCCTTTAATCTGGATAGTAACTTCAATGGCTAACGGCAAGCCCGTCGCGCCGGTGGCCGCATCCGGCCATTCTTGCAGCCAATCATCAGAAAACTCACGGCCTTCCAACACACTTTTGCCACGCGATGTCACTACGCCTGCATGCAAAAAACGCAGTTGTACATCTTCAACATTTTCCAGCAACAGTTGATGGAAGGATTCATCTTCCCAATCAATATCAACTGGCAATAGGTTGTATTCCGGTACATAGTCCCGCCAGAGCTTTCCATCTTCAACACGGTAACTGATCATCTGCAAATCGCTGCGCAGACGATTGGTAAAATTTACCCAGCCGCGACGTTTGAATAGCAATATTTCCTGATCGGCATCTTCGGCTGACCCCTCCAGGGTTTCGCCTTTAAATACCCAGGTACGATCATTGGTTCCCGGCGGTAACATGTGGCGGCAATCCGCCGCAATCACCTGCCAGGCCCGATCAATTTTATTAATTTCATTTAATACTTCGTTGGTGCGGGTAGCTGCACGGTCGGAAGCATCCAGCGACTGGAATGCCATCACTGCAATGAGCCCTGAGATTACCAGTGCAATCATGACCTCCAGCAGGGTAAACCCATGGAGTGCCTTGCTAGAGCTGCGAGGTTGTTTCGAAATCACCGATATACCCCGTTAAAACTGCCATTGCCGGCGCATCTTCATCCACCGTCGAACGCCCAAGTGTTGGCCCGTCGGCAACACCCAGCAAGCGCACGGTTATCTCTACACGCTTGAACCCCCGGATAGTCTCCATCGCAATAGTTTTTTGTTGCCATTGCCAGCGCATACCCGCCAGGTCGACAGTTCCGGAATCCTTCTCCGGCACTTTGTAATCCGGTAAACGCTTTTGCATTCGTTGTGCATGCAATAAGCGAACACGGGTTAACTGATTCTCCGCAACCCAATAGGCATATGTCTTATCGCGAATTGCCGCCGAGCCATCCAACTGGGTCATCACCAGGGTAACCAATGCAGGCAAGGCCATAGCAACAATCATGAGCGCAATCATCGCCTCCATCAGCGTGAAGCCGCCTTGCCGATGCACTTGTCGCCAGTTGGGCCTCATAGACCTTTGCGCTCCGCTTCGATCCGCTCTTCTTCATTGACCCAATGAATTTCGCCAGTTACATCCAGCTTGAACTTTTGGGTTTCCACTTCATCGGAAGTGGCCGTCTGACTGGCGAAAATTTCTATTTCCGTTTCCGATGATGCATCACCACCAGGGGTAAAAAAGATTACCGGATTCTGGAATTCCAATTCGGGATCGTATTCCCACAGTTCCTCGTCAATCGTAAATTCAATCGCCAACCCCTCGGCAATACAATGCTGTGCCAGCTCTGGCAAATCTTGCCATGCGCGATCACGCACTCGTCGCCAGGTATAACACCACTGTTCTTCTGCATCGATATCCTGTGCGGGACGTAACTCGGCAAATAATCCGTAGGTCTCACCTTTCAAAACGGATTGCTCGGCCACATAGGTAGTCCGCATCATAAATTCTTCCGCTTCCTTGCGCGCCTGATCGGCGACGGCATTGCCACCAACCGAAATCGAAATCACCCCCACCGCCATGCCGATGATAAACACCACGACGATAATTTCGATCAGGGTAAAACCCTGCTGGCGGGGGTTCACAAATGTATCCAGGTCTACTTATTCAGTGTCCCAAACACTGATATCAGCATTTTGGCCTTCACCGCCGCTCACACCATCAGCACCCAGACTGTATATATCAAATTCATGACCTTCACCCGGGCTCATGTATTGGTATTCATTGCCCCACGGGTCTTTGGTAAGCGTATCAATGTAACCCGATTCTTTATAATTGCGAGGCACCGGTGCGATAGAGGGTTTGGTGACCAACGCTTCCAGACCTTGCTCGGTGGTCGGAAAGTTAAAGTTATCAATGCGATAAAGTTTGAGCGCGGTTTGCAACGAACTGAAATCTGCACGCGCTTTCTTCACGTTCGCTTTATCAAGGTTATCCATCACGTTGGGTACCACAATACCGGCCAACAAGCCGATGATGATGACCACCACCATGATTTCTACCAGAGTAAAACCCGCCTGGCGGGCTTCGACCTTACGGCCGGTGTAACGCAGACTTGTGTTCATAGTGTTCTCCGGAACAACTTTTATAAACGATTGGATTAAATAAAATTGGTACAGATATCCACGCCGGATCACGTCAGCTTGGACATTTCGAAAATCGGTGTAAGGATTGCCAGCACAATCAGGCACACAGCGCCGCCCATAAAAATAATCGTCGCCGGCTCCAGCAAACCCATCGCCACACCCAGCATCATTTCCAATTCGCGCTCCTGGTCTTTGGAAGCATTGTCCAGTTGCTGCGGTAATGTGCCGTTGGTCTCGCCACTCGCCACCAGTTGTACCAGCAATGGCGGGAAGTGACCGGTATTTTCCATCGCGCGGCTCAAACTCATACCTTCACGCACTGCAGCGGCTACCTGGTCACAAGCCTCCTGCAGAACTTTATTGGTCATCACTTGCCCGGAAATGTTCAATGCCTGCAATAGCGGCACACCACTGGCCGAAAGCAAGCTTAAGGTCGCAGCAAAACGGGCAGAGTTAATTTGCTTTACCAGCTCGCCAATGACGGGCAGTTTTAATTGCACAACATGCCAGGCGCGCAGCCGTTTAGGGTCGCGCATCAAATGCTTAACCAGGTAATACACACCAATCAATGCGATAAAAAGGTAGACACCATAGCTAATCAGAAAACTACTGGTCGCCATAAGCGCTTCTGTCAATGCCGGTAATTCGCGCTTGCCTTGTTCAAAGATCTTCACCAGCTTGGGTACTACCAATACCATCAAAGCAACGATTACCGCCATACTCACGACCAACATCACAAGCGGGTAGATCATCGCCATTTTGATGCGTTGTTGTAATACCTGACTGGTCTGGGTGTAATCGGCAAGACGTTCCAAAACGGGGCTGAGATAACCGGAACCTTCACCCGCCCGTACCAGTGCGCGATACATATCGTTAAATGCTATCGGATTGTCGCCCATCGCCTGTGCAAGACTAAAACCTTCCAGAACCCGGGTGCGAACCTGAAGTACAACACGTTTAACATTGGCTTTCTGCGATTGTTTAGCAGTCGCATGCAGGGCCTCATCCAGCGGCAGACCAGATTTCACCAACGAGGCTAATTGACGGGTAATCAAACTGAGGTCTCGCGTACTTAATTTGGATGCGCGGCGACGGAAACTCGCTTGCAAGCTCAGGCCTTCATCATTCTTGGCAGCGGCCGCTTCACCGGACGCACTTACCACTTCCAGCGGTTTTAACTTTTTTGCTCGCAGCTGGGTGCGAATGTGTCGTTCAGAGTCACCCTCAAGAATTCCTTTAACGGTTTTCCCTTCTTCATTCAGCGCTTTGTAACTGTAGGCACCCATGAAATCGTCCTTATAACTGCGTGGTTACACGCAGAACTTCTTCAATACTGGTGATGCCATTCAATACGCAGGTACGGCCGTCATCACTCATGGAGGCACTGTGTTTGCGCGCTTCCGCCAGAAGTTCTTGTTCACCGGCTTGCTCATGGATTAAATGACGTAAACGCTCAGTGATCTCAATCAACTCATAAATACCCTTACGACCGCGATAGCCCTGGTGATTACAATGTTTACAACCGCTAGGGGCAGGGCGCCAGATAGGAGTATCCAATGGCAGTTTGAGCATTTCCCGTTCGGCATCACTGGGCATGTATTGCTCTTTACAGTGGCTGCACAGCACCCGCACCAAGCGTTGCGCCATCACCACCTCAAGGCTTGACGCCAGCAGGAAAGGCTCTACACCCATATCCTTCAAACGCAATACCGCACCAATCGCAGTATTGGTGTGGAGGGTAGATAACACCAAGTGACCCGTTAAGGAGGCCTGGATAGCAATTTCAGCGGTTTCACCGTCACGGATCTCACCCACCATCACCACATCAGGATCCTGACGCAAGATAGCGCGCAATCCCCGTGCGAAGGTCATTTCCACCTTGGCATTAACCTGGGTTTGCCCGATACCGGGCAACAAATATTCCACAGGGTCTTCGATAGTAAGGATATTGCGGCTGCGGGTATTGATATGACTGAGGCTGGCATAAAGTGTTGTAGTTTTACCCGAACCGGTTGGGCCGGTGACCAGGATAATGCCGTGAGGTTTAATCAGGTTTTTAGTCAGGCGCTCATAGACCTGCGGCGGCATTTGCAGTTGCTCAAGACGTAATTGGCCGGCAGCCTGATCCAGAATACGCAATACGATGCGCTCACCAAATGCCGAAGGAATTGTCGATACACGAATATCCACGGCATGACCCGCAAGGCGCACGGTGATACGACCGTCTTGTGGCAAACGTTTTTCGGCAATATCCAGACGCGCCATTACTTTCAAGCGAGACACCAATACCGGCGCCAATTCCGCTTTGGGAGACAATACTTCCGTCAACACACCATCGATACGGAAGCGCACGGAAACTCGATCCTCAAACGGCTCCAGATGGATATCCGACGCACCTTCGCGGACTGCCTGGGAGAGAATGGCGTTAATCAGGCGGATGATCGGTGCATCATCGTCACCGGCCAGCAGGTCTGTCCGATCTGCGAGATCGTCCGCCATGGATGATAGGTCAAACTCGTTGCCCAAATCTTCTGCTGCACGTTGAGCGGCGCCATCACCACTTTGGTATTCACGCGTCAAACGCTTTTGAAAATCTTCCGTAGGTAACTCTTCGAGTTCGAAACCGGCCCCAAGAATGCGCTGCAACTCCAACAGCACATCTAACGTCAATCCAGGTTTGTGTAATACCTTGGGTCGATTGCCTGCTGGCACATCCTCAAGCATCACACCATGGGCAGATGCAAAGCTGAAAGGCAGCCGTTCGAATCCTGACGCCTGATTGACTGAAGCTTCATCATCCAGTAGGGGTACATCGGCACCCGGCGTTGGTTCCAGCACTTGCTCACTCACGCTCTATTCCTCAGCCGGTGCGTCAACAGATTGTTGCTTTTCTTCCTGGAATTTACGGATTTGCTCTTCCCACTCAGGCAGGATAGGGACATCGCGTTTGCTTGCCAGAATTCCGCGCTTACGCTGGAATTGAATTTGCTGATCGCGCAAAAATTGATATTTCTCGGCTGTCGCTCCGGTTAAAACCTCATCGGTGCGAATAATTGTCGGTTTAAGGAAAATAAGGAGATTTGTTTTGTCTTTTTTCGAGCTTTGAGAACGGAAAAGATGCCCCAGAACTGGAATACTACCCAACACAGGAACCCGCTGATCACCTTTGGTCAGCTGATCTTGAATTAATCCACCCAACACTACAGTTTGACCATCACCCGCCAAAATCTGGGTTTTGATTTCACGTTTACTCGTTGTAGGACCATTAGGGGAATTTGAGGTACTGCCAATAACCGACGAAATTTCCTGTTCAATATCAAGAACCAGGCTGTCCCCCTCATTGATTTGTGGGGTTACTTGCAACTTGATACCAACATCTTCACGGTTCACCGTGTTGAAGGGGCTGGAAAAACTATTGGTATTGCCGGTGTTTGTACCTGTCATGCCAGTATAGGAACCGGTCACAAATGGCACTTGCTGTCCAACCAAAATCGAGGCCTCTGTGTTATCAGTTGTCAGCAAGCTCGGCGTTGACAAGAGATTACTGGACTCATGCTTTTGCAGCATTTTCAACACACTGAGGAAATCAATGTTACTTCCGAGGCGACCAACTCCAAATATGGGTGATTTGGCGCCCGCAATGCCCGACGCAAGAGTGCCCAGCGCGGAATTGCTATCTGGATTTTCAAGCAAACTGAGCGCTGGTCCACCAACACTACTAAGCCCGGAGCCGGGAGCAAACCCACCAAAGCCGCTGTCATCTGCTTGATACATCCACTCAATACCAAGCTCTTTCTCGTTATTACCCGTGATTTCCACAATAATCGCTTCAACCAATACTTGCGCGCGACGGATATCAAGACTATCCACAATGGACAGCAGGGTATCCATCGTTTCAACATCTGCGGTAATCAATACAGAATTGGTTGCCTCATCAGCTTGTACAGCCGCCTGGGTCACATTAGCAGGGGCACCTTCGGCGGGCTTACCACCTCCGACATTTTGTAACATCCCGGAAAGCACTTTGGAAACTTCTTCCGCCTTGGCATATTTCAGGTAAATCACACGCACATTGTTATTACGGGTTTGCGGACGATCAAGATCATCAACCAGTAATTTAAGGCGTTGGCGAGTCAGGTCATCGCCACTGATAACCACGGCGTTGGTACGCTTATCCGCAACAATAACCGGAGGAGAAGTTGTCATCCCACGATTAGGATCGGGTTTTTCCAACTGGGTCAGCATAGCTACCACATCAGCGGCATTGGCGTACTTCAGGGGAATCACATCGGTATGCGTCATACCAATTTTGTCCAACTGAATCACCAACTCGTTCATACGCGCTACGTTCGCACGGGTGTCAGTAATGATCAGGGCATTGCTGGGTTCATATGTGGTCAGGTGGCCGTATTGGGGAACCAGAGGACGCAACGCAGCAAGAATTTTGGCAGCACTGGTATTTTTTAGCGGAATTACCTGGGTGATATACAGATCGTCTTTATTTTTGACATTGTTTTCAGTTGGAATAGGCAAGTTGCGCGCATCGCGGTTCATCACAATCCGCACTATGTTGCCGCTTTCTACCGCCGTAAAACCATGCACATCCAAAGACGCCAAAAATAGTTCATAGAGTTCTTTGGCATTCAGTGGCTTGGTATTTATTACTTTGATTGGCCCACGAACCTTGGGGTCAATAATGATCGTTTTACCGGTAGCACCAGCAATAAATTTGATGACTTCCTGAATATCCGAATCATTAAAATTCACTGTCCAGGCTTGTTCACCTGCTGCATTTTGCCCGGCCGGTTCGACCTGAGCCCATGCGAGATTAGCGGTGCCACTGATAATCGCCGCCAGCATTATGCTGGTAATTATTTTCTTATTGTTACGACCATTCGAACGGATCACGAAAACCTCACTTGAGCATTACGTCTAGGTTAACTGTACTGCCACCGCGCCTGATCTCCAGATTCGCAGATGTGGCACTACCCATACTTTTGTATATTTCCATAATCTTCCCGGGACTGCTTAATGGAACACCATTAACCGCAGTGACTATGTCATCGGTTTGCAATCCAAGGGAGGTAAATAATTCTGCATTGCGACCAGGGCGAATCTTGTAACCCACAACCTGGCCATTCTCGCGATAAATACTCATCGCCACTACATCTGCCAACGTTTTGCTCATCTGGGTCATACCCGGATCGCCGGCTGCAGGTGAGGGAGATGGGGAATCAAAACGCTGGGCTCGATCAGCAAATACTGGCGGCTGTTGCTGGTATGGAGGGTTAGCATAGCCGCCCTGCTTGGCCCATTCAGACGAGGCAGGGGCCACCGAAGTTCCCAACTTAGGCGCATTCGGATCATCTTTGTACATCCATAGGGATTCAAAGGAACCGTTGTTATTAATAATCACACGCAAATCCAGAACCTTCGCCAGCGTTACGTTATTGCCAACCGGAATCGCATCACCTATGCCATAAACATCAGCGCGGTCACCGGTGGCGATAATGGCACGTGCTGCTTTTTCGTCGTTGCTTGAAAGCACGCCACGCAAAATCAAATTGAGCTGGGTATCAGCCGCATTATTTTCGATGCCTTGGGTAGCAGCTGCGGGTTGTGTTGCCTCAACCGGAGCTGGCTCAGCATCAGTTTTGCCAAACGGAGCAAGGTTTTTTACCTGCGCAATGTTAATTCCACCTGTACCCGCCGGATTGGATGCAGCAGGAGTATCCGAAGCCACAGAGGTTACTGTAGCTGGAGGGATTACTGGATTGGGAATAACCAACCAAAACAGGCGCGCAAGGCTATGGCTTAACCAAACAACCAAAAGAAAAACAATCAATAGCTGCCAGCGCTGTAGGGGTACGCGACTTAAAAAGCCAAAAAGCCGCTGCAGCTGGAATTCCAGCTGGGCTGTACGCTGGGCAAAAGCAGCGTTATTGACAAATGACTTATCAGGCATGGGTTCGACTGAGTCCTTCACACTGGGTTTACGACCGATTTGAATTAGGCAATTTTGAGTCGTATCAAAAGCTTAGTGCGTTATGTTTATCAAAGCTATGAGATTCTACTCCACATCTATTACAAAAGCTAAATAGTTGCGAGGGGACGTGTGTAGACCAAGACGTGTAAGTTTCAACAGCTTTTCGACGACAGGAAAGAAGGTAAGTTGCACATTAAATGAAATATGCGACAAAAAGCACAAAAATAGTCACTCAAAATGCAAAAAACCCTGACTGCAGGAGGGGGCAATCAGGGTTTTTACAGGATAAGCGACCAGCCTTGGCAAAAAATCAGCGCGATTCCGTTATAGTCCTTGCTTTTGCCGCTTCCAGCAGCAATTTCCAATGTTGATCATTATTGATGATTCAGGCGTCATTAAACAGTGGCCAATTTCGGTAATTTTTGTAGGAAATATCTCACAAACATTCCTGCCAACCCCGCTGTAGTTTCATTCGTCCAGGTTTATAATTCGCGCCTACGTCATCCGAGAGAACGCTTCATGCCTCCAAAAAAGAAAGCCATTGATTTTGAGCAATCACTCAATACCCTTGAAGGGCTGGTGAATCGCATGGAGCAAGGCGATATGACACTTGAAGAATCATTGCAAGCGTTTGAAAACGGGATCGCCTTAACGCGCGAATGCCAAACGCGACTGGCCGCTGCCGAACTTCAGGTGAATAAACTGATCGAGAGCCAAGGCGTCATCAGCCTCGAACCTTTTGATGCGCCGGAAGACGAGTGATGCCACAAGAATTTACCCAATTTGTTCTAAGCTGCCGCCAACGCATTGACCTGGCCCTGAATACTTATCTCCCCGAAGACGATGACCCCACCAAATTACGCGCAGCCATGCGCTACAGCCTATTCAATGGGGGCAAGCGTGTGCGCCCAACATTGGCTTATTCAACCGCTCTTGCAGTAAATCCGGATATTAATCTGGCAGTTATCGACCCTATCGCCGGTGCACTTGAATGTCTGCATTCTTACAGCTTGGTTCACGATGACCTGCCAGCCATGGACGACGATGACTTACGACGCGGCAAGCCAACCTGCCACATCGCGTTTAACGAAGCCACCGCAATCCTGGCAGGTGATGGACTACAAACACTCGCATTCGAACTTTTATTGCACACTGATTTGCCTGCGGATATTCAGGTTCTGCTGATTGGTCAACTGGCTAAAGCTTCAGGTGCACAGGGTATGGTGCTAGGGCAAGCGATTGACCTTGCTGCTGTTGATAAGCAACTTGATCTTATCCAATTGGAAAACATGCATCGCCATAAAACAGGGGCATTGATCCGTGCCAGTGTCGCTATGGGCGCATTAGCTGCAGGAGCGAACAAAGACCAACTGAATGCATTGGATGATTATGCAGCAGCCATAGGCCTCGCCTTTCAGGTGCAGGATGACATCCTCGATGTTACTGCCGACACTGTTACCCTTGGCAAACAACAAGGTGCTGATATCGCTCGTAACAAGCCCACTTATGTATCCTTGTTGGGCCTGGATACTGCAAGGGGAAAAGCGGCCGAACTTTACAGCCAGGCATATGCTGCCTTGGCGAGTTTTAATACGAGTGCAGACCGTCTGCGCCAAATGGCTGATTACATAATACATAGAGCCAACTAGCCAAGCCTCCGTCAAGGTGCCTACAATGGCGGACTTGCAGAGTACACCCCTCACAACGATAACCAGATTGATGAAGCTGAATGCATAACGAAATTCCCACCAGCCGCCCGCCAACCCCGCTGCTGGACAGCATTGATGCACCTGCTGACCTACGCCAGCTTAGCGAAAAGCAACTGCCGGAATTGGCAGAAGAGCTGCGTGCTTTTTTGTTATACAGCGTCGGACAAACTGGCGGACATTTTGGTGCTGGCCTTGGGGTTGTTGAACTCACCATTGCCCTGCACTACGTCTATCAAACTCCGGAAGATCGTCTGGTGTGGGATGTAGGGCACCAAACCTATCCTCATAAAATTCTTACCTCACGCCGCGAACGGATGAGCAGTATTCGTCAGGGCGGGGGCCTCTCCGGCTTTCCCAAACGCGAAGAAAGCGACTACGACACTTTTGGAGTAGGCCACTCCAGCACATCTATCAGCGCAGCCCAGGGAATGGCCATTGGCGCCAGAATGGCAGGTATTGAACGCAAAGTGGCGGCCATTATTGGAGACGGAGCCATGACGGCAGGTATGGCTTTTGAAGCGCTTAACCACGCCGCCCATACCGAAACCGATATGTTAGTGGTGCTCAATGACAACAATATGTCGATTTCACCGAATGTCGGCGGCCTGTCTACTTATCTTTCCAAGATATGGGCGAGCAAGTTCTACAACTCATTGCGTGAAGGCAGCAAACAAGTTTTAGGGAAAATCCCTCCAGCATGGGAATTTGCCCGTCGCACTGAAGAGCATTTCAAAGGCTTCATGTCACCGGGCACTCTTTTTGAAGAGATGGGATTCAACTACGTTGGTCCGGTGAACGGGCATGATTTGGGCGATTTGGTTCGCTGCCTGCGCAGTTTGCGCGAGATTAAAGGTCCCAAGTTATTGCACATCATCACCCAGAAAGGTAAAGGGTTTGAACCGGCCGAACTTGATCCGGTGGGCTACCATGCACTCAATAAAATTGAACCCAAAAAAGCAGCTATCGGTGTAGTAGACGCCCCTAAAAAACTGAAATACCAGGATGTTTTTGGCCGTTGGTTGTGCGATATGGCCAGGCAGGACAATAAATTAATCGGCATCACGCCCGCCATGTGTGAAGGCTCTGGCATGGTGGAATTTGCCTCACAATACCCGGATCGTTTTTACGACGTAGCCATCGCGGAACAGCACGCCGTAACATTGGCTGCCGGCATGGCTTGCGAGGGTCAAAAACCTGTCGTAGCCATTTATTCAACCTTCCTGCAACGCGCTTATGATCAATTGGTTCACGATGTCGCGTTGCAAAACCTTGATGTGACTTTTGCTATTGATCGAGCAGGTCTGGTCGGGGAAGACGGCCCCACTCACGCGGGCAGTTTTGATATCAGTTATTTGCGCTGTATTCCGAATATGGTGATTGCAGCCCCGAGCGATGAAAATGAATGTCGCCAATTGCTGTTCACTGCTTACCAGTACCCGGGTCCGGCGGCCGTTCGCTACCCGCGCGGAAGCGGTGTTGGCGCTACGATTAATCCAAATATGACTGCTCTACCCCTCGGCAAAGGAACCATCAAGCGAGAAGGTAAAAGTGTTGCGCTGCTGTGTTTCGGTACTTTGCTGGCCAATGCGCAAATTGCCGCTGATAGCCTCAATGCCAGCTTATGTGATATGCGTTTTGTAAAACCGCTCGATACTGATCTGATTGAAAAAATGGCTGCCAGCCATGAGCTGCTAGTCACTCTGGAAGAAAATGCAATTGCGGGCGGTGCTGGAAGCGGTGTGACCGAGTACCTTAATCAGATCGGATTAAATCTTCCCGTGTTACAACTGGGTTTTGCCGATGAGTTTGTTGATCACGACAGCCAAAAACAGCAACTGGCCAAGCAAGGGTTAGATGCTGCGGCGATTGAAGGGCAAATACGCACGCGCTTGGCCCAAATCCAATCGTTTAAACCCCTCGCTGCAAGTTAATTCCTTTTCCAGGCCGCGATGGTGCAACCTGCTTGCACCATCGCGGAGCAAATATATTTCGCTACCATGCTGATTCACATGAGTTTGATGGAATCTTGATTGGATTTTTAATAAAGAGATTAAGGGGAAGTAAAACAGGGGGATGGAAACTCAAATCCTTTTGAGCTCACTAAACCACTCACTCATATCATGGTCATGCGAGATCATTTATACACCTCGACCAACGAAAAGCCCAATCAGCCAAAATGCAAATGTGAACCAATTCCTATATTTGTCACGTAACGCATCAACTTATTACAGAGCATTACATTCTGTCGCCTCAAATTATGCATAGCATCAAAAAGAAAAGCGCCATAAAGGCGCTTTTCTAACTACGTGACTGGTTTTGGGACTAATGTGAAAAGCGTTTACGCAATATAAACAACACACCGAACGCGAAAATCAAAAATAACGGGAAGAGCGCGAGATTCTGCAAGGTTGCCTGGCCCGCTGTTAATTCGACGGCTTCGGGAGGAACACCATTAGCGATGGCCTCGGTTTTTGCATCATCAAGCCAGCCACCGATTACCGGGTTCCACATGCTCATTGAAAACATGCCCGCCCCACCTAATAAGGACATCCCCAGTGCGCCGGTTTTGGGCTGGTATTCGCTAATGAAGCCAATCATAGTCGGCCAGAAGTAAGTCACACCCAGTGCGAATACCATTGCAGAGATATAAACCATTCCGCCAGAAGCCGTGCTGAGCAGGAATATACCAATCGTTGTTACTACTGCCGACATCAACAAGACACCCACGGGGTTCAGTGCTTCAACGATGGGCCCGGCAAAAAAACGTCCCAATGCCATCAGGCCTGTTACCAACGCCAATACCAGCATCGGGTGGGCACCGGATGCGCCGAAAATGCGGTCTACCCATTGCTGGGTGCCAAACTCCGAAGCGGCTGTCACTGTCATGCAGAAGAACATGAAAATAAACAATGGCGAGAAGAGCGCTTTGATATTGGTTGCCGTAGAGGTTTCAGAATTCGCCATGGCAGGGAAGGCCTGGCCAAAAATCATCGCGCCGTAAATAAAGGTAGGGATAATCATGATGGCGATTTGCATCTGCCAACCCAATCCAAGCTTGGTCATCAATGCAGAAACCAATGAACCAATCACAATGCCGCCGGGAAACCACACATGGAATTTATTGAGCATGGCGGTTTTGCGAGTGTGATAAATATCGGCAATCAATGGATTACACGCTGCCTCTACTGAACCATTAGCGAAGCCAATAAAGAAGCTCGATAACAATAATGTCCAGAAACCGCTGGCGGTAATCGTCAAAATCAAACCGAGCAAGTGACAGGCAAACGCAAGGTACATCAACGTGCGTGCGCCCACGTAGTTGTAAATAAAACCGCCGAATAGCATCGCCACTGGAAAACCAAGGAAGGCCATACCATTGATCCAACCCAGTTGTTTGTTGTCGAAATTAAAATCGGCACTGAGTTGATTGAGGATGCCCGCACGAATTGCAAAAGTCATAGCAGTCACAATGAGCGCAATACAGCATGCAGTAAACAAGCGCTGCGAATTGATAGTAGCAGGAGCGGTATTCATCTTATTTTTACCTTTTTGTTATCGTCGATTATTGTCACGGGCAATAACGCCCACTCATTATTATGTCAGCGGCGTCCATGCACCATTTGCTTTGGATGAGGTTAGCACGGCCTGGATAAAACGCATGCCCTCCACACCCGTATTAATATCGGGCACCCACTGTTGCAAAAAGTGTGTTTCACCTTGTTGGCGCGCAACAAGAATATCCGCAATATCTTTATACAAATTGGCAAACCCCTCAAGATAACCTTCCGGATGACCACCCGGCGTGCGCATGCCACGCGCCGCTATCTCACTCCCAATGTCACCACGACGGGTAATGCGTTGACGTGGTTTATTTAATTCAGCAAACCACAATTCGTTGGGATTTTCCTGTGCCCATTCGATGCCGGCTTTATCGCCAAAAATGCGGATGCGCAAACCATTTTCGCAGCCGGGTGCAACCTGACTACTCCACAACATGCCTTTCGCACCACCATCAAAACGCAACAGTGCATGAACGTTGTCATCCACCAAACGGCCTGCGACAAAACTGGTTAAGTCCGCACTAACCGAGTTAACTTTTTGCTGTGTAATAAATTGCGCGAGCTGGAACGCGTGAGTGCCGATATCGCCCAGGCAACCCGCCGCACCAGAGCGTGCCGGGTCCGTGCGCCAGGAGGCTTGTTTGTTATCGTCTGCCGCCGCTTCCGTTAACCATTCCTGTGGATATTCCACTTGCACCACGCGCAAATTGCCAAGTTTTCCTTGCGCAATAATTTCGCGCGCATAGCGCACTAAAGGATAAGCAGAATAATTGTGTGTGAGCGCAAAAAAGCAGCCACTTTTTTTCACGATGTGCTCAAGTTCCAGCGCCTCTTCCAGCGTGCGGGTTACCGGTTTATCGCAAATGACATCGACACCGGCTTCGAGGCAGGCTTTCGCTACCGGAAAATGCATGTGGTTCGGCGTCACTATAACAACCGCCTGAATACCATCGGCACGCGCTTTTTCAACACGCAACATTTCTTCATAAGAGGTGTATGCGCGATCAGCAGCAATGTGCAAATCTGCCGCCGATAATGTTGCATTTTCCGGATTTGAGGAAAGTGCGCCGGCAACTAATTCAAAGCGATCATCCATACGCGCGGCGATGCGATGCACTGCACCAATAAACGCACCCCGGCCACCGCCGACCATGGCATAACGAATTCGTGGAGTTGTCATATTCTTTTTTCCTGCAGCGAGCTGAAATTAAAGGCCGAGAATTTTGCGATTTTTTGCTTCGTCGATTCCACTTTTTGCGAAATCATCAAACGCACGTTCTGTGACTTTAATAATGTGTTGTTGAATAAATTTCGCACCTTCTTCTGCACCCACTTCAGGATGCTTCAAACAACACTCCCACTCCAGCACCGCCCAACCTTCGTAATCGTAGGCAGCAAACTTGGAAAAAATTTGTTTGAAGTCCACCTGCCCATCGCCGAGCGAACGGAAACGGCCTGCACGATCCACCCAATTTTCATATCCGCCGTAAACGCCTTGTTGTGCGCTTGCATTAAATTCCGCGTCTTTCACATGGAACATTTTTATGCGTGCGTGGTAGCGATCAATAAACGCGAGGTAATCAAGTTGTTGCAGTACGAAGTGCGAGGGGTCAAATAAAATATTTGCGCGCGGGTGATTATCGACTGCTTTCAAAAAGCGCTCGAAGGTCGCACCATCGTGCAAATCCTCACCGGGGTGGATTTCATAACAGACATCGACACCCGCCGCATCAAATGCATCCAGGATCGGCTTCCAGCGCTTTGCCAATTCAGCAAATCCGTTTTCCACCAAACCAGCGGGACGTTGCGGCCATGGATACAGGAACGGCCATAACAGCGCGCCGGAAAATGTTGCGTGGGCTTTCAGGCCAAGGTTTTTACTGGCCTTTGCTGCCAACATTAATTGTTCAACAGCCCATGCCTGGCGAGCCTTGGGATTAGCACGCACAGATTCAGGAGCAAAGCCATCAAACATATCGTCATAGGCAGGATGCACCGCGACTAATTGACCTTGCAAATGGGTGGACAATTCAGTCGCTACCAATCCGTGTTTGGCGAGGGTCGCCTGAAAATTTTTGCAATAATCCAGATTATTTGCCGCTTGTTCCAGGTCGAATACACGCTTATCCCATGTGGGAATTTGCACTCCCTTAAAACCGAGGCTCGAAACCCAGGCAGCAATGTTATCGAGATTATTAAATGGCGCTGTATCACCCAGGAATTGGGCAAGAAAAATAGCGGGGCCTTTGAGCGTTTTCATAGGTATCTCCAGCAGTGGTTGGATGCGTGGCATCCTGTAATTATTAACGGCTAATACGCAAGGTCGCGAGCGGGTTTCGGAGGGAAATCACCGGTTTCACATTATTAATCAAGCGCAAAACTCTATTCCATGTCGCTAACGGGCGCGACACGGGAAACAGTTATTTACACTTCTTATATTCCCCAGGCAGTTGCCTGAGGATAGAACAAATTTACTGCGCCGCCGTGAGAATGACCGGAAATGAGACTTCTGCCAAAGCGCCAAACCCGGGGTGGTTTTTTAATGATGAGCGACTGGTCGCCGGGCTAGGTAAGCCGCACAAAAAACGGGCTAGCTGGCGCGGCTGGCTTAATGCGCTGTGTCGCTCCTGTTTCACTGTCGCCATCAGTTGTTGTTGTGCTTCAGTTAATGGGATGGGTGGCGGTGCGCTGAGCGGATCACAGGAAACCTGGCGACAGTGGCTGCAAATTCCGCAGGAAACATTAGTTAATTCACCAAAATATTGCATCAATTGCCAGCTTAAACAGGCAGGGTTGTTGGCAAACTCCAGTAAGCTGTGAATACGCAGGATGTCGCGTTGCTCACGCTGTGCAAATAATTGGTCGAGGTAATCACATAACTGCTGCCGCTGTTGGGTCGTGGCAACTGCGCGATTGTTTTTGTATCCCTGCCGCAGATTTGCCACCGATAGTTCAATCCAGTTTTTCTCGGCCAGATAATCCAGCGCCTTGATAATTCGCAGCCTTGGTTCCTGTAGTTGCTGCTCAATAGTGAGCATATCCAGCGTTAGCCACTTTTTCCCCATACGCCCTGTTGCAAAAATACGCGCTAGAAAACCAGCGCGATCATTATCAAATTGCGCCAGAATAAATTCACGCGATTGCAGAAATTGCAGTTTGTATTCGAAGTAGAACGGACTTTGCGCGGTAATAACACCTTGCAATTCCAGATAGGTTAATGCAGTACCCAATACCAGTGGACGCAAGTCAAATTGTTGTGCCAGCTCGTAAGTGGAAATATCGAATTCATGTTCGAACGCAAGTAAATAATCAATAAGCGCGCGCAAACTTTCGCGCGCCGGTGTATCGCCGTAAGTAAAATTTTCCAACACGCGAATGTCATCGCCCACCGCAAACAGTTCACAGAGCGATGGCAAACCATCGCGACCTGCGCGACCAATTTCCTGTACATAGTTTTCGATGGATTTGGGCAAATTGAAATGGTAAACCGCGCGAATATTATTTTTATCGATACCCATGCCAAACGCGATAGTCGCAACGACGATGGGAACTTCCCCACTCATAAAACGGTTCTGGATTTGCTCACGCGCTTCATCTTTTAAACCAGCATGGTAATGAACAGCATGCAACCCGGATTCATTGATCGCCTGCGCAATGTCTTCGGCGGTTTTTTGCAGGGTGACATAAATGATGGTTGCCGCGTCGGCAGGATGTTGTTGCAAGCGCGACAATAACAGCGGCAAACGTGTTTCCGTTGTGCAGGGTGTTATGCGCAACTGTAAATTGGGCCGCGCAAAACTGGTTTGGATATGGTGTTGCGGTTGAATGGAAAACTGTTTGCAAATATCGGCGGCAACCCCAGGCGTGGCAGTGGCCGTCAAGGCAAGTACACGTTCAACGCACAATTTTTTTGCGAGATCCGCCAACAGCAAATAATCCGGCCGGAAGTTGTGCCCCCACTCGGAAATACAATGCGCCTCATCTATTGCCAGCAAACTGATCCTGATGCTGGCAAGACGCTGCACAAAACGTTCGTTCTTCAACCGTTCTGGCGATACATATAAGAGTTTCAAGTTGCCATTGTGCACTGACGTGTAGATGGCCTGGATCTCATCATTGCCTAGCGATGAATCCAGCCGGGCCGCAGCGATTCCCCGCGCGGTTAATGCATCCACTTGGTCTTTCATCAACGCAATGAGTGGAGATACCACCAGCGTCAGCCCATCCAGCATCAAAGCGGGTAACTGATAGCAAAGGCTTTTGCCACCGCCGGTTGGAAAAACAGCAAGCGCGGAATGTCCTTGCAGGAGCGCAGTCATAACCGCTTCCTGACCGGGGCGGAATCCGGGCATGCCAAATGTATTTTGCAGCAATGAGAAAGGGGTATTCATAAAAGTTCCTGCATGATTTTTTAATTACTTCTTCCATGAGCGGAATTGTCGGGTGATGTGCATCATAAACACCGCCAAACACATTAGGATTTTTTTATTCGCACAAAGATTGCACTCCAAATTTTGAGGAGTTGATACAGAAAAGCGGTTCCCACTTTTTGTACAGCACCCGGCAGGGCGTATGCACAAATTATGAAAGTGGAATGCACTCGAACTTGTGGCGCGCAATATTGGCAACATCAACAACCGACAGCTATTTTTTTATTGTGCATTTTATTAATTCCGCAAATTTAACCGATTGATTGGCAACAGGTTTTAACCGGTAGTTTTGTTGTTAATTAACCGAACCCGTCACTTCGCGTTCGATGTACCAGACAGGACGACCGCAACGCAGGTATTCCTACAATGGCACAACGTCATCAACACCCGCCGTTGATTTGGCTTGATGGCCATACTTTTTTATTCACATAACAATAATGTCAGGAGTAATCACCATGTCCGAGCAACTTATGTTGCGGCGACTTGGCGCCCGTGCGGCGCTGCTAGCCGGTATTGTGTTATCCCCATTTGCATTTACCCAAACCCTGCAGGCGCAAACCTTGCTATCCAATGGCAAAACTACCACCGCATCAACGCAGGAAGGCGGATTCACTGCCGCCATGGCGGTTGATGGCAATACTACGACACGATGGGGCAGTAATTTTAGTGACCCGCAATGGATTACCGTTGATCTGGGGCAAATAGCCAGTATCAATCGCGTGCAGCTGAATTGGGAAGTAGCTTACGGTAAGGCATACCAGATTCAGCTATCCACCAATGGTACAAATTGGACGACGGTGTATTCCACGGCAACGGGTGATGGCGGCATCGACGATATCACGCTCAATGGCAGCGGCCGCTATGTGCGGGTATATGGCACAGCACGTGGCACAGGCTACGGCTTTTCGCTGTGGGAATTTCAGGTGTATGGTACTCACAGTGGCGGCACGGGTTCATCCTCAATGCCATCATCCGTTGCGCCCTCAAGTTCATCATCGAATCGATCAGCCGTCCCGGTGGCTTCATCATCAACACCGGCAACCTCATCCCCGGTCGCGCCCTCGTCACGTTCGTCGTCATCCACGGATAGCTGCATCAGCGTGCCCAGTGTACCGACCAGAATGAATGCGAGTGGTGTAACAACTACAGGTCTGGTGTTGTCGTGGGCAGCGCCGTTTACATCCACCCCGCCGTGCAATGCAACCAGCTACCGTGTTTACCAAAACGGCATCTTGGTGGCATCACCAACGACTACCAATGTCACCCTGACCGGCCTAACGCCCAATACCACCTACACCTACACAGTGGTAGCGATTAACCGAGTCGGCGCATCAGCTGCAAGCACGCCTTTCCCGGTATCCACCGAGAGCGGCAATGCAACAATCAACTTCGGTACTAACGTGACCATCTTTGATCCGGCGATGCCGCAAACGCAGATACAAGCCAGGATCAACGAGATCCATGAGCGGCAGCGCGACAACCAATTTGGCACCCCGCGCGATGTGATTATGTTCAAACCGGGCACTTATAACGTGGATATTCCGGTCGGTTTCTTTACCCAGGTCATCGGCTTGGGACCTATGCCGGACGATGTGCATATCGTCGGTCAAGTGGTCTCTTATCCGGTATTGCCTAACAACAACTCCACGCAAAATTTCTGGCGCGGGATCGAGAACTTCTCGGTATCTCCACCGGGCGGAGGCATGTTGTGGTCAGTATCCCAGGCGGCTCCCATGCGCCGGATGCATGTACGCAATAACAACCTGATCCTGCATTATTACGGCGGCTGGGCAAGCGGCGGCTGGCTGGCCGATTCCAAAGTGGATTACGACGTGGGTACCGGCTCGCAACAACAATGGGCGTCGCGCAATAGCCAATGGGGTAGTTGGACGGGCAGCTTGTGGAATATGGTGTTTTTGGGTATCGCCAATAATTTACCCGGTGGCACCTGGCCAATCTCGGCCAACACCTTCATTGATAACACCCCTGTCGTACGCGAGAAGCCATTCCTCTATCTGAACGGCACTCATTACGAGGTGTTCGTACCGTCACTGCGAACAAACAGCAACGGCATTTCCTGGGCCAATGGCCAATCAGCCGGTGCGTCACTGCCCATCAGCCAATTCTACGTGGCGCGTGCCGGTGTCGATAATGCCACCACCATCAACGCTGCCCTTAACCAGGGGAAAAACCTGATACTCACGCCCGGCATTTACCGACTCGCGGAATCCATCAAAGTCAACCGGGCCAACACCATCGTGTTAGGTATGGGTTATGCGACCCTGACCCCGACCAATGGCAACAGCGTGCTGGAAGTTGCGGACGTAGATGGTGTGACCGTTTCCCACCTGATGGTAGATGCCGGTGCAACCAATAGCCCTGTGCTGATACGCATTGGAGAACAGGGCAGTAACGCCAGCCATACATCTAATCCCACGGTATTGCACGATGTATTTGTGCGTGTAGGCGGGAATGGTGTGGGCCGCGCCGGAGTAAGCCTGGTGGTGAACAGCCACGATGTGATTATTGATCACACCTGGTTATGGCGCGCTGACCACGGTGATGGTGTTGCCTGGGATCTCAATACAGCAGCCAATGGCTTGGTAGTTAATGGCAATAACGTTTCTGCGTATGGCTTGTTTGTGGAGCATTACCAGGAATATCAGGTGTTATGGAATGGCAATAACGGCAAAACCTATTTCTACCAATCTGAAATTCCTTACGATCCCCCAACCCAAGACCAATGGCGCAGTGCCGCCGGCATCAACGGGTGGGCATCCTATAAAGTAGCGGACAGCATTACGCAGCATGATGCGCCCGGTATGGGTATTTATGCTGTGTTCTTGCGTCCGAATGTGTTTTTGTCCCGCGCGATAGAAACACCAACAGCGCCTAATGTGAAATTCCAGCATATGGTGACGGTCAACTTGACCAATGACGGAGGCATCCAGCGCGTGATCAATAATAGCGGCGACCCGACGCCGCCGGGAATTGCCGTACAAACACCGCGTGTGACGGTTTATCCGCAATAACGTAACTAGCATCCACGTGCTGGAAAAATCCCCTGCGAATTATTTTCGTGGGGGATTTTTTGCTGTGTCGTATTGGATATGGATTGCTGATAGAAAAGTGCCAGTTTTGCATTCAAAAATATATTTTTGCCTCGAACATCCTTGGCAGAATCCCGGCAGGATAACGAATTCATTAGGGCCAACGGATTCAACCGGAATGACCATCAGTGTAAACGCCCTATTGCCAACAATAATGTCGAGGTCAACATGAACCATGCAGCGAATACATCAAGGAACGCATTCAAACGGCTTGCCGTTTTTTTTATCGCACTCTGCAGTTTTTTGTGTTTAAACGTGAATGCAATTAGCTGTACTGGCATAGCGGATTGGAATAGCAGTACTGCTTACAATGGCGGTGCTCACGTCAAACAAAACAATAAGGCCTATAAAGCAAATTGGTGGTCACAAGGCCACAGCCCTGCCAATTTTTCCGGCCAATGGCAAGAGTGGAGTTTGCTGGGTACTTGTGCTGGCAACACCGCATCATCACGTGCGGCGTCTTCCACAAAAAGCTCAAGCAAATCCAGCAGTAAATCATCTGTTGCATCCAGCAAAGCAAGTTCATCAGTCGCCGCTAATGATTGCGGTGCAGCCTGGTATCGCGCAAACCTGACGCATTACGAATCTTATCCCGCCCCGGGTAGTGATGAATGTGTTATTTACAACGGTTGTTTATGGAGCGGTTATTTCTATGGGATTTCTGGCAAGCAACCCGAATCATGGGTAATGGCAAACAACATCGCCGCCGTGCATTTAAAAGACTGGAGTTGGCTCGAACTTAAGAGCATCAACTTGCGCCAGGGCAACAAACGTATTACTGCAAAAGTGTACGATGCCTGTGCCGATTCTGATTGCAATGGTTGTTGTACCGCTAATCTGGCGGGCGATGGTTACCTGATTGATTTAGAAAAATACACCATGCAACGGTTTGGTTCCGGTTCCGGCATTGTGGAATTTCAGGTTTGCCAGTAATCCCTAATTCCCGTGGACTATCAGGGCCGCTGTCGCGGCCCGTTTTTTTAACATTCACACTAATATGTTGTGGTTATTTCAAATAGCTACGCTTGAATTCGCGCGGCGTACATTGCTTCAATTGCATAAAACGGCGATTGAAATTGGATAGGTTATTGAAACCGCAGCGATAACTGATATTCGCTACCGGCATATCCGTGGTTAACAATAATGAGCACGCATGGCCGATGCGCAATTGATTCACAAACTCAGTAAAAGTTTGCTCGGTTCGCTGTTTAAAAAAACGATGAAAATGATTCGTGCTCATGTGCGCAAGGTTCGCCATTTTTTCCGCGCACAAATCATCGGTGTAATGCTGATGAATATACGCAATCACCTTATCAATTTTTTCTGTAGATGAGTCGGGAAAGTTCGCCGGGGTATATCCCTCACTGGAAATCAATCGCGTGTGCTGGTCATTGCACATAAACTGTAATATTTCCAATAACAACAATAAGCGCTGCATGGGTGTCGCGTATTCCATAGCAGAAAATCGTTCCCGACAAGCACGAGCAACAGGCATGGAAAAAAATACACCACGCTTGCTTCGCTGCAGTAAATCACCTAGAGGTTTTAATTCCGGCATCTGCGCAATGCCGTCAATCCAGCTGGTAGGTAATTGCGCAACGTAGGTTAAATGCCGGCCTTCATTAATGACTTCACGCGAGTGCCATGTATGCGGCAATTTGGGGCCCAGCAATACCAAATCCAGATCGTCGTATGAATGAATATCGTCACCAATATAACGCTGCCCACGACTATTCAGCGTCAAACAAATTTCATATTCAGGATGGTAATGCCAATTAAAGGGAATTTCATCGAGTGCATAAAGCCAATAACGCCAGGAAGAGTTTTCTGTCGGCAATACTTTTTCATACATGGGCTTCATCGCTGGCTCCACAAAAACTAAAGGCGTCAAAAAAGATTCTGCATCTTCCATCAATGAAAGTGTATGCAGCTATTCAGTTAACCAATAGGGTTCGCTAGAGCGCCGGTTTTTATATGCGTAAATATAGTGGCAGGATTATAAAAGCAGAAACAGGATCGCATAGCAAGTATAAAAATCCCCGCCGAAGCAGGGATTTTTTTGAAATGCATTACAAGTAACATTTATTTCAGACGCTTAACCAATTCCACACGGCGATTTTTTTGTTTGCCGGTATCACTGGTGTTATTTCCCTCCGGCGCATAGGGACCAACGCCTTGGGCGCGCAAACGATTCGCAGCGATTTTATAATCAGCAACCAGCGTTTTTACCACCGAATCAGCGCGAGCCTTGGATAAAGTTACATTCGCCGTTTCTTCCCCGGTATCATCGGTGTGACCAACAACGTATAACAATAAATTCTTATTACGTGTTAACAATTCTGCAATTGCATCCAGTGTTGGTTTTGATTCTGATTTAACATCTGCCTTGCCGGTATCAAAATAAATACCATAAATTAATGCTTTACCATCTGCATCAATTTGTTGTTTCAAACTGTCAGCATTCACTGTGACCAAACCGGTTTGTACCGCTTTCTCTTCCAGGATAATTTGCTGCAAGCCCACTTCATCTTCATACCCGCCAATAAATATTGCCGCGTAGACATTGCCTGTTGGCATGGTTTTCTTGGCTAACAGATAATAGGATTTTCGATACCAGTTATAAACACTTCCCTCCGGCGTAACCTGCCCGCCCAGATTGCTCGCCTGGGCATCAGTTCCACATTGCTCCAATTCGCACTGGGAAATAAATGTAAAACCTGCTTGTAGCAATGCTGTTTTGTAATTTTCGTACACTTTCAGTGTGGATACATTTTGCATAATGTAAGTGTGCTGACTTACATCGCCTGTCAATTTCAATGGTGTTTTTTCCGTCGCATTGCGCGCGAAAGGAATAGTAACCGTATCGGTATCAACCTTGGAATGTGTACGCAATTTTGCCCCCGGATAGCGTGGCAACATCGGATGATCTTTCGCTTTTTCTTCATCTGATAAATGCTCAGCAGATGTTGGTACCGCGCTTTTATTGGCATAGGCACCATCGACTTTAACCAATCCGGATTCCAGTGCTTCCGTTTCAATAATTAATTGTTGCAAGCTGACGCTATCTTCATAAGCACCAACAAACCATGCCGCCAAAATTTTTCCTTTAGGTGATTCTTTTTCACCTACCCAATAGTAGGGGTTGTGGTAATGGTTATAGATACTCTCGCGAACCGCAACCAACGAACCCAACGCCTGCACTTGTTTTTCATCGCCACACGCATCAAGCGAACACGTAAATATTTGTTTGAATCCTAACTGCTTGGCCGCTGCCATGTAATTTTCATAGACTTTTAGTGAGGATACATTTTCGATGTCGTAGTTATGCCAATAGATATCGCCGATCACATCCAGATGTGTAAACACATTGGGTTCTTTTGTTACGTCGACTACTGAGGTAGGAATCGAAAACTTTTCGTAGTCGTACATCTGTGCCTGCTCAAGGTCTGCATTCGGATAGGCGGAGACCATTGGATGATCCTGATCGTAACCTGCATAGGCCACTGAACCCATTAAACTGATACCCAAGGTAGCTGTCATAAGTGTGCGAGTAAACATAAAGGCTCCTTTCTTCAGATATGTCTTTGTATGTAATGTTTGAATAACGATGTTGTATTAAAACGTACTTTTCTTAATTCGCTATTTATTCAATTCAAATATAAGCGCTGCCAAATTAACTGACAATCTGGCAATGCTACGGTTGATTTTTAGAAATGGAATAGCCCCCAAGCGAGACTAACCAACTTAAACTCACAACACTGAATTCCGCATGAACGAGTCAGTGCTGCATCAACTGTATGGCGATTTTGCATGCCGGTTCATATTTATCGCCTAAAATAAAAAACCACGCCGGAGCGTGGTTTTTGGAAGAAGCGATGAAGCTGTTATTTTTTAATCCCTTCTACTTCGAGTTCCAGCTTAACAGTTTGGGACGCTGGGCCTAAATCCATTTTGATATTGAAATCTTTCAACTTGATTTCAGTCTCGCCTGAGAAGCCTGTGCGGTAACCGCCCCATGGGTCTTTACCTTCACCGACTTTTTCCACTTCGATGGTAACGCTTTTGGTTACACCGTTCAGGGTCAAATCGCCAATGAGATCAAATTCATCTTTATCATCGCCATCCACTTTTACACTTTTGCTGACAAACGTCGCTTTCGGAAATTTCGCTACGTTCAAGAAGTCATCACCGCGCAAATGCTTGTCACGCTCGGCATGGTTAGAGTTAACACTGGTGGTATCGATAGTGACATTAATCGTGCTTGCTTCAGGCTTGGCAGGGTCGTAAGTAAATTCACCTTCGAATTTATCAAAACGACCAGTCAGGACGCTGTAACCCAAATGCTTGATTGCAAAATTAATAGACGCATGAGCGCCTTTAGTATCTATCACATAAGTATCCGCCATGGCGGGAATACTGACTACACCAATGCTACTAACTGCCAATGCGAGAAGGGATTTCTTTAACATGGATAAACTCCTTTGAGGTTAACAATCGATACAACAAAAAAATAAATGCAGGTTATTAAATTGACCGAATCAGTTATTGAATTGACCAAACTGGCCAATAGAAATTCATTCAATCGCCGATTTTTTTACCGGTTTTAACATGCGCACCAATGTGCGATCACGCATTGCAAAGTGGTGAAATAATGCACCCAGGGTGTGAACAACAACCAATGCAATAATTCCCCAGGCAAAATATTCATGGATCTCACCGGCCAGATCGACATTGTCACCCGTCAATTCAATAAATACCGGAAACTTAAGCAGATTAAACATACTTGCCGGTTGCCCTTCTGCTGTCGTAATCAGGTAACCACTGACCAGAACAACAATTATAGAAACATACAACGCATATTTAACGAATTTTGCCGCCGTTAGCTGCACTGGTTTTGCGGGTAAATCGATTGGTGCAGGGTTGATAATACGCCAGACAATTCTCACCAACATGACTAATAAAACCACCAGCCCGAGGCTGACATGTAACTCTGGCCCTTCGTGATACCAGTCGTCGTAATAACTCAGGCCCACCATGTAAGTGCCCAAACCAAATAAAAATAAAATGAGCAATGCACTGATCCAATGAATGGCAATGGAGATTAAACCGTAACCGTTGGATGAATCCTTTAACATGCTGGCCTCTTATCGTTTTAATGGGATTTTGGTTGTGCTGTAAATATGTACTGCTAAAAATTCACTGCAGCCAATGTAACCCATTCATGCAACGGCAGAAAGTCTGGCAGATTTTTTTAAAAATGGCGGACGAGAATTGTAAAGACAGCTTTACATAAACATTTGTTGGTTTATCAAGCGGTTATGCTTGCCAGCACACCAACTTGAAATAATAAGAATGATGTATGATCAGTTTTTTCGTTGCTTATGATTCATTTTTCAGTAGCATTTAAGCGTCACTTTTTAATACAGGGCGCTTTTGTCCTTGCTCATCAATTGCCACATAAATATATTCGCCTTGCGTTACCAGACAAATGTTTTGCGTGAGAAAATCTTTAATCCACACTTCCACTTTCACGCGAATCGAAGTATTACCAATACGCAGAGTGCTGGTGTAACAACTAATTACGGTTCCAACAGGAACAGGACGGATGAACTCCATACTCCCTACTGCTACCGTTGTGACTCGTCCCAAAGCAACTTCGTTTGCATGAATTGCTCCGGCAATATCCATTTGCGACATTAACCAACCCCCAAAAATATCACCAAATGGATTGGTATCGGCTGGCATAGTGATGGTTTGCAACGTGAGGCTACCCGTAGGTGATGCTGATCGTTCAACCATAATAAACTCCGAAAATAAAAACAGCCCAGAGTATAGCTACGCTGGGCTGTTTTTTGGTGAATCAAACTAAACGATGATTAGGGATTTGGTTCATCATCAATAGGCTCTTCATCATCCGTTCCAATACTGATGGCTGCCGGAACATCGAGCCATATATTATTAAACGCATCAGCGATGTCGAGTTTGATTTGATATTCATAACCTTCGGGCTGCTCTGGCAAATCAATACTGACGGTAATCCGTCCCATATTGAAAAATGCGAGTTCTTCATTTCCAATTCCAGAGACAGCAACGTTGCCAGTCAAGGTACCGTAATTGGTTTTTCCGTCCTCACTATAAACCGTTGCAGAGTAAGTCATCGGAAATGCGGCGTAATTACTATAGAAATCAACCGTTGCTTCATTGGTTTCATAAGAGTAATAACCTTGCACCAACGGTTTGGTGAAATCCAATTGAATGGGCTTCATAACAATAGATTTTCCATCATCAGATTGTTCATCAGCCTGTAATGTCCCATCGGTATCGGTTAGCAGCCAGGAATTTATATCCCCCAAATTCGCCATCACTAAACTGATTGGCGCCATCCGATATTGCCGGCCACAGGGGAGCGATAAACGATAATTTCCGTCTGCGTCACTGTTAGCAAAATCAAATCCGGGTTCAGAAACATCTTGAGTGCCAAGGGCATATACAAATTCACGTTCAACCGGTTGGCCATTTTTAAACGAAATGTTTCCGCTCACACTGCACATGGCCGGGCGCACCAATTCAATAACCTGCACGTCTGGAGCGGCACAATTAGTTGACAGGGCGATTGTTTGCTTCACAAAACCATAGGATTTTACATCGTAGAAATAAACCGTCGCTTGCGTTTCAGCAGCCGATTGCTGAATTTGAATGTGGGCGATACCTTGTGAGTCAGTAGTGAAATTGACAGGTGAAAAATCATAATCACCATTTTCGTCCCACACGTATCCGGTAACACCGGACAAGGTTTCCCCTTCACTATTTTTTATTTGAATTCGCGCGCAATAATTAGTGGGTTGAGTGAAGGTAATTGGATAATCCAGGTTCCACCAATTGCTGAGGAAAATGTCATTGGTGACTAAAATCTCCAAATAAAAATTAGTATTTTCGCAATCAAACGCTGTTTGACTTTCATCAACCATTTCACCGGCTTCACTGTAAATGGTGCCGTGACCGAGCAAATCCCACAAACCGCTATTAGGATTGTAGGTATAAACCGGAACCTGAAAGCCTGCGGTCGAAGCATCACTATCGCCTAACTGCTCAAGCAAACGACAACTGCCTACCGGAATCTGGCGATTGATAATAACTTTTTCATCGGCTGCCACTTTGTGTGCACCACCGGCTTTTGCAATTTTCGCCTGACGTGCTTTGCGCATTGCCTTTTGAAGTGGCTCGCCAGCATCCGTATTAATTTCCGCAAAATTAAATGCGACAGACGCTAATTGATTGCCATCAGAATCGGCGTAAGCACCCGGGAAAAATTCTTTGTCCTCTTCATTGGAGGGATCGAAAGTACGCACCGCAACATCCAGGGATTGAGTGCCTTCGGGCAACAACGAACTCGGGATCTGGATTTTCATGCTGTCACGTTGTTGCGCATCATCGTCTGCACTGACAGCAATATTAAACCCTTCAACTACTGCACCAGAGATAGATGTCGCTTCATCAACTTCAACATTTTGCACAGTAACAGCTTGCAATTTCGCATTAACAGCAATGGAATTTTCTGCATCCAGTTTTTGCGAATAACTTGTGTAACCCGGATAACTCACCGTAACAGCCACCGTACCGGAATTATCACCGCGTAAGTCAGCACTGAAGCGCAGGCTTTCTTCATCGTTATAGCTGCTCGCCACCGGTGTGAGTGAATGCAGGGCTTGGTCCTGTTGATCAAGCAAATGCACTTCGATAGTGATTAACTCGGGGTCAATGATTACAGGGTCGCCAAGTTCATCAACAGCATTAATTGTCCCATCGATTTTCACGCTCACTGCACCCAATGAACTGGTTTGCGATGACGCACTTGATGCAGGCAATGAACTTTGCGCCGTGGATGTTGGCGAGGATGAAGCCGGTAGAGAAGAAAGTGGTGTGGACGAAGCAGGCAACGATGACAAACCGGCCGATGATGATAATCCGTTCGATGAAGCAACAGATGAAGGTTTTGGATCGGATTTGCCGCCGCCACCGCCGCAAGCAACCAGGCTAGTTGCAGCACTTAATACCAGTGCACGAATAAAGATAGACATGATGAAAGCTCCCTGAGTGTGAGTGAAAACAACTCCTGTAGGCCATGACCAAAAAATGCCACGCCTCAAAAGACCGACCACAGTGTGCGCCTGATAACTTAATGCAAACTGAAGCTGGTAAGGGATTATAGGGAGATGGGTTATTACAACTACGCTGGCACGCTGAAAACGCGACCTCAGTCACACGAGGTCACGATTATCTAAACGGAAAATGATTGATGTATGGTCATAGTCACTTAAGAATGATTTTGAAAAATACACATCTACAGTTGCTCCGGCAGCCAGGTAATCAGGCCCGGCCAAATCGCCATGACGCACAACAGTAATAATTGCAGGACAATAAAGGGAATTACGCCGCGATAAATTTCGCTGGTTTTTATACTCGCCGGGGCGACACCACGCAAATAAAACAGCGCAAAACCAAATGGTGGTGTCAGGAATGATGTTTGTAAATTAACGGCAATCATAATCCCCAGCCAAATGGGGTCCACCCCCATGGCCAATAGCACCGGCGCAACGATAGGCACAACCACAAAAATAATTTCAATAAAATCGAGAATGAACCCGAGGATAAACATCACTGCCATCACTAGCAGTACCGCCGTAAATACTCCGCCGGGTAACTGGCTGAAAAAGTCGTGCACCATTTCCTCGCCACCAAAACCGCGAAACACTAACGAAAATAACGAGGCACCAATTAAAATCATAAAAATCATCGCGGTGATTTTTATGGTGGATTGGGAAACTTCGCGCAACCGGGCGATACTTAATTGACGTTTTCCTAATGCCAGGAGACATGCGCCTAATGCACCTACGCCAGCAGCCTCTGTCGGGGTTGCTGCACCAATTAAAATAGAACCCAAAACCAAACCAATTAGCAGCAATACCGGCAACAGGCTAAGTACGATTTTTATAAAAGGAACTTTTTCTGCCACTTCAGCTTGCACACGTGGAATGATATGCGGGCGAAAAAAAGCGGTAAAAAATACGAACAAAATATATAACAGTACCAATGCAAGACCGGGAACAATTGCCGCGATAAATAAATCGCCTACTGAAATAGTTTTGGGGCTGAATACACCGAGTTTTAACTGCGCTTGCTGATACGCACTTGAAAGAACATCACCCAACAGCACCAACGCGATTGACGGCGGAATAATTTGCCCGAGCGTTCCCGTCGCACAAATAGTGCCGCACGCGAAGCTCGGAGCGTAACCGCGCTTGATCATGAGTGGTAACGACATCAACCCCATAGTTACCACTGTCGCACCTACAATTCCGGTGCTGGCGGCGAGCATAGCGCCAACCACTACCACGGAAATTCCCAATCCGCCGGGTAAACGACCACAGGCTTTCGACATATTTTCCAGCAAGTCTTCGGCGAGGCGCGATTTTTCCAACACCGTCCCCATGAATACAAATAGCGGTACGGCGACGAGCGTGTAGTTATTCATAATGCCGTACAAGCGCGTGGGAAAACTTTTTAATAAATTTGGATCGAACACACCGCCTGCAATACCCGCTGCAGCAAATATCAACGCAACGCCACCCAGAGTTAAGGCGACGGGATAACCAAACATTAGAAATACACAAATCGCTGCAAACATCAGCAGCGGAATTAATTCAATTAGCATGATGATCCTCCATTGCAGGAGTGATATTCATCAACACCAACAGGCTGCGCGCCATTTCCGCCAACGCTTGCAAGCTGACGCTCAGGGCCATCGCGGGCAACAAACTTTTTAATAAATACACACCGCCCAATCCACCGGAATCAGTCGATGCCTCGCCAATTCGCCAGCTTTCTTTTACAAATTCCAGACTCCCCCAACCGATAAAAATCATTAGTGGCAGTGTGAACAGCAGGCTGCCCAGCACATCCACCCACGCACGCGAGCGCGCCGAAAATGTCCGATAGAAAATATCTACCCGAACATGGTCGCCACTTTTTAGTGCGTAAGCCGCGCCAAGCATAAACACCATGGCGTGCATATAAGTAACCGATTCCTGCAACGCCACAGAACCAATATCAAACACATGGCGCAAGGTGACAACAAGACAGGCGATCAACACCATAATGCCGGTAAGCCAGGCGGTAGTAGCTCCCGTATATTCGGCGATGGAATCCAAAAGGAGAATACTGCGGCTAGCGAATGAAGGAGTGAGAGTCATGATGAAATGTTATGTGGTTTTTATTGGGCGGCGATTATATAGAAATGCCGTTTGCATATCCGCTGAATTTCGCGCAAGGCGTCACGCAATATTTCCGCGCATTAAAAACAACACCGCCCGGCAGGGCCGGGCGGTGGTAGCGAACAGGTTGCCATTATTGCAGCTTGCCTAATTTGGCCTTGGCCGCTTCCCCAATTTCACCGCCGCCTTGGGCAGCTTGTTGGTAATATTGCGCTGCTTGTGTGCGATTCCCTTTGGCGAAAGAAATTTCACCCAAATAGTACGACGCAATTTGCGTAGGTAAATAACGCTGGCTGGCCAGTAAATCTTTTTCCGCGAGATCGCGCTTGCCTTCCTCATGGTAAGCAATACCGCGCAATACATAAGGTTTGAAATATTTCGGGTTGGCCTGGATGGCTTTATCAAACGCACCCACCGCCTGGTCGGTTTGCTTTTGTTGTAGCAACAATTGACCTTTCATTTCCCAGAATAAATTTTCACGCGGTTGTTGGGCGATGGATTGATCGACGTAACCCATCGCATCGATATATTTTTTCTCGCCCGCCAGTTTTTGTGCTTTTTGATAATTTTCGTAGGCCTTTTTGTCTTTGGTCACTTGCCCCATCGCGCGCTGGAATGCTTCCTTGTTGCGTACACCGCCGGGATACTTAGCGGCGGTCACACGGTTTTTATCGACACGTTCTTGTGAAGGTGGGTGACTGGCAAACAAGCCTTCAATAAAACCGGCATTGCGACCTTCAGAAAGTTTTACAAAAATTTCCTGCAACTCCACCGCCGCTTGCGCATCGTAACCGGCCTTGGCCATGTACTTGATGCCCACTTCATCTGACTGCAATTCGTGGCCACGCCCGTATTTCGCCTGCCAGGCTTGCGCACCCACAGCCAGGGCACCCATGCCCAACATACCGTATTCCGGCTTTTTCTCGGAGATGGCCACACCCGCGATTAACACCGCCCCCCCCATCAACACATTTTGCGTTTGCTGTTGGGCGCCATGGCGTGCAGCGGCGTGGACAATTTCGTGGCCCATCACGGCAGCCAATTGCGCTTCATCTTCTAGGTAGACTAACAAGCCACGGTTAAATGCGAGTTTACCGCCGGGCATCGCCCAGGCATTGGGCACATCGTTATTGAGCACTACGAACTCATAGGGGAGGTCAGGTCGATCACTGACAGCAGCGAGCTTTTTACCCACCGACTGTACATAGGCCGTAAGACCGGGATCTACCGTATATTGGCCGCCTTGTGATTGCTGGGCAGGGCCATAATTCTGGGCGCCGGCGGCAACTTCCTGCTCAGGCGACATTAATGAGATCTGGCTTTTACCGGTCACCGGATTGGTCACACAACCTGCGAGGGTCAGTAATAAACCTAGGCCAAGAAAACGAAACGCAATGTTCATAGTGAGACTCCTTATGAATGAGCTGCGTATAATGCCACAGCTTTTTTAAACCTGAATGTTAACCAGCAAGTGATCCCCCGAATGAAATCCCTGCAAATTATTGAGCTTTTTGCCGGCCTTGGTCCGGATAACAAACCTATCGTTGAGCAACTGCAAGTCCGTGAGTTGGAAGACGGTACCCTCCAATTGGTGCAGTCGCCGGCGTTTGCCAAGGGGTTGGCAAGCGGTGATGTGGTGCGCATGCTACCGGAAACACGCGAATTTGATCTGGTGAAGCGTAGCGGTAATTTAAGCATCCGCGTGTTTAGCCGTGGTGATATTGGAGTGTTATCAGACCAGCTGAGCCCGGAACTGGAAAAGCTGGGCGGTGAGCTGGATCGCGAAACACCGCGCCTGTTGGTGTATAGCATCCATGTAAGTTGCGGGTTTGATGCCATTGAAGAAATCCTCAGCCGTTATGTTGGGCAGGACGGCCAAAGCGCCTGGATGTACGGCAATGTATACGATCCGGTCGATGGCCAAACCCCGCTGAACTGGTGGTTAGACATCCTTAAGCCGGAATAAGCTTCGCCAAACCGGAACTGGCTTCGCCGGTTTTTTCTTCCTTTTCTGATGATCAATACGCAGTTTGAATTGTTATGTTGCATGTCATTTCTCCCGCAAAAACCCTGGATTTTGAGAGCGCGCCCGCCATCAATGATCACACCCAACCCCAATTCCTTGAACATTCGCAGGAATTAATTGATCAATTGCGCCATTTAACACCGGCCGATGTGTCGAGCTTGATGGATATCAGTGAGAAGCTGGGCGAGCTCAATGCCCGGCGCTTTAAGGAGTGGCAGTTGCCGTTCTCGCTGCGTAACGCTAAGCAAGCGGTGCTCGCATTTAAAGGTGATGTTTACACTGGCATGCAGGCAGAGTTGTTTAGTAAAAAAGATTTTAACTTTGCGCAGCAGCATTTGCGCATCCTGAGCGGGCTTTACGGCTTGTTACGGCCGCTGGATTTAATCCAGCCTTATCGACTGGAAATGGGAACAGGTTTTGCCACTACGCGCGGCAAAAACCTGTATCACTTCTGGGGCGATATCATCACTAACCAACTCAATACTGAATTAACGGCACGCAAGGAAAAAGTGCTTGTGAACCTTGCCTCCACCGAATATTGGAGTTCGGTGAATACCAAAAAACTGGACGCTGATGTGATCACGCCGGTGTTCAAAGACCGCAAAAACGGGCAATACAAAATCATCAGCTTTTTTGCCAAAAAAGCACGCGGCATGATGAGCGCGTACATCATCCAGCAGCAGCTGAAACATTGTGAGTCGGTGAAGGATTTTAATGTCGCCGGTTACACCTTTAACGAATCAATGTCCTCGGCGAGTGAATGGGTATTTACGCGTGAAGAGCAAGCAGCCTGATCGCAATATCCACCCCATTTTTGAGAAAAATTTTCTATATATCCAAAAGCTCATCTATGCTTCGGGACAGGTAGAAAACAATCTTATCCAAGGATTGCATTGCCAGTGTCGGCTCCCTACATTTGGCAAGCGTTAATGATTTGAATAAACGATAGGACATCGCCCCCATGAACCTCAGTCATGCTTACCTTGATCGCGTCATTGCCAACCTGTCACGGGTGACAGAGGTTTCCTATCGCCGTTTATTTAATGGTGTAGGGATTTACCACTGCGGTGTGCAATTTGCGTTCGTTATTAATGATCGCCTGTATGTCCGTGCCGATGAATATTCGCGCCCGTTGTTTCTCGAGCGCGGTATGCTGCCATTCCAGCCGCGCATTGCGGTGCAAGTAGAATCCTGTTTTTTCCAATTGTCGGAACTCATTCTCCAAAGCCCCTCTGAATTAAAACATTGGATACGCATCGCGATTGAAGCATCCCACGCGGGCGATTTCCTGGATGACGAAACTACTGTCGATACACCAATCCACCACATGCGCCAACGTGCCTGATCAACGCTTTTACCCATATCCGCCGGATCAGGCTTGCACGCAAATTCCCAAAGCTGGACTAGGCTCAAAGAGCCTACCCTTTAAAACAACAATTATTTAAAACAAACAATTATCTACAACACACAGTCACCTGGATAAACCATTCGAGGGATAACCCATGGGAATTCGCATTCTGGTGGTGGACGATGCCACCTTTATCCGCGACATGATCAAGAAACAATTGCGCGATAAAATTCCCGGCGTAGAAGTAATTGACGCACCCGACGGTGCCCGTGCGCTGGCGCAAATGAAAAACCAATCGGTCGATATCATTCTGTCCGATTGGGAAATGCCTAACATGACTGGTGCCGAATTGCTCAGCACTGTGCGCGCCATGCCCAATTCCGATAAAACCCCGTTCATTATGATTTCCAGTCGCGGTGACCGTAACCATATTGTGAAAGCGATTGAACTGGGCGTATCCGATTATTTGAGTAAGCCGTTTTCAGCCGAGGAGCTGCTGAAAAAAGTTTTCAAACAATTAAAACTCATTGGTAAAACACCAACCCTTAAAACCGCCGCCGCAAGCACGCAGGGAATTGCTTTCGCATCTGTTGATGTCCTAACCGGCGGCCGCGCCGAACCCGCGTCATCCCCACCGAAACCCTCCAATCCTTTTGCGAATGGTAGCGCCAGTGTCCTGGGGGCCAAACCCGTTATCCAATCTGTTGAACCCGCGAAAGCAGCGAAAGGGAAAGCACAATTGCGTTTCTCCAACAATCGCACTTTCCAATGCGTAATCCGTGAAATGTCCTTGCAATTGATGAGCGGCCTGATGCAGCGCGCGGATAACCTGCCCGGTATTTTTGAGCAGGCGGTGGTGGATATAGAAACCGGCGATGGCGATAGCCTTGCGCGGGTGAACGGCTATGTCCACACTCTCCAGGCGGGTGAAAACCGTCCGGATACCGGCGTAGTTAAAATCGTGGTGCGCTTTGTGGACAACGATGCCGAAAAATTTGAGACCCTGTCGAAATACATCGCCCAGATGTAACCCGCTGTTATAGCCAGCCCTGCAATCCATTGGTTAATGACTATACTCAGTCCATGTCCAGTCCCCGGCACCTGCCGGTTTTTGCAGGTTGTTTCCCCATGACTGTAGTTAAGCATTGTATTTCCTCGCTCATCGCGGCACTCCTTGTTTGCGCCGCGCCGCACACGTTGGCCAAGGTCGAGCACCGGTACTCAGGCTTTGCCACCATTGGTCTTGCCGTTAATGACAGCCCCGACCTGGTTTTCCGCAACGATGTCACCCAGGACAATGGAGCCTACGAACATAATGCCAGTTGGCAGAATGACACTCGCCTGGGCCTGCAATGGCAGGGACGCTGGTCATCGCAATGGGAAACTACCGTGCAAGTAGTTGCCAAAGACAGGTTCGACGATAGCATTGCCAATTCCATCGAATGGGCCTTCGTGCGTTACCGGCCAGTAGAAGGCCTGGATTTCCGGCTGGGTCGTTTGGGAGCCGATGCCTTTATGTTGTCGGACTTCCGACAAGTAGGTTACACCTTACCCTGGGTGCGTCCGCCGCAGGATATGTACGGCATCACCTCGCTCTATAACTTCGATGGCATTGATGTAACCAAACGCGTGGCCGTGGGCGATGCCTTGCTTAACCTCAAAACCTTTTACGGTAATTCCAATGAGAAATACCCTACCGGTTTCGACAACGGCCAATCCACCCGTTTTGATTTTGACTTATTCGGCGCAAACGCCAACCTCGAATGGAGCGAATGGAAGCTTCGCTATACCTATGTGAGTGTGGAAGTTAACAGTGACCTAACCAAACCCTTACGCAATATATGGAACCAATTCGCCCCTGTGTGGCAAGGCGCAAACGACCAGGCCACTGTGCTGGAGTCACGCGGCAAGCATTTCCGCTATCACCAGTTTGGCCTCATCTACGACAACAACGATTGGTGGTTCCAGGGCGAATACGTCCGGATCAACTCCGACTTATTACTCGTCGCCAACGGCGAGCATGCTTACGCCAGCCTGGGCAAGCGGTTTGGTTCGCTGAGTATTTTCGGGTTGACGGGTTACGCCAATCCCCGCGATGCGATACGGGATATTGTCGTCCCACCCGGGCTGCCAGAACCTTTTGCTACCCAGTTAAATTACCTCGCACTGGCGACCGAGAGCCGCTTGAATGGCGTTCGTATCAAACAACATAGTTATGGGCTGGGTGCGCGTTGGGATTTCACGGCGAAAATGGCCCTAAAGCTCAAACTGGAAAAATTTTATGTGGATAAAACCGGCCCCGGCCTGTGGTTCACCACTGACGGAACCCAGCAACTCAGCGCGGACAAAAATGCAACGGTTCTCAGCCTTGCATGGGATGTACTTTTCTAATGGCCAAAGTGATCCTCTTACTTGTTGCGCTGATCCTAAGCGGCCCGCTCCAGGCAGACATACTGGTGATCGTCAATGCACAAAACTCAGTGGCCACACTGCAAAAAAAACAGGTAGTGGATTTATTCATGGGCCGGGTTTCCGCTTTCCCTAATGGAAAGCCGGCCGATACCCTGGATTTGAAGACGGGCACTCCCTTGCGGGCAGACTTTTACAAACGGCTTACTGGCAAAAGCGAAGCCCAGGTGGATGCTTATTGGGCGACCCTCGTCTTTGCCGGGCGCATGTCACCCCCGCAACAATTTGGCGACGAGAAACAATTAATCATTGAAGTTGCCAAAAAACCGGATGCCATTGCTTACGTCGCACGCCAAACCCTGCCTGCGGGAGTGAAGGTGGTAATGGAGTTACCGCGTTAATGCTGAAATACAGGTTATGAATATAAAGAGTTTGCACATCAAGGTTTCCCTGAGCGTTGCCGCCGCCGCACTGCTGGTTGTGCTCTTGTCGTCGCAATTTTTTTACCAGCGCGATTATGAAAAATCCTTTGCACAAAGCGAGCGCTCGGTGTTGCAGCTGCTGGAAACCGTACAACCTACGGCCGCTATTGCGGCCTATGTCGGTAATCGTGAACTGGCGCAGCAAGTTGTCACCGGCCTCACCCAAAATGACATTGTGGTGGGCGCCAAAATTATCGCTGGCAATGAAGTTATCGGAGAGGATGGCAAGACCGATAACCAAAACCAGGAGCAACTCATCACTATCTCACTGGCCGCACCCTTCGATGAGAAAGAAATTGTCGGCGAGCTCGCCGTCTTACCCAACGCACCTTTGATCGCACTGCGCGCCCGCGACTCGGCGATGTCCACCGCCCTGGGGCTAGCCCTGCAATCGGCATTGGTGGCGTTATTGGTTCTCATACTGGTGTATTGGATGATGACACGCCCGCTGTCCAGCTTGTCTGGCAGTTTGCACCGTATCACACCGGGAGACGGCAGCCGGCTGGATGTAGACACCCTGCACCGCGGCGATGAAATCGGTCTGTTGGCGGGTGACATTAACTCGCTCCTGTACACCGTCGAAAAAATGCTGGAAGAAGAGCGTCAGTTACGCCACCGCGTGGAGCAATTGGAAACACGCTTTCGCGGCATTTTTGAAGACAGCAGCGCCGGGATTTTTCTGGTGCGCGAACAAGGTACGCTCGTCACCGCCAACCCCGCTTTTTTTCGGTTGACCCAGGTGGATGAAACCCGGCAATTGCAACTGGCTGACGAAGACATTGTGACCAAAATGTTCCTCGACCATGAGCAGGCCAAATCGCTGATCAAACTCTCGCTCATCAGCAAGCGCCCGCACTCGGCAGATTTGCGTATCCACCAGCAAGATGAAGGTGGTGAGCGTTGGGTGCACTGCATTTTCTCGCCCGCCGGTAACGACATCCACAACCCGGTGGTAGAAGGGGTGATGTATGACGTAACCCAACGCAAACTGTCAGAGGCACGCATCCGCGAAATGGCCGAGACAGATAGCCTGACTGGCCTGAGTAACCGCCAGGCAGCCGATTCTGCCCTGCAAGCGCTAATTACCCAAACTGCCTTCGGCAATAAAGCATTCGCGGTGATGCTAATTGACCTGGACAGGTTCAAATACATCAACGACACCTATGGCCACGACGCGGGTGACCGGGTTCTGATTGCAGTCGCCCAACGCTTACGCAAACTGGTGCGTGACTCTGATGTGGTCGCACGCATGGGTGGCGACGAGTTTTTTATCATCCTCAACCATGCCGGTAATATCGGTATGGTCACTCGCATCGCCCAGAAACTGCTGGATGCACAACAAGCCCCCATAGAGGTACAACCGGGTGTGCTGGAAAAAGTAGGAATGAGTATCGGTATTGCACTTTATCCCGACCATGGTGATAACCCGCTGAGCTTGCGCAAACACGCCGACCAGGCGATGTACACCGTCAAACGGCGCGGCAAAAATAGCTACTCCATCTACGACCCCACAGAAGAGGGTCCGCTAATGGAATCCGCCTGAGCAGCGCCTTACAGTACCCCTCCAAACCAGCCCCAAAATGTAAACGATTACATTTTTTTAAGCGCATGTAACGAAACGTTTTCACACAAAAACATGCAAAAAGTAGGATTAAAAATTTAATAAAATCCATTTTTAAACAAAATAATTTCACTTCCTGCTTGCTCGATTTCATTTCGCTGTGTAGCATTTTCACTAACAGCTCTGCAGAAGCTCACCTTATATCGGCAATACATACAGTCACCCAATCACAGAGGTAATCCCAGTGAACAGGACTCAAGTAACTGCCGCTAACCCACAGCAACATGCGGCCAATGTCAGTGCGCAGCCACAAGCCGCGTCGACCAAAACCGACGTACTGGCCAGCTACCAGTGCTTTCCATTCACCTACACCTACTACGGGTTCAGCACCGAGGCCTGCGTTTATGAAACGCCGGTTACTGCACCTGTTAGCAACAACAACCATCCATAACGACAACAAGATCAACCGGGTAACACCATGAAACAACGTAAACCTATAGTGATTGCCAACTGGAAGCTTAATGGCGGCCTGGACCTGATATGCACCTCGGTCGCCTCCTTTATTGGCAAGCACTTCGCCGCGCAAATTGCGATTTGCCCGCCCTATTTGTACATGCGCGACATGATGACCTTCTTGCAGTTTTCCGAATTGCAAATCGGCAGCCAGAACCTGAGCCGTTACGAATCCGGCGCGTACACTGGCGAAACCTCGGCGCAAATGTTGAAGGAAGCAGGCTGCTCACTTTGCCTGATCGGCCACTCCGAACGCCGCGCCATGTTTGCGGAGAACAACGAAGGCTGCCAGATTAAAGTGCGCACTGCCTTGAGCCACGGTTTGCTGCCAGTGCTCTGCGTCGGTGAAAACCAGCAAGAGCGCGAAGCCAACATTACCGAGCAAGTACTGCGCAAACAATTGCGCGAAGGCCTTCCGCAGCTGGATCTGGATGGAAAAGATTTATGCATCGCCTATGAACCTGTGTGGGCGATTGGCACCGGCCTTGCAGCAACACCGGCGATTGCGCAGCAAGTACATCAATTTATTCGTCGTGAACTCGCCGAAATTTACGATGCAGAAACCGCAGACCGTGTACGGATTTTGTATGGCGGCAGCGTTAATAAAACCAATGCGCAAGATTTATTAAAACAAACGGACATTGATGGTTTGCTAGTAGGCGGCGCGAGCCTTGATCCAGGTCACTTCCTCGCTATTTGCGAGCAAGCCTCGGAACTTGCCGAACATTAATATTCAAAAAAAATTAATAGAAGAAGTAAAATAACAATTTGGGAACAGCTGGAAAATTGTTGGCGAAGCCGCCAGCACAACGCCAGTAAATTTCAGTTGTTCCTTCGCAATCGGCGGCAAATCGGTCATCACAAACAATCAACCACAGCTCAGGATTTGATGATGAACAACCTTGCCCAGTTAGTCGCACCCGGGGTCGCCACAGGCGATGATGTACAAACTCTTTTGAACGCAGCCAAAGCAGGTGGCTTTGCGTATCCTGCCGTTAACGCCGCCAATACCAATACCGTTAATGCCACACTCGAAGCAGCACACAAAGTAAATTCCCCTGTGATTGTGCAATTGTCGCAAGGCGGTTCCGCCTTTTTTTGCGGCAAAAGTTTAAAGCTCGACGGATTAAAAAGTTCGATTCTCGGTTCTATCGCAGCCGCGCGGTACGTACACGAAGTTGCTGAAGCTTACGGCGTGCCTGTCATATTGCATACCGATCACGCAGCGAAAAAATTGTTACCCTGGATCGACGGTTTGCTCGACGCCAGCGAAAAACAATTTGCATTAACCGGTAAACCGTTGTTCAGTTCGCACATGATCGATTTGTCCGAAGAATCGCTGGAAGAAAATATTGAAATTTCTGCACATTATCTGGCGCGCATGAAAAAACTTGGCATCACCCTCGAAATTGAATTGGGTTGTACCGGGGGCGAGGAAGACGGCGTGGATAACACTGGCCTGGATAATTCCGCGCTTTACACCCAACCGGAAGATGTTGCTTACGCTTACGAAAAATTGAGTGCCATCAGTGACAAATTTACCATCGCCGCTTCATTCGGTAATGTGCACGGCGTTTACAAACCCGGCAATGTAAAACTCACACCGGTGATCCTGAAAAACTCGCAAGAATTTGTGCGCGAAAAATTCAGAACCGGCCACAATCCATTGAACTTTGTATTTCATGGTGGCTCGGGTTCCGATCCAAAAGAAATTGCGGAATCGCTCAATTATGGCGTCGTAAAAATGAATATTGACACCGACACCCAATGGGCTTTCTGGGAAGGCACCATGGAGTTTTACAAAGCCAATAGCGGTTACTTGCAAGGCCAAATTGGCAACCCCGATGGCGATGATAAACCCAACAAAAAATTCTACGACCCACGGGTATGGTTACGTAAAAGTGAAGAGTACATGGCCAAACGCCTGGAGCAATCTTTCGCGGATTTGAATTGCCTTAACCGCTACGTTTAATTATGTTGTGCACCACAAGGCCAATACGGGATTGGCCTTGCCGGTTGCATTATCCAGGAATCCCCATGATCAATTTATTTCAACACCTGCGCACTGAAGCAGTCGACCCAGCATTAACGCAATTATTGGAAACACTCACCAACGCCTGCAAAGAAATTGCATTTCGCGTGCGCCAGGGCGCATTAGCCGGTGTGTTGGGATCAACGCAAGATGAAAACATCCAGGGCGAAACCCAAAAACAATTGGATGTCATCAGTAACCAGTTATTAAAAGATGCATTGCTTGCATGCGCGCATGTGCGCTCTATTGCGTCTGAAGAAGAGGACACCGTTGTTGCCGGGAATGCGAATGGCGACTTTATTATTGCGTTTGATCCGCTCGATGGTTCTTCCAATATTGATATCAATGGCCAGATCGGCACTATCTTCAGTATTTATCGCGCACGCGCCGATCTAGCGGCAAATGATGAAGCCCAATTTCGTCAACAGGGTTCCGCTCAAGCCTGCGCCGGTTATGTACTCTATGGTCCGTCAACGTTGCTGATGATCACCACCGGAAAAGGCACCCATGCGTTCACATTGGATGCAACAGAGGGCAGCTTCCTGCTTACCGCCAGTAACATACAAATTCCGCCTGATACACGTGAATTCTCCATCAACATGAGCAACCAGCGTTTCTGGCAAGCGCCCATGCAAAACTATATTCAGGATCTGGTGCGCGGCGAAACCGGTCCACGCGCCAAAAATTTCAATATGCGCTGGAATGCCGCCATGGTGGGGGATGTTCACCGGGTTATTTCGCGCGGTGGAATATTTTTGTATCCCTCTGATAACCGCAATCCCAAACAGCCCGCAAAGCTGCGCTTGTTGTATGAAGCCAACCCAATGGCAATGCTGATTGAAAATGCGGGCGGCAAGGCATGGAACGAGACCCAACCAATCCTCGATATCCACCCAATCGCACTGCACGAACGTGTCGCGGTGATTTTAGGCTCGGCCAATGAAGTGACTGCTTGCTTGGACTACTTGCACCCATAATTCCTTTAAAAACAGCAGCTTGCCTTTGCCAGCTGCTAACTCCTCCTGCATCCGCTTTCAAATTCCGCCCCCGTACACAAAAAAATTTTGTGACTCACGTCATAAATCATATATATAAGTAATATTTGAGTGCTATATTTGATTGGCGTTAAAAACTACGCAAGTGCGTAGCTTGGGCTCTACCAAATGTTGGAACTAATAAGGTTACAAACCCCTATCAACTCAGGATTACGAAAACCATGACCAAACACACCTTGAAACTGGCCGCTGCGTTGATCGCGACAGCGTGCTCTGTTCCTGTTTTGGCCACAGAAACAGAATTATTTGCCGCCGCCGGCTTACCCATCTCCCTCACCAACCCGGGCTTTGAAGCCGATGGTGCCAGTGTTGCATCCCCCTATGGGTGGACAAGTGTTGGCAACAGCGATGCCGATTTCCTTGAGTGGGGCGGCCAATCTTCCAATGAGTCCTATCGTCTCTCTCATTGGGCCGGCAGTGATTATTCAATTGCCACCACCCAAACCGTCACTGGCCTGCGCAAAGGTTCATACACGCTCAGAGTATGGGGCCGTCGCAGCACAGGCGATACACAGGCTTATGCAACACTGGATTGCGGCAAAGGCGCCAGCCGCGTGGATTTGCCAGCGGCTTGGTCTGGTCAATGGGTTCAGGTTGCTGTATCAGCACAAACTTCCTCAAAAGGTATCTGTAAGATTGGTTTACACACCGACGCTGCAGCAGGTGAGTGGACTAACTTTGACGAAGTAACGCTCGCCCCGGGTGAACTTTCATTACCAGTTCGCGGAGCGGATGTTTCCAGCCTGAAAAAGTCGGAAGACCTGGGTGGAGTTTATTATCCAGCGGATCAAAACAAACCCAAGCCAAGATCAGCGCTGAAAATTTTAAAAGATGAAGGCACTACCCACGTACGCTTGCGTGTATGGGTTAATCCGGCTGACAGTTACCACGACCTGTGGGAATTGCGTGAAATGGCAAAACGCGCCAAGAGCCAGGGTTTGAAAGTACTGGTAGACCTGCATTACTCAGACTCATGGGCAGATCCAGGCCAACAAAACGTACCCGCTCAATGGGCTAATTTCTCTGTTGCCCAAATGGAGGCCGCTGTATTCCTGCATACGCTGGCTGCGTGCGCCGTCGTGCGTGAATCAGGTGCCTACCCCGACATGATCCAGATTGGTAACGAACTTAACTCCGGTATGCTCTGGCCACACGGCCATACCTGGAATCCACCAAGCTGGGAAAACCTTGGCCGTTTCCTGAAGGCAGGCTACAACGCGGTAAAAATCTGCTCGCCAAAAACCAAAGTGGTACTCCATTTGGCTGAAGGTGGTAGCAATGGTGCGTTTCGCTGGTGGTTCGACAATATCGTTGCTCAAGGTGTGAAGTTCGATGTAATCGCGGCTTCTTACTACGGTTACTGGCATGGTTCCATGGGCGACCTGCAATACAACCTGAACGACATTGCAGCGCGTTACGGCAAAGAAGTTCTGGTAGCAGAAACGGCTTATCCATTCACCCTGGGCTACAAGGATAACCACGCAAACTCTATCGGCTTGCCCGAGCAATTAGTCGCCGGCTACCCCGCAACACCGGAAGGCCAAGCCGCTAACCTGCGCGATGTGCTCTCCATCGTTCGCGCTGTTCCAAACAACCGAGGCCTGGGCGTGTTCTACTGGGATGCCACCTGGACAGCAGTTCCTGGCAACGGTTGGGATCCAACCGATTCAGCATCCGGCAACAGCTGGGAAAACCAGGCGTTGTTTGATTTCAACAATGTAGCGACACCAGCGCTGAAAGAATTTTCGCGTGATGAATAAAACTTTTTGTTAGCCTGAAAAAAACAAACCGGCCTTAAAACTAGGGCCGGTTTATTCAAGGACTTTCAAATATTTCTTTAGTTAGTAAAAACTGTCCCGCCGATTAGCGGGACAACAATCAGCTTAGTTTTTGATAAGCATGCGTTGGAAGACTGTGTTTAAGGATTTATAAAACCTTTTTGCTCTGCATCAAAATAATCATCAACTTTGGACGGCACGTTATTGTCAAACGGTCCTAAACCAATAGCATATCGCTTTGACTCCAAATCAGAATAAATCTCAGCAGCTCTTTTATTAATAGTTTCTTCATCCTCTTGAGTTAGTGATATTTCTTTCTTCATCTCGCGCAGTTGTTCCGAAACACTCTCACCTCTGTCTCCTCGAATTAAAGCAACCTCCAACAATGAAAGCGCTTCGAGCATATCTAAGCGAAAACGTTTTTCACCTCCATCGCGTTGATATTTCGACATGTCGAGATGCGGACGCGTAATTCTTCCTGCCATTGATAAAGCAGCAGTTGAACCAAGGACTGCTCCACGAAGATATACATCTCGTACCTTTTCTACATCACCCTCCTTAACTTTCAATTCTGCTAGTGCGTGTATAGCTTTTAAATCTCCATCATTAGCAAGATTTTCGAGCGTATCCATACCATAGGCTTTGTATGTCTGCATATCCGACTGAGAAAAATAGCCGTGTTGCTCGCGCCACGTAACAACTTCTTCATACCCGTGTGGTGAATTCCATGGCTCGGATGGCGCAGATGCTCCATCTGCACGCCACTCAGCTGCCTTTGGAACAACTACTGATTGCGGAATAGCATGATCTGTCGGAGGTAATGCAAGCTCTTCGATATTTTTATCGCGTTCAATAACTGAGCGCTCGCTTGAGCTTGACGTCACTTGAAAATTATAAAGACCGATACCGGCTAGACCTAAAATTGCAGCACCGAACAGTATGTATTTGAAATTGTTCATTAAGTTATCCTGTATTGTCGGCCTAACTTATTAATGTAATTAGCCCAGAACCTTTAATTGACGAGAGATACTTGAAGTTGCTACTGTGAAATACGGCGTAATTAGATTTCAACAATGTAGCTACACCAGCACTGAAAGAATTTCGCGTGATGAATAAAATAATATTTGTATAAATTTATAATTCGCGAAAAAGCAATCCAATAATAAAGGCGGCCATGCCGCCTTTATTATTTAGCAAAAGCCAAAATTTATTCGGCAGATACTTCGTTCAAAATATTTCCGTATCCGGATTTCTTTAAAAATGCGGTTATCGATTGAAGGACCTTTTCACACCAAAACTCATAGCCTTCTGGCCACGGACATTCTCCGTTATTATGCAACTCAACAGCCAAATCAATCATCTTCCAGAAAAACAAACTTATCCTTTTCGCTTCACTCTCGCCAAGAGAGAGACTTTTATCTAACAGTTCAGGAATATCTTTTTCTCCAAGCTTTTCGGAGAAGAAAACAATAAACTCTCTTTCTTCTGGAAATTGATAAAGAATCATAACACTTTGCCCCCATCTCTTATCACAGTCATTCTGTGCGCAAGCATTCGTAGTTTTGAAACAAGCAAAGACAATAACATCGGCTCTGTAACCGTTAGAAAATAATGTTCAGGATTTCGTTGATCAGGCACGAATTTTAAACCCGGAGGAATATCCGCTTTTTCGAGAATCCAATAAATATTTACCGAGGCCTTCGGGTTAAAACGCTTCTTCATCTGATAGACAGTTGTTAAATTCTCAAGCGATGTAGAAAACGAAAGACCCATTTGATCGTGGGGTTTAACCCACTTTTGATCCTCAGACAAAAACCAATCCTTGACTCGTATTCCTTTTATAATTTTGTCTTTCTTGGCCGTATCACGCCGTCTGTATAAAGTGGGATGACTTAACTTCAACGTCGGCCGCATCAGTATGGTTTCATATTCCTTAATGAGCACGCTGATATCATCTATGGTTTTAAATTGAGTAATCATCATTCCCTTCTTATTAATCGATCAAATATTTTATATAAATAATTTCCAGTTTGCGGAGCTACCCGCAAACCAGAAAATGACATCTTCTCCACTACCTCTCCACTACCTCTCCACTACCTCCACCCAATACCCCTTGCTC
>DATJLF010000074.1:0-5921 GCA_035490715.1 Cellvibrio sp.
TGCTGCCGCAACTCATGGGCGGCAATAACCGCATGTTCGGCCCGATCCGCATCTGGTCAGCTGCCTGCTCCTCGGGCCAGGAACCTTATTCCATCAGCATGATGGTAGAAGAATACCGCCGCCAGAACATGGGCGCGCTACAGCGCCCGGTGCAAATCGTGGCCACAGACGTATCGGCAACGATTCTGGATCAGGCGCGCAAGGCGGAATACGACCGCTTGTCGGTACTGCGTGGGCTGTCGGATGAGCGCTTGCAACGCTACTTTGATAAAGCCTCGGATAATGTCTGGCGAGTCAAGCCGCCTGTGCGGGAACGGATTGAATTCAAGGCATGGAATCTCATGGATTCGTACGCGATGTTGGGTAAATTCGATATCGTCTTTTGCCGGAATGTGTTGATTTACTTTAACGCCGAATTGAAGCGTCAGATTTTGCAGAAGATCCACGCGTCGTTGAAGCCGAAGGGGATTTTGTTTTTGGGATCTTCGGAAGGGTTGGCGGGAGCGGCGGATTTGTTTGAGATGGTGCGGTGTGAGCCTGGGATTTTGTATCGGGCTGTTTGATTGGGATTTTTGAGTTGGGGCAGGAATCGCGGAGTCAGGTGCGAGACACGCCGTGAATACGTCCGTGTAGGCTCATCCCTGACCTAGTCGATACGCTCCTGCTAGCCTGCAACGAAGTGGTTTAAAATCGGTAGAGTGGTGGATTGCTTCTAAAGGATCACTATTGATCGAGGATCATCTTTCCGCAGCTTGTATGTTTTGCCAGATGTTGAAAAGGCATATATATGCTCTGCATCCAATTCCAGCTTCTCAAAAGGGTTTGAGTGTTCAAAGAAGACGCTCCATACGAAGAGCCGATCGCTGTCAAGACAAGCAATAAAACCTTCATTGCCCATACCTCCTTCTCCACCAATGTAGATAAAACCACTGGCTACATCTTCAGTTTGTGCAAATGTCTGTACTTCAGTCCAAATGTCTTCGTCATATTTGATTAGATCTTTAATTGAGGTGTCGCAGAAGGGAAAAGCGAATTCTTTTCCTTCCTCATTTCGGTAGCAGTTTAAGATTACAATGTTGTCATTTCTGAAAGCTACAGAATCTACCCCGGGAAGGCTGCTTTCGTTTAGCCAATGGTTTAAAACTAGATCGTTCATCATGGATTTCCGCACGTTTTTGAAACAATTTGTGGTTGAGTGCTCGTACCGGTTGAAGGGAGCTTGATTTTTGGTAGATCGGGTCGCTTAGGTGGTCTTGAGTTTAATTTCTTATTTAAATTTCCCGCATATGTTCCCCCACCAGGCATTTTATCATCCAGATTTACTCTTTCAATTTTTACTTCCGGCACTTTATCGATACCCGCGCGCTGAGCAGCCAGCAATCGGCGATTATCCAGGCTTACATCGACACCATCTACTGTTGCCACTTTTAGTGGACTTCTGTCCCAATCCCATTGACCGTCTCGCATCAGTTGTTCGTATTCATAAACTTTATCATCAACGTAGCCTTGGGAAAAATTCAAGCTCGAAGGTGCGACCCATTCCAGTCCCAATAGATCCAGCTTAATGTTTACGTCATTTACATATCCGTAGATCGAGGGACTACTACCATTTAACCCTATAGGATCCTGGCTAACATACTGCCCGGCACTGGGATCATAATACCTGAACCGATTGTAATAGAGCCCCGTTTCACTATCGTCATATTGGCCGGGCCAGCGGAACGGGCAGAAGTCTTTCTCGCCACTTAAATTGCGCAGTTCGCCCCAGACGCTGATATCAGCGGACCAGACTGCCTCACCGTGTTTATCAAATATTTTTGCGGGTGTACCCAGGTAATCGGTAACGATGGAATAGGTCTCGTCGCCGACGATTTTTGCCATAGGGGTAAAACTGTCAGGTTCGAATAGCCAGGTAATGGGCGATTCTTTTGTACCTCGCTCAATCGGTGGTCCATTGGGTTGTATAGATGTGAGCTGCGCATCGCGTAGATCTGCGGCAACTTCATCGATGCGAGGACTCTGTTGCAATAGTATTTGGGACGCGAGGAACTTCACCGGCTCCTGCCATTCGTGTAGTGGGTTATTACCATCCCATACCCAATGCGTAGTTTTGTAATTAAATGTTTTTTTGATGCGGCGACCGAGCGCGTCATATTCAAAAAGTACCTCCTTGCCGTCTGGTCGCACGACTTTTTGTAGCATCCCGCTGCCATTCCATACGTAGTGCCAGACTCTATTGCCGTTATCGATCTTGCGGATCAGATTACCTTCCACGTCATACTCATAACGGGTTGTACCTTTGTTACTGTGAACAGCAAGGAGCTGGCCGGCCGGACCGTATTCGCGATCTTTTTGCGGTAAAGTTTTGAAGAGGTTGCCGACGGCATCGGGTATGCGCATTTCAAAGCTGTTATCACCGTAGCGCGCGGACACAAGGCTTCCGAACGGGTCGTGAGAAAAAATAGTTTCTCTGTGCAGATCATCAATAATCTTGAGTAACCGATCATTTATGCCCCAGACGTAGCTTTTTGCGGACCGCTTATCCTTTCCGGAAAGAATCTCGTGCTGAAGAGGGCGGCCCAGTTTGTCGCGAACCCAGCGGCTGCGAATACCGCCGGGCAACTCTCTTTCCAGTTCTAACCCCTGCGCGTCCCGTTGAAAAAGCGCTTCGAAACGCTGGTCAGCGGTAGAGACATTAAACACATCGCCACGCTTATTGCGGTTAATGTGTTGATCCAGGCCCATGGATGATTGAATACGCACTCTCAATCCAAGCACATCATAGTGGGACGTGACCCAATGCTCGCCCTGCGACTCTTTAACAATGCGTCCAAGTGGATTCCGTTCAAATTCTGTCGTGGTGTTGCCATTGGATGCTTTTAGCAAGTCACCATTAATGCCGTACTCATAGCTTTCAAAACTTCCATCGCTGTGGAATATTTTTATCGGTCTGCTCATCGCATCGTAATTGAACAACGAGTAACGACTGCCCGGGCGATTAATTCGTGCGACGCGGCGGCAGGGATCGCGCACATACTGGCGTATCAGCCCGTCGAAACCCGATTCTGTGATAATTTCACCGTTAGGGTCCAATTGAAATTGATAAACCTTGCCATGTTCATTCAGGATGCCAGTAAGTTGTTCTTCACTGTCATACTCGAAGCACACGGTTGTGCCATTTTGGCTACGTGAAATCAATCGTCCCATACCGGCGTAGCGGAAATGGATGGCGCATTGTTGGTCCTTGGCTTGAATGACATTGTCGGCTGCATCATAGGTGAAGAGGCGAACATTTCCGTCCGGTTCCTGCGCACGGATAACCCGGCCCAGTTTGTCGCGCGTAAACGTACGGCGATTGCCGCGACTGTCGATCGTCGACAACACGTTCCCTAGTGCATCATTTTCGCACCATAATTCATTACCATTCGCCTCTGAAATACTGCGAATATTGAAATTCTGGTCATAGTAAAAATGAAAGGAATTATTGGCTGCGTCGATCACACGGGTTAATACAACACCTTCATACTCATAACGCGTTTGATTGCCTAATGGGTCGCGGGTTGACACCAATCGATTACCGGCGCTGTAGGTGTAGTACCAGGTGTTTCCCTGAGGGTCGATAAACTGGACGAGATTGTGTTGCTCGTCAAAAATCAACTGCTTCGCACTGCCATCGGGTCGCGAGACTTTTCGCGTATTGCCGTGCTCGTCGAACTCATAGCGTGTCTTGTTGCCCAGCGGATCGGTTTCGCAAATGACTTGAAAAAACTCGTTGTAATTAACGCAGCTGATATTGCCTAACGGGTCGATCATTTTGTGCGGCAAAACGCCGTCGTGATGGTAAGTGCTTACATAGCCGCGAGAATCTTTCACATAGGTAATGTTGTTATTCAAGTCGTAGTGGAGATGGCGCAGATAAATACCGTTGTCACCCCAGGTTCTGACGCAACGTGCGGTGTGATCCTGTTTATCATATTCAAAATAAAAGCTCAGGCCATCACGAAACGTCTCTTTGATAAGTAGTTTTTGGTCGTAATGGTAATGCAACGATTGTTGTAGCGCGTCGTCAACGGCTTCTAGCATGCCGTTCCGGTAATGATGCTCCACAGCGCAATACCATTCGTTGTCCAGATGGGAACGGGTTAGGTTGGATTCCGGGGCGGGTAAAAAAATCTTGTGGACTTTGTTTTCGTCGGTGTAAGTAAAACGAATAACGCGATTGCCACTGTCAATAATTTGAACCAAACGGGCTGAGGTGTCGTATTGGAATTGAATTGTCGCGCCGCTGGCTTTTACTGATAAAGACATCAACAGTTGGTTTTGTTCATCACCGCCAAACGGAAAAAAGCGGTAGCGCTGCCCATCGCTGGTATCCAGAGCATAACCCTGTTCATCGCGCAGTAATGTTATTCTTTCCTGTCGATCAAAACTCGTCTCGTTTACTTTCAGGGTGGGAAATGCGATGGGACGACCGTCGGCCATTCGCACAGCAACGGCGTCATCCATTTCACATAATTTCACATCATAGTTGTGATGCCAGCCGTGACCCAAGGGACCGTCATAAACGGATGTGCTGTACCAGACTCTCTCCCATACCAGCGGTAAGGGCCCCGGTAGGGAAAAATCCACGTAATCGGTAAACATTTTTCCGCTGGCAACATCCACCGGATGGCCGGTAACGGTACAAATGCCACGGCTGACTTTATTTTGCAGACTCGGTGGAACGCCAAGCTTATCCATGGCTTTCAACGCACGCTGACGTATGGCGGCAGAAATTTTTTTCATACGCGCGCTTTTTTTTTGCATCTTGCGAAGCTTTTTAAACGAGGCGCCCAGCGCAGCCATGCCACCGCGCATGGCAAGGGCCATCATATCAACCGTCGGTGGACCACCGACCATGACCGGCATGCCCACAGGGATCGCCAGTAGTACTGATGTCGGTAATACCATCCCGTAAGACTTCTTTGGTTTTTTCATACGGATTGGCGCAATCATGCCGATGTCATGACAACTTAGCGCGGGCAGGGCAGTGAAACTCAGCGGCGCACCGTCAGCAATAACGGTTGAACTGCCCATAAAAATTTCATTTTCGTTCATGGGTGGTTTGACAAAACTGCCGCCCAATGGGAAGTGCGGAATCGGCATACCGGCGGTGCCTGCATCGGCACGTGGTACCCCGCCAACCCACACGGTCGCCCCTAAATTAAACACAGGGATGTAATCAATCGGGTCGAGAATTAATGCAATGTGTGGATGCGGAATGGGGATAGGTCCGGCGGGTGTAATCAGAATGTGGATGTCGATTCCCAGGACGGGATCAAAATGTTTTGCGATTAACATGCTTTGCTACCTGCTGCACTTTTAACTTTCACGCCATGAATGATTAAGAAGAAGATTTGCGCGCTGCTTGTTTTGAGTTGAGATTCATACTACCACCAGGCTCCTCGTCCGGCAGGACGTGGTACGTGAAGTGTGATGAGGGTAGTTTTTTTGGAGAGATCACCTTTTCAGAGGAAAATTTAAGCGTATTTTTAAAACCACAAAGCCAATCGTATGGCAGTGAAGGGGTTGGGGAGCAGCTTGCAAGACCATCACCGACAGGATGTCGGTGCTGAGCCCCCATGGACGACCCACATGGATGCGGGAAGTTTGCCGAAGTGCAGGGAGCACGTAGGCATCAGGGTGATGAGCCCCCAAGGATGGGTTCACGGCGAGTCTTGCAAGCTGCTCCCCAACCCCTTTCTCATTTCCCACCCTGACCAAAAGCGGAAAAACCTTGCCGCTTTTCCTTTGCCGCTTCTCCCCTTGCCGGTTTCTACTGCCGCATTGCCACCTGTCTAATCGTAACAATGTCCATAAAAATCAATAAGTTAAGATGATATCAAGCCTTTGGCATACCCCTTGCTTTAACACACGCAAGA
>DATJLF010000075.1:0-6140 GCA_035490715.1 Cellvibrio sp.
CCAACCGGAATGGCCAATATCCACATAACTGTAAACGTTGGGGATTTGCGATAACCGATTGAGCGTGTAACGAGTGTTGGCGACATAGCCGTCGGTTGCATCGGTCGCCAACTGGCAATCGGCATCACTCAGGTTAGTGACGAGGTTGGGCAATGAATCCGGCTCGATAATCGCCACGATGCGCAAATTGCGGTATTTGCTATCGGAGAATATTTCGGCCAATACATCGATGTACTCGGTGCGATACCGCATAGTGCCTTCAGCGCCTTGCGTTAATTCACCGTTGGACGCCAGTGCATGGCAATCGCGATTGGGCAAATCGTACACCACAACCTGAATCAGGTTGGCGCCTTGAGCCAAAGCAGCATCGAGGTGATCACGCAAACCAAATCCTTCGGCGGGATCAATGGCACCAATGCGATCCATCCACACGGCGGTATTGAAGCGCGCAATTTTATCGCCCCCCACTTCAGCACGCGCTTTACCAGACCACACCGGGTCAACATACCAGCGTGCACCGACGAAAGGATTATCGAGCGGGTGGTCATCAAGTGGGCCTTCAGAACTTACGCTGCTCGCAACAGATGAAGCTGCGATAGAGGAGGACAATGAGGAGCTGGATTGTTCAATAGGGTCCGAGCTGCTTGAGGATTCAACGGAAACTGATGATTCTTCGCTGGAGCTGCTTGAAAAAATGGCCTCAGAAGAAAAACTAATGCTGGATTCCTCAGAAGAAGCGACCGAGCTGCTGGCTTCACTCGATGTTGAACCGCTACAAATGGAGCCGGTTACTGCAGGGCGCTGCGCAGGGCTTCCACTTGCACCTTTATTACCCTGCACACCAAATTCGATGGTTTGGCCCGGATTAATCCGGTCATTCCAGCCAACACCGGTAGCAGTATAGGGATTGCTGCCAGAGAAATTGGCATTCCATCCCCCGGTGCGTGTTGTACCGTCGGTGTAATTCCAGGTAACTGACCAACCATCGATAGTTGTGGATGTGTCATTGGTAATGCGCACGGCAGCGACAAAACCGGTTCCCCATTCGCTTTGAATGACGTATTCGCAGCGAGCTGCATGGCTGGATGCGGAATGCAAGGCGAGCATTCCTATAAAGGTGGCGACGGATCGCCGAAAAAAAACAGATGAGATTTTCATTATTTTCCCCATTAAAAAAATTGAGCCAATCGGAACTGCAATTTCACAAAGGAGCATGATGATGCATATGCGGAGGCGGATTATTAGCAGCGGACAAGCATAAAAAACGGTAATGGATCAAGTTAATGAAAATGGGAAAAAAATTAATAGCACCTAAATTATTAAAAACATGGTTATTTTTATTTTCTAACAAAATCGAATCAATAAATTGGTTGAAGTAAATCCGCGTATCAATAACTAACATTTTGTTTCAGTAGCTAACAATTGTTTAAGCGAAATAATCTAAGTAATTTTTTAGGCTAAAATTTTTCAGAAATAAAATAAATTTTAATTCTAAATTTTTTGACGTTTAAATTTCCTGAAACGAATGGGTTGGTTCTCACGGAATTTTAGATTTTGATGTCAGAAAAAAGGAGGCGAGGTGGCGCGACAATATTTTCATTTCTGTATTAAGGTCTTCGGATTTATGTGTATGAAGTTTGGCACTGAAATTTAACATTGTTCCCACAATGAAACGTCGGATATTTGTAACGCCAATACTCACCTGCATCTTGTAGACAGAAGTTCAATGTCACGGCGGGGTTATATAGTCGGAACGACAACTTATGCTATGAAACGTACTTCGCAGTAGTGGGGGATTTTTCTCAGCATCGATGTCCAAAACTCGGTTTTTTGCTTCATGACTTTTTCAGCGATCTCATACGACTGAAAAATTTGAATCGTCGTATTCGGTTCTTCTACCAGCTCATAATACGAACTGACTGAATCTTCATCTGCATCGTAGACTGCAACAAAAACTATCTTGAATAATTCGTTGCTTGAAATTATTTTTTTCATGTACACCTCCTGACTAACATTTTGATTTTAGTCTGCAAAATAAAAATTGCAAAAAACTGCCATCATGAATAATGCGATCACGCTTGATGAAGTGGTTAATGGGATTTTTACAGGTTCGGGGTGGGTACTGCACTGTTACGGTGTCCTTCAGGATGGGAAACGGGTATACTGGTTACCCAACCAGCAATCCCAGCTCTCACATGTTAACCAATGCATTCTTGTTGACCCGTCAATGGCGCGATACCCGTGCGGGTATTGTCCTGGATTTGTGGTGGGCGACAGAAACCGGTAATTGCTGGACGCAAATTACCGGGCAGGAGGTGGTTTTATTTGTATTGCGTGAGCAGGTGATACAAATCCAACAACTACTTAAACCGCTTCGCCATTGGCGCATGGCGGAAGTCGAATTAAAAACATTCCACAATCAACCGGTCAATGCGTTGTATTTCAAACAGCATAGAACCGCGCGTGATGCACAGGACATCTTCCTGCAACGAGATATTCCGTGTTGGGAGGGTGATATTCGCCCGCCGGAGCGTTATTTGATGGAACGATTTATTACGGCGGCCGCGCAAATTGATCTATTGGAAAATTCCGCTCCTGTTGTCAATCCGAAACTTATCCCTGTATCCGATGTTCATTGGCGTCCTGCGTTGAAAATGTTGTCGCTGGATATAGAAACCTCAATGGATGCCAAGCAACTTTACTCCATTGGTGTGTGGTGTGATGCTGGTCAAAAGGTATTTATGGTCGGTGCGGGGGAAAATACGGATACCGTTATTTTCTGTGAGAATGCCAGGCATTGCCTGCTGGAATTTTTTAATTTTCTGCAATATGCCGATCCGGATATTTTGATTGGCTGGAATGTAGTGCAATTTGATTTGCTGGTATTGGAAAAAATCTGCAAAGGTTTACACATGGAGTTGCAGCTGGGGCGAGCCGGGCAAAGTATTCATTGGCGTCATGATGATGCTGATACGGGCCGCAGCTTTGTAGTAGTTCCTGGCAGGGTCACGCTGGATGGTATCGATTTATTAAAGGCTGCCAATTACAGTTATGAAAGCTACTCACTGCAAAATGTATCCGAGAAATTACTCGGGCAAGGAAAGCTGCTCACCGGTAATCATCGTGGTGAGGATATTACGCTGCTGTTTCAAAGTAATAAATTGGCATTGGCAGAATACAATCTGCGTGATTGTGAGTTGGTGTGGAAAATCTTTCACACATTACAGTTACTGGATTTCGCAATGGAGCGCAGCCAATTAACCGGTTTGTTGTTGGATCGCATCGGTGGTTCTGTTGCAGCGTTTGAATATTTGTATTTGCCCCGGTTACACCGGCGCGGTTATGTGGCCCCCAATCTGGGAGAATTGGAATCAGATATTTACAGCCCTGGCGGTTATGTCATGAATTCGCGCCCGGGTATTTATGACAATGTGCTAGTGCTGGATTTTAAAAGCCTGTATCCAAGCATCATGCGGACTTTTTTAATTGATCCCTGCGCGTTTTGGATGGCCCAACATGAACAGCTGGATGAACAACACACCGTGCAAGGCTTTAATGGTGCGTACTTTGCGCGTGAAGGACATATATTGCCGCAGATTATTGAACAATTATCGGCAGCGCGCGATCGGGCCAAACTACATAAGGATGCGCCTTTATCTCATGCGATAAAAATTATTATGAATTCGTTTTATGGGGTGCTTGGTTCAACCGGATGTCGGTTCTTCGATCCACGTGTATGCAGCTCTATCACACTTCGTGGTCATGACATTATCCAGCGCAGCCGCGATTGGATCGAGCAACAAGGATATGCAGTGATTTATGGAGATACTGATTCGCTATTTGTATGGCTGGAAAATAATTGCCAGGGGCTGCCGCCAAAAGAAACCAGCCAGTGCGATGCAATCGGCAAACGGTTGGCAAAAGAGTTAAACCAATGGTGGCAAAAAACGTTGCGTGCGGAGTTCAATATAAAAAGCGCATTGGAAATTCAATATGAAACGCACTATTTACGTTTTTTAATGCCAACTATCCGTGGTTCGGAATTGGGTACTAAAAAGCGTTACGCGGGTTTGGTTGAAAATAATGGCGAACTTGAGATGGTATTCAAGGGGCTGGAAAATGTTCGCACTGATTGGACCCAATTAGCGAAAGAGTTTCAAGCTGAACTCTATCGCAAAATTTTTGCTGGTGAAGATTATCTGGATTTTGTGCGCTCGACCAATGACGATGTATTAGTGGGAAAGCGGGATACCGAGTTAATTTATCGTAAACGTTTGCGTCGCCATTTACATGAGTATGAGAGAAATGTTCCTCCCCATGTACAGGCAGCACGTAAGTATGTGCAGCTTACCGGTGAATCACTCCGGCGCGGCGATTGGATTAGCTATTTGATTACGACCAATGGCCCTGAACCTGTGGGGCAATATGAAGTGGATATGTCATTGCGCCAAAGTCCTATTGATTACCAACATTATATTGATAAGCAATTAACACCCGTTGCCGATAGTATTTTGCATTTTTTAAACGAGTCACTTAATCAACTGGTTGATCAACAATTGTCGCTTTTTCATTGAGAAATGTAACAGTTGGTATCTGATAGCAACTTCGCAATAGTGGGTGAGTCATATTGCGTACCTGTATTTATCTGGTGTGCGCTCATGAAAATAATCCTTTTTTTATCACTTTGTGCGTTATCGGCCTGTTCGCAACGTGAAGTTTATAATTCACTTCAAACTGGCCAGAGAAATGAATGCGAATTATTAAGTGGAGTTCAACGGCAAGAATGTTTGGCTCGCTTGGCACCCGACTACGAAACTTATGAACGGGAACGTCAGGAAATATTAAAAAAATAATCCGTTGATAAACAAAGATCGGTAGGCGAGTTTCAATTATGTTTTCCTCGCGGCTCCGCTATTCACCGTTTAATTACCCCCCAATGATTGGCTATGAAGAACAGTTCGATTTGACAGCAGTTGACTCGACAGCAGTTGACTCGAACTCCGGGTATTGTAGATAACTTGTTGTTCGGGCTATATTCCGCCCTCCTAGTTATTTACAGGTAAACCCATGGCTGATATCGATGAAATTCTGGATTTGTTGCGCGAACACAATGACCCTGTGCCTGTGCCGTTGGAACTACCCGATGAAGACAAACTTGTCGAAATAGAAGAAGAATTGCTTCTTCCTATCCCGCGCGATATGCGCACCTTTTTACTGGAAGCCAGTGATGTCGTTTGCGGTAGCATCGAACCGGTAACGGCAGCTGATCCCAATTCTCATACCTATTTACCGGAAGTCACCGCAGTGGCTTGGTCACAAGGTGTCCCGCGTTACCTCATGCCGCTGTGTGAGGTAAATGGCAATTATTATTGTGTGGAGCCGGAAGGTGAGGTGGTGTTTTGGCGGGATGGTGACCTGACCGATGAATCCTGGCCATCTGTGTGGCATTGGATTCGGGATGTTTGGTTGGAGTGCTGATTTATCCAATGTTGATGGATGATTTTTATACGGGCCCAACTGTTCCAATAAAGCTCTCAACTATCCCAATAAAGCTCTCAACTGTTCCAATAAACCAATAGTACTGCGGTAACACCAGCCTGGACGCAAGCGCGAGTCAGATCACGAAAATTGATTCTGGTGCCACACGAATTGGGTTCCTGGGCTACACTCAGTCTCCCGGCCCTATCAACCTGTTAAGAGAATATCGTGCGCCTAACCCCCGTGTTTACCCTGAGTTTGTTACTGGCATTTGCCGGTGGCGAGCTATTGGCCGAGACGAAAGAAGGGAAAGTTGCTCAGCCCGCAGGCGAAGTCGCACAAGAGTCGAGCCTGGCAGACTTCGAAGCGCAAGTGCGACGTGTGGCTGAACGAACAGCGGCAGAAGAAAAGGCCCGCGTAGAGCAGGAACGTTTGGAATATGAGGCTGCTGCAAAAAAACAGGAATTCAAATTTTTTAAATACCGTAAAGGTGGTTCCATAGCCTATTCTGACCGTCAGCCACATAAAACGGATTTTGAAGTCATTGTTTACAATTCCTGTTATGCCTGTAATCCACTATCGCGCATTGATTGGCGAGGAACCCGCTTACATACCACCGAATTTACCTATTCAATCAGTCGTAACGCACGCAAATATGGCGT
>DATJLF010000076.1:0-74635 GCA_035490715.1 Cellvibrio sp.
GCGTTGGTGGTGGTCGCCAAATATCCCTGGGCGTTGTAGGTATGCGTTATTACATCAGTCACATCCGTGCGTGGGCCATCTTCCGTTAATACCTGTCCCTTGTCATTGTAGGTATAGCTGGTCGTTTGTTGGGCATGAATGTTTAAAGACATCAATATCGCTAATAAACTCAGCGAGAATTTTTTTACCAATTTCATCTTAATTTCCTTTTTCGAATTAGTTGCTTACTGCTTGAGTAGACTGGCTTACAAGACGGCCATTTGTGTCATAGCTGAAAGTGGTTTCTTTACCTGGCTCTGTGACTTTTGTTTTTAAATAATGCGTGGAGTGCCATTCGGTAGTAATGGTGCGCGCATCTGGAGTTCCAAATGCTTCGGTACGCGAAGTTTCCTGACCTAGCGAATTGTATTGATAGGTTGTCTTAATGCCTTTCCAATCTGTTTTGCTCGCAACCCAACCCTCACTCGTGTAGGTGTAATCCCGATTCGCAGCGGCGCAGCTGGCAGTCGGCTGACCTTCCACTTTTACTACACGACGTGCGCCCGCAATCTCTTCGAAACGATAGATGGTTTGCTTGTTTAATGAATTGGTAACGGTTGTGCTACCGTCAGCATTAAAACTCAATAATGTTTTATCTGCACCGCCGGCATGCTCACTGGAAATCGCGCGGCCTTGTGCATCGTATGTCCAGGTGGCGTAGCGTTTATTTCGCTCGTCGGTAATGCCGGTGAGATACGTAGGAAAGCGAGAATCTTCGTAATGATAAACACGCGTGGTGGTGTCAGGACGAGTGACCTGTGAAATTAAACCAGCGGCATTGTAGGTGTAGGACGTCGTTTTATTGCCATCCACTGCTACGCTACTGATTTGATTGCCGGTGTAGGCGAAAACCAACTCGCGATTAGTAGAATCTTTTACACGGGTTAACAATCCACTCGCTGCATCGTAAAACAATTCCTGTTTCATACCGTTGCCGGCAGTGATGGATAATAATTTTCCATTTGCATCATAATCTTCAACTTCACCATTCGGCGCCTTGTATCTCCAAGCGGTGGGAGCTGCGTCGGCTACAGAAGTTAATTTCCCGCGTTCACCGCTTGTTCCGCTATGCTGGTTGTTACCGTTAGATCCAAAATTAAGAATGCTGCCATCTTCGCGGATAAGCTGGATAGCACCGGGTATTAATCCTATTTCAATAATGTTTGCATTAGGCAAAATAGGAATGCTTCGAATGATTTTATTATTCCGCACAACCTGACAAATGTTATTGACATATTTTACCGCCGAACCTTGAACCCAACTATCACTGATTTTAGTTTTCAAGTCATTAAAACCGCTGGTACAAGCAGTAGCCTTACTGGCATAAGGCAAACTTTTTTCCCTAATGCTTTCAGTTTTTGTTGGATCAATGATGCGCAATGATTGTTGATAGGAACCTGTCCAAAAGCCACCAGTCATTTTATTAGCATTAGTATAACTCCGAGAATATTCAATCAGGCCTATCCCACGAGAATTGATATCAATTTCTTGTTGGATTTTTGCGCCAGTACTCGTATCAACGGGATTTCCAACCGGACATGTTTTGGGTGGGGAATCAGAAGGTATAGCTGCAACAAATGCTAATTCACAAAAACCATTCTTCTTATTTACGGTACCCTCCGGACAGAAATAAGTAGCGTATATTGGATCACCACCCCCACAATCTCCACTCAAGCCTACATGGCCGACCAAATTCCCAGAATTCAACGACGTCACATTATAAGAACACTGCAATTTACCATATGGCGATACTTTCCAGCGTTGCTTATATTTTTCCCACCAAATAGCAACAGCCTCGTCAATAGATTGACCCACTGAGGTTGATACATAGGCATCAGGAACATAGTATGGAGGTACCAGCAAGGCTTTTATCTGTTCACTATTCGATGATGCAGATAAAAAAACTATCACTATTGCAAAAAATCTTAATTTCATAAAAATCCTTATATTGAATTGAGAATACAATTACTGCGGGCGTCATTTATACAGACTTAAGTTAACTGACCAATCAGAAAGCTATTAACTTTGTATAAATAGTATCTTTTTTCTGTTACCTTTTAGATAAAGGTGACATCCAAAATTTATCTAAATTTTTTAGCAACAACGGCCACGAAGCACTTACTATGACTTTGCGCTTGAATGCCAACATTACCGAGAATCTCTACCAGTTTTAACGCTCGCGTAACCGTGAATGTTAAAAAAGCAATCTATTAAATTAAAAAATTTTCTTTAATCATTCGCTGAAAAGCTCCTATTTATAAAAAATTCACACCATAAATTTTTTTATGGTGAAAAAAAACCGCCCATGCATACACATGGGCGGCTTTCTGGCTACCACCCTGTAGCGATATCAATCCATTCAATATTTGTTTAACCAAAACATTCAAGTTGAACGCATCATATGTCAACAATATACAAAGAACAACAATAAAAAACCCGGCATGATACCGGGTTAACATCCAGGGAGAACACACAACAAAATTAATTAGCTGGTCATACGTTGTTCACGCAAAGTACCAATTACCGCTTCCAGTGCACGATCAAATAACATGCCGTCATCTAAAATTGTCAACCGTTTGGTTTGCAGGGCAATCGCCAAACTTTCGCGGCTTTCTTCGGCGACTTTCATACCGGCGCGGTTAACGAAAATATATTTTCCTACTGAGCGAATAATCGCCGCCAAACGACAACGATATTTTTCCCCTGCTTCGCCTTGCATTTCAAACCAGGTACCTTGGGTAATATTATTTACCAATGCCAAATGCTGTGGATCGGCTTGAATGCTTTGCGCGACAGGCTCATCTTCTTTGGTCACTATCGACTCACCAGCGCTTTCATTATCAACTTCGACCGGTTTAATCGACTCAGCAATCACTTGAATAACTGGAGTTGCAGCGACCACATTTTCTTGTGGTACAGCAGGTTGCTCAACTTGAACAGTTTCAGGTTCGGAAACGATACTAACAACAGGTTTTTCTTTTGTCGCATCACTCGCAACTTGTTTCAGTTTTGCCGCCTCTGCATTGGCAGCCAATTGGGCTTTTTGTTGAGCTTCGACCATAGCCGCTTTTACACTTGCATTTTTAGCCGCTAATTCCTGTGCTTTTATTGCCAATTCAGCTTCCGATACCGTCGGCACGGCCTCAGCAGCAACGGGTTTAGGCTCGCCGCGCAAACGTGCCAAATGCACCACTTCCAATTGTTTAAATAAATTAGTCGTTTCAAACGGACTAAAAGAAATGCTCTCCAAACCAGTACGTAACTTTTGCAATAACTCCGGCACCAGTTTTAATAATCGCTGACGATTATCCTTATCCATCACTGCCGTGACACTCCAAACCAATTGTTGTGCAGTAGCAGAGGCGTTACGCCATTCATCACTCTCTATACCCTGCTTCAGGCTGGTGATAAACATTACGTTGGCCCATGCCTCACGCAAAAGTTTAGTCACGGCATGTGGTAACTCCCTGTTACCACATATGCGATTTAATTCTGCATCCACTTGCGCACGTGCACGCTCCGATTTTGCTTTACCGTCCTCGGCGTCAATCGTGCGCTGCTCAAGGATTTGCGCGCGACGCTTTTCCTTATCCAGATAAGAACGGAAATCTACTAACAATCGTTCAAAGATGCTCATGTCTGTATCAAATTCAGTGAGCACCGCACGAACGGTTTCTTCCATCTTGCTGTAAAGGCTGTCCCTACGCTGACTGTCATCCGCAGATTCTTGCCAACCTAAACACGCCATTGCCATTTCATTTAATAAACGGCGCGCCGGGTGGCCGCCTTTGCTGAAAAAAGTCTTATCAGCAATTGCCACTTTAACCATCGGGATTTGCAGGCGCCCGATTAATGCTTTCATCGGTGCCGCAAGGTTACGGTCATCCAGAATAAATTCAAACATCATGCTAACAAGGTTAATTACATCGTCATCAACCTGATTAATAGCAGCTGCGTTTTGAGTTTCCTGATTCAGTAATTCATTGAGCATACTGCGCAAATTAACCGGCGCATGGTTCGCGACCGGCGCACTGAAATTATTTTGCTGTTGTGCCAGCGAGAGAATTTTAACCAGATCCTGTGTAGTTATTTCTTCGCCCGGCAGTTGGGTGCGAGGAACACTGCGGCTTGAGCCCAACAAATTACGCAACTGGCTCAAAACCTGATTGGTTTGATCATCATAATTATGCGACAGCCCGGTGCTCGTGACAGGGGCAGCTTGTAGCCCCATATCCACCTCAGCACTTATACCCTTACCAAAACTATCTGCCACGTTAGATGTTGGTTTTTTCGGGGCACGAGAAGCTTGTTTTAAGGAAGGCAAAATATTGGCGTCCACCAATACTTGATTCAGCACATCAAAAAACTTACCCAGCCTGGACATTACAATATTGTCAAACAGCTTGAACAATACCAGCTTGGCTTTTACATCGACATTCAATGTCCGGGTGGCATCAGTAAATGCACTGCAAATCACATCCACACCCAATGGATTGTTTTTTTGATACACCTTGATTGGTACCAAATGATCGATCCGCAATGTTAAATGTTGTATGGATTCACTGAATTGCTCATTAGCCTTATTCACCATGCCATCAACGGCAACCATCTCCTCAAGCTCATCGTTTTTTACGAGGGAAAGATCATCAAGGGACAGGTTACGATCATCAGGCGCCTTTTCATCACGATAGGCATTAGGGTCTAGCAAGCGCGCAAAACTGATATCAATACTGCGGAAAAATGAAGCTTCCATCGCTCGGCGACGAATGCGAACTTCACGCATGGAATCAAAGAAGATATTTTGATCGTGGTTGTTATTGGCTTTATCAGCCAACTCAAACATAGCGTCGTCGACTTTGTCGAACAACTCGCGCAAAAATAATTGCAATTGCTGCCGCGCCTTATCACGCAAGGTATGCATCGCGGCAGGTAAACGCGCGAGTGCGACTTGCGAATTCGCGGTAGAATTCCGCTCCACATTTAATTGCACAACCTTTTTGGGGTCTACTTTGAGATGCTCAGACATGGTGGATTACCATTGGTAAAAACTTGCGTAATAGCAGTATAACCAAGGGCAAGACACTCCCAATGGGCAAATGATAAGATCGAGAGACATATCACAAACAGTTATAACCCATGGGTATGTTTTGGCATTTTTAAGTATATTTAGTAATTAAATGAATATTTTGACGCCAAAACCATCAACTTTTTTCTTAAATCTGTTTAATTATCCGACACTTTTTATGAATAATTTATATGCCAAAAACTTGCCTACATTAGGCACAGACATAACCAAAACGGTTGCTTTAGCGTTAGCGGAAGACATAGGAAGCGGAGATATTACTGCCCAACTCATCCATTCCGATGAAAAAAGCGAAGCACGTGTTATCACTCGTGAGGATTGTATTTTTTGTGGTAAAGCATGGGTTGAAGAAATTTTCAGGCAACTCGATCCGGGTGTAGCTATCGAATGGCATATCGAGGACGGACAAGCGGCCAAGGCAAATAATGTTTTATTTACCTTACGTGGTAGCGCACGCAGCCTACTGACCGGAGAACGGACTGCACTCAACTTTGTGCAAACACTTTCGGGCACTGCAACGATCAGCAATTATTATGCGCAGCAGGTGGCTCACACCGCGGTAAAACTCCTCGATACGCGCAAAACCATCCCAGGGTTACGAACAGCCCAGAAGTACGCAGTGGCCTGCGGAGGCTGCCACAATCATCGAATAGGTCTTTATGATGCGTTTCTTATTAAGGAAAACCATATCGCTGCCAGTGGCGGGATCACGAACGCTATCGCCAGCGCCCATAAAATAGCGCCGGGTAAACCCGTTGAAGTAGAAGTAGAAAATTTTGAAGAGTTACACCAAGCGCTGGCTGCAAAAGCAGACATTATTATGCTCGACAACTTCTCCATCGAAGATATGAAAACAGCGGTTGCCATCACAGCAAAACGAGCGATGCTGGAGGCATCTGGAAATATCAATCAATCCACCCTGATCCCGACAGCTGAAACCGGAGTGGATTTTATTTCTATTGGAGGGTTAACTAAGCATTGTCGGGCGGTGGATTTGTCGATGAGAATACAAATAGCAGGTTATGTGTAAACTGGAAACTTACAGTGCAAACGGATCTATATTTAAGTATCTTGCATCGTCCAGTTTCCCGTTTGGATAAATTTCAATCCATGCACCAAATCGGCTTTTAACTGGCAACCATTTAAAATCGCCCATTTCGGATACTCCTGCTAAACTCTCAGTGCTGCTACTCGCTTTCAGCTTGTTCACCAGGATTTCGCCAGCCAGTGCTGCGTTCAATACTTCATCGCCGCCACATTCTCGGTAATATTTCGGCATGAGCTCTATGTCCCTATTAGTAGTTACTGCAGACATCAAAATATCGCTACGCTCCTTTTCATCTGTCGGCCGCTCAACACAAATTCGCTGAAATCCAAATTTGGGTAAATTCCTGAATTTCTCTGCAGCCAAAGTTAAATCATCATTTTTCAATTCAATTGCACTAATAATTTCTATTCTGTCTATCACGAAAACCGCGTACACAGGACGTGATTCAAAAGTGGTGAACAGACCGTAAATAAGCGCAGCAATCTGCACGCATCCTATAAAGATGTAATCTCGCACCAGCTCATTTCTATCTTTCTTTGGGTTATAAATTATCAGGGACATAATTGGCCCAAGACATAACTCAACACCCATAATTAATGAAAATAAACCAACGCCACCGATATATTCAGCTAAGTCATTTGGATACCAAACTATAAATACCAAATACGCACTGACAATTCCCACAAAAAAAGTTACTACGCCATGTATTAAGGCCGCCTTAATTTTAGCTTTGAGTAATACGGGAGGATTCAACCAAACAGCCATATGCCACTCTCATTACAATCGCAAACTTATAAATTGTAGATTAATAAAAAAGGCCCCCGAAGAGGCCTATTTATTAATCATTTTGCATTAGTATTATGAACGACATTCCGCTGGAGCCAAGTTAGCTGGCAACGTAGCAGTTGTTGGGGCGTTGGCCTTACCCGCAGCAAAACAATTCCAAATGACTGGGCCTGTTGGACGAACTCCTAATTGAATAGCATTACCACCCACAGTAGGTCTTAAAACAACACTATTTGTCGCAGCTGGAGCAATACGAGTAGAAAAGGCTACAGTAATTTCACCAGTTGCTGCAGCAATAGCTATTGTTAATACATTAGGAGAGGTGTTCGCAGTTGCGCCGTTATCACCAACAGTTTGAAGACATGGTGCCGCAGTACAGGCCGCAAATGGACCTGCCGCACTCGTGCTTGTCGCATAACCAGTACCAAAACCAGTTGCCACAGCAGCAGGGGTAGCATTAGCCGCATTTTCTTGCACAACTAATTGAGCCTCTTTAGCCAAGGTCAGACCTTCAGTCACGCGAGAACGAGCGGTGTAATCCTGGTATGCAGGTAACGCTACCGCAGCCAAAATACCGATAATCGCTACAACGATCATTAATTCAATAAGGGTAAAACCTTGTTGCGCCATCTTTTTCATAACATTAACTCCAAATGGATTTTTATTGAAACACAGTTATCCTGTAGCAATAGACTTGCCAATATTAAAAAACCCCTTATCACCCTTGTAAATCTGGCTAAAAGTATTGGCTTTCATTTAACTGCAGGCTCCCAAAGGGGACAAACAACGTCTTCAATCGACAAAATTTGTCACTCCTCCAATATGCGCACAATAAAAATGCTTAAAGGCTGATTGAATGCATCTGATGAGCTATTATTTGCTCATATTTCAGGTTGTTGCGGCATACTTATATGAATACTCAAACCCCACCAATACTAAATGGTCTTGCACGTCGACTGGTCGCCGAGAATTTGATCGAAGCAGATCTCGCTAATATCTCAATCGCCCAAGCCAAAAAAGAAAAAATTCCATTCACGTTGCATCTAGTTAATAAGGGAATTTTGGATGCGCGCACAGTCGCCCGTATTGCTTCAGAGGAGTTCGGTTCACCAATCTTCGATTTGGATGCATTATCCAAAGACACGATCCCACAAAAATTGGTTGACGATAAACTCATTCGCAAACATCACACGCTCCCCATTGCAAGAAGAGGAAATCGACTATTTCTTGCGGTAACTGACCCCACAGATCTTCATGCTTTGGATGAAATCAAATTCAATACCGGGATCAACACGGAAGCTGTGCTGGTTGAGGCCGATAAATTACAAGCAGCTATTGATAAATATTTAAATCAACAAGACGAATCATTGGGTGACGCTCTTGGTGGGTTAGATGACGAGCTCGACGATTTGGATATTGAATCCGGTAGTGCTAGTACACCCACAGAAGATAATTCATCCGAAGCGGATGAAGCACCTATCGTAAAATTCATTAACAAAGTATTACTTGATGCAATAAAAGGCGGTTCCTCAGATATACATTTTGAACCTTATGAAAAATCCTATCGCATTCGCTTTAGAACCGACGGAGTATTACACGAGGTATCCCGACCACCCGCCAACCTCGCCTTGCGTATGGCAGCTCGTTTAAAAGTAATGTCTCAAATGGATATTTCAGAACGGAGGCTCCCCCAAGATGGCAGAATTAAGCTGAAAGTCTCAAAAACACGGGCTATTGATTTCCGGGTCAACACACTACCTACATTATTCGGCGAAAAAATCGTATTGCGTATTCTTGACCCCAGCTCAGCCAAATTGGGAATCGATGCCCTCGGTTATGAAGACGATCAGAAAAAATTATATCTTGATGCGTTAGCGCAATCTCAAGGAATGATATTAGTTACAGGCCCAACAGGTAGCGGTAAAACAGTATCTCTTTATACCGGACTCAACATACTGAACACCTCGGAGGTAAATATATCCACAGCAGAGGATCCCGTAGAAATAAACCTTGAGGGAATAAATCAGGTTCAAATGAATACTAGAGTCGGATTGACGTTTGCCGAAGCTCTGCGCTCATTCTTACGACAAGATCCTGACGTTATCATGGTGGGCGAGATTCGCGATTTGGAAACGGCAGAAATAGCGATTAAAGCGGCCCAAACAGGCCACCTCGTGCTTTCAACATTACACACAAATTCAGCCCCAGAAACATTAACCCGGTTATTGAATATGGGCGTCCCGGCCTTTAACGTTGCTACTTCTGTTAGCCTTATTATCGCGCAAAGGCTTGCGAGAAGACTGTGCACTCACTGTCGCAAGCCTGCCACAGACATCCCCAAAGACATCCTCACCCAGGAAGGATTTGACGAAATAGGGATACCAAGAGCAGAATTCCAGCTTTATCATCCCGCTGGATGCGAAAAATGCAATGGCGGTTATAAAGGTCGCGTAGGTGTATATGAAGTGGTTCGCATCACCCCGCTTATTGCCAACCTTATAATGGAAGGCGGTAACTCTCTGCAAATTGCAAGAGCAGCCAGAGAAGCGGGTTTTAATAATCTTCGAATATCTGCATTGCGAAAAGTCGCAATGGGATTAACCAGCCTCGAAGAGGCCAATAGAGTCACCAAGGATTAATTCCATGGCATTAGCATCTACAACAAAAGCAAACAACGCTGCAAATTCAAAAAACAAAATTGCAACTAAAGCCAAGCAGATTCCTACATCGAATACCTACGTATATAAAGGTATTGATAAAAAAGGCAACAAAATTCAAGGGGAAATCAATGGTGGAAGCCCCACGATTGTAAAGACCCTTCTTGCAAAACAAGGAATTACTGTCCGATCTGTATCCAAAAAAGCCAAGCCTTTATTTGGGTCTAGTGGAAAAGCAATTAAACCAGGCGACATCGCAGTTTTTTCCCGCCAGATGGCAACTATGATGAAAGCAGGAGTACCCCTGGTACAAGCATTTGATATTGTCGCTGATGGCTTAGAAAATCCTAATTTGAAAAAATTGGTTTTACAAATTAGAGATAGTGTTGCTGCGGGGGGTGGTTTTGCTAATTCGCTACGTCAACACCCTAAATATTTTGATGATTTATTTTGTAACCTTGTAGATGCGGGTGAACAATCAGGTGCGTTGGAGACGATGCTCGATAGAATTGCAACCTATAAGGAAAAGACAGAAGCATTAAAAGCCAAAATCAAGAAAGCACTCACTTATCCGATTGCGGTAATTGTAGTTGCGGTAATTGTCACCGGAATATTATTGGTTAAGGTTGTCCCCCAGTTCGCCGAGACTTTCAGTAATTTCGGGGCAGATCTACCAGCATTTACTTTGTTCGTCTTAAATCTTTCAGAACTTGCCCAAGCCTATTGGTTTGTAATTCTAATTGGTATTATAGGGTCAGTTTTTGCTTTTAGAGAAGCTGTCCGCCGCTCCGAATCTTTCGCGTATATCGTGGATAAATACATTTTAAAACTGCCTATTATTGGCCAAATAATTTATCTCTCAGTAATGGCCCGATTCGCTCGTACCTTGGCAACCACCTTTGCAGCAGGTGTTCCGTTAATCGATGCATTGACGTCGGTGGCTGGAGCTGCAGGAAATCGAATTTATAGTGATGCAATCATACGAGTAAGAGAGGATGTATCTACCGGTATCCAGTTAAATACAGCTCTCAAATCAAAAGGTATATTTCCAACACTTTTAATTCAAATGTCTGCCATAGGAGAAGAGTCAGGTGCGCTAGACGCCATGCTCGACAAAGTAGCGGTATATTATGAGGAGGCCGTTGATAACATGGTTGATAGCCTGACATCGTTACTTGAACCAATGATTATGTCTGTATTAGGTATTCTTGTTGGTGGTCTCATGATTGCCATGTATCTCCCAATATTCCAACTTGGTCAGGTTGTCTAAGCGTGACATTTTTTGTTGTCTTGCAGGATTATCCTGCTTTTGGTTTTACTACCGTATGTATTTTAGGGTTATTAGTTGGCAGCTTTCTGAATGTTGTTATCCATCGATTACCCAAGATGATGGAGAAAGATTGGCAAGAACAATGTAGGGAATTTATTTCCAGTAGCAGTACAACCAATATTTCGACACAAGAGGAAAAAAAACAGGAGCCATTTAATTTAATGGTTCCTCGTTCAAGATGCCCTCATTGTGCTCATCAAATCAGATCTTGGGAAAATATTCCTGTTATTAGCTATCTCGTGCTGGGTGGAAAATGTTCTGCTTGCAAAGCCAAAATCTCCGCTCGTTATCCATCGGTTGAAATAGCCACCGCACTATTTTCACTCGCAGTAATTTCTCACACAGGAATCAACTGGAATGGTTTAAGCGCTCTGATTTTCACATGGTCACTCATTGCCCTGACTATGATCGATTTCGACACTTATCTCTTACCCGATGACATCACTTTACCTTTATTGTGGCTCGGCCTGATAGTAAATAGCTTCAATACCTTTACCGATTTACCAAGCGCCTTGTGGGGGGCAATTGTTGGTTATTTATCGCTTTGGTCTGTTTACAAACTATTCAAATTCTTAACCGGCAAAGAAGGCATGGGGTACGGCGATTTTAAATTGCTTGCTGCCTTAGGAGCCTGGATGGGATGGCAAATGTTGCCACAAATCATTCTTTTATCTTCACTTGTTGGAGCGGTGATAGGAATTAGCCTGATAGTTATTCGTGGCCGGGATAAAAACATTCCCATCCCTTTTGGACCTTATCTGGCGATTGCAGGGTGGATTGCGTTTGTGTGGGGAGAAACAATTAACCAAACTTACTTGAAACTATTTGTAAGCCAATAACAATGGAAACTCTTATTATCGGTCTTACTGGTGGCATAGGTAGTGGCAAGTCTGAAGTATGTCGCCGATTTATTGCCCGAGGCGTTAAGGTCATAGATGCCGATATAGTTGCGCGTGAAGTGGTTGAACCTGGAATGCCCGCATTGGAAAAAATCCAGGAATATTTTGGTAATGATGTTTTTAACACTTTCAAAAACCAAAGCGATTCCCCTACCCTTGATCGAAAAAAATTGCGCGAAATTATTTTCAGCTCACCGGAAAAAAAAGGATGGCTGGAGAAACTGCTGCACCCACTAATAAATCAACGCATTCGCGAGCAATTAACAGCAGCCCTTGGGTCATATACCATTCTTGCATCTCCACTGTTACTGGAGACGGAACAATATCTTTTGGTAGATCGAATCCTGGTGATAGATGCCAGTGAGCAGTTACAAATCGAACGCGCAAGTCAACGAGACTTTAATGACGAAGCACAAATTAAAGCAATTATGCGAACTCAACTATCAAGACAAGAACGCTGTATGCGTGCAAACGATATAATTCAGAACCATGGCTCATTTACTGATCTGGATGAGCAAGTCGAACATTTCCATCATCTTTATTTAGAAATCGCTGAAATACACAATTCATCACATGAACACAACTAACACTCAAGTAGTCAAATTAAATTGCCCAACCTGTCAAAAAATCGTTTTATGGAACGATAAATTTCCGTTCCGTCCCTTTTGCAGCGAGCGCTGCCGATTAATTGATTTGGGGGAGTGGGCAAGTGAAAACCATCGAATTGCTGGAGATAACCTGGATATTAATTCTGAAGATGAGTTTCAACGCTAGAGAACGGATAAAGATCTGGATCCAACGTGAAGTTTTATTCACGCCAGCCCTCCACCCTCATTAATCGCCATTTACACGCTTACCTCACCACCAAGCGCTAATAGCTGCAACACCTTGCGCTCCAGTTTGTTTCGCTTGAGTTAAATCCTGATCATTAACGCCACCTAACGCATAAACTGGAATATTCGCCAACTTAACAAAAGAAGCAAATGTCACCCAGCCAATTGGCTCTACATTCGGATGTGATCGAGTTTCTTTCACCGGCGATAACAACAAATAATCTGCACCTATTTGCTGGGCATGATGTATTTCCTGCTCGTCGTGACAAGATACCCCTAATAAACAATTGGCGGAAATTGGTCTTGATGAAACCGATACGGCATGGTGTCGATTTAAATGTAAACCAATCTTTGTCCCCGGAAAGGCAGAGATGATTTGCTCAAAAGTTTCTACCGATGTATTGATGATTACATCTGCGGAAAACTGTTCAGTTAGTTTTATGGAGTTTTCCAATAACAATTTATGTGTAGAAAAACTCAAATCCAAAACGCGCAATTGGACAAGTCGAATACCCTTTTCAAGGGCATTGGATAGGCGAGCTAAAAAATCATCGCAATCAATAAAATCACCAGTAATTAAAAGTCGATCATTAAGCGTAATCGCTTTAATAATTGGTTGGTTTGCTGCAGGAAACTCAAATTTGTGTAAATCTTTTGGCGCAACCCAACAAATAGGTTGACCTTCGGCACCACAAGGTTCGCCCGTAAAGCGACTTACCTTGTACACATCCAACAATACTGATTTGTCTGGATAGTGATGGCGTATCTGAATGAGAGGCTCGCTAGTAACAACATTAATGGTGAGCTCCTCTTGTAACTCACGCATCAATGCTTGATGTATATTTTCACCATCATCCACTTTGCCGCCAGGAAACTCCCACAAACCACCCTGATGAGCAGTTTGCGAGCGCTTGGCTATAAGGATTCTACCGTCATCACCGACAATAACGCCTACAGCAACATGGATTAATTTAGTCACAAGAAAACTGGATCAAGAACGATAATCCGCATTAATGCGAACATATTCGTAGGATAGATCTGTAGTCCATACTGTTTCAGCAAATTGACCGCGACCAAGATTAATATTAATTGCTATCTCAGCTTGATTCATAATTGCCTGACCTTGCTCTTCCGTATAGGTTTTAGCGCGACCACCATTTTCAACAATTAATGTTTCGTTTAAATGTACACGTACTTTGGTAGCATCCAGATCAGTAATCCCGGCATAGCCAATCGCAGCAACAATCCGGCCCCAATTAGGATCAGATGCAAATAATGCCGTTTTAATTAATGGTGAATGTGCAACAGCATAGGCAACATCAAGGCATTCGTTACGATCACCACCGCCACTCACCGCTACAGTCACAAATTTGGTAGCGCCTTCCCCATCACTAACAATTGCTTTTGCAAGGTGAACATGGGCTGCAATAATCACTTCACGTAATTGTGCATATAATTCGTGGCTTGTTTCAGTTATCTCCGGTAAATCGACCTGACCAGTCGCAACCAAAATACAAGAATCATTTGTCGATGTATCACCATCGATTGTAATGCGGTTAAACGATTTATCTGCTGCCTCGCGCGCTAAATTTTGCAAAAGATGCTGAGAAATCTTTGCATCCGTTGCGATGTAACCCAACATGGTAGCCATGTTGGGTTTGATCATGCCAGCACCTTTAGAAATACCGTTTACGGTAATCGTTTTTCCCTGATATTCAAATTGCTGACTAAAACCTTTTGCACGAGTATCAGTTGTCATGATGCCTGCGCCAGCATCATCCCAACCATTTTCGTGAGCTTTTTGTAAGGCTTCAGGTATAACCGCTGTAATTTTTTGCACAGGCAAAGGTTCGCCAATCACACCTGTGGAAAATGGCAACACTTGCTCTAACTTCACACCTGCTAATTGTGCAATTGCGAAACAAGTGGCTTTTGCATCTAACAATCCTTGTTCCCCGGTACATGCATTAGCATTACCAGAATTAATAATTAAAAAACGAATCGGTGCTTTTGCCAAATGTTCTTTACACACCGTAACCGGCGCTGCACAAAACGCATTTTTGGTAAACACACCAGCCACATTTGAACCTTCCGCAAATTCAAACAATACAACGTCGCGACGACCAACCTTTTTAATGCCTGCGCTAACCGCTGTACATTTCACGCCTTGAACCGCATGCATTTTTGGAAAAGGATATTCACCAACTGCCATAAAATTCTTCTCTGATAACTTTAATTATTTACCGAATTCATTCGATTAATTTGAAGACTATTCCAGCTGCCCATGGCAGCTCTTATATTTTTTGCCCGAACCGCAAGGACAAGGATCATTACGGCCGACCTTACGGCCTTCCCGGACAACGGGAGATTGAGGACGTGGAGCATTTGATTGCTCTTCATTTGAGTCAGGCTCACCCATCGCAGAAAGCTCGTCGTGCCGCAATTGCATTTTTTGCCGGGCAAGCTCTTCACGACGTTGATTTTCCATTGCATCCATTTGTTCACGCGAGATCGGTTCTACACGTGCCATCAAATGCACTGTTTCGCGCTTCACTGTCATCAATAAACTTTGGAACAATTCAAACGCTTCACGCTTATATTCTTGTTTCGGATTCCGTTGCGCATAAGAACGCAAATTAATGCCTTGCCGCAAATGATCCATTGTTGCCAAATGCTCTTTCCACGCATTATCAAGCACTTGCAACATAACTTGTTTTTCAATTTCCAGAAGAATTTCGCCAATACGCTCACATTTGGCATCGTACGCACCTTGAATTTCATCAAGTATTTTCTTGCGCAGTGTTTCTTCATGCAAACGGGTATCTTCCTCAAGCCATTTCCCAACCGTCAAACGCAAACCAAAATCACTTTCGATTTGTTTTTCTAACCCGGGAATATCCCACTGATCTTCTATAGATTGCGGAGGAATAAACCCATTTACCATTTCCTCAACAACTTCAGCGCGGATTGCTGTAATGGTGCCGCGAATCGAATCTGCATCCAGCAACTCGTTGCGCTGATGATAAATAATTTGACGCTGCTCATTTGCTACGTCATCAAACTCAAGCAATTGTTTACGAATATCAAAATTGCGTCCCTCCACTTTCCGCTGGGCTTTTTCAATAGCATTGTTCACCATGCGGTGCTCAATTGCCTCACCCTTTTCCATACCGAGAGCTTGCATGAAGTTGCGAACGCGCTCGGATGCAAAAATCCGCATTAAATTATCTTCAAGTGATAGATAGAAGCGAGTCAATCCAGGATCACCCTGACGACCAGCACGGCCACGCAACTGGTTATCAATACGTCGAGACTCGTGACGTTCAGTACCGATGATGTGCAAGCCTCCCGCAGCAAGTACAGTCTCATGGCGTTGTTTCCACTCCGACTTTATTGCTTCAACTTGCTCTGGTGTTGGGTTGTCCAATTTAGCAACATCCGACTCCCAACGCCCGCCCAAAACAATATCAGTACCACGACCAGCCATGTTAGTAGCAATAGTCACCGATCCAGGGCGTCCAGCCTGCGCAATAATTTCAGCTTCTTGCGCATGGAATTTAGCATTAAGAACCTGGTGTTTGATCCCTGCGCTAGCCAAACGACGAGACATTTCCTCAGATGTTTCAATCGATGCAGTACCAACAAGAATGGGCGCGTTCTTCGCCTGAAATACTTTTACATCTTCCACAATCGCTTGATATTTTTCTTCCAACGACAAATATACTTTGTCGTTCATATCAATACGCTGAATGGTTCGGTTTGTGGGAATTACCACAACATCCAAGCCATAAATTTCACGGAATTCATAAGCTTCGGTATCTGCTGTACCGGTCATTCCAGAGAGCGTCGGATATAAGCGGAAATAATTTTGGAATGTAGTTGATGCCAATGTCTGGCTTTCACTTTGAATTGACACACCTTCTTTTGCTTCAATTGCCTGATGTAAACCTTCAGACAATCTTCTACCTGGCATTGTGCGTCCAGTGTGTTCATCAATTAAAACAACTTGCCCTTCTTGAACAATATATTCAACATTGCGATGGAATAATGCATGAGCACGCAATGCGGAATTAACGTGGTGCAATAATGAAAGGTTGTTAGCTGCATAAAGATTTTGATCTGCCAGCAGCATTCCAGATTGAATCAACAGATCTTCAACTTTTTGATGACCATCTTCCGTTAACTCAACCTGACGGGATTTTTCATCAACTGTGAAGTCGCCAGGCTCTGTAACAACACGTCGATCACCATCTTCGCCATTATCAATTTGACGTTTTAATTTCAACACCAATTGATTCATGCGCTTATACATTTCAGCGCTATTTTCTGCTGCACCAGAAATAATTAGCGGCGTACGAGCCTCATCAATCAAGATGGAGTCTACTTCATCGACTACTGCAAAATTTAAGGGGCGCTGGACTTTATCGCGTTTGCTAAGCGCCATGTTATCGCGCAGGTAATCAAATCCATATTCATTATTTGTTCCGTAAGTTACATCAGCTGAATAAGCTTCGCGCTTAACCGTTGCTGGCTGCATGGATTGGATGACACCAACAGTCATTCCCAAAAATTCATAAAGAGGCTTCATCCAGTTGGCATCACGGCTTGCCAGATAATCGTTAACAGTAACTATATGCACACCTTTACCTGCTAATGCGTGCAAATAACTAGGGAGTGTAGAAACTAGCGTTTTACCCTCGCCAGTGCGCATTTCCGCAATACGACCTTCGTGTAAGGTCATACCACCAATCATCTGTACATCGAAGTGACGCATACCTAATACACGACGCCCGGCCTCACGTACAGTTGCGAATGCCTCTGGCAAAAGTTGATCTAACGTTTCACCTTTTTGAAACCGTTCACGAAATTCAGTTGTTTTTGCTTTTAGTTGCTCATCACTAAGCTTTTGTATATCCGATTCAAGAGCATTTATCCGAACTACGACTTTATTCATGCGCTTCAATTCGCGCTCGTTCTTTGAACCAAATACTGCCTTAATTAACTTACCGATCATGTTTAATACCGTAACAATTCCAGAAATCGAATGACTTGTGCACAGCACAAAAGGCCCAAAATAGTCTAATAGGCCAAGAAAAGTGGCTGGCAAGTAAATAGGAAGGCGCCGAGTAAAGCAAGAGTCAAATCATGCCATCAGCGAGAAGAAATGTATTTAACGATTAGTGCGACGAATGTAGGCAGCTGGATCTACTACGCGGCCATTTTTATATACTTCAAAGTGGACATGAGGTGCTGTTGATCGCCCGGTTGACCCCGACAGGGCAATCACTTGCCCCTTTTTTACAACATCACCTGCCTTAACAAGATTTGAGTTGTTGTGTGCGTAACGGGTAACTAAACCATCACTATGTTTAATTTCCACCATGTTGCCATATTCAGGGTGACGTCCTGCCCAATTAACAATACCAGCAGCAACTGTACTTACCTTACTACCTTGGCGCGCGGTGAAATCCAAACCAGCATGAAACTCTGTTTTTCCGGTGAAAGGGTCTTTACGGTAACCAAAACGCGAAGATATGAATGAGTTTGCAACAGGCGCACCAGAAACAGCTGTTTCTTCCGTCAAGCTACGCTTGGCCAAGAGTGCATCGATTGTGTTTAACTGCTGCTCACGACTATCAATCTGATGCGACAACTGGTCTATCGCCGCAAAGAAATCAGGTGTTTTATAAGTTGTGTCTGGTGCAGATTGCGAAGGTCCACCAAACGCAGGAGCCTGGCTAAAATCAAACTCGCCTTGTTCCAAATTAGCAGCGGACGTTAATTTCTCACCCAATGCATCCAGCCGCATTAAACGTGCCTGAAGCTCGCCTAATTTACTTGTAAGTGCTGCAAGCTGAGCCTCGGAAGCCTCACGTTCCTGTTCAATCTCATTTTCACGTGCAGACAATATATCCATCCATGCCTGATCTGCTTTAAAAAAACCATCCTGTTTATCAGATACTAACCAGCTATATCCCCAAGCGCCAACAAATGTGGGAATCCCCAATAAACACACGGACAGAAGAGCACGAGTCCAACCACCTAAGGTAAAACTTCGCGCCTGCGCATGATCTTTGTTGACGATAATTATCTTCATTTTTTGAAATCTACTTTTTAAGGGTCAAAAGAACCTGCAATAAACTTAAGTTATTGGCGTTAAAGTTCCTGCTAAAAGTTCGACTCACTGATAAAAAATTGTACAGGGCAAAACACTTTTTAATTATTCGCGCGAATTAAAAGTGTTTTAAAACAAGTAGTTACGCAGTTATTTTACTAAAAGTAAGTTATTACTGATACTCGTTGAAAAAGGCACATAAGTGCGCGTTTCAGAAATATCGCACAGTTAGGAAGGATTTAACAAGCGGAAATTCATTGCTCTGTTCACAGTTTAAACAGAGCGATGAATTAAATTAAGCAGCAATGATCGGTTCAATATAGGCAATTGGTGATGTTCGATTATCCTCAAAAGTGACCATTTCCCAAGCATCCGGTTGTTCTAATAACAATCGTAGTGCACGGTTATTTAGTGAGTGCCCAGACTTATGGGCACGGAATTCACACAATAAGCTGTTACCCAACATGTATAAATCGCCTATCGCATCAAGAACTTTGTGTTTCACGAATTCATCTTCGAAACGCAGGCCATCCTCATTAAGAATCTTGTACTGATCCACCACAATGGCGTTATCCATACTGCCTCCACGGGCTAATCCCTTGGACCGCAAATACTCAATCTCATGCATAAAGCCGAAGGTGCGAGCCCGGCTAATATCGGTCACAAAAGATGAGCTGGAAAAATCAAGCTCTGTTTGCGGTCGGCGATCCTTAAATACCGGATGATCAAACTCGATAGAAAAAGATACTTTAAAACCATCAAAGGGAAGAAAGCTGACAACTTTGTCACCATCTTTCAAAGTCACTTCTTTCTTAATACGTACAAACTTTTTGGGCGCGTCTTGCTCCTTGACGCCGGCAGATTGAATCAGGAACACAAAGGGTCCGGCGCTGCCATCCATGATCGGAATTTCGGGCGCATCCAATTCGACTATCGCATTATCGATCCCCAACCCGGCCAATGCAGACATCAGGTGCTCAACAGTAGAAACCCTGACATCGTCTTTGATCAGGCAGGTAGAAAGCATGGTTTCCCCTACATTTTTCGCAGTGGCCTTAATCTCTACCGGTGGATTCAGATCCACTCGGCGGAACACAATACCGTTATCAATAGGTGCAGGCTTAAGAGTCAAATGGATTTTGTCTCCGGTGTGCAAGCCAACACCTGTTGTGCGTATCGAATTTTTTAAGGTTCGCTGTTTAATCATTTTCATTCCACCCGCAGTAATGTTATCCGCATCGATAAAAGCAGTTTAAAAACAAGCCATTAACCAATGCTGAATAAAGACCAGGGCCAATTTCACCCTACAATACCCAGGCATGTTACCAATGGTGACAGGTATCAGCCAGTTAAAACCGGCAATACCTGCCATAGCCAATAACTCTCATAGCACCGGCGGTTTAATCTGCCTGGCGACGCAAGAATGCAGGAATATCCAGATATTCCAATTCTTTTTCGCCAAGAGGAGCTGCCAATGCAGCAGCACCTGCCGATTGGGCATTCGCACGCAATTGCGCCGGACGCTCAACTGCATAATCAACAGAGCGACGGGTATTATCGATAACTTTAGTTGGTGCAGGCTTGGTTTCTTTCACCGGAGCAGCTGCTTTAGCAACTACACCCAAACCAGTAGCAACTACTGTGACTCGCAGTTCGTTGGTCAGTTCTGGATCGATTACGGTACCTACAACCACAGTCGCATCACCTGAAGCGAATTCTTCAATGATGCTACCCACTTCAGAGTATTCACCGAGCGACAAGTCGATACCGGCCGTGATGTTCACCAGAATACCGCGCGCACCCTGCAGGTTTACATCTTCCAGCAATGGACTGCGGATTGCAGCTTCAGCGGCTTCACGAGCACGATTTTCACCGGTAGATTTACCGGTACCCATCATCGCCATACCCATTTCGGACATCACTGTACGCACGTCGGCGAAGTCCACGTTGATCATGCCCGGACGAATAATCAAATCGGCAATGCCTTGTACTGCACCAAGCAATACGTTATTCGCCGCCTTGAATGCGTCCAACAAGCTGGTAGATTTTCCCAGCACCGACAACAATTTTTCGTTAGGAATTGTAATCAGCGAATCAACTCGCTCACCCAATTCTTTAATGCCTGCTTCCGCGATGGTCATACGCTTGCGACCTTCAAACGGAAATGGCTTGGTAACTACAGCAACAGTGAGAATTCCTAAATCACGTGCAACTTCTGCAACAACAGGAGCCGCGCCAGTTCCGGTACCACCACCCATACCGGCGGCGATAAATACCATGTCCGCACCGCGCAGAACTTCCGCGATACGCTCACGATCCTCCATTGCCGCTTGGCGACCTATTTCCGGATTCGCACCAGCACCCAGACCTTTGGTCATGGAGTTACCCAATTGCAACACTGTGCGAGCATCAATATCTTTCAGTGCCTGCGAATCAGTGTTGGCGCAAATAAATTCAACGCCCTCGATTTTGCTGGCAATCATGTGCTTGACCGCATTACCGCCGCCGCCGCCCACACCAATCACTTTAATTACCGCGTTTTGATGAACGCTATCAACGAGTTCAAACATGGCCACACCCCTTTGTTTCCTTTGATTCAATCTGTAATCGGACAAGCAGTTCTTGCAACATATTGATGAAAAACTGCTTGCGAAAATTTATTTTTCTAAAGATGCACATGCATCATTAGAAGTTGCTCTGGAACATTTTTTTAATCTTGCTAAAAATAGAACCTTGCGACTCTTTAGTACCGCTAACTGTGCGACCACCACCGCTGCCACCCTGCTGCTTCATGGCATAAATCAGTAAACCAACACCTGTCGAATAAATCGGGTTATTTACTATGTCGGATAACCCGCGAATATTTTGCGGTGCCCCCAAACGTACCGGCATGTGGAAAATTTCCTCAGCCAATTCAATGACACCTTCCATTTTGGAAGTACCACCGGTCAACACAATGCCGGCAGCAATCAAATCTTCGTAACCGCTGCGACGTAATTCTGCTTGCACAAGAGTGAATAATTCGTCGTAACGCGGTTCGACAACTTCCGCCAATGCCTGACGGGATAAATCACGCGGCAGGCGATCCCCCACACTGGGCACTTTGATGGTTTCATCGGGACTGGTCAGCTTTGCCAACGCACAGGCGTATTTAATTTTAATTTCTTCCGCATTCGGCGTGGGTGTACGTAATGCCATAGCGATATCATTAGTCACCTGATCGCCCGCAATCGGAATTACCCCTGTGTGACGAATCGCCCCATCTTTAAAAATGGCGATATCGGTAGTACCACCACCAATATCGACAACACACACACCCAATTCTTTTTCATCATCGGTCAGCACAGAGTAACTTGATGCAAGTTGCTCCAGAATGATGTCTTCTACTTCCAGGCCACAGCGACGAATACATTTCTCGATATTTTGCGCCGCATTCACTGCACAAGTTACCAAATGCACTTTTGCTTCCAGGCGCACGCCAGACATTCCCAGTGGTTCTTTTACGCCATCCTGATCATCAATCAGAAATTCCTGCGGCAAAATGTGCAGGATTTTTTGGTCTGCCGGAATTGCCACCGCCTGTGCAGCATCAATTACACGCTCCAGGTCCTGTGAAAAAACTTCGCGATCACGAATTGCCACAATACCGTGGGAATTCAAACTGCGAATATGACTACCGGCAATACCGGCATACACGGAATGAATCTGACAACCTGCCATCAACTCAGCTTCTTCAATTGCGCGCTGAATCGACAAAACTGTTGATTCAATATTTACCACTACCCCCTTTTTCAAACCATTGGAACGATGCGAACCGATTCCGACGATTTCCAATTGGCCTTCGGGAGTAATAGCGCCAACGATAGCCACAACCTTGGATGTGCCTATATCCAGGCCTACAATCATTTTGTTGTCACTAGCGTTTGCCATTCAAAAACCTCATTTACCAGTTGTCAGCCAATTTCCATGCAACTGGCATTTTTTTAAACTCAATGAACTTGTGGATTAACGGAATTCGTTGAAGCGGGTACACCAACTTGCAATGGACTTTTTATGTATTTTTTTGCCATCGCTGAATCAGCAACCCAACGCACCGCGACACCGTTGGTATATCTTACATCTATCGCTTTCACATCAGACCAAACACTGCTCAAGTGCGTATCATATACAGTAACAAATCTACGTATTTTTTCCATCACTTGATCACGTCCAATTGCAATTTCTACGTGATTTTTTACCGTTAATCGCCAGGATTTTTTGTTATCACACTTTAATGCGAGTACATCCAATCCACGCGAGCGCAAAATCTGGGATAAATCCTGATACTGCTGCAAAATTTCAATTGCATCGGTTTCATTTCCTTGCAGCCATGGCAACCCTGAAAGTGGGGCTGCATTTTCAACACGAACTATTTCACCACGCTGATTTAAAAATCCATCGCCCCATCGAGCAATAGGTTTTTGCTCAATAATTTTTACTACTAACGTGTCCGGCCAGCGACGATTGAGCGTCACTTTTTCCACCCAGGGATCACTTAACAACGCTGCTTTCAACTCCATTAAATCCAATTGCAAAAAATCACCGTTGATTTCATTGCCAATTAACTCGGTAGCACGCTGTTTTGATATGAGTTGAAACTCACCCTCTACCACAACACTTTTTATTGGTCGCTCAAATACTTTTGCAATAGGGCCACTTACCCAATACACACTTACACTCAGAATCACCACCATCAAACCAGCAACAAAACGACGATTCAACCAGGAAAAATTCCAGGTAAGAAATGGTTTTGATACTCCTGCCCCCACTCGATCATCAGCCGCTCGGCTTTTGCGACCTTGCGGAGATACTTTTTCATACCCTCGCTCACGACGTGTTGTAGATTCTGATCGCGTTACCGGCATATCACCTGCGCTGTAACGCGGCGCAGAGCTTTCCAATAACACATCTTTAACTACGCGAGGCTCCCTTTGAGCCAATTTTTCACTGCGCAATTCATCTGTCGGTGTACGAGAACCATCTTCATTCGCCGCATGAACACGACGGCGTGATTGTCGCGGGCTTTCATCCATTAATGGATCAGCACCAATCCTTGGCTCAATACGTTCCTGACCCGGTTTTAAATCGCGCATAAAAATTACGTTTTTGCCTGGAGACTGGCAGACAAAACTGTCAAAACCAATTCAGCAAACGAAAGATTCACTGCTTTTGCGGCCATAGGAACCAAACTATGACTAGTCATTCCCGGTGCCGTATTCACTTCGAGCAAATAAAAATTCTGTTGTGCGTCGGCCATCACATCCACACGCCCCCATCCACGACATCCCAATGCATTGAACGCATTTAATGCCAGCTCTTTTAATTCCCGTTCTTTTTGAGCAGATAAGCCGCACGGACATACATAACGTGTATCTTCGGCAATATATTTCGCATCGTAATCATAAAAGCTGTGATGAGTTTCGAGCTTGATGGGAGGCAATGCTTCGCCATCAAGGATGCCAACGGTATATTCACCGCCCACAATCAATCGCTCTACCAATACACTTCCCTGAAATTTAGCCGCAGTATTAAAGGCAGCTTCTAATTCCCGTGCTGTTTTTACACGAGACATACCAATGCTGGAGCCTTCATTTGCAGGCTTTACCATTACATCACCGCCCAACTTTTCCAATACGGCGGAAAAATCCGAATCCTGAGTGAGTACTGCAAATTCCGGTGTCGGTAATTTGATAGGACTGTTTGCACTCAATCCTGTCCATAAATATTTAGTGCGCAATTTATCCATTGCTAATGCAGAGGATTGAACATCACTGCCGGTGTAGGGAATATCTAAAAACTCCAGTAACGCCTGAATGCGCCCATCTTCACCACCGGGACCGTGCAATATCAAAAAGGCACGATCAATATTGGCGGCTTTAATATCGGCGATAACATTTTCACTTACATCAATCGCCACATGATCAATACCAGCTTCATTCAATGCAGCAATGACAGCTGCACCACTTTGCAGGGAAATCTCTCGCTCGGCAGATAATCCGCCGTAGAGCACACCAACACGACCAATTTGCTTTTTCAGCGCCGAATCAACCGGCAGTTTTACGGGATTCATCATTAACCTCTAACGCAATTGTCGCTTTGCCAATTCCGGTGATAAAACACCGACATTGCCAGCGCCTTGGGTGATGACTATGTCACCAGCACGCACCACGTCCTTGATAATCGCTGGAACCCCATCCACTGTTTCAACAAAAATAGGTTCAATTACACCGCGCGCCCGAATGCTGCGACATAAATGGCGGCTGTCTGCGCCTGGAATATAATCTTCACCAGCGCTGTAAACCTCCAACATAACTAACGCATCAACGGTTGAAAGCACCTCAACAAAATCTTCATACAGATCTCGAGTACGAGTGAACCTGTGTGGTTGATAAATCATGACAAGGCGACGATTTGGCCAACCATCACGCACCGCTTTGATTACAGCGGCAACTTCACGCGGATGGTGTCCATAATCATCCACCAACATTGCATCGCCATTGTCGATTGGAAAATTGCCGTACACTTGAAAACGGCGCCCAACGCCCTGGAAATTTGCCAGGCCTTGTTGAATTGCCTCATCACTAATACCTTCATCGGTAGCAACAGCAATTACCGCCGTAGCATTCAACACGTTGTGAATACCCGGAATATTAATTTTTATATGCAAAGACTTGCTGGAACCAGGACGAATCACATCAAACTCGGAATGCATTTTGTCTTGTTTGATATTGACTGCGCGAAAATCGCAATGTTCGCTGAATCCGTAAGTCAAAATGGGTCGCGCTACAGAAGGAATAATATCGCGAATAACCGGATCTTCCCCGCACAATACGGCCAAACCATAGAAAGGAAGATTGTGCAAAAACTCTACGAAGGTTTTTTTCAGCTTGGAAAAATCGCCACCGTAGGTTTCCATATGATCCGCATCAATATTGGTGACAATCGCAACCATGGGTTGCAAATGCAAAAACGATGCATCACTTTCATCTGCCTCGGCAACCAAATAACGGCTCGCCCCCAATTGCGCATTGGTTCCAGTGCTATTAACAAGACCGCCGATAACGAATGTCGGATCGAGGTTAGCGGCAGCCAGGATTGATGCCAACAAGCTGGTGGTTGTCGTTTTTCCATGTGTGCCAGCAACCGCAATACCATGGCGATAACGCATTAACTCGCCCAACATTTCTGCACGACGAACAATTGGGATTCGCAGTTCACGCGCACCCAGCATTTCAGGATTTTGTGCATTGACAGCACTGGAATTCACCACCACATCAGCGCCGCGAACATTCTCAGCCGCGTGACCAATAAAAATGTAAGCGCCTTTATTTTTTAAGCGCTCGGTTACAGTGGACTCCTTAATATCCGAGCCGGAAATTTCATAGCCCTGATTTAATAACACCTCAGCAATACCGCTCATACCAGCACCGCCGATACCAATAAAATGAATCCGACGGATGCGGCGCATTTCCGGTACACAAAACTGACCAATGGATTTCTGCAAAGAATTATCCAAGGGCAACCTCCTCACAAATTACAGCGACCTGCGCGGCAGCATTAGGCTGTGCCAGTTGCTGCGCCTTTTCCGCCATCGACAATAAATGATGGCGGTCAGCTAGTTCAGTTAATAACAACGCCGCGAGTTTCGCAGCCGTCAATTCTTTTTGTACCAATGACACACCTGCCCCCACATCACTTAAATGCTTAGCGTTATAGGTTTGGTGATCATCAATGGCACTAGGTAATGGAATTAATAATGAGGCAACACCTGCCGCCATTAACTCAGATACTGTGAGTGCCCCCGCACGGCAAATCACCAGATCTGCCCATGCATACGCCGCAGACATATCATCAATAAATGCATCAACCCTGGCATTAACTTGATGTTGCATATATAACGAGGTCGTTGCATCGGCGTGATTTTTTCCAGCCTGATGCCAAACGTGCGGACGCGATATTAGTGGCAGTTGCGCGAGTGCTTCTGGTACTAGCTCATTAATCGCTTTAGCGCCTAAACTGCCACCCAAAACCAGCAAATGCAGCGGTGCATTTTTTTCACTGCGCTCGTTGTATCGATGTTTTGCATCAACCAATCCATGGATCATATTCCGAACCGGATTACCAACAACCTGCACCGATTTTTCAGGTACAGAATTAAAAGCATCCGGAAACGCGGACAACACCTTACTCGCCACCTTTGCCAGCAATCGATTGGTTGTACCCGCCACAGCATTCTGTTCATGAATAACCAATGGTTTGCCGAGAATTTTAGCGGCCATGCCACCAGGGCCAGATGCGAAGCCACCAAAACCGATGACGACATCAGGATTAATATCGCGCAACAATTTGAGTGCTTGCCCCAATGCATAACTAATTAAAAAGGGAGCTTTAAACAAACCTGTCACACCACGACCACGCACACCTTCCACCTTAATGAGGTTAAGTGGAATAGCTGCTGCAGGAACCAAACGATTTTCAATACCGCGTGCAGTTCCTAACCATTGAATACTGTGGCCGCGCGCACGCAAGTCATCTGCTACGGCCAGGGCCGGAAATACATGTCCGCCGGTACCGCCAGCCATTATCAAAATATTGAGTGGGCGAAATTCATTCATGCTGAAGCCTCCACCAATCGGGTGCGAGTTACTTTGCTTACCTCAGGAACTTCGGGAACATACCCTGCCAGTTCCCATTGCACGCGCATAACAAATGCCATGAGCACACAACACATTAACAAACTACTTCCGCCATAACTGATAAAAGGAAGTGTCAAACCTTTTGTAGGTAATAATCCGGATGACACGCCCATATTGATAAAAACCTGAAAGGAAAACAGAATCGCAATGCCGAACGTCGCCAATGCAGCAAACATTTTTCCAGCCGCCAGATTTTGTTTAGCTAATTTAAAAATACGCAGAATCAACGCAGCAAATAACCCTAGCAAAAACACTGCGCCAAACAATCCAAACTCTTCAGCAATAATGGCGAAAATAAAATCAGTATGTGCTTCAGGTAAAAAGAATAATTTTTGCAAACTATTACCTAGCCCCAACCCAACCCATTCGCCACGGCCAAAACCGATAAGTGATTGGGTTAACTGATAGCCGGTATTAAACTGATCAGCCCAAGGATCGAGAAAGGTAATCAAACGTTGCATACGGTAGGGCGATAAAATTGCAACGGCTGCCAAACCACCCACGCCAATAATGATTAATAAAAGGAAATGCATCATGCGCACACCGGCAATGAACATCATCGCAAACACTGTTGCACACAGTACTACTGAACTACCGAAGTCCGGCTCCAATAGCAAAAGCCCTACAAAAACACCTACAACCAACAGCGGTTTTAAAAATCCCTGCCATCCGAAATGTAATTCCTGATAACGGCGAGCAAAAAAACTGGCAAAAAATACAACAGCACAAAATTTGGCAATTTCGGATACCTGAATAGATATCACTCCCAAACTAAACCATCGCTGGCTACCGTTAACTTTTTTTCCTATGCCCGGAATTAACACCACGACCAGCAAAAATAACGTGATTAATAAAAAGTGACCGGAATAACGTTGCCACACACTCATAGGAACGCTAACAACAAAAAGTGCGAGTACCACGCCCATCACCATATAAATGGCATGACGTTTTGCAAAGTACCAGGCATCATCATAGGTCAGCGCTGCGAATGACACGGATGCAGAAGCCACCATCACCAAACCAATTGACATCAATGCAAACCACAGGCTCAGTAACGGCCAATCGATACGCGCACTTAATGGTAATTGGTTGTATGGCGTGGTCGCTTTGATCATGATGCATTTAGCTCCTGCACTGCCGCACAGAATTTTTCACCGCGATCTTCGTAATTTTTAAACATATCGAAACTGGCGCAGGCAGGTGAAAGCAACACAGCATCACCGCCATTTGCCAATTGCAGCGATTTTTGTACCGCATCTTGCATACTGCTAGCATGGGTGACTTTGGTCGCCCCCTTCACTGCTTGCTCAATAATTGGCGCATCGCGACCAATCAAAATTACCTGGCTGTTAATTGCATTTAATGCCGGTGCAAGCTCGGTAAAATCCTGGCCTTTACCTTCGCCGCCGAGAATCACAATAAGTTGTTGCGGGTCGCGCGCCAACCCTTGAATCGCGGCCAATGTGGAACCGATATTCGTTCCTTTGGAATCGTTATAGAACTCGACACCATTTTTGGTCGCCACAAATTCACAACGGTGTTTTAAACCTTTAAAATTTTTCAATGCTGTCAGCATCGCATCCATAGGGATACCTGCCGCATCACCAAGTGCCAGGGCAGCCAATGCATTGTCCACATTGTGGCGACCGCGAATATTTAATTCACGCGACGGCATTAATGGGGTCAGATTCTTTGCGAGATATTCTTCACCATTTTCCTCGGTTAACCCGAAGCTACCGAAGTCCGCATTGCCACCAAAATAAATTGGTTTTACACCGGCAGCTAACGGGGGGTGAGTCAGAATATCTTTACGATTAACAACAATATGTTCTGCACCGAAATACACACGCAGCTTGGCAAGAATATAAGCGCGCATGTTCTCGTAACGATCCTGATGATCCGCACTGATATTTAAAATTGTCGCGACTTTGGCATTAAGTTTGGTCACCGTCTCCAATTGGAAACTGGAAAGCTCCATCACATACAACTCAACGGAATCATCCAGCAATTCAAGTGCTGGCGTTCCGAGATTTCCACCGACAGCAACATTAATTCCCGCCACTTTCGCCATTTCACCCACCAATGTCGTAACGGTACTTTTGGCATTGGAGCCGGTAATTGCCACAATGGGTGCGTTGGCATAACGAACAAATAATTCGATATCACCTACAACGGGAGTGCCGGCATTTTTTGCTTGCTCAATAGCAGGGGTAGCAATTGCAACACCAGGGCTCACAATAATTTCATCACACGCCAATAAGGTTTGGAGATCCAACTCACCACACTCAACGACAACCCCGGGAAACTCTTGCTGTACTTTTTCAAGGTTTGGAGGATTGGTGCGAGTGTCCAATAAAATAAAGGCTTGTTGTTTTGCCACCAAAAAGCGCGCAACCGACAAACCGGTGATACCGGTGCCGATTACTGCTTTTACTTTACTGGTGGCGATCATCTGTGACACAAATAAGCTCTCTGTTTAATTAATTAAATGCCTAAACGATTAACGCAATTTCAACGTCGCTAATCCGATCAAAACCAGGATCAAGGTAATAATCCAGAAGCGCACAATAACGCGCGGCTCGGGCCAACCTTTTAATTCAAAGTGGTGATGAATTGGAGCCATGCGGAAAATGCGGCGCCCCGTTAACTTGAACGAGGCGACCTGCAAAATTACTGATACCGTCTCCAATACAAAAATGCCGCCCATGATGAACAATACAAATTCGTGGCGAACAATTACTGCAATTAATCCTAATGCGGCACCCAATGCGAGTGCACCAACATCACCCATAAATACTTGTGCGGGGTAAGTGTTAAACCATAGGAATCCCAAACCAGCACCCACCAATGCGCAACAAAACACAACCAGCTCACCGGCCCCAGGAATGTAGGCAATATTGAGATAATCAGAAAATTGTGAATGCCCTGCGAGATACGCGATTAATGCCAGCGCACCTGCAACCATGACACTGGGCATAATCGCCAGGCCATCCAAACCATCGGTTAAATTCACCGCATTGCTCGTTCCAACAATCACAAAATAAGTAAAGACGATGTAAAAAATCCCCATATCAAGCGCAACACTTTTGAAGAAAGGGATGAATAATTGCGTCTCCGCAGGATTCAGCGCAGTCATGTATAAAAAAATGGCAGCTCCCAAGCCTGCAACCGATTGCCAAAAATATTTCCAGCGCGCGGGTAAACCTTTAGGATCGCGTTTGGCAACTTTGCGATAATCATCCACCCAACCCACAGCACCAAATATCGCGGTAACAATTAATACAACCCATACATAGCGATTGGATAAATTGGCCCACAATAATGTGCTGACGAAAATTGCCGATAAAATCAATGCACCGCCCATCGTAGGCGTACCTGATTTAACAAGATGGGTTTGCGGGCCATCGGTACGCACAGCCTGACCAATGCGCAATTCGGTAAGGCGACGAATAAACCAGGGGCCTAATAACAATGAAAAGCCGAGCGCGGTTAGCACGCCCAGAATCGCGCGCACCGTTAAATATTGAAACACTGCAAAGCTGCGCAGGTATTCTTGTAAATATTCTGACAACCAGTACAGCATTAGTGGGTATCTCCCGCAGAGTCGAAAAGTTCACGCACCACCAGATCCATTTTGGAACTGCGTGAACCTTTGATTAATAAAGTCATGTCGGCCCTGGCAATTGTTTTCAAATGGGCAACCAAACTGGCGCGATCAATAAAATGCTGTGCGCCCGCACCAAAATGCTCGCTAGCATTTTGACTCAGGTTACCGAGCGTAAAAATATGAGGAAGTTTTTTGCTGCGCGCATAATCGCCCAGCTCACCGTGGAGCTGTGCTGCGTCCGGTCCCAATTCAGCCAGGTCACCCAGCACTAAAACACCCCGAGTTTTTTGTGCGAGCACATCAATGGCAGCGCGCACCGAACCAGGGTTGGCGTTGTAGCTATCATCAATAATTTGTACGTGATTAACACCAATGTGTTTGCTCATACGGCCAGACACCGGTGCAAAATTCGCAAGACCCGCCTGGATTTGTTGCAAGCTGGCACCCGCTGCGAAGGCGCAGGCAGCGGCCATCAATGCATTGCGCACACTGTGTTCGCCTTGCGCGTTCAGGGTGATAGAAATCGTTTTACCATGTGTAACCAATTCAAAACTGACTTCTGCATCACTCAATTCAATAGTGCGTGCATAAAAATCTGCATCACTGTTTTGCAAGCTAACAGAAATTACGTTGCGCCCCTGCAATTGCGCCAACCAGGAAGGTGAAAACTGATCATCCAGATTGACTACCGCCGTTGCTCCCACAGTAAGCGTTTCATAAATTTCGCCTTTGGCTTTAGCAACGCCTTCGATAGAACCAAAACCTTCGATGTGCGCGGGCATCACATTATTAATCATGGTGACGTGTGGTTTGGCGAGTGAACACAAATAACCAATTTCACCCGGACCGCTCGCGCCCATTTCAACTACAGCAAATTCATTGGCTGCGGTTAGTTGCAACAAAGTGAAAGGTACACCGATATGGTTATTGAGATTGCCTTTGGTCGCCTGCGTATTACCGCACTCGGTCAAAATGCTGGCTACCATAGTTTTCACTGTGGTTTTACCACTGCTTCCGGTAATACCGATCAACTTGCCCGTAAACAAACTACGATTGAGTGCAGCAATTTGGCCCAAGGCCAAAATAGAATCACTCACCACTAATTGCGGCAAAGTAATTTCCGGAAAATATTCTTCAACAACCAATGCACAAGGTTTTTTAGCAACGGCCTGCTCGATAAACTGGTGTGGATCAAAAAACTCCCCACGAATAGCCACGAACAATTCACCGTCACCTAAACTGCGAGTATCAGAATTAACCGCCGTAAATTCAGCATCGCCATAACGTTGCACACTAACCGGACGCAACAATGACTGCGCCGTTATAAATTCTTCAACCCACTTCAATGAAAGAGGCTTGATCATGATTGAGCCCCTTTTGAATCTTCAATTTGATTTTCACGTTTAGCGATACGGCGCTGCAATGAAATGCGCGCATGTTTACTATCGCTAAACGGCAAGGTTTGGGAGGCAAAGATTTGGTAATCCTCGTGCCCTTTGCCTGCAATTAACACAATATCGCCCGCCTTCGCTTGCTGAATCGCAAAATCGATAGCTTGGGCGCGATCAGCAATCACCAGACAACCGCTAGGACTTTTCATGCCGCGCAAAATATCGGCAGCAATACTGGATGGCTCTTCAGAGCGAGGGTTGTCATTAGTAACGATGACATAATCGCTCAAACGCTCGGCGATTTTACCCATTTGCGGACGCTTGGTTTTATCGCGATCACCACCACAACCAAACACAGTCCAGACACGGCCCGGTTTATGTTGATGAATGGCATTTAATGTATTTTCCAATGCATCGGGAGTGTGAGCGTAATCAACAATCACTTGAATTTCCTGCGTCACAGGATCAACTGCAATTGATTGCATACGGCCAGGCGCCGGCTCAAGCTTTTCAATAGATGGAAGCATCTGATCAAGGGTGTAACCTTGATCGCCCACACAGGCAATAACCGCTAACAAATTACTAATATTAAATTCGCCCAATAATGGAGAATTAATTTCTGCTTCCCCCCAGGGAGTAACAACCTGCGCACGAGTACCCGCTGCATGTAGCTCAATATTTTTTGCATACACATCGGCGTTGCCGCGAGTGGAATAGCTAATGACTTTTACATTTTCAGGGGTTTTGGCAGATAGTGCTTTAGCCCAATCATCATCCAGATTAATCACCGCCGTTTTTAATCCGGATGCCAGTAAAAGTTTCGCCTTGGCATTCCCGTAACTTGTCAGGTCGCCGTGATAATCGAGATGATCCTGCGTGAGATTGGTAAAAATTGCGTGGGAAAATTGCAAACCCGCAACACGTTGTTGCTGCAAACTGTGCGAGGACACTTCAATCGCAACTGAACTCGCACCGGCATTTACCAACTCAGCAAGAATGCGTTGCAATGCAATGGGATCAGGCGTAGTCAAACCAGTTGATGTTAACAATCCCAATTGTTGGGGGATCGGTGCAATTGACGTTGCGTCAACTAATCCGTAACCAATAGTACCAACCACACTCGATTTGCCCTGAAGACTTGCAAGTAGTTGTGCTGCAAGCAGTGTGCAAGTTGTTTTGCCATTCGTTCCGGTAACACCAACCACTGGAATTTTTTTACTGGGTTCAATATAAAAACGCCCTGCAATTTCACTCACGCGTGATGCAAGATTTTCTATGGCGATGACAGGAACCTTACCGAGCCAATCAATACTTTGCCAATTTTTATCCGCCTCAACGAGAATAGCAGCCGCACCTGATTCAATTGCCTTGGCGATAAAACCACGACCATCAACTTTAATTCCAACCAAAGCGATAAATGCATCACCCGATTTTAGTTGACGGGTGTCAAGGCACAGGTTGTTCACGGTTATGTCAGCGGCAGTTTGCAATTCATGATCAGGCAGGAGATCAGCAAGACGCATAGGATTATGTTGAGCGGCCATCACGTATCTGACCTCTCATGATTAGCTGTTTGGGTGACAGCAGGGGTTGCGTTGTTTTTTTCAACAGGCTCAGCAACAAGCGGCTGCGTTTCTTCCGGTTTACCAATGTTGTCCGGTGTTACTTGCAACATACGCAATGCGTCTTCTGCAACTTTTGAGAATGCAGGAGCAGCCACATAACCACCATTTGCAGTAATACCCGCACCTTTGGGTTCATCAATAATGACCATGGCAACAATGCGTGGATTTTCCACCGGCGCCATGCCGATGAACGAGGACATTTGCAACGTTGAATAACGACCATTCACTGCTTTGTAAGCCGTGCCGGTTTTTCCTGCAACCGAATACGAAATCGCTTTCGCGCGCGAGCCGGTGCCCTCCGCGGTAACAACACGTTTGAGCATTTCTTTTACCTGCTCGGTGTATTGCTTTTCTACAATTCGCTGCCCTTCCGGTGGCGTATCTACGCGCAATAACGAAACCGGCCGTTTGATTCCGCCTGAAGCAATGACACCGTACGCCTGCAATACTTGCAACGGCGTCATCGTCATCGCATAACCATAAGAAATATTTGCGCGCTCGATTTTTTGTAAGGGTTTCAGGACCGGGACATTTCCAGTTCCTTCTCCAGGAAAACCTGTTCCCACAGGCTGTCCACCGCCCAATCGGACAAACATATCGCGCACAGTGTTGGTGTCTAATGCGAATGAAATTTTGGTCATTGCGATGTTGGATGATTTTGCAATCGCCATCGCCAAATCCATCGCACCATAATTGCGATGATCTTTAATGGGCTTGCTGCCCACCATGAAATAACCGGGATTAGTATCGATAATATCTTCCGGTTTAAATTTGCCACTTTCGAGCGCTGCAAGAATTACCCAGGGCTTTACTGTCGAGCCGGGTTCATACAAGTCAGTAATAACACGATTGCGCAAACCGGCCCCGCGGGCGCGGGCGCGATCATTGGGGTTATAGGAAGGCAAATTGGAAATTGCCAACACTTCGCCAGTCAGCACATCCAAAATGGCAATGGAGCCGGCGATGGCTCCACTTTCTTCAACAGCTTTTTTTAATTCGCGATGTGCAAGGTATTGCAAACGTAAATCGATACTCAGCGTGAGGTTTTGCCCTGGCCGCGCAGCCTTTACCAGGCGCAATTCTTTTACCGTGCGTCCACGCAAATCCTTTAAAACTTCCTTTCCACCATTTTCACCGGTAAGCCATGCATCGTAAGCCAGCTCCATACCTTCCTGGCCACGATCATCCACATCGGTCATCCCTACCAGATGCGCAGCAACTTCACCGGCCGGATAATAACGGTGGTATTCAATTTGTTCGTAAACACCGGGAATATCCAACGCGAGAATAGCTTGGGCCGCATCAGGAGACATCTGCCGTTGCAAATACATAAACTCCTTGGTGCCGTAACGCGCGAGACGAGCTTCCAGCTCAGCTTTATTTTGATTCAGTGCACGCGCAAGCTCAGCCCAGCGATGCGGAGCTTGCAGCAAAATTTTAGGATTTGCCCACAAGGTTGATACGGGTGTACTCACAGCGAGCGGATCGCCATTACGATCAGTAATTACACCGCGATACGCAGGAATCGTTTCCGTGCGCAAGGTGCGCGACTCACCTTGATCCTGCAGGAATTCATAACCTTTATCGGCGTTTGGCAGTACTTGCAGGCTAGCAACGTGACCAACCAATACCACCACTAGAATCACCAGCACAACTCCCACACTGTAAAAACGCCAGCGCGCAACTTTTAGCGGCTTTCGATTAGGTTGTGGTGCCGGGCGCGCGGTACGCGGCTCAAACGCAGAATTGCGCCGGGGACGGATTACGTCAGTGCGCGCAGGGCGATCATCGCGAGAACGGGTCATTGACCACCTGCCGCAGGCGCAACCGCCTTGCCTTTTTCGCCAACAACCTTGTTACCAGAGATCATCACAATTTCATCCGGTGTTGGCGCCATCATGTTGAGTTCAGACACAGCTGCATTTTCTACGCGGCTATAAGCAGCCCAGGTACTCTGCTCAAGCAAATATTGTCCCCATTGGACTTGCAATTGCGCTGCTTCACGACGCAATGTTTCAAGGCTGTTCACATCGCGACGCACAACCTGGGTGGAGGCAACTACAGCAAGTGCTGATGCAATGACTGCCACCCACAACAAAGCAATCACCGCTATCGCTCCGGGCGATACAGGCTTTTGTTGTGATGGGTGACTTCTGTTCATTGAATCCCTGGGTTTATTAGTTGATTGAATGTTGATTTCCGTTTTTTGTTAGGTATTAACTTGGTGAAAACAAAAATTGGATCTACAACTTTTCTGCTACGCGCATCACCGCACTGCGCGAGCGAACATTTATCTTCACCTCCTCATCGCTCGCTTTAATCGCTTTCCCCAGCGAACGCATGCGTTTATTTAATTGGTCATCGCGCACCGGCAATCCCTTGGGAATAGGATCGCCTAGCTCTTGACGACGAATGAATCGCTTAACTTCGCGATCCTCCAGCGAATGAAAACTAATAACCACCAAACGCCCACCAGGCGCCAGAACTTCCAATGCCTGTTGCAATACATCATCCAGATCGCCCAATTCGTTATTTACCTGGATACGGATCGCCTGAAAGGCACGCGTTGCAGGATGCTTGCCTTTTTCCCACGCAGGGTTGGCTTCTTTAATCACCTCTGCCAAATGTCTGGTACGAGTAAATGGCGTTTTTTGACGCTCAGTGATAATGGCTCTGGCCATACGCCTGGCGAAGCGTTCTTCACCGTACTCTTTCAGTACACGGGTAATTTCGTCTTCACTGACGGTATTCACCCACTCTGCCGCACTTTGCCCTTTGGTTTGGTCCATACGCATATCAAGTGGGCCATCTTGCATAAAACTAAAGCCGCGTTCTGCTTCATCCAACTGGGGTGAAGACACCCCCAAATCCAATAACACCCCTTGAACCTTGCCACTCATTCCCCGTTCAGCTACCAGATTGGCCAATCCGGCAAACGAACCGTGAGCAATGGAAAAGCGTGAATCATTGCCAAATCGATGCTGCGCAGTGGTTATTGCTGCCATATCTTTGTCTATCCCTAACAATCGACCTTCTGTCGATAAGCGTTCCAAAACCAGTGCGCTGTGGCCGCCACGCCCAAAGGTACCGTCCACATAAAAGCCGGAAGTATCGGTAACCAGCGCTTCTACCGCCTCATGCAAGAGCACGGTGATATGTTGAGAATCAGACACGCGGTTACCTAGAAAGAAAGATTTTGTAATTCGGTTGGCATATCGCCATCAGCAGATTGATCCATCAGGGCATTCCAGCTGTCCTCATTCCACAGCTCCAATTTATTCCCCAAACCAACCAGCATCAGTTTTTTATCCAGATGCGCAAATTCGCGCAGTGTGGGCGGCACAAGAACACGACCATTCGCATCTAATTCCAGATTTACTGCTTGCCCCATAAAGCGGCGCTGGATTTTGCGAACTTGCTCATTGCCCGCAGGTAAAGCCTGAACTTTGGCCAGAACTGGCTCCCACTCAGGCTCGGAGTAGATGAGTAAACAGCGTTCATACATATGCGCAGTCACCCAAATCCGGCCAGCACTTGACTCCACCAGCGAATCGCGAATGCGCGCTGGTATTGCCATGCGACCCTTTGGGTCCATGCTGATGGAATGACTACCTGTAAACACTTTTCACCACGCTAGAGGAAAAAATTCCACAAAAATCCACAATTACCCACTTTTACCCACAGCGCTCACTATAAGTCGGGGTAAACCAAAGTCAAGCAATACGGCGCGAAAATACGCACGATTTCACGGGAAAATGCAGGAAATATCGGCAAAAAGGACATGAAATAGCAGAATTTAACAATTCCAAAAATCAACTTAACCTGAAAATTCAAAGCAATAGAAAATAAACTTAATGTAAAACATTAAGTTTCAAATTATTTTGCAGTGAAAATTCTGAATTTATAGAAGGATTTGATCTATATAGACCTTGATAAAACGCGGAAACCACATACAAAACACACTACAGAATTAAATCGGAGTCAGCCTGTAAGCCGGGTTCTGTCGTGGACAGCCATTCATCTGGGACTGATGTCACCATCAGCCTCAAGCGACCTACCCGCCCTCGATACGGGTCGCATCATTGAGGGCCTATTTGGTCTTGCTCCGAGCGGGGTTTACCTAGCCGCAGCCTGTTGCCAGTTGCGCGGTGCGCTCTTACCGCACCCTTTCACCCTTACCGATTCCGGTTTGCCGAAGCACCCGGAATTTAGGCGGTCTACTCTCTGTTGCACTTTCCGTGGGCTCGCACCCCCCAGGCGTTACCTGGCGCTCTACCCTATGGAGCCCGGACTTTCCTCCCCAATGCACCAAACACCACTCCAAGAGAAGCACTCAGTTAACACAAGAGCGACTGTCGGGCCGACTCCGAAGCGGCACCATACTCGTCGAAATCAAACCTTGCAAGCTGCTTTATGTGACAAAAGAGGACTTTTTTGTGACGCACATCACTAAAAATATTCACCTTATTCCCGCGTACAGGCAAAGATCGCCATTAACTGGTATTTTTCGCGCGTTAAGCTATTAATTAGTGAATATTTATTGCCTCTATTAAGGAAAATAGACTTCACGCCCAACATTCACAATAAAAGTTCAGGAGATCCTCCCGTGAAAGTACGCACACTCAATCTGGCAATGGCGATTGCCCTGGCACCTGTTTTTCCTGCGCTTGCACAAGATAATAGTCCGGCACTGGAAGAAATTCTGGTCACCGCACAAAAGCGTGTGCAAAGCTTGCGAGATGTCCCCATTTCAGTAAACGCGCTAAATAGCGAAAAAATAGAAGATTCCGGCATCACCAGCATCGAACGTATTGCCGACTACATCCCTAGCTTCAATATGACTCAAACCGGTATAGGGACTAATATCGCCATTCGCGGTATCAGCTCGGGCGTTAACCAGGGCTTTGAACAATCCGCCGCACAGTTTATTGATGGCGTTCATTATGGTCGCGCTCAACTAGCTCGCGCACCTTTCCTCGATCTTGAACGTGTAGAGGTGCTGAGGGGCCCCCAAAGTATTATCTTTGGTAAAAACTCCACCGCAGGTGCTATCAGCATCACTACCGCAAAACCAGGCGATGAATTAGAAGGGAAGCTGACAGCACTTTATGAACCGGAGCACGGTGAGCAGGATGTGCGCCTGGTGCTTTCCGGACCAATAACTGACACATTGGGTGGCCGCCTGGCAATACTGGAAAGCAGCATTGATGGCTTCATGGAAAATACCACATTGGAGCGTGATGAATCCGGTGATAAAAATCGCGTTGTTCGCGCCACTTTGCAGTGGAAGCCCTCCGATTTGTGGGATATCACGCTGAAAGTCGAAGATGGTACATTTGATAGCGAGGGGCGCAATATTGAAGTCGTCAAGCCAATACAAATGCCCGATGGCACCGGCAACGCGACCCCTTACGCCCGCGCACTGGGCTTTTTCACCCAAGGCAGATATGTACTCGACACCACCCATGATTGGAATCGCCAATCCAATGGTGATTACAGTTATAACGATACCGAAAACGTTACACTGACTGTCGAACGCACCTTGGGCGAACATACCCTGACATCAGTAACTGGATATAACGCTTACAACTATGAAGAGCTGTGTGATTGCGATTTCACCGGCGCCTCCGGTTTTAATATTCTTTCTGATGAAGATTACAGCCAAGTCAGCCAGGAACTTCGCATCGCCTCTCCGGAAGATGGAACTATAAGCTATCTGGGCGGCGTATTTTTCCAAAGCAGCTCACTGGATTTCCACGACTCTGTGCGTGTGCCAGGGGATAGCTTTATTGCAACGGCGTTTACCCCGTTACTAGGCGCGACCGCAGCCAACCTATTGCGCGATGCATCAACCCAACGTGACTTTGAACAAGACACCGACCTTGCTGCAATATTTGCACAAGCCACCTGGAACTTTAGCGATCTTTCACGCTTGATTTTGGGTGCCCGCTATACCGCAGAACAAAAGGATGCGAGTCGCCACCAATATCACGTGAGCAATACTGGTGTGATATTGCCACAAGGCACAGTAACCACTCCTTACAACATCATCTGGAGTCAGTTCAGGGTTGATCCGCACACAGTAAAAGGTGATCGGGATGAGTCCGCATTTACACCACTAATCACTTTCCAGCATGACCTGAACAGCACCGATATGCTCTACGCCAGTTTCACCACCGGCTTCAAATCAGGTGGATTTGACGTTCGCTCCAATGCAGCGCCAAACGATCTGGGCGGTGTTTACCCGAATATCCAGGGCACATGGGAATTTGAAGAAGAGCAGGTTCAGAACTATGAAGTCGGAGGCAAATTCGTTATTGCCGATGGAGCAGCAGAAATCAATGCCGCCATCTTCCGTTCCGAGTTTGATGACATGCAAACCAGCCAATTTGATGGCAGCCTGAGCTTTAACGTTACCAATGCCGGTGAAGCTGTAGTGCAAGGCCTGGAAGTTGATGGCCGCTGGGCAGTCACCGACAATATTCTTGCTCGTGGTGGCGCAGCGTACATTGACTTTGAATACACCGACTTTCCTACATCCCAATGCTATTTCGGACAGCCAGATAATATCGGCGTAGCCGGCGACGGTGTCTGTGATGCGACCGGACAGCGTCGTGAATTCACGCCAGAGTATCAAGGAAACATCGGGGTGGATTACACCATCAACTTCAGCAACGGGTTGAAGCTGGTAAACACCCTCGATTTGATATATAGCGATGAGTACCTGACTACCCCATCACTTGATCCCCGCTTCAAGCAGGATGCTTATACCAAGATCAATGCTCGCATTGCATTGAGCGGCAATGATGACATGTGGGAGCTGGCATTGATTGGCAAAAACCTGACTGATGAATCCATTGTGTCTTACGCAAATGGATTGCCAGTAGCCTCCACTGTTACGCGTGGTACTGGATCAGGCTTCTATGCATTCTACGAACGCCCCGAAAGTATCGCGCTTCAGGGAACCATCAAGTTCTAAAATATTAATGGGTTGTAAAAGGGGGCTGTGGCCCCTTTTTTTCATACATACACTGCTGGTCTGTTCCCGCAAAACCCAAATCACGTAAAACCAAAAAACAGCCATAAAAAAAGGCGCCTCCAAAACGGGGGCGCCTCAAAATCGGCAATGGTATTCGGTCAATACCAAGGTCAATTTACCCCCGGAAAATAGCCCTGACAATAGCTCCAAAACACCTCCAAAATGCACTGTAACCGGTTACAAAAGTAGCAATTGAACGACACCAGCTAATATTCAGTTCGGCTAGTCATTTAAAAATAATTCATCCTAATTTAACCCACATTAAAGGATATTTTTAATTTTAAGACCAAACTCACATCTCATTAAATATTTTTATTAAAGACTAAATGAAAACATTTTCAAAACAATATTAATAGCTTATGAAAACGTATACATGAGCAAAAAAGTATTAATATTGATAAAAACGTTACCAATCATCTCAATTCGTATGACAAATATTGAAATAACGCGCCAATAAATTTAATAATAAAAATTCATTCATTGTGAGGATGGTTATTGCCCTTGTGACTAGCCACCGACCTCAGATAGCTTCTTCTATCGTGATGGACCACACCATGAACTACAAAAATAAAACCTACCTGTATCAGTCTTAATGGATGAATCAAGGCAGGCTGTTAATCGGCTTATTTCGCGTCAAATACCAGCCCAACAAACCTAATTTGACCAAACAATAATATTTCGGGGAAAGCCAATGAGAACATTCACTCTCAAACCTCTCGTATTAGCTATGGCCGTAACAGCAGCCATTCCACAGATCACTTATGCGCAAGAAAACGACACCGCTATTGAAGAGGTGATGGTTACGGGTAGCTTCCGCGACAGCTTAAAAAATGCTTTGAATTTAAAACGAAACACTGCGGCCTCGGTCGACAGCATTGTGGCAGAAGATATTGGTGATTTTCCCGACAATAACCTGGCTGATGCAATGCAACGTATCCCGGGAGTAAATATTGACCGTGTAGGGGGTGAAGGAAAACAAATCAGCGTGCGCGGATTAAGTGCGGATTTTAGCCGTGTTCGTATTAATGGAATGGAAACTATCGCCGCGGGTTACGGCAACAAAGCACGCTCCTTTGATTTCAATATCTTTGCCTCTGAATTATTCAGTCGTATTGATGTTAAGAAAACCCAATCCGCTGAAATGGAAGAAGGCTCCCTGGGTGCGACAGTTGATCTCTATACTGCACGGCCATTGGATTCCGAGGGTAATACTTTTGCGTTTGGTTATTCGCAAGGCTACAACGACCGTTCAGAATCCAGTGATCCTCGCCTTACCGCACTTGCTAATTTTGTGAACGATGACGGCACACTGGGCGCCTCTGTATCCGTAGCGTATTCAGAGCGTACAGTTGTTCAGGAAGGCCATAACTCTGGCCGATGGGAGCCTTTGGGATCCGCAACAACCGGCACTAACCGTTGGGCAAATGCCAACACATTATCTGCAGAAGTTAATGGTGCAAATATTCCTCGCTTTCCCCGCCAGCTTGACCGGGAAATTGGGCTTGACCGATTGGGCGTAACTGGCGCAGTACAATGGAAAATCGCTGATGCCACATCCTTAACCCTTGACGTAATGCACGCCGATCTCGGTTACACCCAAAATGACTTAACCCTTACGCCAATTTCTATGGCTCGTACCGGGGCCACCGGACGCCGTGAAACTACCGTAGTGGATTATGGCTACGATGCAGCAACCAATTCCCTGCAATACGCGCAACTAAACGGTGTAGATGTCCGCTCTGAGAATGCATTTGTCGACGCCGATACGAAGTTTGACCAATACTCGCTGAGCTTCGATCACGAGTTCACTGACAGCTTACGTATGAAAGCGCTGGTAGGGACATCAGAATCCAAAATGGATCTGAAAGAAGAATCCACCGTAATCCTTGAGCGTTTCAACGCGGGTTTTAGCTACGACTATCGAAACGATACTTACAACCCAAGCATTTCGTACGGATTTGATCTCGCTGATCCTGACAGTTGGAAAATTTCCGAGTTACGTGATCGTCCCGGCTATACCGAAAATACATACGATGTCGCGCAACTGGATTTTGCATGGGATTTAAATGAAATATTCACGATAAAAGCTGGTGGCTCAATAAAAGAGTTTGGTTTCGATAACGACAAGTCGCAGCGGGATCGCGCGATATTGAGCCAAAATGCGCCTCAAGGTGGCTCGATCAGTGTACCAACAGGTTGTGGATTAACTCTGGCGAATATGAATGTCACCAGTGATCTTGGCTCACTCTACACCCCATCCAACGGCGCAAATACTTTCTTTCTACCAAACATCGGTGCTGTAGCCGATAAAACCGGTCTGTTTACCGACAATACCTGTTTCCCGTTAACAAATATTGCGGGTGAAAATCGAACCGTAGAAGAAGAGGACACCGGCTATTACGTTCAGGTAGATTTCAATACCGAATTATTCGGTTTGCCATTTCGCGGAGACCTGGGTGTACGAGAGGTAAAAACCGAACAAACATCAAGCGGTTTAGTCAGCGGAACCGAAGTGACTATAGAGCGCGATTACACTGACACACTACCTTCGCTCAACCTGTCCCTTGAACCAATCACCGATGTGATCGTGCGGGTTGCATGGGCTGAAGTGATGACAAGACCTAGCCTGGGCAACCTGACCCCAGGCGGAAGTGTGGATGTATTCAACCGAGTTTACACGGCGGGAAATCCTGCGCTCGATCCTTTCCGGGCGAAAGCGACTGACCTTGGAGTCGAATGGTATTTTGCAGAAGAGTCTATGCTCTCGCTGGCATGGTTCCAAAAAGATATTGAGTCTTTCCCTGCAACTGTTCGTGTAGATGTACCTTGGGCATCGTTGGGATTACCTAACAGTTTACTCGCAAGCGGCCCAGCAACAACCGCAGATATTTTTAATTATCGCACCACCGGTAATGGGGAAGGCGGTGAGCTGAAAGGTTGGGAACTGCAATATCAACAACCATTTAATTTTGGCCCCGACTGGTTGCGTAATTTTGGTATCAAAACCAACGTTACCTCTATTGAATCAGAAGTGAACACTGGCACTGCCGCAGCGCCGGTGTTGACGCGACTCAATGGACAATCGGATCAAAGCTACAACGCCACATTGTGGTATGAGAATGAGTCTGGTTTTTCAGGGCGTATTTCGTACACCTTCCGCAGTGATTATCAATCCACCGCTAACACTGTTGTTAAAAATGCAGCAGGCCAATTGGTGGGTACTGATAACACAGATGAAGTGGGTGTAGTGGATGCATCCTTCGCTTATCAATTTAATGACAATCTGAAATTTACATTTGATGCGCTGAACCTGACTGATGAACCAGAAACACTGTTAATCAGTGATTATGATTTGGTTGACACGACACTCAAGTCGGGTCGCCAATTTTATCTAGGTGCTCAATACTCATTTTGATAAGTCGTAATAACCAAACAAAACGGGGAAGTCTAACCGCTTCCCCGTTTTTATTTAAAAATTCTACAATTACACCAGCGATGTACCGGAGCGGGGGAGTTATGCCAGCAATTAAAATCATGTTTGACAAGGTAAAAGTTGCAATCATTTTTTTCAGTTTATTTTTTATCGGCTGTCAAACACACCTCGTGTCTCACAATAACAGCGCAGACCAGACAGCACCATGGCAACCAGACCTGGGTAACGGTTTTTACCAAAACCCGATTATCCACGCAGATTATTCTGATCCCGATGCAATTCGCGTTGGTAGTCGCTATTACATGACTTCATCCAGCTTCAATAATTCACCGGGTCTACCGCTGTTGGAATCCGATGACATGATCAACTGGCAATTGGTCGGCCACGCTTTACCGCAACAAATTCCGCAAGATGTTTTTGCGCAACCTCAGCATGGTAAAGGTGTATGGGCACCATGCCTTCGTTATCACGATAATAAATTCTGGATTTTTTATCCCGATCCGGATTTTGGCATTTACGTAATGACCGCTGAACAATTTTCCGGCCCCTGGAGCCCGCCGTATTTGCTGTTGGCAGGTAAAGGGTTAATTGATCCGACGCCGTTGTGGGATGATGATGGCAATGCTTATTTGCTTCACGCCTGGGCCAAAAGTCGTGCGGGAATTAATAATTTACTCACGTTGCGCCGCATGTCGCCTGACGCAAAAAAAATTCTGGATGATGAAGGCAAAATGATTATCGATGCCAATAAATTACCAGGCTATCGAACGTTGGAAGGTCCAAAGTTTTATAAACGCAATGGCTACTACTACGTGTTCGCACCTGCCGGTGGTGTCGAGTTTGGCTGGCAATCCGTGTTTCGCGCAAAAAATATCGAAGGACCTTACGAAGACAAAATTGTTTTGGAACAAGGTTTGAGCCCCATCAACGGTCCTCATCAAGGCGCGTGGGTGCAAACAGAAAACAGCAGTGATTGGTTTTTCCATTTTCAGGATAAGCGTGCTTACGGTCGCATTGTTCATTTGCAACCGATGCATTGGGAGAATGATTGGCCTGTCATGGGGATTGATGCCGATGGTGATGGTATCGGCGAGCCCGTATTGCAACATCGCAAACCTATTGCCGGGAAATTTCCAATTACCAATCCCGCAACCGGCGATGATTTCAATAACACGGTGTTAACGCCGCAATGGCAATGGAATGCCAATTGGAAAAAGCATTGGTTTTCATTGAGCGAGCGTATCGGTTTTTTGCGTTTGTATGCGCAAACCGACACTAATTACCAACAGCAGCAACATTTGTGGAATGTCCCATCGCTACTACTGCAAAAATTACCAGCAGAGGAATTTGTTGTAGATACAGCACTCGACCTAAATAAATTGCAGTCCGGAAGCACTGCGGGCTTGGTAATCTACGGGTTCAGCTACCAATGGCTCGGTGTAAAAAAACTAGTGCAGGGTAAAGAATTACAACTCGCCTTCTGTGGAAATGCGGAGGCTAATTGTGCGGAGCAAATCGTGACTTCATACCCCATCTCCAGCAATTACATTTTTTTGCGGATGACAGTAACCAAAGGAGCACAAATCCAGTTTGCCTTCAGCCATGACAATCACCGATTTACCAATATCGGGCCAACTTTTGCCGCCAGTGTCGGGCGCTGGGTAGGGGCGCAGATGGGCTTATTCGCATTAACGGGTCAATCCGCTCACCCATCGTGGGTCGATGTTGATTATTTCCGTGTCAGCCCCTTGCACGAATAATCCTCGAATCCTGTAAAGGCGCTTGCGGCAACCAAGCGTCATTACAGCTCTTTGCGCTTTTTTGCGCAGATAAAGGTCGCACGAGCGGCTATTGTTAATCTATGCTGTCACCCTGTCGCCTAAGTGGTTTTGGCGCAATGATTGGATTAACCCGATGACCGAACTCCAGGCCGAACCCTCGCCTACCCCCAAACCCATACATCCCCCAGTCAATCTTTTCAAAGGTTTCCTGCTCGCTGCGGCCGGATTGCTATTGTTTTCCTGCATGGATAGCACCACGAAATATCTCACAACGCATTACAATGTGCCTACCGTGGTTGCCATGCGTTACATCGTCCACTGTGCACTGATGCTGGTAATACTTGCACCGCGTCATTCGGCCACATTGATCAATACCCAACGCACAGGCCTGACTGTATTGCGCGCAGTGGTGCTCACCATGGCGTCGCTGTTTATCGGTTTGGCATTGCAGCGAATGCCATTGGCAGAGACGACTGCGATAAACTTTCTCGCACCAACACTGATAGCATTGTTTGCCAGCTCGGTATTAGGTGAACAAATCGGTGGTTTTGGCTGGGCGGCGGTTATTGTTGGCTTTATCGGGGTTTTACTCATTGCGCGGCCAGGAAGTGGGCTCGATGTATGGGGCGTTGTATTTGCATTAGGCGCAGCGGCAGCGAACGCGGCCTACCAGGTACTGTCGCGGATGCTGGCCAGTACCGAGAGAGCAATTACATTATTGTTTTACACCGCTCTGGTGGGAACCATCGTATTCGGACTTGCGTTGCCGTTCTTTTGGGAAAACAAAACTCCCAGCACCACAGAAGTTATTTTATTCATCAGTATGGGAACCTTCGGCGGTCTTGGGCATTACTTTTTTACCCTCGCCTATCGCCATGCTCCTGCGTCAGTATTGGCTCCCATGACGTACCTGCAATTGTTGTGGGCAGGGTTACTCGGCTGGGTTATTTTCGACACGGTGCCCGACGGCCTGGGCATTTTGGGAATGGCCATCATTGCAGCCTCAGGGTTGTTGATTGCCATTAAAACCCAGCTCGCTAAACGTCGTTAACGGTACCGGATTGTATTAGAAATCCCGATTGTTTATAAAAGCACGTTCAATATACCGCGCCCATTTCACTGTTCAGTAACCATCGCCAGTCCCAGTCGCAGGCCAGTTAACCCATGTTATCAGCCCAACAAGTTTTGGATTTCAATCGCAACGGCTATCTCGTGCTACCGGCGTTCGAGTCGGTGGAGTTTTGTGAATCGATCATCGCCTTCGTCAAGGAAGAATTGCAGAAACACGTAGCACCTATCGAATACGAAGCAGATACCCAATATCCCGGCGCACCCAGTTCGCGCGAGGCCGAAGGTGGGAAAACCGCACGACGATTATTAGGGGCTTATGCACGCGGGCCATTACTTGCGAATTGGGCTACCAGCGCAAAATTGCGCGAAAATTTGCAGCAGCTTTTAAAGGGCGATGTGTACCTGTCGCAATGCCACCACAATTGTGTGATGACTAAACAACCCGCCTACTCCAGCCGCACCGGGTGGCATCGCGATAGCCGCTATTGGAATTTTGCACGGCCGGCATTGATATCAGCGTGGCTGGCCTTGGGGAACGAACATCATGAGAACGGTTGCTTATGGGTGATTCCCGCTTCACAAACATTCGCTATTGATGCGGAACAATTAGACGAATTGCAATTTCTGCGCACGGACATCGAACGCAATAAACCATTATTGGATGAAGCGATTGCAGTTCCCCTGAACCAGGGAGATCTACTGTTATTTCACAGCAATTTATTTCACGCGGCGGGTAGAAACATGACCGGCAATACTAAATTTTCGATGGTGTTCACCTATCGGGATTCGGGTAACTTGCCGAAACAAGGAACCCGCTCCAGTGTATTGCCTGATGTGTTGTTGCAAGCTACGAAAGAACCCAAAAATTAACTCGCCAATCACACCAATTTTTTTATATCCATAAAAAATTTTTACGATTTAGTATTTGAAGTACGCAATTTTTTGGCGCAAATTCGCCGCTCGATCATTCAACTCATGGCCGCTCCGGTTGACTTGTGCCAAAGTGGTCACAGTCAAATCTGTAACTTCATTAATACGAATAATATTTTTATTAATTTCTTCCGCCACCAAAGATTGTTCCTCAGCCGCCGCTGCAATTTGAATATTCATGTTATTCACATCAGTCACAGAGGAGCGAATCGTTAACAGGGTTGACTCCATATCCCTCGCATAGGACACCGCTGTTTTAGCTCCAGACCGGCTTTTTTCCATTGTCGACACTGCATTGGTAACACCGCTTTGCAAACGTTCGATCATGCTGCGAATTTCTTCCGTGGATTTATGGGTTTTACTCGCCAGGGTTCGTACTTCATCGGCAACAACCGCAAATCCCCTGCCCTGCTCACCAGCCCTCGCCGCTTCAATCGCCGCATTTAACGCTAGCAAATTAGTTTGTTCGGCAATACTGCGAATGACTTCCAACACAGTGCCAATCTCTTTACTTTCCAACTCTAATTTCATAACTACTGTTGCAGCGTGTTCAATATCTTCGTTTAAATCGATAATTGATTTTACACTGCTGCCCATTAAATGTTCGCCATCAACAACGTATTTGTCAGCGGTTTTAGTGGCCTCTGCAGCGTATTGTGTGTTCTTGGCAACTTCTGCGACAGTCGAGGTCATTTCATTAATAGCCGTTGCCACCAGCTCGGCTTCCTCTTTCTGGACATTCAATTCACGAATTGATTTTTCACTACACACCGACAAATGTTTTGAGGTGCTTTCCACTTGTCCGGATGATTCGCGGATTTCAGAAAGAATCAGTTTTAATTGATTAGCCATTTGCACCATTGCTGACATAATACTGCCCGCTGGCACAGCATGTTCATCCACTTTTAAATTCAGTTGCCCATTGGAAATTTCTTTCGCTATCTCAACGGCATTATCAGGTTCTGCACCGAGTTGGCGAATCAATCGCCCACTAAAAAACACCGCCGTGATTATCCCGAGCACTAATGCGATTAACACACTGGCGATCAACGTATTATTCGTCGTTTCTTGTGATTCTTTCAATATAACGGCTCGTTCATCCAATAATTCACGCTCTTCTGCTTGTATGTCTTTGAGCACAGCACGCATCGCATCCATTCCCATTTTTCCATTGGCTTTACGGGTCATATCAATAATTTCATCGTAGCTACCGTTGCCCTGGCTTACCTGACGACGCTTATCAATTTCGACGTCTACTACCCCCCTCTTCCATTCGCCATAGCTTGTTTGCAATTGATTAAGGCGCTCCTGCTGTTTTTTGTTATCACTCGTTAATTTTTTAATATTATTGAAGGCTTTCTCAAAATCTTGCACACCCGCATTTAATGGGTCCAGAAAGGAATCAACGCCGGAAATAAGATAACCGCGCTGCCCGGTTTCGATATTAATGAGCGCAATTAATATATGTTCTGTCTCAAGCAATACATTATAGGTATGGGATGTCCATTCATTATTTTTCACATTTTCGCGGAACTGGAATGACAAAAAGACAGAGGAAATGACGAAAATTGATAGCACCAGAGAAAAGCCCAGCAATAACTGCCCGCGAACACCAAAACTTTTCATATCCCCTCACAAGTAAGCATAAAAATTTAAATAGTTTTAAAATTGGTAATAACAAGCACTACATATATTCACGTATGCATTTTTCATAGCCTAGCCGAGTATATTTAAAATACAAATTGAGAGGACGAATGGGATACCTGAGTGCTTTGTTACCGATAAAAAATCATCTTCACTCACCACCAGCGTTGGGACTGTGAAACCTAAAAACGGCATTACACATGGAGTTGCATGGAACTACTGAATACATACAATGAGTCCGTCTATCGGCCAACAACTAGGTATAAATAATGAATCAAGAAGTACTTAATAAACTCCTGACGCAAGAGAGCGAGCTCGAATTACCTTATTTCAATAATGAAACAGCCTGGGAATTGGGAACCCGGATAAAGCAGGCTGCAGAAAAGCTTTCGGTCTCCGTGGCAATTGAGGTGTATGCTTTTGAGCATGTGTTGTTTTGCTACTTCATGCCCGGCACCACAAAAGATAATCATGATTGGGTAAGGCGCAAGCGCCAATCGGTAATGCGCTTTGGCCACAGTTCCTATTATCAGGGACAATACAATGCCATGAAAAACCGCGATTTTGAGATGCAACCACATATAGATCCGCGCGAATACTGCGCTCACGGTGGATCGTTTCCGATTCGTATAAAAAACAGTGGGATTATTGGAGCTGTCACTGTGTCTGGGTTACCGCAGGAAATAGATCATCAGTTAGCAGTAGATGCTATGCAACAATTGTTAACGAGAATTGGGTAGTTATTGATGAGAATAAGGAAACGAAAAAAGCAGGGAAGCTTGCGTAGCACTAAGCTGCGCTAATCACTCACTTCGATGGCTAGGCCATATTGTGCTTCAAGACATGCAGATATTTTAAACCTCCAAAGAGGCGCGCTGACCAGTACAGTGGGTAACGGTGGTAAAACTTAATCCTCTCAAGTTCCATTGCACGCAGAAAGGCATTGTCGGCAATTTTTCGATCATATCCTTCTTTATAAAGCACATAATGAAATACCGCAGCTACAATAGTTCGATTGCTGATCCAGCGCGTCAACAACGGAAAATGGTAAGTAATTTGATTAAATTCTACAGTAAAGCCTTTAGGCATCTCGACAATGACCCATTGATTCTTCAATTCCACACAGTAACGAACTTTTTCTTTTATCAACCAATTGTCATCTTTTTGAAATACTGAAAATGGCGGAATGGTTTCACTCAGCTCAATTTTTTTTAAGGAAACTTGCGATTCTGAAATCATTCTTATCATGGCATTGTTCCAATAATTAGCGTCCAGGCTACCGAATTTACGCTGTATTGAAAATTTTTCATTGTACTGGCTTTACCAGAATGCACATCCATCCTTAAAAAAAGTATGAAATAGCAAACACTAAAACCTTTTTAATAATTAACGCGTATAAAAAGTACGTCACATAATGAATTAAAGTTTTTTGCCGGGCGGAATCAAACAACACCACTATTCAAACGTTATGAACAGAGCACAAAGTAAGCCAATTATTATGCTCACCAGGAATTACTCCGGTAATAAGGACGAATCCAGGGAATCAAGAGGAGCGAAGAAATGAAACAGTACTGTTATTTCATTCCTTCCAAGTGGTAAATATACAAAAAATTAAAAAGTATTACGTGATAGACAAGTAAAGGTTACTCAACTTGTTGCAATGCCCAGTCATATAAGAAGTTCTTTTTCAACCCGGTGAGTTTTGCCCCAATACTAGCGGCTTGCTTTACCGGCAGCTCTTCCAGCAACACCCTCATAATATGTATTTGCTCTGGTGTAATAGCATCGTTTTCCGGTTTGGAAGCACCGTGAACAAGCAAAACAATTTCACCCCGTTGCTGGTTGGAATCAGCCGCTACCCACTCCACCAATTCTGCGACCTTACCGCCTTTTATCGTTTCAAATGTTTTGGTAATTTCACGGGCGATCACGACTTCACGCTCAGGCCCGAAGACTTGCACCATATCTTGTAAGGTTTCCAGAATGCGATGCGGCGCCTCATAAAAAATTAATGTACGCGAATCAGCAGCGATTATTTGCAATTGTGTGCAACGAGCCACTTGTTTGGCCGGTAAAAATCCTTCGAACGCGAAACGGTCTGAAGGCAGCCCCGCCGCACTGAGCGCTGCAATCATTGCACAAGGACCCGGAATGGGAACCACCTGTATTCCAGCCTGACGAGCACTTCGCACTAATCGATACCCGGGGTCTGATACTAATGGAGTACCTGCATCAGAGATAAGCGCAATGGAATCCCCCTCCTGCATTTTGCTGATTAATTGATCTACCCGGGATTCATCACTGTGATCATGGTAGGCAATACACGGGGTTTTGATATCGAAATGAGACAAGAGGCGGGAACTATGTCGCGTATCTTCAGCCGCGATCAACGCTACAGTTTGTAGAGTTTCTACCGCTCGCGGTACCATATCGCCCAAATTACCGATGGGTGTGGCCACGACATATAAGATGCCTTGTTGTGAGGCTGTTGTTGACATATCAGGTTCCGGATAAGAGAGCGGCATACTCATGCCTACTCTATTGAATACATTACTTTTTGCTGGTTCTCACCGAGGTTTTCATGCCGATACGGCCTTTTGCGCGCAAGTTACTTACCCACACGATAACCGGCTTACTTGCTACTGTGTTTGTTTTCACCTTGAGCAGTTGCGGCAGTAACCCCACCCAACCCGCCAAAACCAAAGTGCCTGCTGCCAAAAGCCAGGCCAAAGGACCCAGCGCAAATCAATTACTGGAAATGGCTCGCCAAACCCAGTCTCCCGAACGGGAAAGTCTTATATTGCAGGCTGCTCAAATCTATATAGAGGGCAATAAATTCGCCCGTGCGCGTGATTTGATTACCGATATGAATCCGGAGGAATTACCGGATCAGTCTTATATCAAATACACCGACTTGCTGAGCACTTTGGCGTTGCAAGAGGGTTCAAATTTTCTGGCGCACGGTATTTTAACCAAGCCACGACTTGAACAACAATGGCAAGCCATGGAGCCCGCCACTGAAATATCGCTGCGGGAAAAACGCGCGCAAGTTTTTGCTCTGTTAGGGGAAGCACAAAACAGTGTAAATGAGCGAATTCAACTAGCAGCACTGATTAACAACAAACAAACACGGCAAGAAAATCAGGACGCGATCTGGCAAAACCTGATGAGCATTCCATTCGCAGAGTTACAACAACTCGCACAAAACGAATACGGTGAAGCCGCGCGCGGTTGGTATAGCCTCGCGGCGATCAGTAAAAATAACCAAATCGATTTGGAACAACAACGCGAGCAATTGCAATCCTGGTTACGTGATTGGCGTCAGCATCCTGCACATGACAACCTGCCAAATGATTTGCGTTTGCTGCAAAGTTTAATCGATCAACAACCAAAACAAATTGCCTTGCTGTTACCCATGCAAGGCAAATTGGCCGAAGCTAGCGAAGCGGTGAGCGACGGTTTTTTCGCTGCTTATTATCAAGCGCTGGGTAATGGCCGCCATACACCCGAAGTGCGCCAATACGATAGTAGTGCTGATGTTATTTCAGCGTACCAACAAGCAATTGCCGATGGTGCTGACCTGGTGATTGGTCCTATCGATAAAGAAAAAGTAAGCGAACTCAGTTTGATGCCGTCACTGGAAGTGCCAGTGCTTGCATTAAATTATCCGGATGCGCCCCCAGCTCAACCATTAAAAGGTTTTTTCCAATTTGGTCTGGCCGTCGAAGATGAAGCGCGTCAAGTTGCCCGCCAGGCATTTTTGGAAGGGCATCGTCAGGCAATGATAATTATTCCATCGCAAGAGTGGAGTGAGCGAAGCGCGCGTGCATTCGCAGATGAATGGGAAAAACTGGGCGGTGTCGTGGTGAATCGCACCCAATTTACGGGTGGTGCAAATTATTCCCGTCTGGTGAAAGACGCAATGTTGATTGAGCAAAGCCAGGTTCGTGCACGCGAATTACAAGAGTTGCTCGGTGTAAGGCTGGAAGCCTCTCCACGCAGTCGCAGTGATGTGGATATGATTTTTTTAATCGCTGATCCCGCCCAGGCACGCCAGATCAAGCCCACTTTTGCATTTCACTACGCGGGCAAGATTCCGGTGTATTCAACCAGCCAGGTATATTCCGGCGAACCAAATCCCAAAGCTGATCGCGATTTGAATGGAATCCGCTTTAATACGATGCCCTGGTTATTTGATACCAGTAGTGCAGAGAAGCTTGCCATCGCACAATACACAAAATCGGCGGCCGTATATGGTCGTTTGCATGCATTGGGCGCCGATGCCTTCCGCCTGTACGCGCGCTTGCCACAACTTGAGCAGGTACCACAAATGCGTATCTTCGGTGCCACCGGGGCACTGCACATGTTGCCCGACGGGCGTATTGAGCGCGAACAAATCTGGGTGAGATTCCGCAATGGCGAGGCTCAACCACTGCCTATGGTTATCAACGAAAACGAACTGCAATATTAAAAGGAATTGGAATGAATCCAGGCAACAAGGATGTAGCAGCCACTGGCGCCGACACAAGTGTAGTGATTGGCGCAACTGCCGAGCTCTACGCTGAACAATTTTTACAACAGCAGGGACTAACCCTTCGCCTCCGTAATTACCGAAGCAAATCAGGCGAAATCGATTTGATCATGGTAGAGAAAAATCCCAAAGGGGATGTGCTGGTATTCATTGAAGTGCGCCTTCGAACTAACAAACGTTTTGCACCAGCATTGGAAACGGTTGATTATCGAAAACAGCAAAAAATTATCAAAACAGCGATGCGTTTTTTACAGGAACAAAAACTCTACGACAAAATTGCCTGTCGCTTTGATGTGGTAGCATTGGATCAAACCGGTACAGCCCCTCCGGTGCAATGGATAAAAAACGCTTTCAGCACTTGATCCGGTTGTGACAGTCCTGCATAACAGAGCATTGCAACTAGCTGCTTGTAGCAATTGTTCTTACCTTATTTATTTGTAACTGATTTACAGTGAGCGACCATGGAACAACGCGTTATTACCCTGTTTCACGAAAGTATTGAAGCGAAAATGCAGGCTGGTGAACAACTTGCCCCCTTACTAGCCCAAGCCAGTGAATTTATCGTGCATGCGCTGTTAAACGAAAAAAAAATCCTGACCTGTGGCAATGGTATTTCTGCTGCACAAGCACAAATTTTCACTGCCTGCCTGCTTAATCGCTTCGAACAGGAACGCCCAAGCCTACCAGCATTCAACCTTGGCTCTGATTTTACTACCCAAACGGCCATTGGTAGCGACTCCACCTTCAACGATATCTATGCAAAACAAATTCGCTCACTGGGCCATCAGGGTGACATATTGCTGTTACTCACCAGCAGCGGAAAAGCCAGCAACTTATTGCAAGCCATCAGCGCCGCACACGATAAGCAAATGCAAGTTATTGCACTCACCGCCGGCGATGGTGGCGATGTAGCTGCGTTATTGGATCATGGCGATATTGAACTTCGCGTGCCATTATTAGCTAAACCACGTATCCATGAAGTGCACTTACTCAGTTTGTTTTGCCTGTGTGATTTGATTGACCAGCAACTATTCGGAGGCTATTGATGAAGATAATTCGCACCCTTCCTCGCCTGACACTGGCTCTTTTTCTGTGTGGATTTATGGTCAGTGTAATGAGCGGATGCGCGCGAGTTATTCATGCAACGACCAGTGAGCCAGTGCAAATCAACAATAACAAACGCTCATTAGGCACAAAGCTTAATGATGATCGACTGGAAACCTTTGCGCGCGTCAACATCCTGAAAGCAGACCCCGCGTTCGAAAATGCGCGCATCAATATTGATAGCTTTAACGGTTTTGTACTATTAACCGGTCAAGTTCCCAATGAACATTTGCGCCAGTTAGCTGGCAACACTGTGGGCACAATTAACTCGGTGCGTCAGGTACATAATGAATTACAGGTTGGTCCTATTGCGCGGTTTGGATCGCAAAGCCTGGATGCATGGATCACAACAAAAATTAAATCACGCCTGGTAGCAAGCAGCATTCAAAGTCGTCGGGTCGATATCATTACAGAAGCACAAACTGTGTTTCTGATGGGGCTCGTGTCACGCCACGAAGCCGACCGCATCACCGAAGTAGCACGCACCAGTGATGGCGTAGAACAAGTTGTAAAAGTATTCGAGTACGTAGATTAAGTCGCTGGCATAACCATTCATCGCCTACACTGTTCAACTGTCCCTCAAGCGAACCTACCCATTCAATTGCCACTGGAATTCTGTATTCATCCTGCTAGTATCTTGCGCGTCAGGCATTGATATAAATGCCCTAACTCGCAAAGGACAACATCATGATTTCTACCATAGTAACGTTAGTGATTATTGCCCTATTGGTGTTTTACGTTATTGGGGTTTACAACAAACTGGTCTCGTTAAAAAACCGTTACCAAAATGCTTTTTCGCAAATAGAAGTCCAGTTAAAACGTCGCTACGACCTTATTCCCAATTTGGTAGAAACAGCAAAAGGCTATATAAAACACGAACGCGAAACATTGGAAGCAGTTATCAGTGCGCGCAACCAAGCAATGAATGGCCTGCAGGCTGCCGTTGCAAATCCTGGCAGTGCTGCAGCAATGACCGAATTGGCAGGTGCAGAAACAATGTTAACTAATGCGCTGGGACGTTTGAATGTGGTGATGGAAGCTTATCCGGATTTAAAAGCCTCGCAAAATATGATGCAGGTATCCGAAGAATTAACGAGTACAGAAAACAAAGTTGCGTTTGCACGTCAGGCGTTCAATGATGCAGTAACAACTTACAACACCTATAAGCAAAGTTTTCCACCCGTCGTTTTAGCTGGTGCATTTGGTCATCGTGATGACGCAAGCTTATTAGTATTTGCCGATAGCGCCGAAATTCAGGCAGCCCCCAAAATACAGTTTTAGTATCCGCAAGAAAAGTCTTCCCTCTATATATAGAAGGAAGACTTTTACTACCAGCACACCCAAAGTCTTCCTTCTTTATATATAGCAATCCATAACTCACCGCCAAGGTTGCACTTATGAACTTCTTCGAGCATCAGGACAGAGCCAGACGAAACACACGCTATCTGATTCTGCTACTCATTGCTGCTGTTACGTCATTGGTCGCGATTACTACATTGTTGTTTGCAGTAGTTGCTTACTTCGGCCTGGAAAATAGTGCGGAAATATCTCCGACATTCTGGCAAGGTGTTTTGCATTCACTTAGCCCATCTACATTTTTGTGGCTTGCGATTGCAGTCAGCAGTGTTGTTTTGCTCGGCAGTGCTTTTCGTTTCGTGCAATTACGTGGCGGCGGCAAAATAATCGCTGAATCTATGGGCGGGCGCTTACTCTCCGGTAATACACAAGATGCCGATGAACGAAAAATCCTGAATGTGGTCGAGGAAATGGCAATCGCTTCCGGCACTGCAGTACCGCCGGTATATTTATTGGAAGAAGATAGTATCAATGCGTTTGCCGCAGGTTATCACCCCCAGGATGCAGTGATCGGCATTACGCGCGGATGCATACAGAATTTAAATCGCGATGAATTGCAAGGAGTGATTGCCCATGAATTCAGCCATATTTTCCATGGCGACATGCGGATCAATATGCGTTTGATTTCGTTGTTATTTGGGATTCTCGTAATCGGTTTGATCGGAGAATTCCTGATTCGTATTGCGGGAAATCGCAGTTCAAGTCGTTCAAGCAAGGACAATTCTCCCGCTGCATTACTGGCCATCGGTGTTGGTTTGTTAGTTATCGGCTACACCGGAATTTTTTTTGGCAACCTGATCAAGTCAGCGGTTAGCCGCCAACGTGAATTTCTGGCTGATGCATCAGCCGTACAATTCACCCGTAATCCGGACGGAATAGCTGGAGCGCTAAAAAAAATTGGTGGCAACAGTTATGGTTCTGAAATACGTCATCAACAAGCATCCGAATTCAGCCATATGTATTTTGGCCAGGGAGTAAAAAGCTTTTTCAATTTGATGGCGACTCATCCACCACTTGAAGATCGCATCAAGCGTATCCAACCCAATTGGGATGGAGAATTTGCAGAAGGTGTATATAAAAGAAGGAATACTTCAGCAGATGAGACAGATACCACATTCGAGACTACCTTCGACGACGAGATTTCAGAAGGCATTTCGCATTTCACAAGTAGCTCATCCAACGCAATTGCGGTCACAAGCACCAATGAAACAGTCATCGATATTGAGCAAACCTTAAATCAAATTGCTCAACCTACCAAAGCACAGCTTGCTTATGCACGCACCCAATTGGCAGCAATACCCGACGCGCTAAAAATTGCGGCAAGAGAATCTTTTGGCGCCCGCGCATTGGTTTTTGGTTTGCTACTTGATCGAAATGCAGATACGCAACAACATCAATTGGCTTTGCTCAGCGGGCATCTGCCAGAACATGAACTCCAACATTTGCAACCGCTAATTGAATCAGCAGCGTCGGTGGATGCACGTTTACGTTTGCCATTAATAGAACTTTGTTTGCCCGCGTTAAAGCAACTATCGAAAGACCAACACCAGTTATTTATGGGATGTTTAAATGCATTAATTAGTGCGGACAAGAGCGTTAGTTTGATGGAGTGGGCGGTTTATCGGATCGTAATGCACAACAATTATCAAACCACCGCAACGAAATACAATCGCACACTGAACCAACTGCAGAATGAATGCAGTATTCTGTTATCAATCCTCGCCCACGCCGGTGCAAAAAACCTGGATCAGGCAACAGCGGCATTTGCCCGCGCGCAACAAGAGTTAACATTTTCATCAATAGCACTGTTGCCGCAAACAAATCTAAAACTGGCAGATCTTGATAAGGCCCTTGATCAGCTAAACCAGCTCAAACCCTTACAAAAGCCACAACTGCTCAAAGCAATGAGTCAGTGTGTTTTACAAGACGATCAAGTGACTATCACCGAGGCTGAACTTTTCCGTGCCATAGCCGATAGCCTAGATTGCCCTGTTCCTCCGCTGCTTTTTAAAGAGGTACTATAATCGGCTCTCGTAACCAAAAGGAGCATCAATAAATAGATACTCCGGCGCAAACCAATCCACAGCCAAACTCAATACCATCTACAACAAGCAGCGCACTAATGGGTATAATGCGCCGCAAATAATTTGTACACCAAGCGCTCCGCTAACCTAAAGCATTCCGCCAACCAAATGAGGTAATTACCTTGCAACTGGATAACGCATCTGTCGCGCAACTGCGCGACTGGGAAAGCCAACTCACTGAACAATATCAGGCTATTCTCGCCAAAAAACTTAACCTGGATCTCACCCGCGGCAAACCATCCGCAGAGCAATTGAAACTGTCAGATGCAATGGATGGTTTGCTCAACGGTAATTACATCGCTGCCGATGGTACAGATACCCGTAACTACGGCGGATTGGATGGCTTGCCCGAAGCCAAACAACTGGGTGCCCATATCATGGGAGTAGAGCCAGCCAATGTTCTCGTGGGTGGAAACTCCAGCCTTACACTGATGTTTCAGGTAATGTTAACTGCCCACCAATTCGGATTGAAAGACGCCGCGAGTGCCTGGAAAAATGAAGGCGAAGTGAAGTTCCTGTGCCCTGTTCCCGGTTACGACCGTCACTACACTGTGTGCGAGCAACTCGGCATCAAAATGATTAATGTCCCTATGACATCAACTGGTCCGGATATGGATGTTGTGGAGTCATTAATCAAAGCAGATAAATCCATCAAAGGCATGTGGTGTGTACCGAAATACTCCAACCCAACCGGTGTGGTATATAGCGATGAAACTGTAGAGCGTATTGCCAAGCTGGGCCAAATCGCCAGTGCCAATTTTCGTGTATTTTGGGACAACGCTTACTCAGTGCATGATCTGACCCCAAGCGCTCCCCAATTGGCAAGCATTCTTGAGGCTTGCCGTCGTAATGGCACCGAAGATTCAGTTGTGCAATTTGCATCGACTTCAAAAATTACCCATGCAGGTTCTGGGGTTGCTTTCGTTGCAGCGAGCACTGCCAATCTGGCAGGTTTTAAAAAGTTTCTAAACAGCTGCACCATCGGCCCGGATAAAGTGAATCAAATTCGCCACACTCGCTTTTTACCAAGCAAAGATGCGCTCATGGCCCATATGACCAAGCACGCCGAGCTGTTGAACCCACGCTTTGAGTCTGTATTAACCGCGCTGGGCAAAGCGTTTGACGGCACTGATCTGGGCACTTGGGAAAAACCAGTCGGAGGCTACTTCGTATCTTTCGACACTCGTAAAAATTGTGCGAAAGAAACTGTACGTCTCGCTGCCGAAGCGGGTGTGAAATTAACACCAGCTGGTGCAACTTACCCCTACGGTAAAGATCCTGAGGATCGCAACATTCGTATTGCACCTTCAGTACCTACAGTACAGGAAGTCGTAGGAGCAATGGACGTATTTGTAACCTGCGTAAAACTTGCATCAGTAAAACAAAAACTCGCTAGCCTCAGCTAATCCCCCTCATGAGAAAGCCGCTGAAAAGCGGCTTTTTTTGTTAACGCTCTCCCGAACAAAAACCAACCGATCTAATGGATACGGATTAATTCCAAAACACTTGATCTGTTATTTTTTTTCTTTCTATACTCAAATTAGCACGACACTCTCGTCTGTGCGCCCCAACCCTTCCCATCAACAAATTGAAACCAAGTTTTTAACCTTAAGACTGTTTAACCCTTTTCTCTGCGCTTATGCCACAGGAGATTTCGTATGGGTGTTGCTGCAACTTTAGAAAAATATTTAAAAGCAAAACAGGTCGAGTTCACGCTGCTGGAACATGAATATTGCGAGGGTTCATATAACACAGCACGTGTCGCCAAGATTGATGATCATTGCCTGGCTAAAGGCGTGCTCTTACGCGATGAAGATTTTCATTACACGCTGTGCGTACTTCCCACACGCAATAAAATATTACGCCACACCCTGAACCAGATTTTTGATCGCCACATGGAGTTGGTCGAAGAGGAGGGATTAATCGAAATATTTAAAGACTGTGCCGAAGGTGCCGTTCCGGCATTAGGTGAAGCCTACGGTATTGATGTGATATGGGATGAGGAATTGATGGGCGTGGAGGAAATATATATAGAAGCCGGAGATCATCGTCACTTGATTCGACTTAAGCAACCCGACTTCGCCCAGCTCATGCAGGACAAATTACACGATCACTTTAGCGCCGAACGTACCCGGCATAGTAAACTCCCAAAAAAATATGTTCGCCAGGAGTATGAGTTGTAATCAACGATGTAATAACACAGGTATAAAAAAAGCCGCCTTGTAGGCGGCTTTTCATTCATTGACAGCTTAGTTGTCAGAAGGCACCAATACCACGTTGGGTGCGTTAGCTTCACGTGCTGCATCAGCAACAGCAACATAAGTTCCAGTGCTTGCACGACCGCTAGCCTGAATAATCACTGCTGCCTTCGGCAACTCTGCGCGCAAACGCTCAAGATTTGAACGAACTGAACGACTATCTACACGACGTTCACCTTCTTTTTCCATCACCCAGATTTGATCGTCGGCAGAGATGCGCACAAGAATGTTAGGCTCAGCATCCGGCGGCGGCGGGTTATCGTTTTTTTCGGGTACGTTAGGGTTGAAACCTGCTTCTTTAACAAATGAGGCGGTCACGATAAAGAAGATCAACATGATGAACACCACGTCGAGCATGGGGGTCAAGTCAATCTCATTACCATCATCGCCTGCTTGGCCTTTTTTTCTGCGGCTCACTGTGGGGTACTCCTCGTGTTATTTGAACATTATCGTTAGAACAAACTGAAAGTGGCCAATTCTAGCAGTTTTGGCCCGCCAAAAACCAACCCTTTGTGCCATTCAACAGGCGAATTTACGGGAAATATTCAACCGCCAAAAACCTGGTCGCTTTTTAATCGCGCCTGGTTTGCCCTGCTCATTTTGCCAAAAAACTGCCGTTTTCTATGTGATGATCAAGCACATCATTTCGTTTGGTAAAAAGTCTTCAACCAAGACATCAATCTTCTCGTGTTTCATTAAAATCAAATGGACAGTCAGAGCAACAAGATTTGTCTACAAAACCCCAATCAGGCAAAAGAGCGGCCGGTTGTGAAAACACGCAACATCCACGAGGCGCTTCAGGCTTTCATTAATGTAATTACACAAGAAAAGACAATAGCCTTTAACAGGTTTTTGTATTTGTTTGAGCGTACTCGATTCGTCATTGTGTATTTCGATCTAACCTGGTCCCGAATAGGCCACACTAATTTATCTAGATGTTCGTTAAAGCCAAATTAACAAATTCAACGATATCCACCATCAGAGTTCCAAAATCAAAAAGCCTTCCTCATATTGAACACAATCTAAATGAGGACTACCCCCTAAAGCTCTTGTGGTAATAAGGAAAGAATTGAACTTTGGAATTTTAATAATGCTCTAACATTGCCTGAGGCGAGGTCACTACTCAAAAATCTTCTTGCTGAACACACAATCACAAAGATCCAAACCACTTGCCCTACATAACAGATAGCGAATCGATCCTTGTTAAATATCCCAAGCATCAAAGATCACTATATTTAGTTTTTGGCAGAGGAAGAGCACTTATTAAGAAGTGACAAACGATATTTTCAAAGTCCATATCACTTCATCAACTCCATTTGAGGAGCTAATCCAATAGGTAGCTTTCACCACAGAAAGCTAATCGCTCTAATCGTCGCAAATCAGATTTACCATTTCATTTACTAACAAAAGGTTTGGTCGCAGGGACACGCTCCCAACCACACAACCTCAAAAATATCTGAAAATTGATGCATCGCACTCGTTTGGAGATCACTTGAAAAAACAATTTTTGTGACTTATTACCTATTCAATTCAACGCCATGCCCCCTGTTTGTAAAATCATTAACGCATCTCATTTTCTATTTTTAAGTGTCGATAAAGAATGAACAAAGAACTTGCAGAGTTGTATTTGGTCTTGAATTAGAGATTTGAGGTGAGTAAAAAAACAGAAAAAACAAACTCAATGGCAGGAAATCAGATTTCTAAAAGTGCAAATTTGTTTCTTAAAGCGCTCTCGCTTTGTATCTTGGTTGAGTGATATTAATCAAAAAACTTTCCTTCAAAATCGAAAAAACACATTTTTTTACCAAAAATCATCAAAAAAACGCATTTTTATTGACTATTTTGCGCAAAAAACTTGAATTTTTTTAATAAAGTTTTAATTTATACATGTTGGACTTTTTAATCCATTTATCGACCTTTCGAAAACTATAAAGGAAGCACACCATGGCTGCACGTAAACAAACCGCTGTTAATACTGTTGCAAGTTTGGAACAGCAATTAGCTCAACTGAAAGCGCAATTGGCAAAAGCTCGCGCAACTCAAGCGGCTGATGCCGGTAAAGCTGTTGCTGGTTTGACAAAAGATGCAGCTAAAGCTGCTGCTGCACTAAAAGCTGCTCAAAGCAAATTGACCGCCGCAAGCAAGAAGAAAACTCCTGGTTCAGCTAAAGTTGTAGCGGCTGCTAAAGCTGCTGTTGCTGCTGCTAAGAAAGATGCTACTGCTGCTAAAGCTGCTGTTGCGACTGCCAAGAAAGAAGCGGCGGCTGCTAAAGCTGCCGCTAAACTAGCTGCTGCACATGATAAAGCTGTTGCAAAAGCAGAATCTGCTGTTGCAAAACGCTTGAAAGCTTCTGCCAAGAAAGCTGCAGTAAAAACCAAAGCAGCTGAAAAGAAAGCTGCTGCTAAAGCTAAAGCTGCAGAGAAGAAAGCTGCTGCCAAAGCTAAAGTAGCTGCCAAGAAAGCAGCCCTGAAGAAAAAAGTAGCTGATAAAAAAGCAGCTGTTAAAGCTAAAGCCGCTGCCAAAAAATCTGCTGCTAAAGCTAAAGCTGCAGCCAAGAAAACAGCAGCTAAAGCAAAAACTACTGCAAAGAAGCCAGCAGCTAAAAAAGCTCCGGCGGCAAAAAAACCTGCAGCTAAAAAAGCCCCTGCTGCTAAAAAAGCTCCAGCCGCCAAAAAAGCTGTTGCGAAAAAGCCAGCTGGATCTGCACCGGCGAAACGTGGCCGTAAACCAAAAGCTGCAGCCCCGGCAGCTGTTGCGTAAATAGTGCGTTGAGTACAAAAAAAGGCACCCTTGGGTGCCTTTTTTATATTCCGCATTTTTACATATCGTTATTCTGATGAGTGCTCCTGATGTGCCATTTGATTAAACACATAGGCATACATTAATAGTCGCTGTTCTTCTGGTTGAGATTTAAACTCCAAACCATAGCTAATTGACATTATATTCTGTTGGCTTTCCGACGGTTCCACACGCGAGCGCACCACACCCAATAAAATCAATTCTCGCTTCAACTCACGGATATCTACTTTTGCGCGCATTTCCAATTGATCGCCAATCTCTGCAATCTCATCATTCACTTCAATGCGCGCTCCCGAAATACTAATGTCGGAAAGAACACCTGTCGTAGCTGGACGTGATTCAAGACTCACATTCAATACGTCAATCGACTCATGAACTACTACACGCGTAGCGCTGCGAATTCCTTTAAAGGCCACTGAATCGGGATAACTCAGATGAAGAATCGGATAAGGTTCTGTTGTTTGACTCTCAACAATACCTGCAAAAATTCCTATTCCATTATCGATCATCAGGCGGACCACAATTTTTTGTCCCGATTTGAATTTAACCAATTTGCCTGATTGCTTAGGAACAGAAAGCAGAAGGCTTCGCCCAGGTAAACATCCAATCAGTCGGCATGAAAAACGTTCCGGCTGACCGGAGAGATTCGTAGTCTGCAACTGCAAAGGATAACCATACGCAAGTTTTAGCTCTTCGAATTTCATTGATTGCGTCTACAGGTCTATAAAGTTATGTTAAACCAGTGTAGCAGTAGAAAATCAATTGCGCAGGACAGCGCCAGAGGACGGTGCGGCAAAAGGAGATAGGATCAGCAAAACTAACCGGCAGACTCAGCCGCTAACACACCAAAATCTCTATTCCATTCAACCAATAATAATGCTAACGATTGGGATTGTTCATAGAGCGAAAGTAACTCGTCATAGGTATCTTTAGGGCCATGGTAGAGCTTAATCTGACGATGTTTATTAGCTAATTCGTGCTGCAAATGTTGGGAGCGATAAACCTCCAACTTCCATCGCAAGTTATGCGCTGTATTACGATAGTAAGCTAGTTTGGTTTGCAATGTTATCGGATTGACTGATGGAAGAGGACCGAACACATTGAAGTCCAATGCAAGAACCATAGATTCCTTAGCTGATGAATCTGCAATAATTGTAGCTGTTCTCGCTTGCCCAACTAATTGAGCCAAATCGCCAAAGACTTCACCTGGTGTAACATAATTCACCAAATCACCTTTAAGCGCCTGATCGACGTAAACCGCTAATTTGCCTTTAAGCAGGAAGTAAAGCCAATTACCCGAATCACCTTTTTGTACAACAACCTCACCGGGAACAAACGACAACGCTCGCGATGCCTGAAGCAATATATCTAATTGTTTCGGATCTTGCTGTTTCACTACTTTGAAGAATGGAATCCCTGCAAGTAGATGCTCCAACGTGTCTTTGGGAATTTTATTTAGCAATTTCGTTTCCATCATCAACCCGTAATACTGTTTTTATCTAGATTTTGTTTCCGCGATGCCAAATGGTAGCAAGCAACCCATATTTAGTGTTTTACACACACGATATTACCGAAAATATACTTAGAGACTGCTGCTTAATTACTGATTCGGTACGCGAGGCGTATTTTTTTCTATATTATATCTACTGGCTTAGGCCAAAACCGCTGCATACCACACAGGACAGCAACGGGACAATAAAGTCTTTGACAATAGAGAGTAGCAAGACTATGCGCTTCAACCATCTATTCCGAGTATTCGTTAGCATTTCAATGCTGTTTTTTTGTAATTTCACCCGCGCAGAACCCATGCTAAACGGGGTTGGCGTACATCAAGAGTTGGGACGAGAGATATTTATCGGTGCTCTATTCTCAGAATCATTAAGTAACGACGCAGGCACACTGTTGCGTAACCAACAGCCTATGCGTATGGAACTCAAAATTGTGAGCCCTGAAGGTATAGCTGCACGACGCTTCAGCCGCTTGTGGATTGAGGGACTCGCTGTTAATAGCAAGGCAGATGCCTTGATGGCACAAGCTGATAATACAGTAGCCTTCGATGCTATGTTTAAAGGTCGCTTGGTACAAAATGACCATGTAAAAATTAGTCATGCGCCAGGAAAGGGCGTTAGCGTTAGCTTGAATGACGTGGTTCTCGGAACAATCAAAGACGAAAACTTTTTTTCGATGCTATTGGCAACGTGGATCGGGCCAGTTCCATTATCTTCCGATTACCGCGATAGCTTACTGAAAGTTGGAGATGTAAATAGTGGTTTGAGAACCCGCTTTACCGGAATCACACCAGCAGCTGCCCGAATTGCAGAAATTCGCAGTTGGGGATCAGAGGTGGAAGTCGCAGCAGTTAAATCCTCCACTCCTGCAAAATCTTTAGCAAAATCCAGTGCCCGCAACGAAGAATTGGTAGCAGAGAAACCCAAATTACCGGCTGTTGAAATAGAGAAGCCAACACTGGATGTGCCTGCTCCCGCAGTTCAGGCAGCAGCTTCTGTAGCCGCATCATCCAAAGCAGCAAAACCTGTTGCCGCGGTAAAACCAACACCAGTAAAAGTTGAAGATGAGGAAGATGAAGGCCCTGCCTTGACAGCCCAAACATTGCTAGCACGTCAGTTTTACGTATCTGATGCCATTAAAAAAATTCGCAGCAAAACCAAATATCCACAGCGCGCGCTGGACAGAAGCCAGGCTGGTAACGTGCGTGTAGCAGTTGTTATTGATCGCGAAGGCAATATTGTGAGTACAAAAATTTTGGAAACCAGTCAGTACGAACTTTTAAACAAAGAAGCTGTGGATGCAATCAAACGCTCGGCACCATTCACAAAACTTCCTGATGCTATTAGCGGAAGCAGGTTTGAATTTACAGTTCCAATGCGCTGGACGCTTCCTGAATAATGGAACACTCGCGTACGCTATAAATGAAAAAGCCACCATCTCGGTGGCTTTTTCATTTATGCATTATTTAATTCAACTGCCGCAAACGCTGGTCAATAACTTTTTGGATCCCACCGCGCTCTAATACTGAATGATCCTCTAATCGGATCAAATGAATTGCATGTAGATGTAAGCACGGTGTTGATGCGTCCAATTCACGTAGATCTCCTTTCATCAAAACAGGCAAGAAAGGTTTGTTGGCAGGCAGTTTCTCGCGCACGATCTTCAAACCCATTTGCAACGGCAAGGCGCGATATTTGACTGTGCCACTGCGAAAAGGAATACGCAAAAACAGGCTGGGGCGGGCTTGATAAATACCGGGGATAATTTCCATTCCCGTCGGAGTTACCGCATGCGCGGGGATATTATTGAATGTATCGTGCGGCATATAAGGGTTGGGCAAAATCACCAATTTACGATCCTCTTCCTTTGGAAAGAAGATGTTGTAATTGGTATAGAGCTGCTCAACTGAATTGGAGTAAACACATAGCTTATTTTCAAACCCCATAACGAAGTCGACCGCGCGCTGACGCTGATTAAATGCATCCAGATCCCAAATGAGATCCTTATTATCGGAATTTATTGGCAAGATTAGCTCTATTAAAAAAGAAGGTGAAGAAAGTATAGCTTCGCAAAACTCAAACGTTCAAACACTCCACTCGCACAAGAATACGTTGCAATTCTTCCAATCCTTTATCGCTAAACAAAAACTCAGGGCGGGTTTGGCCTAGATACTCCCTCTCATCTACAGCAGCGCACGCCTCTCGAATCATTTCTAATTCTGGACAATGACGGAAAGATGAGGATAAGAAAATTGCCCAATCATTTTCACTTGCTTGCCCAACCAGAACTTTTTGCAGCAACGCAATTACATCAGCTTTTGTCATTAAGTAGTGCGGATGTTTTACCCATAGTAAAACACCAATCACCATTAAAAAAATAAACAACGTAACAACAAAAATGGCCATTGAATTAATGCTCGCGAGTCGCCCTGAAAACCACTTCAGGATGGCGCTCCTGCGTCAAAGAGAGGTTTACCCGTGAAGGTGCAAGATACGTTAAATGACCGCCACCATCCAAAGCCAGATTTTCCGCACATTTGCGTTTAAACTCTTCCAGCTTTTTTGAATCAGTGCATTCGCACCAACGTGCAGTAGTGACACTAACAGTCTCGTAGATAGCTTCTACTTTATATTCATCTTTCAAACGGTAAGCTACTACCTCAAATTGCAAAACACCTACCGCGCCGACGACTATATCGTTATTGTTGAGAGGGAAGAATACCTGGGTTGACCCTTCCTCCGAGAGTTGCTGCAAACCTTTTTGCAGCTGTTTCATTTTGAGAGGATCTTTCAGCCGAATACGACGGAATAATTCCGGTGCGAAATGAGGAATACCAGTGAATTTCAGATCCTCTCCTTCCGTGAAAGTGTCGCCAATTTGAATAGTGCCATGATTATGTAGTCCGATAATATCACCTGCAATTGCCTCCTCGACGGCACTGCGGTCCCCCGCCATAAATGTCACCGCATCAGCAATTTTTACATCTTTGCCGATACGCACATGTTTCATCTTCATACCTTGGGTATAGGTTCCTGAGCATATACGCATAAACGCAATACGGTCACGGTGCTTCGGATCCATATTCGCCTGAATTTTGAAAATGAAGCCACTGAATTTTTCTTCAGACGGTTCAACCCTGCGCTCATGAGTAGCGCGAGCACGAGGAGTTGGAGCCCATTCAACGAACCCATCAAGCATTTCGCGCACGCCGAAATTGCCCAGTGCGGTACCGAAAAATACCGGAGTCATACGACCGGCAAGGTATTCATCCAAATCAAATTGATTTGTCGCACCGCGTACAAAATCAATTTGCTCGCGGTAATCATCGGCATAAGCCCCCATTAAGCGCGTCGCTTCTTCGCTATCCAAACCTTTAATTTGAATATCATCCGGAATGGTATGCCCCATCCCTTGTTGGTAAACGTGAATAGTATCCGTATAGAAATTATATACCCCAAGAAATTCTTTACCGCTTCCGAGTGGCCAGTTAATTGGGGCTGCCACAATTTTCAACACATTTTCAATTTCATCCAATAATTCAACCGTGTCGCGGCTCTCACGGTCCATTTTGTTAATAAAAGTGAGAATGGGAGTATCACGTAAACGACAAACTTCCATTAGTTTTATAGTACGATCTTCAACACCCTTGGCACCGTCAATCATCATAAGCACCGAATCAACCGCTGTAAGAGTGCGATAAGTATCTTCCGAAAAGTCTTCGTGACCGGGAGTGTCCAACAGATTGACTACACGCCCTTTATAGGGGAACTGCATCACCGAAGAAGTAACCGAAATTCCGCGCTCTTGCTCCATGGTCATCCAGTCAGATTTTGCATGTGGGCCGCGCTTTCCTTTCACTGAGCCTGCCAGCTGGATTGCATTCCCCCATAGCAGCAATTTCTCGGTAACAGTTGTTTTACCAGCGTCCGGGTGAGAGATGATTGCAAAGGTGCGACGCTTTGCCAGTTCATTAGTTAAATTACTCATAAATATTTCGCGCGCTAAAAATAAAATTTGAATAGCAGGAATTATATCCTGCACATAACGATTAGGGATGCAGGATTTATCCAGCTAGGATGCCGCAATGACCGTATTTCTGTGTATGTGACGCTTTAGCCATAACCAGGCCCACAAACCTAAAGTAGTGTTTGCTACAGCAGTGGCGATAAAAATACCTTTCATGCCCCAGACTTGTTGCCCGATCCACGCCAGAGGCAGGTATATATAAAGAACACGGCCAGCCGAAATAGCCATCGCCGGCCAAGGATTTCCCATTCCATTAAAAGCCGCGTTCACTGACATCACCAAACCATAAGCGCCATAACTAACGGGAACAATCCACAAATACAATGCTGCAATCGCAACCACTTCATCATGCCCACCAAATAGTTGCGCAATCTCAGAACCTAGCAGACCAAAAAGAATTGCAAGTAATAAACCAAATACCAAACAAAACCGGGTGAGCACTCGCAACGCTTCATTCAGTCGGTCAATTTTACCAGCACCAAGATTTTGTCCAAAGAAAGGACCGACCACACCAGATAATGCATAAAAAGCGATGAGGGCCAACGGCTCAATGCGCGTCACAATTCCTAATGCAGCAACTGCATCAGTGCCGTAGACAGCAACCATTGCCACTACTATCGCACTTGCTAATGGAATGATGACGTTAGCCGCCATTGCGGGTAAACCAACCTCAATAATTGCCTTCCAGGATATCACCAACTTTTTCCATGGAATAAACGGACTCACTAGCATCTGTAGCCGTGTATGTAGAATATAGAGGGCTACAATTAACATCAAAGCACGCGTAATCAAGGTTGCCAAGGCGGCTCCTTGCAACCCTAATTCGGGCGCGCCAAGCAAACCAAATATTAAAATCGGATCCAGTAATACATTGACCAACGCTGCCCCACCCATTAAATAACCTTGCACATGGCTCATTCCCATTGCCCGCAATGCAGAAAGACATACCATAGGAACCATTAGGCAAGGTGCACTGAAATACCAAATGGACATGTAGGAGCGGATGAGTGGAATTAACTCTATCGGAGCCCCCAAGGCGAGAAATAAAGGCTCAAGTGTTATCCACCCCAACAAACAAACAGAAGCAGAAATAAAAAATGTCAAACTCATAGCATCGGTAGCAAGTCGGCGGGCCTTGGTTGAGTCACCTTCACCTATCGCGCGAGCAACAGCGGAAGATGTACCTGCGCCCAAGCCAATTGCCAAACTTGTTAAAACCATAATGATGGGGAAGGTAAAACTGAGTGCCGCCAACGGTTCTCGACCTAATTGGGCAATAAAAAATGTTTCAATGGCATTGAGTGACATTGTTGCCATCAACCCCCACATCAATGGCAATGCAAGGCTCTTTAGTTGCGTGGACACACTACCTTCAGTGAGAGTTGCCTGGAGAGGTTCTGCCATAAAAATGTCGGAATTTCTGACCAATTAAGGGGCGGGCAGTATACACCAGAGCCGCTTCGGTATTTGGCGCAAACATTCAAAGGCTGCGACAAAGTGTCACAGCAACGAACGAATAGAAGAACTTACTGAAACCAATAGCTTGGTTATAATCGCCTGAATTAATGAATTAGAGTCGCCATGCCCAATATCCGCGATCAATCCATATCTTTCGCCCTTGCTGATCATGCCCAACATCTTAGCTATTGGGTAATAATTCGTACTCTGGTACTTATACTACTGGGACTAGCCGCCGTTGCTTGCTTATGGGCGGGTACTGTCAACCTTCCTTTTACTGAAATTTTAATTGCACTAGTCATTCTCACTGGCGTAAACCTGCTTACATTTTCACGTTTACGTCAGGAGTTGCCCGTCACAGAGATTGAGTTTTTTATCCAACTCTTGATTGATTTGGTTTGCCTAAGCGCTGTCTTTTATTTTAGTGGAGGAGCCAACAATCCTTTCGTGTCATATTTTTTGGTGCCCGTTTGTATCGCCGCGGCAACGTTAGGCGGTGGATTAACATTATTTGTTACCGGATTGAGTATTCTCAGTTATTCACTGTTGTTATTTTTTCACATTCCGTTGCCGCTGCTGGCACCAAATAATCATCACCATCACGGGGAATCATTGAATCTGCACGTATTGGGTATGTTGTTAAACTTTTTTATTAGTGCCTGCCTTATCACTTATTTTGTAGTAAGACTAGCGCGCGATTTGCGTATACAAGAAGCACAATTAAATCGCTCACGTGAGGATCAATTGCGTGATGAACAAGTAATGGCTATTGCTACACTTGCGGCAGGAACTGCGCACGAATTAGGCACACCGCTTTCAACAATGAAAGTATTGATCAGTGAATTACGAGAAGAATATACCTCTAACGAAAAGCTACAAAAGGATCTCCTTCTGCTACAGGAACAAGTCAGTCAATGTGCGACAACGTTACGCGACCTGACCAACAAAGCCGAACAAGCAAAGGAAGGAAAATCGATACCAGAATCCGTCCGCGCGTATTGTGAAAATCTAATTGATCGTTGGCAAATCTTACGTCCAGATGTAAAAGCAAATATCGAATTCTCCCCTACAAACCCTGCAATAAATGCGACATTCTCGCCAACCATAGCGCAAGCGATTTTAAATGTGCTTAACAACGCTGCTGACGCTAACCCAGAGAATATCCACATAAATATAGAATGGAATCGAAATACTATAAATTGGATAATCGAAGACAACGGCCCAGGTATATCGACGGAAATTCGTGCGCACTTGGGAAAATCATTTGTATCGACCAAAAAAAGTATGGGGATAGGTTTACTATTAACCCAGGCAACTATCAATCGTCATGGAGGAACAGTGAGCTTACATAAGCGTGTTCCGCATGGAACTGTCACACACCTGCAGCTACCGTTAATTTTTGAACCAAATAATGCATATGAATAAGCTGGATTTTTTAATTGTGGATGACGATCCAACATTTGCAGCCATGCTTGAAAGAGCGCTCAAACGTCGGCAACACTCTTGTGGCATTGCAAAAAGCGCGACTGAAGCCCTTCAACTTGTAGAAAAAAATAACATCGCCAAAGCGATTGTCGATTTAAAATTAGGTAGCGATTCGGGACTACAACTTATCCGCGAGCTGAAAGTAAAATCGCCGGAATTGCATATAGTGATGCTCACCGGTTATTCAAGCATTTCAACTGCTGTGGATGCGGTTAAGTCGGGAGCGGTTAACTATTTATGTAAGCCGGCTGATACTGATGAGATTCTTGCTGCTTTTGAAAGCACACCAACTGCAGATCAGCCGGTCGAATTAAACTATACACCGCTCTCAGTTGATCGACTGGAGTGGGAACACATCCAAAAAATATTACAAGAAAATAATGGAAACATTTCAGCCACAGCAAGAGCCTTGGGAATGCATCGCAGAACATTACAACGAAAGCTACAAAAACGTCCGGTAAAACACTAAGTTAAATGGGTTCAAGTTGCTTCGCCATCAGTAATGCATCTTCATGGCCTTTAATTGTGGGATAATAATTTTTACGTTGTCCGACCTCAAAGAACCCTTCTTTAGCATAAAGCTCAATCGCCTTTCGATTGGATACGCGAACTTCCAAAAAAAGCATATCAGCTTTGCCTTTAACGCAATTTGTTGCATGAACCAGCAAACATTGACCAATCCCTCTACGCTGATATTTCGGTGCAACCGATATATTCAATAACTCCGCATCACCTCCGCCGTGCGTAATTACCACATAACCCAGTAATACTCCTTTAGCTTCAACTAACCAACATTTTTGTCTCCCATGAATACAATCCTCAAAACTGGATTGTCTCCATGGATGTGTATGAGCGCTACGTTCCAATTCCATCACTTGTGGAATATCTGACTCGGTAATCTCTCGAAAATGTAACTCAAGACCGGTGTAAGTTGTTGTTTGTAAGGAGATCATGTTCTAAAGATTAATTTAATGCCGCCCATAACCGGGATTTAAGGATTGGGTTTTGTAAAAAATCAGTAAGACTTGGCAGCAACAACGCTTCTACCGGGCTGTCCGAAAGCAACCCACTGACAGGTACTTTTTCCCAACGCCTTTCAATAATGGAAATGTTTGTTGCCATAAAAAATTGAATGGCATTCTCTCCTAATAACCATAAACGGTTAATTGGCCGCAACTCGTTTTCCACTGCCAACCATGTCTGTAATTCGTTTCGCGCATCAACTTCTGTGCGCGATACAAATCGATTCTCAATCATTGGCCAACGTAATACTTCTTCTTTTAAATCATATTTTGTTGACCCAAGCACTGCGCGTAATACATTGTTCAGCAATAGTTCTGTCGGCAAGGCCATCGCCGTATTACGAGAATCAATGATTAAAAAACCTTTTTCAGGTCTCCATAAACTCAGTGAAAACGGTGCAATGGCTGGTGCTTTTTTCTGCTCAAGTTGCTGCAAAATAGCAGCTGCATTAATTGGATTAGAGGATTGTTGCCTTACATCCAAGCTCGCTAACGCATCGATCATCACAACTGAATCAACTTTGACTGACACTGAGGCAATTGGGGATTGGGGAACCCGCCTAACTGCGCGGTCAGATGAAAAGGTTTCGGAATTATCAATCTCCACTATCGGCAAAAAACAAACAGCAGGTTCAGGAGCACAAGGCAATCGCCAGCGCGGCATATAGTTTTCAATGCCCAATGCTGATAAATAAGATTGCCTATCCAACTCGTTCATTGATCAACCTAGTTACTTGTAAATTTCCGAATGATTATAAATCAGCCTACGAAATATATTTACCGTAAAGATCAAAATAGAAATTTATTCCAAACAATAATAAAAAACGCCCGATAGGATTATCTACCGGGCGTTGTAATTAGAAGCTTGACGATGACCTACTCTCACATGGGGAGACCCCACACTACCATCGGCGCTAAGTCGTTTCACTTCTGAGTTCGGTATGGGATCAGGTGGTT
>DATJLF010000077.1:0-3147 GCA_035490715.1 Cellvibrio sp.
GGTGTTTACCATTGAACCGATGATCAATCAGGGCGATTACCGGGTTAAAACCCTGAAGGACGGTTGGACCGTGGTAACCCGCGATAAAAAATTATCCGCGCAGTGGGAGCACACGGTTGCCGTGACGGCGAATGGATTTGAGGTGTTGACGCTGCGGCCGGAAGAGCAGCCGTGATGTGACCCGGCCACACGCCAACGCCAAAGGAGAATCGTTGTTTAACGGTTCACCTTGGTGACATTGATAGAAGCCGGATGATCAACGTTCGAGTAGCGGCGCTCGCGATACAACAGTGATGGCAAAAGTACATTTGCCAGGGCCCGCTTCACTGATGCCGGTGTTGGTGGTTGCCGATCAAGCGATAAAGTTCTGGATTGTGCATTGTAATGTGCAGCAACGGCGGTTTGATCGGGCTTCAGGATAGTGACCCGCTCTTGCTCCATCACCGCATAATAATCTTCAAATTGCATCATCGCCCGGCCGGGGCTGTGCATATCCTGCGTGAAATCCCGCCCTGGCATGGGGTGGACAGACGTGATGCCCATCAAGCTCAATAAGGTCGGCCCCAAATCAATCTGACTGGCTACCGGATGAATACGTTGGGGTTGAATATCGGCGCCGACAACGAGCGCCGGAATGTGAAATTTTTCTATGGGTACCAGATGATGTCCGTAGACCCGATTGTCATGGTCGGCGACGATCAAAAATAATGTGTCTTGCCAATATTCGCTGGCTCTTGCGCTACGCATAAAATTTCCCAGCGCATAATCCGCATACTTCACGGCGTTGTTAACGGTTTGTTTGGGTTGCTCGAACAGGGCAATCCGCCCATCCGGAAATTCAAACGGCGCATGGTTGGATGACGTAAAAATTAAACTGAAAAATGGCTGCCGGGTTTGATGCAGTTGCGTTAGTTGCTGGTGGGCGGTCGTAAACAGATCTTCGTCACTGGCGCCCCAACTGCCGACAAAAGTCGGTGCAGGCATATCTTCCAGATCAACGACATCACTGAAACCATTGCCCGTAAAAAAGCCGCGCATATTATCGAAATGGGCTTCTCCGCCGTAGATAAATTGCGTGTGGTAGCCGCGCTCGCTCAGCAGACCTGCCAGCGTAAAAAAATTCTGTTGTGCTAAAGATAATTTGACCACGCTTTGCGCAGGAGTCGGCATAAAGCCGCTGACCACCGCTTCAATCCCGCGCACAGAACGGGTGCCGGTAGCGTAAAGATTTTCGAACCACCAGCCTTCATCTTTCAGTTTTTCAAGTTCAGGGGTTACCGCCAATCCTCCCAGGGATTCAACGAAGGTTGCCCCCAGGCTTTCCTCCAGAATAATGACCAGGTTGAGTGGTTTGACACGTGGCTTGGTGCTGATCTGTTCGTGCAGCGTGGGGTACTGATGGCTGCGGAATTCATAGGACTTTAACCAGGGCCAATCCAGGGCGATATTTATGATGTCTGCACGAGGCAACTGGCCATAAACATCACTGGAATGGGCTTCATGCTTCAAACTGTAAGCCGCATACAACACCGAATAACTTGAATTAATTATCAGGGAATTAACCAGAGGGTCGCTGGTAATAGCGAAGAGTGCAGGGTTGGCCGGACGGTGATCCGTCGTTGATCGGATAGCGGCAAACAGGGCGAGGATCACCAGGGGCCATGTCAACCACAGCCGCGTATCTAGCCAGTAGTGGAATGAGGATTTGGTTCGATACAAGCCGCGCGCAATGAGCAGGCCGGAGATCAGCGTGAGCAGCATGCCGCCGACGAAAAAGCCGCGAAAACCGTTCCATAGAGTGCTGAAAACTTCCTTGGGATATCTCAGGTACTCCAGGAACAACCGGTTAGGCCTTACGTCGTATTGCAGAATAAATCCGGGAGTGGCCAACTCGATAAAGATCAACAGGATAAACCCGAGCAAGCTCCAGCTATAGGTAAAGATCCACCAGCTTCGTTGATACTTTTTCCTCGCCCAGAATGGCGCCAGGATAGCGGGAGGCACCAACCATAGCGCGATAATAATCAAATCCGCGCGTAGCCCCTGGAGCAAGAATGTGTACCAATCAATTACCGCCAGCACACGCTCGTGTTGCCAACCGCCCAGTGTCAGTCGCGCCAGGCTGAGCAGCAAAAGGCCTGTCAGCATAAAAATAAACAGCAGCTGAAATGGTCCGCTGATACGGGCAATTAACGGCTGCTTCCGGAATGGGGTATTCATGGGCTGGCCATCTTCATACGGGTTTAGCAGAGTATGAGTGCTTCGGCTTAAGGAAAACTTAAGGCGCTTATGGCGCAGATAGCGTGCATGCTGTTTACACAGGCCTGCCGGGTGGCTGTGGCAAATTCCTGGGCGCCACGAGGTGTTAAGTTTTCCTTAAGTTTGCTGTTCTATCGTGCAACCTGAAGTACATTGCTACAGGTTGCCGCTATGAAAGACGTGACTGACTCGATCGACAATGCCGGTGCAGAAACCTGGCAAATTCCGCATCTGCCACTGATCACCAGACCCCATTTCACCCTACATGCACATCGCACCCTGGATAACCAACCTGATAGCGAGCGGGCAGTACTTGAAGAGTATATTTACGAACGATTCTTGCAGGTACACGACGCGCATGTAACCCACTTTTTGCCGTTGATTGTCGGCCTGCGATGTCATGCTGCCTATAGCGCGGCTGTCGGGCTGGCTCCTGCGGTTCAGGGTGCGCATCCCCAATATTTATTTGCCGAACGTTATCTGACGCAACCTATTGAAGCGGTTATCGCCAGCCGCCTTGGCTGCACGATTGAACGCCATAAAATTGTAGAGATCGGCAATCTGGTCTCCAGTTGGAAAGGCAGCAGCCTGTTGCTGTTTATCTTTCTCAGTGAAGTGATTGAGCGCCTGGGTTATCACTGGGTGTTATTTACCGCAACGCGCGAAGTTGAAGCCTTGTTAACACGTTTGCGCTACGCGCCGGTGGTGCTCACTGATGCGGACCCCGGCAGGCTGCCGGACGCAGGGGAAAGTTGGGGGCGTTATTACCAGCGTCAGCCGCGGGTGATGTTTGGTGATGTACGTTCAGCCGTGAGTAAGGCGCGCACCAACTCGTTGTATCGCGCTGCGGTGTCAATGATGGAGAGCCAGATCAATAAGGTGTGTTTG
>DATJLF010000078.1:0-20885 GCA_035490715.1 Cellvibrio sp.
GACTTTGCATTAGTGGAATGTTTTGGCAGTGATAATGGCTGCATTATTACACCGGCATGCCAATTAAAATTTGTATTGGCAGAAGCGCTTGAGGCTTTTTTTAAGACGCTGGATAAGTACACGCTGGCGGACTTGCTTCCAGGAGCTCGACGGGGGGAATTGGTTCAGCTGTTAACCATCCCTGGTTAACAGCTGTTGTTAAACTGTCGGTTACTTGACTACACAGGAAGCTGTTTAACCGGAATCAGATCGGGTAAGCGGTATGTGTGACTCAGCACCCGATAAAAATCCGCGAGCGAACACTCTTCTCCATCGCGTTTCTTCAAACCCAACTCGGTTAACTCCAGATGCCACTTAGGCGTTACACCGTGCAACGCCAGGGTATTTTTAACACAGGCCAGGCGGCAACCATCAATCGCTAAAATATCGCGCCCGGATCTTGCGATGTTAACAAGCTTTTTCACTTGCCCGCCCACACCGGCTATACAGGACATTTGTGCCAGCCCTTCACGGTCCATCACTACGGCAACGTCATTAGCCAACTGAGCCACATTCGAACAGCCGGAGCAGGAATAAACCAAAGGTTTGACGTTAGTCATCATTTTTCTCCCACGAATAAAGAGGGAATCAACTGTCGCAGCAATTTTAATCTTGATACCCAATGGACAGATTGACTTTGATCAATTTTTCCCGAAACCATTAACAGACGCCGATAATGATTAACCACATTTTGAATTGCCACAGCTTAGGCAGGTTTTACAACCATCCATAACAATGACTGCCTTCGTATGGCACTTCAAACATAATTCAGCGGATGAGGGGTATTCGTTATTCGCGGTTACGAGATTATGACGATCTTCATATTCCTTACGCTTTTCCTGTAACAACTGCTTTTGGTATTCGCTTGGCTCCTCCGGGGTTATCAGACCAATATGTTTCATATGAGCTTCAATGGCATCCCCTATCTCAGCCACAAGTGACGGCATAAAACGGCCACCGGATTTGAAGTATCCCCCTTGGGGATCAAAGACCGCCTTCAGCTCCTCCACCAGGAATGTCACGTCACCACCTTTGCGAAATACGGCGGAAATAACCCGTGTCAATGCAACCACCCATTGAAAATGTTCCATATTCTTTGAGTTAATGAATATCTCAAAAGGCCTGCGCGTTTCATGATCAGTGCCAGCATTCAGGATCACATCATTGATGGTGATGTATAGAGCATGATCTGACAAGGGCGTTTTAATTTTATAAGTCGACCCTGTGAGCATCTCTGGCCGCTCGAACTTTTCATGCATTTGCTCTATCGCGTCCGCGGCATCATCCGCTTTGGGTTTTACATACACACCCGTAATTTTCTGGTTGATCTTCGCTGTCATAGACTCACCTTAAAATTTCCCATAATAGCCTTCTTTAAGCGCATCATAGAGGTTTGCAGCCATGTGCAATTCTCCCTCGTACTCCACCATCTCGTTGCCCTTGAATTCCACCTTCGAACCATCAGCCAATTCGAAGACATAGGTAGTGTTTTCCAGATCCTGTTGCTTAACCAGCACACCCTGAAATGCCTCAGGGTTATACCGAAACGTGGTACACCCCTTGAGCCCTTTTTCATATGCATATAAATAAATATTCTTGAAATCTTCATAGGAGATGTCGGTAGGCACATTGATGGTTTTGGAGATAGAGGAGTCAACCCATTTTTGTGCGGCAGCCTGAACATCGACATGCTGCTCAGGCGTAATCTGATCGCTTACTACAAAATACTCAGGCAAGCCCGTTTCACCCTTTTGCGGATGAGGTTTTGCATGTGGATCACAAAGTTCACGATACCGAAGAAGCTCATAAGAAAACACATCCAGGTTTTCCTTCGTCTTACGACCTTCGCGAATAATATTGCGAGAGTAATGATGCGCAAAGCTCGGCTCAATGCCATTGCTGGCATTATTAGCCAGCGACAATGAGATAGTTCCGGTGGGAGCAATGGAACTATGGTGAGTGAACCGGCAACCATATGTGGCGATATCTTCTACCAATTGGGGATCTTCTTCAGCCAACAGATTCATGTAGCGACTGTAATAAGCCAATAAGATTTTTCCCGCTACACTATCACCCTCTTTGTAGTGCTGCTTAATCGCCGGATGCTTAGATAACATGCCCGGGGTTAATATGAACTCTTCATTAAATATCGGTGCGGCGCCTTTCTCTTGGGCAAGGGCGACCCCGGCACGCCAACCAGTCAGCGCCAGTTCTTTACTTACCTCTTCGGTGAAGGCTACTGATGCCGGGCTGCCGTAAGCAATGCGCAGCATCGTTAAGGCCGAGCCAAGCCCCAGGAACCCCATACCGTGGCGTCGCTTGCGATAGATTTCCTGCTGCTGTTCCGGTAAAGCCAGGCCGTTAATCTCCACAACATTGTCCAGCATCCGCGTAAACACACTCACTACCCGCCGGAATTTTTCCCAATTGAAGGCCGCTTGTTCGCTAAACGGCTGATCAACAAACTGGGTCAGATTCACCGAGCCCAGCAAACAACTTCCATAGGGGGGTAAAGGTTGCTCACCGCAAGGATTGGTGGCGCGAATCGTTTCGCAGAACCAGTTGTTATTCCATTCATTAACCCGATCAATCAGAATAAAACCGGGTTCGGCAAAATCATAAGTAGAGCGCATGATCTGGTCCCACAATTGCCGCGCAGGAATTTTTTTATAGATTTTACAGGCCACCTCACCCATCGCGTTATGCCGATATTCTAAGGACAAGTGATCCAGGCGGCGCCATATAACCTGGCTGGGATCATCCAGCGCTAGCGCTGTTCGCTCAAGGTCCCGCTCCGTTAATGGAAAAGACAGCGGCCAGCTGGCATCAGCTTTCACGGCCTGGATAAATTCATCGGTAATGAGCAGGGACAGATTGAATTGACGCAAGCGCCCGTCTTCACGCTTTGCATGAATAAATTCGATGACGTCCGGATGACATACATCGAAGGTCGCCATCTGCGCACCGCGTCTCCCCCCTGCAGAAGATATTGTGAAACACATCTTATCGAAGATATCCATGAACGAAAGCGGACCCGATGTATTGGCACCCGCACCGGCAACATAGGCACCTTTGGGACGTAACGTCGAAAATTCATAACCGATGCCACAGCCCGCTTTTAATGTCAGCCCGGCTTCCAGATTCTTCTCCAGGATGCCGTGCATGGAGTCCTCGATTGTCCCGGATACCGTGCAATTAATGGTAGACGTTGCCGGCTTCCAGCTTTGTGCGCCTGCATTGGAAATAACCCGGCCCGCAGGAATAGCACCATGTTCCAGCGCCCACAGGAACTCTTTTTCCCAATGCGTTTTGCGTTTCGGCTCGACCTCGGCCAAAGCTTTTGCAACTCGGCGCCAGGTGTCCGCCATTGTTTGATCGAGACAAACATCGCCGTCTTTCAAACGATACTTTTTATCCCAGATGTCGTAAGACACCGGCTGTAAATCCGTGATGTCCGAGGACATCCCCACGTCAGCAGAATCTTGTTGAGTCATCATATTTACCTTTTTATAGAGCGGCTGTGGCAAACAACATCAATCACCCGTAAGTTGGCGAATACCAGCTAAACGATGCCAATACCCATTACAATCATGTTCCGCTAATGTAGTCGTAACGCCATCCTGGTAACGTAGTCGAAAACGCTCAAGCCATTCAAAGGTCTCTTCCGGTTGCGGACTCAACCGCACCACATCAACGAGTCCGGCCATTGTGTGCACGGCATTAATCAGGTTGTAGCGGTCGCCGGATTGTGTCTGAATGCCATTAAGCAAAAATAGCCGTTCGCCATCCTGATTATTGACCACTCGACCTTGTGGATAGTTGATACAACACAATTGGCATTCATCTTTTGGTCGATTTTCAGAGCGGGCGGTAAAACAACGGGCAGACCACGCGAGAGGTAGATGGCCAAAACTGAAAACCTCCACCTCAAAACAATCGCGCACATCCTGGATCTCCGGCTGCATCAGGATAGCCTCCAGCCATTCCTGTGATAGCTCAACAGGCATCAGCCAACGCTGCATGCCCATCGCAACCAATCGGCGCAAGCTGTGATGGTTGTAACAGTTGATGGCAGCACCGGCGACAAACGGCAAACCTTGCTCTTGTAACAGACCGATTGCGCCGAAATCGTTCGCCTCAACAAGAAATTCACCGTTATCACAATAGCGTCGCAGTTCCCGAAGGTCGGCCGGCGATTCCAGTAGGGTCATTGTTGACAACACAACTTCCTTGCCCGCTTCACGCAATTGATGCGCAATCGCTAGGTAGTCCGCCAGCCGCAGTTCACGCCGCTTTGAGCAAACCGTCTCTCCCAGATAAATAACATCGGCAGAGGACTCCGCCGCAGCTATATAAAACTCCAGCACTTTTTGTTTAGGCCAAAAATACAGTATGGGTCCCAAGGAAAATTTCATGGTTTAACCATTGTTGAGTGATTTTTACTTCCCTAACGCCAGTGCCGATGGTAGGCGCCCAACGTGGTTTGACTGCCTTCAGAGAGTTGTGCAAGCGCCCTGTTCCACTCCTCGGCTGCAACATAGCCTTCAGGGTTCGCCAGCACGCGATCAATCGCGGCGCGCCAAATATGTGTAACCTGAGCAACGTAGGCCGGGCTGCGCTGCCGGCCTTCGATCTTTACTGCCTTAATTCCTTCACGATATAAATTCGGCAACAAATTCAAGGTGTTCAGGCTGGTGGGTTCTTCCAGCACGTGATAACGCTGGTCATCAACCGTAAAACGCCCTTTACACAATGTTGGATAACCAGCGTTTTCATCGGGATCAAACCGATCAATCAAATAGTTGTTTAGCCGCGACTCCAGTTTTCCGTCACGCTCCTCCCATCGTACAAACTTTGCGGGCGAGCAGGCACCGGAATTATTGGGTGACTCGCCGGTCATGTAAGAACTCAAATAGCATCGCCCTTCCGCCATGATGCATAAACTTCCGAATGCAAATACTTCCAGTTCTGTGCTGCACGAATGCGCCAGTGCAGCAACCTGCTGCATGGATAATACGCGCGGTAAGACAACGCGGGAGACCTGGTACATGCGCTGGTAAAAATCTATAGCCGCTGCATTGGTCGCGGAAGCCTGCACAGACAAATGCCGATCAACATGGGGATAACGTTCTGCCGCATAACCTAACAACGCAATATCGCCGAGAATCAGCGCATCGGCACCGGCCTTTACCGCAATATCGACAGCGGATTGCCAGCGACTATAGTGCCCAGGATGTGCAAAGGTATTGATCGCCACATGCAGTCTCCGCCGTTGACGATGAACGTATTGCGCGGCCTGATTTAATTCATCCTGCGTAAAGTTGAGACCGCTGAAATGCCGTGCGTTAGTCTCATCGCGCAATCCCACATAAATTGCATCAGCGCCTTTTTCGAGCGCAACCTTGAGCGTTGGCATGCTGCCTGCGGGGCATAAAAGTTCCATAGCTTTACCTGATAAAAAATCTCTGCGGCGGCTGTTTCTGTTCTGCTAGTATAAATTTTTTATTATCGAGGTATGCATGATGTTTAAACGCAAATGGGTTACCCAGAAAGTGGTAGCTAGGCTACCTAATGCAACCAAAACCCTGGTGACGCAAACACCCTCAGCGTTACTGCGATTCTCCCTTGCGTACTGGCTAAATTTCGCCTTTCGCGATCCCATAAAACAGGGAGAGCTGGATTTTATTAAGCAGCGCAGGATACTTATTCAGGTTACTGATATCGCTTTGCGTTTTTCGGTAGGCCAGGAAAAAAACCGCCTGGTGGTCAACATTACAAATGATAAAGCTGATGTTCTTGTGGCAGCGGAGTTAAAAGACTTTATGTTATTAGCCGCTGGAAAAATTGACCCGGATACATTATTTTTTCGACGAAGATTGCGGATTACCGGCGATACGGAACTGGGACTCGCTGTCAAAAATTTACTTGACCGAGTAGAGATTACGAAAATATTGCCACCGTTTTTGTATCGCGGCCTGCTGGAGTTGACAGAGGAATTGGCGGAGCAAGATATTAAACACCCCGCGTGAAAAGCATACGTTTTATGTGGCCAATTGCTCCCATAGGATTCAGTCCTTTGGGACACACCGCAACACAGTTGCCGATGTTGTGGCACCGAAAGACAGAAAAAGGATCTTGCAGATTTTCGAGCCGTTCAGCGGTGGCGCGGTCACGGGAGTCATTCAAGAAACGATACGCCTGGAGCAAACCAGCGGGCCCTACGTATTTCTCAGGATTCCACCAGTAGGATGGACAGGCTGAACTGCAGCACGCACACAGAATGCATTCATATAGGCCATCCAGTTTTTCCCGGTCTTCGGGGGATTGCAGCCGCTCTCTGCCTACTGCCACCTCATCATTTATCAGATAGGGAGCGATGCGTTCGTATTGTTTAAAAAATAGCGTCAGGTCTACCACCAAGTCGCGAATAACGGGCATGCCAGTTAATGGTCTCAGCGTTAATATTCTGTCACCAGCGAGCACATCTTCTACGCGATTGATACAGGCAAGACCATTTCGACCATTAATGTTCATCCCGTCAGAGCCGCACACGCCTTCACGGCATGATCGACGAAAGCTTAATGTTTCATCATGCGTCTTTACATATTCAAGAACATCCAGAACCATACGGGTGCGGAAAGCGTCGTCCACCGTATAAGACGCCATATAAGGCGCATCGTCGACCTCGGGATTGTAACGATAAATTTCTACCGTAAGCATTTTGCTCTCCAACAATAGGTAAATCGGGTTAATTTACTTTTCACTGGCACCCACTATAGTAATACATTCCAGCTACCACAAATGCGTTATAGGTAGAGGATGCTGCATCAACTATGCTTCTTGTGTTGCTACCCATTTAGTGAACGGCATTCAGCCATTACCTTCAAGTGATCTATTCGTCCTGTTACTGTTTATATTGAGGTATTTTATGACGACGAAATCTGATGATTGGAATCCACGCGCCGAGCAGGTACTCGATGACCCTCTTCACGCCTACGATAGAATGCGCAAGCAATGCCCGGTGGCCTACAGTGATTATTTGCAATGGTCTTTATTTCGCCACCAGGATATCTCCCAGGTATTGCACGATCACAATACCTTTAGCAGCACGGTATCGGCCCATGTTTCTGTGCCCAATAGTATGGACCCACCGGAACACACCGTTTACCGCGCAATAATCGAGCCCTACTTTTCCTCTGACGCCATACAACGCTTTGAACCGCTGTGCAGGAATTTGGCCGACCAATTGCTGCGCGGACTATCAAAAGTAGCGCCTTTTGATTGTGTCGCGCAATTGGCTGAACCTTATGCACTTGAAGTTCAATGTGCGTTTCTCGGTTGGCCGGGTGACAAAAAAGACGATTTGCAACGCTGGATGAAACGCAACCAAGCCGCCGTATTGGTGGGGGATCGCACAGCCATGGCAGAAGTGGCTGAGCATTTCCAGCATATGGTGAGTGATATTCTGGCGAGTAAACGTCTTTCAGGCGTAACGGATGTGATGGGTTCGCTAACCCGCGCGGAGGTGCATGGTCGAGCGCTGCATGACGATGAGATCATTAGCATCGTGCGCAACTGGACTGGCGGCGAGGTAGGTACAATTTCCGCAGCGATAGGAATTATTATTTACTTTTTGGTCAGCCGACAAGACATACAGTTAACGCTGCGCCAGCACCCGGAAAAAATTCCTGAGGCTATTGAAGAGATCCTTCGAATTCATGGGCCACTATTAACCAACCGGCGCCTGACTACCCGGCCGGTTGTTATCGGCGGACGGGACATTCAAGCGGGTGAACGGTTAACGTTATTTTGGGCCTCTGCAAACCGCGACGATAGCGTGTTCGAGAATGCTTTAAATTTTCAATGGAATAGAGACCAACAGAAAAACTTACTCTATGGTAGTGGCATTCACATTTGTCCCGGCGCCCCACTGGCGCGATTGGAATTACGTATCTTGCTGGAAGAATTACTGGCACATACCGACCAGGTAATCTCAATGCAATCCGAACCACCGTCTCATGCGGCTTATCCCGCCGGCGGATTCGTTAAATTACTTGTTTCGTTTGCTCATCCGTAACAACCACCAATTTGCCAGGGACGGCAAAAAAAACTCACGTCCTTGTGAGCGTTCAAGGGGAGAAGGAGTATTCCACAGAGCACGAAATGAAATACTCGATCAGCGAACTAGAGTAACTGTATCAAGGCAGCAGCACTATGCGCCTTTTTAGGTAGTTGTATGGGTAGATCCCTGGGTGTCCGATGATAATGACGCAGGGCGTGCTCTTTTCTTCGCCCACTACTAAAGGCCGAAACACGCTTGAGGTAGCCGATGACACGGGTACCATAATCGATATCCTGCGAACGACACGCCGGGCATTCGCTTAGGGTGCGTTTATCAATATGGTCACATTGGTTACAGATGGTGATTTTTACGTTTACACAAAAATAATTACAGCCACTACGCGCCGCAATATTCAGCAAAGATATAAAGCCCTGTTTATCCAATGCTTCCTCTAGATTCAGGTGTAATGCGGAGCCGCCGTCCAGATAGTCGACAAGCTGACGCCCGTGTAATAAAAATTTGTCAATCGTATTGATAGTTTCGTCTTCCACCGGATAGAAATAGGAATTGTAACAATCACGCGGGACAAAATAGCCATCTGCCCTATCCCACTTTGCATTTTTAATCCCGAGATTTTCTGCGGGCACAAATTCCGTGTTAAACAAATAACCCCAGCGTTTCCTTGCGGTCTTGTTCCCTTCAAAGATGATCCTCAGGTGGCGCTGGACAAAGGCGATGTAATCAGGGTTATTACCAGGCAATAAGCCTTGGGATTCAGCGGCCTCAACCATGCCATTAATACCAATGGTGAGAAATTGTTTGTCCAGGCTGATAAATCCGGCGTCGTATACACTTAATATCCCTGCCGCCAGATACTCCTCCATCAGTTGTCGATACGCCACCTGGTATTGATGGACCTTATGCACTTCCTCAGCAAGGTCGCGACCGTCCTGCACCAGGCGATTCATATTCAGCGTAATGACGTTGATTGAACCCGTTGCCACACCACCGGCTCCCAAGGTATAGGAAAAGGTGTGATCGTTAATCTCACTGCGCAACCGGCAGCAGGATGCCAGTGAATCGGCGTTATCTGACAGATAAATAAAAAAAGAATTTCCCTGGGCCAGTTGTTCCGCCATACGATTGGCAAATTGGCTATCCTTGCACCCACCCTTCTCTGTCAACATCGCAACCGTGACCACTGGAAACGTCAGGATGGCTTTTGTACGCTCCTGATTAAACCATCCCATAAAGAAATCCTGCAAAGCACACACGGATGTCCAATCTGGTTTGGTAAAATCCGGGAAGACAAAATTACCAAACATAGCCTCAAAGTAATGACTGTCGTAGAGCGAGATATTCCAGAAAACGCTTTGGTAACCCCGGGCTGCGGCAGGTTGATTCAGCGCATAGACCACATGCTGTAGATGATTGCTCACTTCGCTGGTATGCGTGATCAGATAGTTATCTCCATAGTCGCGGCGTGCGAAGTAATCAAAGTATGTCAGAAACTCAACGGTTGCTACTGCGCCGGCAAATTGCGCACTTACCGCGAATACCAGGTTTACAAAACTGCCACAGAAAGATTCGAGGTGTTGGGGTGCGCGGGACTCCCCACCTAATTTGGTTAAGCCGTCGCGCAGGAAGGGATAGAGCGTGAGTGACACACAATAAGGCTTCAGGCTGGTTTCATCGTGCACATAAATTTCATGGTGTTCTATTTGGCGTAGGTATTCATTAGCCAACGCGTCGCCAAATAATGCTGATATTTTTTGTTTCACCTTGGCACGGTTGACCTGGACAAAAAAATCTTTCATCAACTCGGTTTCCAATGTCGCAATATTTTTTTGCGTCACATTGGCATTGGGGTCCATCCTTGAACTATCAGCCGCATTGTCAGCCGCAAGATAATTCGCAATAAAATTCAGCTTATGGTCCAGCTGCTCCGGATTGAGACGTAACATGTCATTCTCCTTAAAAGGTTTGGGTAAATTTATGGTTCAGGATTTCGTTGGTGCGAAGATCAATAAAGCGTTGATTTGTCTTCGGACTGGTCAGTCCGCCGAGTTCGGGTCGCCATGGACCTGTCTTTAGGTAAGTAAGGTGTTCTTGCAAAGAGGGAGAAATGTGTTCCAGTCCGGTGTAGAGACATCGATATAATCCAGCGTTACGAACGAGGATCAATAGCGGCAAGAGCGCATGTGGTTGCCATTCACCACCCAGAAAAAGCACGCAGGTAATCATGTCGCGATACTCCTGAATTCGGCGACTGAGGTAATCGTCGGTAAGCGGTTGGCCTGCATGTGGGTTCCAGGTGTGGCGGCTGTGACAACCCACGCAGCCCAATCGGCATCCACTGATGGCATAAGCCAGGCTCGTTTCTCCCGGTACTTCCTGCCAGACAATCTGCTCGTTGGTAAAGCGAAGACATTCCATGAAATCACCATATATAGTGTTTTATTTATATATACCATCTATATGTAGTAAAACATAAAACGCAGAGCGTGACCCTACCCCGTCGGAGGTAGACCGAGAAGAAAGTGCAGCAGTAGAAAAAAACGCCGGGAACCGGCGTTAAGATCGTGAAAAAAAATGAGAGGAAACAACGGAGGTAAAACGCGGTGAGAGATCATGGCTTGTGCCAGGGTTGCCAAAAACTGTGCGTCACTGGCTGGCGTTGCTGCGCTCTGGCGTCACTGCATCAATGGCGAAGTGGATACATCAAACGTATAACCTTCAATCTCCGCTTGCGCAATCAACCGGTGAATGTACTGCGCAATCGCTTTGGTACGGACTTTTTCATTCAGATAATCGGCAATCCGATCTTTTACTGCACTGTAGGGTAACTGGGTGCCGGGAATATTGCGCTCAATCCACACCACATGCACACCGTAACGGCTTTCTATCGGATGAGATAACAATCCGGGCTTGGCCGCAAATACATGGCGCTCAAATTCCGGGACTGTTTGGCCGCGCGTAATCTGGCCGAGGCTGCCGCCCACCGTCCGGGATGGGCATGCTGACTCCTGCAGTGCCAGCGCCGAAAAGTCCTCACCGGATTGCAAAGCGACAAGGAGTTGCTGCGCGCGCATTTTTGCTGCGATACGAGCTTCATCATCATCGGGCGCAGCGGCGATTAAAATATGACGCAATTCCAACAGCGGTGAGGTAACGAAACGTGCTGTGTTAGCGTGATAATACTGGGCACATTCCTTGTCCGTTGCTTCCGGTGCTGTCACTTCGGCATTCAGCAACACCTCGAGCAAATCATCTTCAGATGTTCCGGTATTGTCTAACTGCAAGGCCGCCGCGCGCTGGCGAAGTAATTCACCAATAATGAGTGCTTCAGCGGCTTTGAACATGGCTTCCCGTTGCGTTGTGGCCGGGTGGTATTGCATCTCTGCTGCAATATTTTCCCCGGAAATCTGGTGATGATTAACCCATATCGCCGGTATGCTGTGACGCTCGCTGGCCATCATTGTATCGCTATGAATAATCTTCAACGCCGAGGTAATTTGTGCTGTAGTGTCCTGGGCGGGTGTGTGGTGATGTATCGTCATTATGCATTCCCCCGGCGACGCACGACTTGGTAATTACGATTGAGGTACTTCAATGGAACACTGAGGATATGAACCAACCGGCTGAACGGGAATACGATAAACAATGTCATGCCCAAAAAGACATGTGCTTTAAAAATCCAATGCACACCTTGAATGGCCTCTGCCGCCGCAACACCATGAAAAGTGACGATGTTCTGCGCCCAAGCCATTAACTTCAGCATTTCTTGCCCATCAAGGTGACCCAGTGAAACAAAGATTGAACTCAAACCCAGCAGCAATTGCGCCAGTAATAGCAACAACACAGCGATATCCATTCTACTGCTGCTCGCACGTACGCGTTCGTGCATCAAACGCCGATGAACCAGAATAACCAATCCGTAAAGACACAACAGCCCAAATAATCCACCGGCCACAATGGCAACCACCTGTTTCATGGCAGGAGTAATGCCGAATACATGCCACACACTTGCAGGTGTCAGCAATCCGACAAAATGACCGAATAAGATACCCAGGATACCGACATGGAACGGAAGGCTGCCACGGCGCAGTTGCTTTTTCTCCAGCAATTGGCTGGAGCTGGCTTTCCAGGTGTATTGTTCCCGATCATACCGCGCCCAGGTGCCGATAATGCATACCGCCAAAGCAATATAAGGATAAACACCGAAAGCAAAAAAAAGACTATTAGACATGATGACTCCTTAAAGCGCGCGTATAAAATGGCTTCACGCAACGCGGTTATTAGGCGGTATTACTCCGCACGCACAGGGATTGCGGATGCTCCTGCGCGAGCAAACCCACTCAGATCCAGCACCTGTTCGTGATCGCGACGTTGATCGCCGGTAGGCCGATAGTTCGCCACAGAACAGGCATCACCTGCACTTTGAGCGGTAAATGTTACGGCTTCTTCTTCCCACACTTTATCCAGGGCTTCGGGCGTATCATCGCGCTTTTCATCGGCGAGCTGCTTACGCAAATCAGTTAAATCGACGTCTGCGCCGGACAGCTGTAATAACGCGCTAAAAACCGCCGCATAATTATTACTGCGCTCCTGCAAACGACATAACAACAGCGCCAATATATGAGCTACTTCCTGCAAGCCGAGGCGCGCATTTTTCTCGCCTTGGGTCGATAAAAATTCTAGATATAACGGAATATAATCCGGCAATTCTTTTGCGTTCAGCTGCAGTCCGGCGGTTTTGTATTGCTGCAGCAGATCCACCATGGCCTGGCCGCGATCGCGTGATTCACCATGAATATGCTCAAAAAGCAACAGCGATAATGAACGTCCCCGCTCAAAAAGACCGTCATACTCTGCTTGCCAATCCAGCAAGTCCCCTGCGCAACGCTGGTTGATAAAATCTGCCAGGGACTCAATCGCATTCGGCGTCACCGGCAACTCCTCAATTAACTCAAGCAAGCCTGCGCGAGCGTTGTGTAGATCTGCCGTTGGATAATCCAGCAGCAGCGAAAGAACTCGTAGCGACTTCATTGTTTACTCCTTATGGTTTGCCGGAACAACCTGACGCACAACGGTTGACTTAGCACCAAATAAATTCACATTATTGTTGCCATCACTACAGCCATTGCCAAAACTGAAGCCACACCCGCCCTTCAAATCATAAGCTTCTTCCGCATAGGCTCGGTGGCTGGTGGGGATAACAAAACGGTCTTCATAATTAGCCAGCGCCATGTAGCGATACATATCTTCCACTTGGGCGACGCTCAAACCAACTTGTTGCAGCACGTCCAGATCCTCTACACCATCGACTTGTTGCGCGCGCTTGAAGGCTCGCATGGCAATCATTTTTTCAAGTGCTTCAATTACCGGCTGCTCCTCTCCGGCGGTCAGCAAGTTAGCCAGATAACGCACCGGGATGCGCAGCGATTTGAGGTCCGGAATTTCACCGTTCATTCCCACATGGCCCGCCTGCACGGCGCTTTGAATCGGTGACAGTGGCGGCACATACCAAACCATGGGCAAGGTGCGATATTCCGGATGCAACGGCAGTGCAATCTTCCAATCAATTGCCATCTTGTAGGTTGGTGAATTTTGCGCGGCAGTGATCCATGACTCGGGTATACCTTCAGCCTGTGCAGCGGCAATCACACCAGCGTCGTGAGGATCCAGGAAGATATCCAATTGAGCTCGATATAAATCCGCTTCGTTGGGCACACTGGCCGCCTCCTGAATCCGGTCGGCGTCATAGAGCAGAACGCCCAGATAGCGAATGCGGCCGACGCAGGTTTCAGAACAAACCGTCGGCTGCCCTGCTTCAATACGGGGGTAACAAAACGTACATTTTTCTGACTTGCCACTTTTCCAGTTGTAATAAATTTTCTTGTATGGACACGCCGACACACACATGCGCCAGCCACGGCACTTATCCTGATCGATTAGCACGATGCCGTCTTCTTCACGTTTATAGATAGCACCGGATGGGCAGGAAGAAACGCAGGCCGGGTTAAGGCAGTGTTCACACAGTCGCGGCAGATACATCATAAAGGTCTGCTCAAACTGGCCGTAGATATCTGCCTGAACCTTGTCAAAATTCTTGTCTTTGCGACGCTTTTCAAATTCCGTGCCGAGGATCTCTTCCCAGTTTGGACCCCATTCGATTTTCTCCATACGCTCACCGGTAATCAGCGAACGTGGGCGCGCTACAGGCTGGTGCTTTTTCGCACCGGCGGTGTGCAGGTGCTGGTAATCGAAGTCGAAAGGTTCGTAATAATCATCGATTTCGGGCAAATCCGGGTTGGCAAATATATTGGCCAGTACACGCAGCTTCCCGCCAATGCGCGGTTGTAATTTACCCTTGCTGGTTAACTTCCATCCGCCATTCCATTTCTCCTGATTCTCCCATTCTTTTGGATAACCAATACCGGGTTTGGTCTCAACGTTATTGAACCAGGCGTACTCAACGCCTTCCCGAGACGTCCAGACATTCTTACAGGTGATCGAGCAGGTATGGCAACCGATGCATTTATCGAGGTTCAGCACCATGCCGATTTGGGCTCTGACTTTCATGGGTTATTCCTCATCCATCCAATCGACGTTATTCATCTTGCGTACGATGACGAATTCATCGCGATTACAACCGACGGTGCCGTAATAGTTAAAACCGTAGGCTTGTTGCGCATAGCCGCCAATCATATGCGTTGGTTTCATCACCGCGCGGGTCACCGAGTTATGAATACCACCGCGGGTTTTGGTGAGGCTGGAACCGGGCACGTTTACGATGCGCTCCTGGGCGTGATACATCATGCTCATGCCTTGCGGAACCCGTTGGGAAACCACGGCTCGTGCGCTGATTGCACCGTTTACGTTAAAGACATCGATCCAATCATTGTCGACAATACCCGCCGCTTTAGCATCAACTTCGCTAAGCCACACGATTGGGCCACCACGGGATAACGTCAGCATGAGCAAATTGTCGGAATAGGTACTGTGAATACCCCACTTTTGGTGTGGCGTAATCCAGTTGAGGACCAATTCTTTATTTCCGTTCGGGGTACGATTGTGAACCGGTTCGATGGTTTTCAGATTTACCGGTGGTTTGTAAACACACAGCGTCTCGCCAAAATCGCGCATCCATTCGTGATCCTGGTAAAACTGTTGCCTCCCGGTAATGGTGCGCCAGGGAATTAACTCGTGAACATTGGTATAACCCGCATTATAAGAAACGTGTTCGTCTTCCAGGCCAGACCAGGTCGGTGCGGAGATAATCTTGCGCGGCTGCGCTACGATATCCGCAAAACGAATTTTTTCATCTTCTTTAGGACGCGCCAGATGCGTATGATCCAAACCGGTTTTTTCAGATAAGGCAGCCCAGGCTTTCACCGCGACTTGCCCATTGGTCTCTGGCGCCAGGGATAAAATGACTTCACAGGCATCAATAGCGGTCTCAATTTTTGGTCGTCCTTTATTCGCGCCTTCCTCGTGGTGAACGCGATTAAGCTGCCCCAAAAATTTCACTTCATCTTTGGTATCCCATTTAATGCCTTTACCGCCATTGCCGAGTTTTTCCAGCGCCGGGCCGAGGGAGACAAAACGGTGGTAAGTGTTGGGATAATCACGTTCTACCTGATGGATATTCGGCATCGTTTGCCCGGGAATTGCCGGACATTCACCTTTCCACCAGGCTTTAACGCCATAAGGTTGTGCCAGTTCTTCCGGCGTATCATGGAGCATGGGTGTCGTAACGACATCCTGCTCTACTCCCAGATGCCCCGTACTTAATTCGGAGAATTTTTTGGCGATGCCTTTGAAGATATCCCAGTCACTGCGGGATTCCCACACGGGGTCAATTGCTTTGGATAACGGGTGAATAAACGGATGCATATCCGAGGTATTCATATCGTCTTTTTCGTACCAGGTGGCGGTAGGCAGGACGATATCAGAATACAAACAGGTGGTGGACATGCGGAAATCCAATGTCACCCACAAGTCGACTTTACCTTCGGGGGCTTTGTCTCGCCACACCACATCTTCCGGCTTTTTTCCACCGAATTCGCCCAAGTCTTTTCCAAGCAAACCATGTTTCGTACCAAGAAAGTGGCGCAACATGTACTCATGGCCTTTGCCGCTGGACCCCAACAGATTGGATCGCCAAATGAAAATATTGCGTGGGAAATTCTGTGGGTGATCCGGATCTTCACAAGCAAACTTCAACTCACCGCTGGTGAGCTGGTCCACCACGTAATCTTTTACCTCTTTACCGGCCGCTTTAGCCGCAGCACTTATTGTTAAGGGATTGACCGCCAACTGCGGTGCAGAGGGCAACCAACCCATACGTTCTGCGCGGGTATTGAAATCAAGAATAGTACCCGTCCATTTTTCTTTATTGGCCAGAGGCGATACCACCTCACTCATATCGAGTTTTTCATAGCGCCATTGATCAGAGTGATTATAAAAAAACGATGTGCCGTTCATCTGACGGGCGGGACGTTGCCAATCCAGCGCAAATGCCAAGGGCAGCCAACCATTTTGTGGCCGCAGTTTTTCCTGGCCAACATAATGCGCCCAACCACCGCCGCTCTGGCCGACACAACCGCACATCATCAACATATTGACGAGGCCGCGATAGTTCATATCCATGTTATACCAGTGGTTTAACGCTGCACCGACAATCACCATGGAACGGCCATGAGTTTTATGGGCATTGCGCGCAAATTCACGCGCTACACGGATGACATCAGCGGGATTAACACCGGTAATCTTTTGTTGCCAGGCGGGGGTATAGGGTTTGTCGTCTTCAAAGCTGCTCGCACAATTGATGTCGTTCAACCCGTTGTCTACACCGTAGTTAGCAAGCAACAAATCATAAACTGTAGCCACCAGCACTTCTTTCCCACTCGCTAACGTCAAACGGCGTGCTGGAACCTTATGTAACAAAACGTCACTGTGATCGGTGTGTTGAAAATAATTGTATTCGTGTGTGTTACAGCCGAAATAAGGAAAAGCAACATCCGCAATTTCATCTGCATTTTCTCGAAGTGACAATTGCAAATCCACGTCGGTGTTTTTCGTTCCCTCCTTCGCTTCAAGATTCCACTTTCCTTCTTCACCCCATCGGTACCCGATAGAGCCTTTGGGGCTGACAAGGCGTTGGTCTGCACTGTTGATGGCAATGGTTTTCCAGTCAGGATTGTTGTGTTCGCCGAGGTTGTCTACCAAATCTGCCGCACGTAAAAAGCGCCCCTGGATTAAATGCTCGCCGCTATTTTCCAGGATGACCAACATGGGCATGTCGGTGTAACGTTTCACGTAATGAGTGAAGTAGTCACTCTGGCTATCGACATAAAATTCTTTCAATATCACATGACCAAAAGCCATGGCGAGCGCTGCATCAGTTCCCTGGCGCGGCGCCAGCCAGGTGTCACCGAACTTGGACGCTTCGGAATAATCGGAGGTGATAACACACGTCTTGGTGCCCTTATAGCGCACCTCGGTAAGGAAGTGCGCATCCGGCGTACGTGTCTGGGGTACGTTTGATCCCCATACAATAATGTAATTTGAGTTATACCAATCCGCGGACTCAGGGACATCAGTTTGTTCACCCCACACCTGGGGCGATGATGGCGGAAGATCACAATACCAATCGTAAAAACTTAAACAGTTGCCGCCTATCAAGGATAAATAACGCGCGCCCGCCGCGTAGGACACCATGGACATAGCCGGTATAGGTGAAAAGCCGGATATCCGATCCGGTCCATACACTTTGGCGGTGTAAATATTGGAAGCGGCAATAATTTCATTCACCTCCTCCCAATGGGCACGAATAAAACCGCCCAAACCACGCCGCTCTTTGTAACGTTTTGCTTTTGCCGGATTTTCAACAATGGAGGCCCAGGCATCGACAGGGTCAGAAAATTGTTCGCGGGCTTCGCGCCATAAGCGAATCAACTCCTGCCGGACTTTTGGATATTTCAAGCGGTTGGCACTGTAGATATACCAGGAATAGCTGGCGCCGCGTGGGCAGCCGCGTGGTTCATGATTGGGTAAATCGGGACGAGTACGTGGATAATCCGTTTGCTGGGTTTCCCAGGTTACCAGGCCATCTTTTACATACACTTTCCAACTGCACGAACCCGTGCAATTAACACCATGGGTGGAACGCACAATCTTGTCATGCTGCCAACGCTGGCGATAACCGCGCTCCCAGCGGCGATCTTCATTTGTAGTAACGCCGTGGCCGTCGGCAAAGGCCTCCCTGTGCGTTTTAAAAAAGCGCAACTTGTCGAGAAGGTGACTCATGTATAACTCCTGCTGATGAATCCTGGAATGCGGGAAAAATTGTTTCATCAACAGTATGCTTTACCTCACGCCATCCTGCGCCGCCGCCGTTGAGCCTGAAAAATGTACACCTACCTCCAAAGGGGTAGCAGCCCAATGGATGTAACGAATTGATTTATCAAATAATTTTTGCGAGATGATATAAGCCAATCTGACAAAATCGGGAGCAAGACGAAAAAGAGGTATCCCTTCAGCCCGCCCTGCTTTTTACGGTTTCTGTTCGGCAATACATCCTCTATGATGGCTTGAGGAATTGTTCACTGCCGGCATCCCGTTTTTTTTCTATGCTTGTCGTAGCAGGCTTCGAGATTTTTTATGCGTCAATCGTCTATTGTGATTCGAATCAGTATTGCCCTGGCGGGCATTGTGGCCTTGTCCATGGCAACCATGATGACGTCTTACTGGATTTCAGATAAAGCGGACAGCGATGCCGCTGCGGTTAACATTGCCGGTTCGTTGCGGGCGCAAAGTTATCACTTCGGCATGTTGATCAGCCAGTCAGACACGGACGAACAGCAACTTGCGGCAGTGGCTGACAAATTGACGCAGACCTGGCAACACCCGATCTTCAACAGCCTGCGCCATGACAATCCACAGTTGCGTGAAACCTACCGCGCCGCCCGTAATTATTGGCAAACAGTGCAGCCACAATTGCAAGCCGGGGCAGCCTTGCAAGATATTCAGCCTGTACTAGCCGAACAGGTCGATCTGCTTAACCAATTGGTCGCCAGCATCCAACAACATGCCGAGCGCAATGCACGCAACCTGCGCATGGTTCAGGTTACCGCGTTATTCTTGATTTTGTTGCTATCGGCGGTTGTCATCTACTGGTTAAAAGCCAAGGTTGAGCAACCCTTATCGGAATTAACCCAAGCAGCCAAACGCGTTGGTCAGGGCGACTTCAGTTATCGGATTGCACCACAGGAACTTGATGAACTGGGCATACTCGCTCAGACCCACAATCGAATGAGTGAAGCTATTGCGCACATGCATGAGCGCATGGAGGAACAGATTGACCAACAAACCCGGGCATTGCAGCGCAGCAACACGACACTGCAATTTTTGTACGACACAGCAAAGAATATTATTGAGCATGAGCCGCTTGGCATTGATTATGACCGTATCGTGACACGCCTTGCGCAGCTGATTGAAGCCGATGATATTGAATTATGTTTGATGACAGAGATTGGTAACAGTCCCTATCTTCAAATCAAACCAGTCGATGATACGACAACTCCGTGCGCTGCAAAAAATTGCTTCAGCTGCCTGAAAGGCGAAATTATCCGCGACGACAGTAACGGGATGGAAGCCTGCGCGATCGACACTATCGGCGCTTGTCGGTACAGCTTTCCGATGTTTTACGAACAACAGCATTACGGTGTATTGGTGTGCCGTATGAATAACGGCAAAACCCTGGAGCATTGGAAACAGCAGTTAATTCAATCCGTAGCGGACCAACTTGCCGTGGCCCTGAGTTTGCAAAGTCAGGAAGACAATGCGCGCCGTTTGGCACTGGTGCATGAACGCACCGTCATTGCGCGGGAATTGCACGATTCACTGGCGCAGGCACTCTCTTATCTCAAAATACAAGTGACCCGTCTGAACCGCGCGCTGGAAAAAAATGACAAGCCGACCCTGGAAGATGTCTCCGCAGAATTGCAAGAGGGATTGAGTTCTGCTTATCGCCAGTTAAGAGAGTTACTGACCACCTTCCGATTAAAAGTCGATGGCCCGGGCCTGCTGAGTTCTTTACAAACCAGTGTCAAGCAGCTCAGCGAACAATGTGACATGGAGATTACGCTGGATTATCAATTGAACAATCTTCCCTTGACGCCCAACGAAGAAATTCACCTACTGCAGATAATCCGTGAAGCAGCCCAGAATGCAATTCATCACAGCGAAGGCAACAAGGTACTGATAAGTGTCATTCAGGACGATTTAAAAAATGTTCGCCTCAGCATCGAGGATGATGGCGTAGGTATTTCTCAATCGCCGGAAAAACTCAACCACTATGGTTTGGCTATTATGCAGGAACGCGGCAAAAACCTCGGCGGCGAGTTAACCATTCGCCGCCGCGATAATGGAGGTACTGGTGTGTACTTCCGCTTCACACCGGATTATCTACAGCAACGAAATCTCATTGCCCGACAGTTATAAATTCACATGTCAACAAGGCACCACCGCATGGCGTCGCGCGTAATACCACCAGGTTAGCGCGACGCAACTGATATAAAACACGATAAATCCCATCAAGGCCGCATCCACGCCGCCAGTCAGATCAAACGAGGTGCCGTACGCTTTTGGAATAAAAAAGCCACCATAGGCCGCAATGGCAGAGATAAACCCGATCACCGCCGCCGCTTCGCGATTGCCCTCAATATCCGCTTGTTCCCCGGCACCCAGCGCACGCTGACGCAAAGTAAGAAACATC
>DATJLF010000079.1:0-67556 GCA_035490715.1 Cellvibrio sp.
CACCAATACTGATGTCGGGATTATTTCAATTGATGTCATCGCCGATGACGGTAATGGTGGTTCCATTACCGATACTTTCAGCATCACCATTGGTAATGCGAATGATGCGCCGACGGTTGCCAATGCAATTCCGGATCAAAACGCAACGGAAGATATGGTATTTACTTTCCAGTTTGCGGCAAATACTTTTGCTGATGTTGACGCTGCTACCACCTTAAATTACGTGGCGCAATTAGCTGGTGGTGGTGCATTACCAGCCTGGTTAAGTTTTGATGCAGTGACACGCACCTTTAGTGGTACGCCTGCTAATGCCGATGTTGGAACAATTTCAATTGATGTGATCGCCAGTGATGGAAACGGCGGTTCAGTCACCGATACGTTTAACATTTCCATCACCAATACCAATGATGCACCGATAATTGCCAATGCAATTCCGGACCAAACAGCAACAGAAGATTCCGCATTCACTTTTCAATTTGCGGCCAACACTTTTGCAGATGTTGATGCAGGAACAACATTCACCTACGTTGCACAATTGGCCGGTGGTGGAGCATTACCCGCGTGGTTAAGTTTCGATGCAACCACTCGCACGTTCACTGGCACACCGATTAATGCTGATGTCGGGATTATTTCAATTGATGTCATCGCTAATGATGGTAATGGTGGTTCCATTACCAATACTTTCAGCATCACCATTGGTAATACGAATGATGCGCCGACGGTGAATTCACCACCGGTGAGCCTGATTGCACAAGAAGACTCGCCGTTTAATTTTAGTTTTCCGCTGAATACATTTAATGATGCGGATGCAGGCGATTCACTGAGTTACAGCGCGCAATTGGCGAATGGACAAGCATTACCAGCATGGCTGCAATTCAACGCAAACACTTTAGCCTTCAGTGGTACACCGGCCAACAATGATGTTGGAAATTTGAATATTCAATTGATTGCCAGTGATGGTGAGGCATCTGCCAGTTTTCAATTCACTATTCAAGTAATGCAAGTAAATGATGCACCGGTAGCAGTAGCACCAGCAGTGATTAATAGCCTGGAAGATGCAACTGGCAATTCATTGGATTTATTTTCCATTTTTAGCGATGAAGAAACCGCGGCCAATCAATTGCAATATACCGTTGTGAGCAATTCCAATCCCGGTTTAGTAACTGGTACAAGTATTAATGCAAACAATGGGCAATTAACGTTTACCTATGGAGCAAACCAGTTTGGTTCAAGTGATTTAATTCTGCGCGCACAAGATGCCAATGGTGCCATCGTAGAAACATCGGTGCGTATTAATATTGCATCGGTAAATGATATACCTGTATCCAGCGGCATTGCCGATATGCGGGCAGACTCTGGCTCTACTCCTTTGCAATTGGATTTGCGCGGAATATTTTCTGATATTGAAGACGGTACAACACTCACTTATGCCCTCATTGGTAATACCAACCCTGCAATCGCCAGCAATATCCAATGGGATCAATCAACAGGTGTAATGACAATTGCAGTTGCGACGGCAACCGGTGGTGAAACTTTTATTACGTTGCGCGCGCAGGATAGCAATGGCGAGTGGGTCGACACGCAATTCAGGTTAACAGTAACCGCGCCGGTCATTATCCCCGAGCAGCCGGGAGTGCCGACCACACCGGTGACTCCACCACCGGCACCCGAAGTGCCGGTTACTCCACCCGTGTTGCCACCAGCGCCGCCAACGGATAACCAAAATCCGGGGCCTGGAAATAACGGAATAGATCCCTCAGTACCGGATAACAATCTCAATATTCCGGTAGTGCCGGGACAAGTTGTTCCCGGGTTTGTTGGCCAGGATGATCCTCGCGATGATTTTAATCTTCCTAACGACAAATCCAGTCGTGATTACGAACGTATTGAAGCAGAACTGGAATCAAAAAATATTCCTGTTACCACATTAACGGCATCTTCCTCATTGGTTGGATTAATCAGTACCGATGTTGGTTTTGCACCGTGGGAAGCGGCGGATTTTGATAACGAAGTGCGCCGCATCCGTGCACAAATGGATATGGCAATGGAAGAGGAGCAGGATCGTCGTGCAGTAGTAGCGGGGCTAACATTTTCGGTGACCACCGGGTTGCTGATTTGGTCTTTGCGCGCGAGCAGTCTATTGTTAACGCTAATGTCCATGTTGCCACTTTGGCGCGGACTGGACCCACTACCAATTCTGGATGAAGTGAATAAGCGCAAAAAAGAATTGGAACAACAACGTAAAGACCGTGCGCGTGAAGATAAAAGTTCAAAAGAGGTGGGCTATTTATTTGATCATGCCCAACAAAAACCATCGCGGCGATAATAATTGCCGCACCCGATTTTTTTGGTTAAGGGAAATAAATGTTAGGTTTTACTCCAGCAGTCCGTTTAAGTTTGGGATTGGTTATTTTAACGGTTTCCATTCTGATATTGGCACAAGCCATAGGGCTTGCGCCCGGCGCTGAACGGCAACAATTGGATGTACGCAAGCGCCTTGCAGAAACGCTCGCTTCACAAGTGAGCGTGGCGATTTTGCGTGGTGATGAATTGCTCTTGCAATATTTACTGGAATCTTCAGTGGAGCGTAATCCTGAAATTCGCTCAGCTGCTGTGCGTCGAAATGATGGGATTATTGTGTCGCAAACCAAGGCGCATGGTGAGCATTGGGCAAAGGCTAGACCTAATGAATCTACCTCGACCCACATTCGTTTTCCCATCATGGTGAATGGCGCCAAGCGTGCCGATTTTGAATTAAGTTTTGAACCGCTACTTAGCGAGAGCCATCCAATATTTAAATTGCCGACATTTGTATTACTGGTGATATTTGTTTCGCTCAGTGGTTTTGTCGGTTATTGGTTTTACATAAAACGCGCGCTAAAACACCTGGACCCCAGTGCGGTGGTACCTGCACGCGTACGCAACGCATTAAATATTTTGGCGGAAGGGGTTTTGATTCTGGATCGACGTGAACAGATCGTGCTGGCTAATAATTCAATGATTGAGCACTTGCATCGCACCGAGCAATCCATGATGGGGAAAAAAGCCAGTAGCCTCGGTTGGTTTTTGGATCCAAAACAGCAAGCGCAGGAATATCCCTGGCTTAAAGCGATTGGTAGCGGCGTAAAACAAACCGGCGTGCGTGTGCTTCTACCCAATTCAAAAGACGATAAAGACACCATTTTTCTGGTGAATGCAGTTCCCATTCTGGACCCAAAGGGAAATAGCCAGGGCACCATTGCAGTATTTGAAGATATTACCGAACTGGAAACCAAAAGCCGTTTGCTGGAAGAAATGATCCAGCAATTAGCGGCAACCCAGGTGGCCATTGAAAATAAAAATAAAGAGCTGACCTTTCTGGCAACGCGCGACCCGCTCACCAATTGTTACAACCGTCGCGCGCTTTACGAACATTTGAGTAGCAAGTTTGACGGTGCACGGGCCGGAGACACGGAATTCAGTTGCATTATGGCGGACATCGATTTTTTCAAAAAAGTGAATGATACCTACGGCCATGCTGCCGGTGATGAAGTGATCAAAATGGCGGCCAATAGTTTGCGCGAAGTCGTGCGTGATATGGACATGGTGGCGCGTTTCGGCGGTGAGGAGTTCTGTGTCATTTTACCGGGCGCGCCGCTTGAACAGGCGCAACTGATTGCCGAGCGTTGCCGCGAGAAAATTGCGCAAAAAGACACCAACGGTATTAAGGTGACGGGTAGTTTCGGTGTGACCTCCATTCGCATGGGGGCGATTACGGCCAACCAGTTAATCCAGCAAGCGGATGAGGCATTGTATTATTCAAAGCAACATGGCCGTGACCAGGTAACGTGCTGGCAGCCGGATATGAAAACCATCATTTCAGATTCCCAGCATCGGTAATGAGTGGGAATTCTGCGCCTGATTATGTGTCCCTTGTAACGGCCTGCGAGTGGAGGCCGGTTTTTTAGCGGATTTCCCTATAGAGTGATCTTGCCGGTGGTAAATCTGCCGCCAGTAATTACAATAGCCCTCGTTTACCCAAACCTGGCCGAGACCGGGTTCATCATTATTCGGGATATCACCATTGAAATCAGTTAGTCCACAACGCCGTGCCCCTGCATCCGAACAGACCTCCAACCTGCTGGTTCGCCTGCTGAAAGAAGGTGCGCTCATCGGTCTGGGTGCTATTTGCCTGTATTTGCTTATTGCGATGGTCAGTTATGACCCGAATGATCCGGGTTGGTCACGTACGGGTGAAAACGCCGTAGTACAAAATGCCGGGGGGCCGTTTGGGGCCTGGATTGCCGATGTCTTCTTTTCATTGTTCGGTTATCTCGCTTATTTGTTTCCGGTGATGATTGCTTATCGTGCCTGGCTCGTATTGAAAGATCGCAACCGTGAAGGCGGTATTGATTGGTTGTTTTTCGGGTTGCGTGCTGCGGGTTTGATTCTGGTCATGGTGGCGGGTACTGGCATCGCTGCCATGCATTACAGCGATGGGCAATCTGTCCTACCGTACTCCAACGGCGGTTTGCTAGGGGCTGCGGTGTCCGATGCTGTCTACGGTGCTTTTAATTACACCGGCGGGACCTTGCTATTGCTTAGTATGTTTTTGGTAGGCATGACCATTTTTACTGACCTTTCCTGGCTTAAACTCAGCGAAGACATAGGCCGCTGGACGCTAGCTGGCATCAAAAGGGCAATGGAAAGATGGCAGGTTTATCGGCGCGAAAAAGCAGAGAAACAAATTGCCGTTAAGGCCCAGGAACACCGTCGGGAAGTTGTGGAGCAGCACGTAAAACAAGAGGCCAAACGTGTGGCGCCAGTCATCATTACCGAGCCTCCTAAAAAGAAACCGGCGCCCAGTCCACGTGTAGAGAAAGAAAAACAACCTTCGTTATTTGAATCCCTGGAACCTGCTGTGGGTACCTTGCCGCCGCTGAATTTGCTTGATCCTGCCGATAAGCGCAGTGACAAGGGCTACTCCAAAGAATCACTGGAAGCGATGTCGCGCATGCTGGAGTTGAAGTTGAAAGACTTTGGTATCGATATCGAAGTGGTATCAGTCCAGCCCGGCCCGGTAGTAACCCGTTTCGAAATCCAGCCAGCACCTGGTATTAAAGCCAGCCGTATTTCCGGCCTTGCGAAAGACCTTGCACGTTCACTCGCCGTAGTGTCCGTGCGCGTGGTGGAGGTTATTCCAGGTAAATCGGTGATGGGAGTGGAGATTCCCAATGCCCACCGCGAGATGGTCCGGTTATCAGAAGTGATCGCCTCGGAAGTTTATGACAATGCGAAATCGCCGCTTACCATGGCGCTGGGCCACGATATTTCCGGCGAACCGATAGTATCGGATCTGGCTAAGATGCCGCATTTGCTGGTAGCCGGTACTACCGGTTCGGGTAAATCGGTCGGTGTGAACGTGATGTTGCTCAGTTTGTTGTACAAGTCCACACCTAAAGAAGTGCGCCTGATCCTGGTAGATCCCAAAATGCTGGAACTTTCGGTCTACGAGGGTATTCCGCACTTGCTCACACCGGTTATCACCGACATGAAGGATGCTTCCAACGGGTTACGTTGGTGCGTGGGCGAAATGGAGCGCCGTTATAAGTTGATGTCAGCTTTGGGTGTACGCAACCTTGCCGGCTTTAACCGCAAGGTGGATGATGCGATCAAGGCCGGCGAGCCGATTAAAGACCCTTTATTCAAACCGGAAGATAATTTCGAAGCAGGGGCTGAAGTAGCCACCGCACCGGATCTGGAAGAGTTGCCATTTATTGTGGTGGTGATCGACGAATTCGCCGACATGATGATGATTGTCGACAAGAAAAAAGTAGAACAACTCATCGCGCGTATTGCACAAAAAGCGCGTGCTGCGGGTATTCACCTGATTCTCGCAACCCAACGCCCATCGGTAGATATCATCACCGGGTTGATTAAAGCCAACGTGCCGACACGTATTGCTTTCCAGGTTTCTTCGAAAATCGATTCGCGTACCATCCTTGACCAGGGCGGGGCAGAGCAACTACTGGGTCACGGTGACATGTTGTACCTACCTTCCGGTACCAGTGTGCCCATCCGCGTTCATGGCGCCTTTGTGGATGATCATGAGGTGCACAAAGTAGTTGCCGATTGGAAAAAGCGTGGTGCACCACAATATATCGACGGCATTACCGATGATGATAACAACTCTATCCCTGTACCTGGTTTGCCGAGTGAAGGAGGGGAGGACAGTGATGGCGAGAAGGACGCACTCTATGACGAGGCGGTGGAATTTGTTATTGAATCGCGCAAGGCGTCCATCTCATCGGTGCAACGCAAACTCCGTATCGGCTATAACCGCGCCGCGCGGTTGATTGAGACCATGGAAGCCGCTGGTGTTGTTTCATCGGCTGGCCATAACGGTAACCGCGAAGTTCTTGTCGGTGGCGGGCGGGATTAATTCTCCAGTGCCTGTTATTTAATTCCGGTTCATGCGCGCCAGATAGGATTTCGGGCGCAATTCACAACTTTTCTTTGGATGCCCTATGAACGTTTTATCCCGTGTTTTTTTCAGCCTGCTGGTAATTTTTCCATTCATGGCAACTGCCGCCGATGATCAGGCTGCAGTGCAATTACGGAAATTGCTGGATGCTATGGACAGCTTGCAAGGAAGTTTCACGCAATCCAGTTACGATAAAGATGGCACTGAGTTGGAAACCAGTAGCGGCAATTTTATGTTGATGCGCCCGGGGAAGTTCTATTGGGAAACTCGCGACCCTATGCCTCAATTGCTGGTGTCCAACAATAAAACAATTTGGCTATATGATCCGGATCTGGAAACTGTCACCGTTCGCGAATTTACTGACGACCTGCGTGAAACCCCGGCATTACTATTAAGTGCAGACGCGGAACAGCTGCGTAAACAATTCTCTGTAACACGTGATGACAAAAACACGTCAGCAGATGCATTTACACTAACTCCTAAAGTGACCGAAGGGATGTTCCAACATCTCACGTTAGTATTCAAAAACGGACAACTAACCGAATTTTCCATCAAAGATAGCCTTGGCCAACTAACACGCTGTTTATTAAACAATGTGCAACGTAACAAGCCATTGGCTGAGGAAAAATTTTTCTTCCAGATACCGGAAGGTGTCGAAGTATTAAAAGATTGATTTGAGCATTGCATGGATTTATTTGGTTCACGCACCCCCGTTTATCAACCGCTTGCTGCGCGTATGCGCCCACGCAATCTGGATGATTACATAGGTCAGGAACATTTGCTTGCATCGGGAAAACCGTTACGCGAGGCGATTACCCGTGGCCATTTGCACTCAATGATTTTGTGGGGGCCTCCGGGTGTAGGCAAAACCTCGCTCGCTAAATTATTTGCCGAACAAGCAGATGCGCGTTTTGAAACCTTGTCTGCAGTATTATCCGGTGTGAAGGAAATTCGTGCGGCGGTAGCGGCGGCACAACAAGAGCGAATTTCAACTCGTCGCAAAACCATCCTGTTTGTGGATGAAGTGCACCGTTTTAACAAATCCCAACAAGATGCGTTTTTGCCTTATGTGGAAGACGGAACGTTTATTTTTATTGGTGCAACAACAGAGAATCCATCCTTCGAATTAAACAACGCGTTGCTGTCACGTTGTCGCGTGTATGTGTTGCGTGGCTTGCAACCCGAGCAATTAAAGAATGTATTACTGCAAGCACTTCATGATAAAGAGCGTGGTTTGGGTGGCCAGTCAATTCTCGTTGATGACGATATATTAATGACTCTTGCGCAGGCTGCTGATGGTGATGCTCGCAAATCGCTCAACTTATTGGAAATTGCTGCTGATCTTGCCGATGACCAGGATGATAAAAAGATCATTAATGAACAAGTCATCGCTGAAGTGCTTGCCAGTGATGTACGTCGTTTTGATAAAGGCGGCGATATCTTCTATGAACAGATTTCTGCGTTGCATAAATCGGTGCGCGGTTCATCACCGGATGGTGCATTGTATTGGTTAGCGCGGATGCTGGATGGCGGTTGCGATCCACTTTACATCGCCCGTCGTGTGGTGCGTATGGCAAGCGAAGATATCGGCAATGCTGACCCGCGCGCGCTGCAGCTATGTTTGTCAGCATGGGATGTGCAAGAACGTTTGGGTAGCCCGGAGGGAGAGTTGGCTATAGCCCAGGCCGTGGTTTACCTGGCCTGCGCACCGAAAAGTAATGCTGTGTATAATGCCTTCAATCAGGTGAGGGCAGATATACGTAACCAACCGGCATACGATGTGCCAATGCATTTGCGCAATGCACCAACCCGGCTGATGAAAAATATGGATTATGGTGCGGAATATCGTTATGCCCACGATGAACCGGGCGCATATGCTGCAGGCGAAAATTATTTACCCGAGGACATCGCCGGCGCACGTTATTATGAACCGGTAGAACGTGGCCTCGAATTAAAGATCCAGGAAAAATTAACCCATTTGCGCGAATTGGATCGGCAGAGTAAAAAGCAGCGATACAAAAAATAGATCAGGACAAAACATGCAGTGGCTGGCAATTGCGATAGGCGGTGCGCTCGGATCTGTGTTCAGATTCGCCGCAGTGAGTTACTTTACTCCTCTCATTAATCATCGCTTTCCATTAGGTACGTTTATTGTCAATCTGAGTGGTTCTTTTTTGATTGGCATGGCGTATGTGTTGCTTGTGGAAAAAACCAATTTGCCAGTGGAATACCGTCTGTTTTTTATGACGGGAGTGCTCGGTGGATTCACCACTTTCTCAGCATTTTCGTTAGAAATTTTACAGCTTGGGCAACAAGGGCATTTCCTGAATGCTTTCGTTTATGCTGCAAGCTCGGTGATTTTAGGTTTGTTAATGGCATTCATTGGAATGGTATTAACCCAAAAAATTTTATAAAACTTTTAACTTCAAATAGACAATTACTCATCATGCTCGATTCTAAATTACTTCGCACCGCTACCGAAGAAGTAGCAAAAGGCTTGGCCAAGCGCGGCTATCAATTGGATGTTGCAAAAATTCAGGCGTTGGAAGAAAAACGTAAGGATGTTCAGGTTAAAACCGAAAACCTGCAAGCTGAGCGTAACTCAATTTCCAAAGGTATCGGCAAAGCCAAGCAAGCGGGTGAAGACGTTGCGCCATTAATGCAAAAAGTAGAAAACATCAAACAAGAGGTGGTGAGCGCAGAAGCTGAATTGGCATCTATTCAAACTGAGTGGGATGATTTTGTTAACGCAATTCCGAATGTCCCTGCCGATGAAGTACCTGAGGGTAAAAGTGATGAAGACAATGTGGAGGTACGTCGCTGGGGCACGCCGCGCATATTTGAATTCCCGGTCATAGATCATGTGGATCTCGGTGCAAACCTTGGCGGCCTGGATTTTGAAGTGGCCACAAAAATTACCGGAACGCGTTTTGCTGTTTTACGCGGTGGTGTAGCGCGCCTGCATCGCGCGCTTGCACAATTTATGCTTGAAATCCACACCACGGAACATGGTTACGAAGAAGTCAATGTTCCGTTTATTGTTAACCGTGATTCGCTGTTTGGCACCGGGCAGCTACCCAAGTTTGAAGAAGACCTGTTCAAACTGACGGATGATCGTGAGTTTTATTTAATTCCGACAGCTGAAGTACCTGTGACTAATATTTATCGCGATGAAATTGTTGATGAGGCGCAATTACCTATTAAATTAGTCTGTCATTCTCCGTGCTTTCGGTCGGAAGCTGGAAGCTATGGGCGCGACACGCGCGGCATGATTCGTCAGCATCAATTTGAAAAAGTGGAACTGGTAAAGTTCGTGCGCCCGGATGAATCAGATGCGGCTTTGGAAGCACTTGTTATACATGCAGAAACCATTTTGCAAAAACTTGGTTTGCCACATCGCACGGTAATTCTATGCGGTGGAGATATTGGTTTCTCTTCCGCGAAAACCTATGACATCGAAGTATGGGTTCCATCGCAAAATAAATACCGCGAAATATCTTCTTGTAGTAGTTTCCGCGATTTCCAGGCGCGCCGCATGCTCGCTCGTTATCGCAATAAAGAGACCGGTAAACCTGAATTGCTTCATACATTAAACGGCTCCGGTTTGGCAATTGGCCGTACTTTGCTGGCAGTATTGGAAAATTACCAGCAAGCGGATGGTAGTGTAGTAATTCCTGAAGTTCTGCGTCCTTACATGGGGGGAGCAGAAGTGTTAACTCCGGCGAAAAAGTAATTTGTTATCTGGACACCGACGATTTGTCGGCCAAAAAAAAGGTGGGTAGAGCTATGCGATACCCACCTTTTTTATTCACCTGAATTAATCTGCTAGTCTTTCTCTGATCCGCATATTTTTGAAGAACTTATCATGGACTATTTTCCCATATTTCTTGATTTAAAAGGCCGCCGTTGCTTATTAGTAGGTGGCGGCGATGTGGCAACGCGCAAAGGGCGAATGTTATGTAAAGCAGGTGCTGTTTTATGTGTTGTTGCACCGCAAATTTCCACTGAGTTACGAGAGTTGGCTATAGGCAATCAGGGGGAATTATTTGAGCGTGAATATATCCATAGTGATATGGAAGACTGTGTATTAGTTGTTGCAGCAACCGATATGGAAAGTCTCAATAAGATAATTTCTGATCATGCAAGGCAGAAAAACATTCCTGTTAATGTGGTTGATACACCGGCGCTTTGTACTTATATCACTCCCGCTATTATTGATCGGTCACCCCTGATGATTGCAATTTCGAGTGGTGGCGAAACACCAGTTTTGGCTCGATTGATTCGTGCGAAGCTGGAAACATTGATTCCAGCGAGTTATGGAAAGCTTGCGCAAATAGCCAGCCAATGGCGAGATCGAATCAAGGCACGTTTTAGCGAGGGCGACAGCCGCCGCAAATTTTGGGAAAAAATTCTTCAAGGCCCCGCTGCAGAATTGATGATGAATGGTCGGGAAGATGCGGCGAATAAATTTATTGCTAATGAGTTGATAGCGGATCAATCTGCATTATCGGTTGGTGAGGTGTACCTTGTGGGTGGGGGTCCCGGTGATCCCGAGTTGTTGACCTTGCGCGCATTGCGATTAATGCAGCAAGCGGATGTGGTGCTTTATGATCGTTTGGTATCTGATGGCGTAATGGAACTGGTTCGTCGCGATGCAGAACGCATTTACGTGGGTAAACGTCGAAGTGAACACACAATGGAACAGGAAAATATAAATCAGTTACTGGTTGATTTAGCCAAGCAAGGAAAACGTGTTTTACGATTGAAAGGCGGTGATCCGTTTATTTTTGGCCGGGGTGGAGAAGAGATAGAATTGTTGGCACAACACAATATTCCATTTCAGGTTGTGCCAGGTATTACCGCTGCATCGGGCTGCGCTGCGTATGCCGGTATTCCATTAACCCACCGCGATTACGCCCAATCAGTGCGGTTTGTAACAGGACATTTAAAATCGGATGACACCAATGTGTCATGGCCTGAACTAGCCAACCCTACACAAACGCTGGTTTTCTACATGGGGTTAGTGGGATTGAAAGAAATATGCGAGTCGCTCATTAATCATGGGCGCGCCGCTACAACACCCGTCGCGTTAATTGAGAAGGGGACAACACAAGAGCAACGCGTGTTGATTTCTGATCTGGCTTCCATTGCAGAAGTTGTGGCGAACAATGATGTTCACGCGCCGACGTTATTTATCGTTGGGGAAGTCGTCAAATTACATGAAAGCTTGAAGTGGTTTCGCATCAACTGAACTAAAAAGAAAACGCCTGCGAAGACAGGCGTTTCTCCATTTGACAAATAAATTAATGTTGCGCTTGTGGTTTGGTTTTGATCCAGGAAATAAATACAGATCCGCCAATGAGCAGGGCAACAGTTGCCAGCGACACACTAATTGGTATTTTGTAAATATCGATCAGCATCATTTTTATCCCGATGAATACCAGCACTAACGCCAAACCGTATTTGATGTAAGTAAAACGGTTAGCCATATCGGCCAGCAAGAAATACATCGCTCTCAAGCCCAGAATCGCAAAAATATTGGATGTAAGTACAATGAACGGATCTGATGTAATGGCGAAGATAGCGGGAATTGAGTCCACGGCAAAAATCACGTCGGAAATTTCAACCATAATTAATGCCAGGAATAATGGAGTCATTATTTTGACTCCATTTTCCACGATAAAGAATTTTTCACCATGCAATTGGTTGCTAATCTTAAAATGCTTCTTAAACCAATTCAAAACGGGGTTGTTTTCGAGGTGTATTTCCTTATCGGCCATCCACCACATTTTAATACCGGTAATGAGTAAAAATAACCCGAACAAATAAAGTACCCAATGGAACTTTGTTATTAACCAAGCGCCCGCAAAAATCATGATGGTGCGCAAAATAATTGCACCCAGTACGCCGTAGGTGAGTACTCGTTTTTGCAACGCAAAGGGAATAGAGAAAAAATTAAATAGCATCAGCCATACAAAAACATTATCGACGGCGAGTGATTTTTCAATCAAATACCCCGTCAGGTATTCCATGGTTTTGGTATTGGCTAATTCACGCGTGTAATTGGCGTCAAGATACCACCAGAGCCCCGCACCAAAACCTAATGCAAGGGTGACCCAGACTAGCGACCAGCTCGCGGCTTCCTTAAGTGATACACGATGTTCTTTGCCACCACCGACAAAAAATAAATCAATAGCGAGAACAATAATGACAATACCAAAAAAGACTGCCCACATAAGGGGCGTACCGATTGAATCCATCATATTAGCCTGTGTGACGGCAGTGGATTCGGCATTAGCAACTGCAGGTGCCAAGCCGGCAGAAAAACTTGAGAGAAGATGAATCATGGACAGCTCCGTCATTGAAAAATTGCATTGCACAATGACGGGCGATAAGAACCAGAAATAGGAATGCCTTTGTCATTGCGACAAAGGTCTTGTTCACAAGGCCGATGGCCTTGCCCGCGCGACCGGAGCTAAACACTCGTATTGACGACCTGCGCGGCGGGAACTACTCCCCTTCGTACGAGCAGTATAAAAGGCCAATGTTTAAGGTCAAGCCATTTGAGAGATATTTACTTTTGCTCTTATAGGAACTGCACTAACCAGAGTTGTCGAAAATGTGATCTATATGTCAATTTTTTGATGACGTTTCAATTAGCCTTTAAGTAAATTCGAACCCAGCCGATAAATTGACTATATATCTCGTTTTGAGGAGCATTTATGGTTTATCTAGGTCCCATTTCCCCGCGTCCGCAGCCGGTTAATACATCTTCTCGCCCTTCCAGAGTAACGGGGGTGCAGGCTTATGCAAATGATCAGCATAGTTTAAATGTTGATGCGGCACCCGAGGTAAGTGTCGGGCCGCCGGATGGCATTGAACGACGAAAGCAGGATCGTCGAAATAAGAATGGTGAACATTTGGTTGAAACGCGGACTGGCAGGGATCGTCGTAAATCCCCGCGCACTGATATAAATATCTCAATTTAGAGTTTTATTGCCGTTCGGATTTAACAATTTTTACAGCTACTGATTTAAAAGCGGGCGTTTTACTGCGTGGATCATAAGTAATAGGAATCAGTACATTTGCCTCTGGGTAGTAAGCGAGCAGATTTCCTTTTGGCACATCGAATGCAACCGGCGTAACATTTTTCATCACACCTTCCGCTGATTGAATATCTACACAATCTCCCGATTCGATTTTCAAATCCTGCAAATCATCCTGATTCATCAGGACTGACCAGCGCGTGCTGACTCCCCGGTACGAGTCACTTTCTTCGTAAATAATAGAATTGAATTGCCCCTCACTACGAATACTCGCCAGAGTAAAAGGGAATTGTTGATCTGGATCTTTATATTCAATCGGATGGATTTTAAATTTAGCTTTATTATTGTTCGTATTGAAGACGGGTTCATTCAACAAGCGTTTTTTAATGGTGAACTCTTGCTTGGTCTCTGCAATATCCTTTATTTCATCCATTCCGGTAATCGTTTCTGCAATTGCCATCCGAATAGAATTATGTTTTTTAAACTGCTGAAACAAATGAGCAGCGTTGGGAAGTAGGCGAGTGCCTAATTCGCACAATATTTCTACTTCAGGCTTTACATTATGTAATCTATCAATTCCTCCATCGCTCAAACGTACGTAGTTGAACATTGATTCCTGAGTAGTAGGTTGCCATTCTTCATCGCGCGCAGTAACAGGTAAAATCAATGCTTCGCTGTTTTCCATTCCATGAATATGGCCTGCATTTAGCGTGGTAGTTAAATAAACTTTGAATGGAATCTTATCCAGTGCTGCGCGAGCCCATTCGGTGTTGGGCGTTGCTGAAAATAAATTTCCCCCCATGAGAAGTGCTGCATCTATGTTGCCGTCATGGGCGGCTTGAAGGCATGCGAGAGTATCCATTCCAGGTTTACGGGGGAGTTGAATATTCAACTGTTGCTCAAGCTTGACTAACACATCCTCAGCGAGTGCTGGTTTTACGCCAACTGTGCCTATTCCTTGAACATTACTGTGCCCTCGTAATGGTAAAAGACCTGCTGCTGGTCTGCCAAGCATTCCACGTAACAGAGCCAGATTTGCAATGGCTTCTACATTCTCTACACCATTAAGGTGATGCGTTATTCCCATTCCCCAGGCAAAAATAGTTTTTTGGGATTTTGCATATAAATCGGCGAGCGCCACGATTTTTTCTTGTGAAATTTTGCAACGGTTTACAATGATATCCCATGATGTTTCGGCCAGATCTTTGCTAAATTCCTGAAAAAAATCTGTGTATGAACCAATAAAAGCATTATCAATTTGCTGATTTTCAATTAATGCTTTGGCAATGCCTTTCAATAATGCTAAATCGCTACCTATTTTTGGTTGTATGTATTCGGACGCAATCCACGTTCCGCCTGTCAGCATGGATTTCGCACTTTTAGGAACTGCAAAGCGTACCAGTCCTGGCTCTTTGGCGGGGTTGATAATAATCACCTGACCTCCGCGTTCACGACAATTTTTTAATTGATGCAGAAAACGAGGGTGATTGGAGGCGGGATTTGCACCAATAACAAATATGCAATCGCATTGAGCCAAGTCTTCCAACGCGACAGTCGCGGTACCACTGCCTATCACATTTGAAAGGCCGACGCCGGTTGCCTGATGACAATAGAAAGAACAATTATTGACATTGTTGGTGCCGTATAACCGTGCTAGCAATTGCAATACAAAACCTGCTTCGTTTGAGGAACGACCAGATGAATAAAAAAAACTGCGCTCCGGGTTGATCGCCGAAAATGCGCGAGCCATTTTATCGATAGCAAATGCCCAGCTGACGGGTGTGTATTTGTTAGTGTCAGTATTTTTAAATAACGGTGTATCCAAACGCCCAAGATGTTCAAGCTCAAAAGCGCTAAGCTGTTTAAAGTCATCCAATGCATGGGCAAATAAATCTTTTGGAATTGGTGGTTGTATATCAGTCGACTGGGCTTGAATACTTTTATTACAAACTGAAGGAAATTCATCCTTTTCGTTAGTCATTCCTCCTCGCTGCCCACCCATTCCCAAGCCACATGCTTTACAAGTGTTTTTACTGTTCAACGCTTTAGCTGAATTTAACAATCCAATTCGTGCGACTGTTTTTAATGTGTAAAGAACTTTTTTAGGGCCACCGCCAATGATGGTAATAGGTTCACCCGGTACTGCATTTTTTTCGACTGGCATAGATTTATCACATGCTGGATTGTTAAGGGGAGGTTAGGGAGGAATGTTATTGATTGCAATACGTTGAATAGCGGTATTGCGTTTGATAATCCAGGAAAATTAACACTGAATGTATATGCTGCTACGTTCGGGATCAATGAAGCATTTTTAGCTGCAGAAAATAAGCAAGACTATTTTTTGATCGAAGCATACCACTCCGACAAATTGCGACTCATTCCTGCGGATTTGGACAAACTTTAGACAAAGCTGTGATGCATCTCCAAATTGTATTTGTTCATTAGCATTTGGTGATTCTGTTGCAAAGGTATGTTTATGTTTAAGAAGTGTTCAAAATGTTGAGCTGATGTTAGGGCTATCATCGATGTGGTTGGCGCCCTAATTTATAAAACATTCATCAAAATATGTTTGACAGCGCTGTCATAAGGTTTTAAAGTAACCTCAGTTGATTGAGATACCAAGCTTAAATAGTGTTTTCCAGCTTGGTTTTAAACGGTTAATGGTCTCTCACCGTCGATGTCTGGTTGATGCATCGACGTCTCCCTCTTGCCCTCTGATTTTCAGGGGGCTTTTTTTTGCGCCTAAGTTAATAGTTATTGTGATAGCGTAATCAGCGCCATTTACGTTCGTAGATTCTTTCTTTAATTCACACTGGAGTGGCTAGGTTATTCACTACTTAGCTGGCATAATCGACGCCCCTATTTTTCCGGGTTTGCCCATCATCAGTAGCGGGCAGGCCCTCGTGGCGAGCCAAGCCCTCGTGGCTAAAAGGCGCGCTTTTTTGCCAGCTAGAGGACTACCATGAAGCCAGCCGTAAAACCCAAGAACCCTAATTTCTCATCTGGCCCTTGCAGCAAACGCCCGGGCTATAGTCTTGACCAGCTTGATGTTTCTACCCTTGGCCGTTCCCATCGCTCCACCATTGGCAAAGCTGCATTGCAGCGCGCCTGTGAAGATACCGCTGAGCTGTTGGGTCTTCCTGAGGGGTACCGTGTAGGGGTAGTTCCTGGTTCTGATACTGGCGCTGTAGAAATGGCTATGTGGTCATTATTGGGCGCGCGCGGCGTAGATATATTGCAATGGGAGTCTTTTGGTAAAGGCTGGTTGAGCGATGCCACCAAAGAGTTGAAGTTGCAAGTCAATGCGCATGAAGCTGATTATGGTTTGTTACCGGATTTGTCAGAAGTTAACTTTGATAATGATGTGATTTTTACTTGGAATGGCACCACGTCCGGTGTCAAGGTTCCAAATGGCGATTGGATTCCTGCTGATCGTAAGGGCTTAACCATTTGTGACGCAACCTCGGCCGTGTTTGCTATGGATATGCCGTGGGAAAAGCTTGATGTGATTACTTATAGCTGGCAAAAAGTGCTAGGTGGCGAGGGTGCTCATGGCATGCTGATTCTTAGCCCTCGTGCAGTCGAGCGCCTGGAAACTTACAAGCCAAGTTGGCCGATGCCAAAGCTATTCCGGATGACTAGTGGAGGGAAGCTGCAAGAAGGTATTTTTAAAGGTGATACTATCAACACGCCATCCATGCTGGCAGTAGCAGATTATCTGGATGCATTGGATTGGGTACGCTCACTCGGTGGCGTAAAAGAGACTATTGCTCGCTCTAATGCCAATCTTGAAGTTTTGAAAAAATTCGTTGAAGCCAACGATTGGATTGATTTTCTAGCGCAAACTCCGGAAACCTTGTCCAACACCAGTGTTTGTTTTACCTTGAAAGCAACGCCAGACCAAGTGAAGGCCATGATCAAACTGCTTGATAAAGAAGGCGTGGCTTATGATATTGGCGCCTACCGTGATGCCCCGCCAGGCCTGCGTATTTGGTCTGGTGCGACAGTAGATTCCGCCGATCTGGAAGCTGTTTTGCCGTGGTTGAGCTGGGCATATAAAGAAGCTACAGCAGCTTGATATCTACTTATGTAACGATTCAGGCCGTGTTTTTACACGGCCTTTTTGTTAGCAGATTTGAGGAATACTCCCATGTTTAAAATAAAAACGTACAACGCTATTTCTGTAAAAGGTTTGAACCGTTTTTCACGCGAAAAATATGAAGTGGCAAGTGATATTGGAAGCCCTGACGCATATATCCTGCGCAGCCATAAGCTTCACGGCGAGTCATTGCCGGAATCAGTGAAGGCGGTAGCGCGTGCAGGTGCCGGCACGAACAATGTTCCAGTTGAGGAATACACCAAAAAAGGCGTGGTAGTTTTCAACTCACCGGGCGCTAACGCGAATGCAGTAAAAGAACTTGTGTTGGCGGGGATGCTATTAGGCTCGCGTGGCATTGTATCCGGTATGCATTATGTGAATGCCTTAACCGACATGACTGACGCTGACGAAATGTCCAAGCTGCTGGAAAAAGAGAAATCCAATTTTGCCGGTATGGAGATTCAAGGTAAAACATTAGGTATTGTCGGCTTGGGTGCCATAGGTTCTCTCATTGCGGATGCAGCAATTGCGTTGGGTATGAACGTAGTGGGTTTTGATCCAGCGTTGTCAGTTGAAGCAGCGTGGCGTTTGCCGAATCAAGTCGGCCGTATGGAAAACCTGCAATCATTATTAGCTCGTTCTGATTATATTACTCTGCACGTCCCTGCGATTCCTGCAACCAAACATTTAATCAATGCTGATACTCTCAAAGTATGCAAAAAGGGCGCTGTGCTGCTCAATTTCGCGCGTGAAGCAATAGTGGATGCTCATGCTGTTGTTGAAAGCCTGAATGCCGGCCATTTGGGTAAATACATTTGCGATTTTCCAGAACCCATTTTGTTAAACCGTAGCGATGTATTGGCGATGCCACACATTGGCGCCAGTACGGAAGAAGCAGAAGAAAATTGCGCAATCATGGCGGCTGATCAGTTAGTTGACTTCCTGGAAAACGGCAATATCAAAAACTCGGTAAACTTTCCTGCTGTATCCATGGATCGCAATCCTGGTAAAGGCTCACGTATTACCTTCTCTAACGAAAATGTTTCAGGGGTATTGGGACATGTATTGTCAGTATTGGCAGATCAAAAAGTTAACGTAATCGACATGGTTAACAAAAGCCGTGGTGATGTTGCGTATAACATCATCGATGTTGAGCAGAAGCCATCCTCAACTGTAATCGATGCGTTAGCCAAAGTTGAGCATGTTATTGCTGTACGTGTAATTTAAGTTTTTCAATCAAAAAGGGGCAGGGCAGATGTATAAATTAGTCTTCTTTGTCCCCGCTTCTCATCTCGAGCAGGTTAAAACAGCCGTTTTTGTTGCGGGAGCAGGACGCTTCGGTAATTACGATCAGTGTTGCTGGCAGGTGCTGGGGCAAGGGCAGTTCCGGCCTTTGCCGGGTGCAAGCCCTTTCCTCGGACAAGTAAATCAATTGGAAACCGTACCGGAGTTCAGGGTAGAAATGGTGTGTGCCAGGGAGCATATCAAAGCCGTTATTACGGCATTGCGTGCATCACACCCCTATGAAGAACCTGCATTTGATGTTTTACATCTGCTCGATGTGGAGACAGATGGGTGACTTCAGCACTATTTGATGCTCTGGCTGCGGCATTATTACCAATAAATACACCCGGCCAAGCGCGCGCGGCGGTTATCTTGCTATTGAGTAAGGATGAACAACCCGCACTCCTGTATACCAAACGTGCATTGCATTTACGAAATCATCCCGGAGAGGTTTGTTTCCCAGGTGGAATGCGTGAGCAGCAGGACGAAAATCTTCTCGTTACAGCATTACGTGAGATGGAAGAAGAGATTGGTCTTTCCCCAAATTTGGTGCAGGTGCTAGGGCGCTTGCCTGATTTCCATACTCGTGCCGGTACTGAGGTGGCCTCATTCGTTGCGTGTACAGAATCCTCTTATCCCTTGGTTCCATCGCCAGCTGAACTTGATTCTATTTTTTGGGTACCACTCGCGTTGTTCGAGCGCGAAATCTTTATCCGGGAGGATGTATTTGAACGCGATGGTCGCAGCTACAGGATTCCGGTCTACTCTTATCTTGGTTATGAAATTTGGGGATTCACAGCAGCCATTACCGCGAGGCTGCTAGAGGTATTGGGTAGCCCAACCTGCACCAAAATGATAAGCACTTCCTAAGTTTTTGTTATTTAAAGGATTTATTTGGATAAATATTTGACATCCTAAAAGGGCATGGGCAAATATGGCTGCCTCTGTCGTGGTAGATCGCAGGAACATAACAATATCAACCGGTTAGCAAGTTAAGTGCTTGCTGTAGATTTTCTCGATGGGCAACGCCCGGATGGTTAAGGATGAGCAATTATCAAACGCCCTTGCGCGACATCAATTTCACTCTTTTTGAATTATTTAATTATCAGGACCACTGTATCAGTATCGGTCAACCTACATTGGATTCCGAGCTGGCGAATGCATTTTTATCTGAAGCGGCGCGGTTTGCCGAAACCGTGTTGGCCCCGCTTCGCGCATTGGGAGATCAGGCTGGATGCAAGTTGGTAGATGGCAAGGTGATCACCCCTCCGGGTTTCAAAGAGGCTTACCAGCAATATTGTGATGCGGGTTGGCCAACACTATCGCGCTCAACGACTTATGGTGGCCAAGGGTTGCCTCAATCTTTGGGTATTGTTCTCAGTGAAATCCTTGGAACGCCTAATTGGGCATGGGCAATGTATGTAGGGCTCTCCCAAGGAGCAATGCATACCATCGAGACACATGGAAGTTTGCGGCAAAAACAACAGTATTTGCCCTCATTAATATCTGGTCGCTGGACCGGTACTATGTGTTTGACGGAGGCGCAGGCAGGAAGTGATCTCGGGTTGTTGCGAACGAAAGCCGAGCCTTGTGATGACGGAAGTTTCTGCATCACTGGTACCAAAATTTTTATATCTTCCGGCGATCATGACCTTGCCGAAAATATTATTCATATCGTGCTTGCTCGCTTGCCTGATGCCCCTCCTGGTACGAAAGGCACCTCTTTGTTTGTAGTACCTAAAATGTTGGTTGGTGAATCTGGTGAATTGTTGGCACCTAACAACATTAGTTGCTCAGCTATAGAACATAAGATGGGGATCCATGGTAATGCGACTTGTGTGCTCAATTTTGATGGGGCAACAGGTTGGTTGCTGGGTGATATCAATAAAGGTTTACATCAAATGTTTACGTTCATGAATCTCGCCCGTGTTGGATCTGGGCTGCAAGGCTTGGCTCATGGTGAATTGGGATACCAGATCGCGCGGCGTTACACCCGTGAGCGACTTCAAATGCGTTCTGCAAAAGGACCTCAATATCCGGAAAAAACCGCTGATCCGATAATTGTCCACCCGGATGTGCGACGTATGCTGCTCACTCAGAAAGTGTTGGTCGAGGGGATAAGGATGTTATGTTATTTCGCATCCTTGAAGATGGATTTGAGCCAATATTCAGCAGATCCTCAAGAGCGCGCCGATGCTACGGCTCTTTTGGGAGTGCTGACTCCAATTGTTAAAGCCTTTAGCACGGAAGCGGGTTTTGAATCCGCAAACCATGCATTGCAATGTTTGGGAGGTCACGGTTACATCCGTGACTGGGGGCTTGAGCAAAACTTGCGTGATTGTCGTATTGCTACACTCTATGAGGGCACTACAGGCATTCAAGCGCTCGATTTATTGGGGCGCAAGGTGTTAGGCAGTGATGGAAAAATCCTTGCTGTATTGATCGATGAAATTACGACATTTTGTAATAATTGTGCAGGTGAGGTGCAATTGGCGCCACATATTGCCCAATTGACTACACTCAATCAGCAATGGCTTGAACTGAGTGCAGAAATCACGGCAAAAGCACAGCGTAATCCTGATGAGATTGGCGCAGCTGCGGTAGATTATCTGATGTATTCGGGCTATCTTGTGCTCGCCTACTTATGGGTGAAGGCAGAAAAAGTGGCTTTACAAAAGTTGGCAATGAAATCTGAAGATGCCAATTTTTATCGTGCAAAATTAGCGGCAGCTGACTTTTATTTTGCGCGTATTTTGCCGCGCACGTTTGCCCTGGTGCAAATGATGCGCTCGGGTGCTGATAATCTAATGACGTTGTCGGATGAAAATTTTTAAATTCACAATAACGATAGTGGAGATTGATACATGTCGCTGAATTACGACAGAACTCTCGCGGATGTTTTTGCGCAATCCTGTAAGCAATTCGCTGACTGTAAGGCATTTACCTGTATGGAGCGTACGCTTACCTACGCAGATCTCGACCAATTATCCGGACGATTTGCTGCGTATCTGCAACAGCACACGAATTTGAAACCCGGTGACCGGATTGCAGTTCAATTGCCTAATATTTTGCAGTACCCCGTTGTTGTATTTGGTGCATTGCGCGCGGGAATGGTAGTTGTGAACACTAACCCGCTTTACACACCGCACGAGGTGAAACACCAGTTAAATGATTCAGGTGCGAAAGCTTTAGTTGTGTTGGCAAATATCGCTAAGAATGCAGCATCTATCATTCGTGAAACTTCGGTGGAACAAGTGATCGTTACTGAACTTGCTGATCTGCACTCGCCGGTGAAACGCGTGTTACTGAATTTTGCGGTGAAATATTTGAAAAAAATGGTTCCACCGTTTGAGTTCCCACAACAAGTTGGTTTGCGAAAAGTGCTCTCACTGGCTCAGAATCCATGGCAAGCTGTAGCGCAAACTCCGGATGATGTGGCTGTATTGCAATACACTGGTGGTACAACAGGTGTTGCCAAGGGCGCTATGCTCACACATCGAAATTTGGTGGCGAATATGGCGCAGCTGAATGAGCGGATGAAAGATGTGTTTCGTCCGAAACAGGAACTGTATATTGCACCGTTGCCGCTTTATCACATCTATTCATTTACTATTCACTGCACATCCGCAGTTGCGTTGGGTAATCACAGTTTATTAATTCCTAATCCACGCGATATTCCTGGATTTGTAAAAACAATGCAGGGCAAAGCGTTCACTTTTTTTGTCGGGCTGAACACATTATTCAATGCGCTAATGCGTAATCCGGATTTTTGCAAACTGGATTTTAGTCATTTACGCCTCACTTGCTCTGGTGGTATGGCTCTAACAGCGGAAACGACAAAGCATTGGCTCGAAGTAACCAAGGCGCCGATCAGTGAAGGTTACGGTTTAACCGAAACATCCCCGGTGGTATCCAACAATCCATTAGAGAATGTGCAGCATGGAACTGTGGGATTGCCATTAATCGATACCGAAATCAAGGTGATTGATGATCACAACAATAGTTTGCCAGCGGGGGAGCCTGGCGAGCTGTGCGTACGTGGGCCGCAAGTCATGAAAGGCTATTGGCAGCGTCCAGATGCTACGGCGGAAGTCATCGACAATGATGGTTGGTTCAAGACCGGTGATATTGCGATTATCCAGGATGATGGTTATATAAAAATTGTTGACCGCAAAAAAGACATGATTAATGTTAGCGGTTTTAAAGTATTCCCTAACGAAGTTGAGGATGCATTGAGTAGTCATCCGGATATTGTTGAAGTTGCAATTGTGGGGGTGCCTGACGGGCAAGGCAGTGAAACGGTTAAAGCATTTATCGTGACAGCAAATGAATCGCTCACCGTGGAGCAGGTACGTAAGTTTGCCAAGGAAACTTTAACTGCTTACAAAGTTCCCCACTTAATTGAATTTCGAAAGGAATTACCGAAAACCAATGTTGGAAAAATTTTACGGCGTGAACTGCGCGATCAGGAAGTTGCTAAACTCGCCAAGCGATAATTTATGAAACGCGCACTCATTCTGTCGGGCGGTGGTGCTCGTGCCGCCTATCAAGTTGGAGTTTTAAAAGCGCTGGCTGAAATTCTTCCAGACGATATTGAAAATCCATTTCCAATTATTTGTGGTACATCTGCCGGTGCGATCAATGCCCTGGCGATTGCTGCACATAAAGGTAATTTCAAGTCTGCGGTAAATGCCTTGTCGAATATGTGGCAAAACCTCGATATTGGCCAAGTGTATCTCTATGGTTGGGGTGATATTTTCAAAGGCCTCGCTTACCTTGGTTTTTCCTTATTAAACGAAGGCATGGGGCGTAAGCGTCCTCTTTCATTACTGGATAATGCACCTTTGTGGAACCTATTGGGTTCTAAAATTAATTTTGAAAATCTCACTCACGCAATTGATAGTGGTCGATTGCTGGCGGTTAGTGTTTCAGCGATGGGTTATACCTCAGGACACTCTGTTAGTTTTTTTCAAGGGCATCATGATTTGAAAGGATGGAATCGCTATCGCCGCGTCGGAGTGCCAACGCATTTACGGCTGGAACATTTATTAGCGTCCTCTGCTATTCCTACTATTTTCCCGGCAGTGCGTATTAACCGTGAATATTTCGGCGATGGTGCATTGCGCCAGTTAGCACCCATGAGCCCTGCGTTACATTTGGGGGCGGAATCATTGTTTGTGGTGGGGGTGAGTGGTAACCGTACTGCATTAAAGGCAAATCGCCGTGTACCTCATCGTCACTCGCCGTCAATGGGCCAAATTGTTGGCCATTTGTTCAATAGTGCATTTGTAGACGCGATGGAAAGTGATTTGGAACATCTGGAGCGCATGAATCAATTACTTCGATTGATTCCTGAAGAGCAGCGAATCAAAGAAGGCATTTATTTGAGGCCGGTTGATAACATGGTGATCGCACCTTCATCCCCGATTGATACTATTGCTGGTCGGAATGTGCGTTACCTACCCAAAAGTTTGCGCTTTTTTATGCGGGCAACCGGTTCGACGGCAAAGGGTGGCGGTGCGACAGCTGCCAGCTATTTGTTGTTCTCCAATGAGTTTATTAATGAGTTGATGGAGCTTGGGCGAGGCGACACATTGGCGGCGGCAGAAAACATACAAACATTTTTTGCAAAGAAATAAAAAGATTGTTAGACAATAAAAAACGCCGCTATCAAGCGGCGTTTTTACATCCAGAATACTAATAGTATTAAGCGCGACGTCTAAAAAGTGGCAGAGGCTGATCCACTGACGCCTGGTAGTACTCCTGGAAATCTCGTAGTGAATTTGCAGCTTCATCCAAATTAATGTCCGGATTGGAGAAAGCAAATGCATTTACACCGCAACGACGCAGATAGCAAAGTTGGTCGCGAATGAAGTTACCTACTGCACGTAGCTCGCCTGTAAATCCATAACGCTCGCGCAATAAGCGCGCCGTTGAGAATGCGCGGCCATCCATAAATAGTGGAAAGTTAACACCGATAATAGGAAAGCGATTCACGTCAGCGCCAATCAATTCTGCACCTTCATCGCTATCCAACCACACACCAATATCTGTTCGTGATTGCAGTTTTTCTTTTTGCGCAATCCAAACGCTGGCTGGTACTATCACTTGACCAACGGGTATTTCTACATCAACAGAATTACCTTCTGGTTTGGCAAGTAGTGTCCAGGTGTTTTCAACTACAGCACCATCTTTAATTAGCTTTGGCATACACTTTCTCCTTGAAGGGAGCTGCACCTATCCGGCGATAGGTATCAATAAATAATTCTTCGTCGGTGCGGTTGGTTAGATAGACATCAACCAGCTTTTGTATTACGGAGGGCATATCTTCGGCACTAAAGGATGGGCCAAGAACATCTCCCAGAGATGCGTCATTACCTGCGTTTCCACCTAATTGCACTTGATAGAATTCCTTGCCCGCTTTATCCACACCCAGGATACCAATGTGTCCAACATGGTGGTGTCCGCAGGCGTTCATGCATCCGGAGATATTCAAATCGATATCACCCAAGTCGTATACATAGTCCAAATCTTCGAATTGGCGTTGGATGGCTTCGGCAATAGGGATAGATTTTGCGTTAGCCAGTGAACAGAAATCGCCACCGGGGCAGCAAATGATGTCAGTAATAGTGCCAATATTGGGTGTGGCAAAACCGGCCACCTTGGCTTTTTGCCAAAGGTTGAATAATTCGGTTTTCTTAACATCCGCCAACACAATATTTTGTTCGTGAGTGGTGCGTGCTTCACCGAAACTGAATTCATCGGCCAGGTTAGCGATAATTTCAAGCTGGGTATCAGTAATATCACCTGGTGCAATACCGGTTGGTTTTAATGACAAGGTAACAGCCGCATAACCAGGGATTTTGTGTTTGCGAACATTGCGTTGCAACCATTTGCTGAATGCAATGCGGTTACTGGCATGTGCATCAACGGCAGCTTGGGCGGAGATGTCATTGATAATTTCGTAGGCAGGTGCTGTAAAGAACGCTTTTGCCCGTTCAATTTCTTCGCGGGTTAGTTTGTTGTAACCATCTTTTAAATGCTGCCATTCAGCTTCAACTTTCTGTGCAAAGACTTCAGGCGTCAATGCTCGCACCAGAATTTTGATCCGCGCTTTGTATTTGTTGTCACGACGACCGTAGAGGTTGTATACGCGCAAGATGGCCTCAAGGTAAGACAACAAATCTTCTTCAGGTAAAAAATCACGAATGGCTGAACCGATGCATGGTGTGCGGCCAAGGCCCCCGCCAACATATACCTGGAACCCAATTTCGCCTTTGTCATTCAACAGCAGTTGCAAGCCAATATCGTGGACCTGAACCGCAGCGCGATCCTGGGTTGAGCCGGTTACGGCAATTTTGAATTTGCGTGGAAGGAACGCAAATTCAGGGTGAAAACTGGACCATTGGCGAATAATTTCGCAATAGGGGCGTGGGTCTACAATTTCATCCGGGGCAACACCTGCGAACTGATCAGATGTTGTATTGCGGATACAGTTACCGCTTGATTGGGTACCATGCATACCCACATCCGCCAATTCAGAGAGAATATCCGGAACTTCGGTCAGGTCGGGCCAATTGTACTGGATGTTTTGACGGGTACTGACGTGGCAATAACCTTTATCGTAATGACGGGCGATATGGGCCAGCTTGCGAATCTGGGTAGAGTTAACCATGCCGTAAGGCACATTAATGCGCAGCATTGGGGCAAGGCGCTGAACATATAAGCCGTTTTGCAGACGCAATGGCAGGAATTGTTCAGGTGGTAATTCGCCCGCCAGAAAACGCTCGGTTTGTCCACGGAATTGGGCAACGCGCTGGCGAAGTATGTTGTTGTCGTACTCGTCGTAGATATACATGTAACTAGATACCTATCTATTGTTAATGCGGCTAAAAGCAAAATGCAGTCAGCAGCAAATGATAATGGCCATCACGGGCTGGCACAGTAGGCTAAAAATCGAGGCGCGAAGCATACAGGAAAAGCCTTTGCCCCGCGAGTTTTGCCGCCGCACAATAACAGTCACTGTCGGGGATGGGAATAAACCTTTAGGTCTAAGTTTGTTCTTTGCCGTTATGAATGGCGTCTTTGTTGGGTTTGGGCTGTTATCATGCGCATATTGATTTTTTTTCTAACTATTAACTATTTCACTCATGCAGCCCGATCTTGATCAGTTATTTATTCTTCCTCCCTGTCTCGAGCAAGTTGAGATTTTGCAGGAAGACCAGGATTTTCTTCTGATTAGTAAACCAACACAACTGCTAAGTGTTCCGGGCCGTCATCCACAAAATCGCGATTCGGTGATTAGTCGTCTACAGATTACCTATCCAACAGCGGCCATAGCTCATCGTCTGGATTTTGATACATCGGGTGTGATGGTCATTCCCCTGAATAAAGCGGCTCTGTCCCATATCAGCAAGCAATTCCAGGCCCGTTCGGTGAGTAAACATTACGTGGCTATCGTTGCAGGCTTGATACCAAAAGATAGGGGGGTAATTGAGTTACCTATCGCACCGGCTGATGGGCCCAAATACAAAATTTGTCTTGCGACGGGAAAAGCTTCGGTGACCGAATTTGAGGTACTTGAGCGCAACTTCAAGGCAGATCATACCCGCGTGCTGCTACATCCGATTACAGGTCGTTCACACCAATTGCGTTTACACATGCAGGCCATTGGACATCCGATTTTGGGGTGTGAGTTTTATGGAGGTGCTGTCACTGCCTCGGCGGAACGTTTATTGTTACATGCACGGGATTTGCAATTTACGCACCCAACAACGGGTAGCAATATATCTATTATTTGCGATCCAGATTTTTAACAGCGTAGCTTGTGGTTTGAAACGCAAAATACGCCTCAATAAATAATAATTTGTGGATGAAGTTAGATCTATCACCACTGCGACTACTAAGTGGTTTATAAGACATGAGAGTGAATAAAAGAGCCGGTAACTCCCAGCTCTTATTGATTTGTTATTAGCGTTATTGGGGCAGCTTAGTGTTCAGTTGCACCAGCTGCACCAATACCCGTTTGTGAACGCACAAATTGAGCATCAAATGCTGCTTGTTCTGTTTTAGCAGCGGCGGAATTATCGAGTAATGAAAATAACCAGATACCGATAAATGCGGCGCTTATAGAAAAGATTGCAGGATATTTAAATGGGAAAATGGCTTCTTTATTGCCAAGAGCATCCACCCATACTGTTGGCCCAATAAATACCAACACCACTGCTGTTAACAAACCCAATGAACCGCCCATGACCGCTCCACGGGTGGTTAATCGACGCCAGTACATACTTAACAACAAAATTGGAAAGTTAGCACTTGCCGCAACACAAAATGCCAGGCCAACCATGAAGGCCACGTTTTGGTTCTCGAATACAATTCCAAGCAATACGGCGATAGCACCCAGAACAACAGTAGCAATACGTGAGGCGAGAATTTCTTTGCGTTCGTTGTGTTCGCCTTTCAGTATCAAGGTTGCATATAAATCATGAGAAATTGCACTGGAACCGGCAAGTGTCAGCCCTGATACCACCGCGAGAATTGTTGCAAACGCAACGGCAGAAATAAATCCGAGCAACATGTCACCGCCGACAGCTTGCGACAAGCGAATCGCTGCCATATTGGAGCCACCAATTAATGCACCATCGCTGAAATATTCAGGGTGAGCGGCCAATAACACAATGGCGCCGAAGCCGATGATAAAAGTCAGGATATAGAAATAACCGATAAAGCCTGTTGCATAAAAAACTGAACGGCGTGCTTGCACTGCATCACGCACAGTAAAAAAGCGCATCAAAATATGAGGTAATCCTGCCGTCCCAAACATCAATGCCATGCCTAGGGAGATTGCCGAAATTGGATCAGATACTAAAGTACCTGGCGCCATAATAGCGTCGCCTTTGCTATGTACTTTAACTGCTTCAGCAAACATGGTTTCAAAACTAAATCCGAATTGCACCATGACCAATACAGCAACTAGCGTGGCACCGGAAAGTAAAAGAATGGCCTTAATTAATTGCACCCAAGTAGTAGCCAGCATTCCGCCGAAGGTAACGTAGAAAGTCATCAATACACCGACGATTATTACAGCAACTTCATATTGCATTCCGAAGAGTAATTCAATCAATTTACCTGCGCCAACCATCTGCGCAATCAAATAGAAAATCACGGTTACCAGAGATCCGCTGGCCGCAAGTATACGTATTGGTTTTTGTTGCAAGCGAAATGAAGCAACATCTGCAAACGTGTATTTACCCAGATTGCGCAATGGTTCAGCAATTAACAACAATACGATCGGCCATCCAACCAAAAAACCAATGGCATAAATCAAACCATCGAATCCTGACATGTAGACCAAGCCGGCAATACCGAGAAATGAGGCAGCCGACATATAATCACCGGCAATCGCTAATCCATTTTGGAAGCCGCTGATACCGCCTCCCGCAGCATAAAAGTCTTTAGTAGTTTTAGTTCGTTTGGAAGCCCAGATTGTTATCCCGAGTGTCAGTACTACAAACAGAATAAACATAAAAATTGCGGAGACTGGAGCCATGCTTTTTGAATCTGCCAATACTGGCAAACTGAGACTACCCAACAGAAGCAAGAGTGAGCGTGAAAAATATTTCATTACTTCAATGCCTCCGCTTTTTTTCTTATTGCCTGATTGAGCGGCTCCAACACACGATTAGCGTAATACACATAAATACCGGTGATCACAAAACAAAACAGAATTATTCCCAGGCCTAATGTAATACCAATGGAAGTGACTCCATCTCCAATAGGGTTACCCAAGGACGCAGGGGTAAAAGCAATCGCTAGTATGAGCACAAAATAGGCGGCGATCATCATGATCGAAAGCGGCCACATAATTTTTTTTCGCGCACGGGTCAGGGCCGTGTACTCCGGCCATTGCCGGATAATGTCAGTATGATTCATAGGTTTCCCTGTTCTTTATTGAGTTGTAATCGGTGCAGGTAATGTTGGGTCGTGTGACGGCCGGCGTGTTATTAAGTGTCATGCGGTGCCGTATTTTGTATTTTTGTTATCGCTGTTGGTACCGCGCATTTTGGCGGGCAGGGGATTCTAGCAGCCAAAATGCGAAAACCGGAATAGAGCAAGAGGAGATTTTGCGTCCTTTTTTGTGGTGGGATTAAATCAGATCCAGCCCTTCTGGCGGGCTATACGGGCGGCATCCACACGATTGACTGCATGGAGTTTGGCAATGGCTTCAGAGAGATAATTGCGCACGGTTCCTTCTGATAAGCACAACACTGTGGCAATTTCAGCAGTCGTTTTACCTTCTGCGGCGAGTCGCAAAGCGCGGCGCTCTTTATCATTTAATGGATCGGCTTCGCCCAGTGCCATCATTGCAAGCTCACCGTCAATGACTCGCTTACCTTCCATGACTTTATAAATAGCTTCAATTAATTGTTCTGATGGGGCATCTTTTAACAAAAAACCAGCAACACCCATATCAATCGCGCGACGGATGTAGCCTGAGCGTCCAAAAGTCGTAATGATGATGGTTTTTGTGGGCAGTTTTTGTTGCAATACCCATTGCGCCAATTCCAAACCAGACCGCCCTGGCATTTCAATATCGGTCAGCAAAATATCGTAACTATTTTGTTTCATCAGCAACCAGGCGCGATCACCATCCTCGGCTTGCGTTACTTCAAATCCGGTTTCCATTCCTAATAAGGCGGCAAGTGCACCGCGAACCATAGATTGGTCTTCAGCGAGTAAAATTTTCATTATTGTTAGGATCCTTGTTGATGAAGTTCGCGACTCGGCAATGAAATAATAAATTCGCAACCCTTGTTAACGGAGGATTGCATTTCACCTGCCAGGGCTTGTAAACGCTCCTGGATACCGCGCAAACCGTTACCAGGGACGAGCGATTTCACTTCACCGTTATCGCGCATTTTCACTAGAATTTTATCGCAGTGTTTACGAAATTCGATTTGGCAATGATCGCCTTTACTGTGACGCAAAATATTCGTGGTTAGTTCAGTCAGAGCCAAAATCACAGCTGTTTCAGCGCGTGGTGACAATTGGGGAATATCTCCATTCAATTCAACGACAAACCCCTTTTGACGCAAGCGCTCGCAGAGCTCCATCACTTCACCCGACAGGCCGCGATGTTTATAACCGGAAACTGTTTGTCTCACCAGGCTCAAACTATTGCGCGCGATTTGATGCAACTCAGATAAATGTTGTTGTACAGACTCGTGTTTTTCTTGCTTCAATAATTTTTCAGCGAGCTCAGCTTTTAAAGCGATACTTGACAATGTGTGTCCGAGGATATCGTGCAAATCGCGCGCTATTCGCTCACGTTCGGCGATGACAGCAAGCTGTTCAATTTCCTGGTGACTTTTCATTAAAGTGGATCTGGCATCCATTCGCATGCGCTCGACATAGCCAATGATTCCGATTGAAATAAGGCCTGAGAGTGCGGGAAATGCAAAAAATGGAAATGGATAGTTGAACAGAAAGTGTAGGGCGAGAATCATTAAAATTAACGCACCGGTAATGCTTAACCAGATTTTTTTGCGGTAGGAAAACCCGATAATAAAACCTATATAAGAGAAGAAGGTGCTTGAGCCGGGAGAATAAGGTGTGATGACCAATACCAGGGCCACAATTGCCACGACGGGTTTCCATACGTGTTGTGGGCTTGCCTGGATTGCCCAGACGTAACAGGCAACAAACAGGACAAAAGCCCCCATCAACAGGCCAAAGCCCGAACTGCTAAAAGGCATGTAATAAATGGGTACGAAATACCAAAGGCTAAAAATTAACCAAACCAGTGATTTGGGAGCATGAAAGGAGTGTTTACATCTTTCAGGTGAATGTTGATACATAGCCGTTACCGGGTGGAATTGGGGCGAGGAATTATTATGGCTCCTTAATAAACCAACTAGCTACAAGGCGCTTGAGAGGTAGTGTGTAAGAAGCCCAAGTTTAGGGCCACATCATGCTGTCATCAGTCATGAATGACAAATGTCAGTGAATCTACCTGTTTACATTACCGATTTTTTGAATTATTTTGATATCTAAATGATATCAATTGGGTGGGCATAAAGGAGACGATCATGGTTCATGAAACCGAAGCACGCAGTGGATCCGGGTATTTTTTGTTATTGGTATTACTAGCTTCCCAGCTAGCAAGTCTTGGTGCTGTGTTTTATTTTCCAGGGGCACTGAAAATAGTCGCCATATTCATTTCAGCCTTAGTTTTTATAGGCTGGTTTGGTTTTTATATGGTTCAGCCAAATCAAGGCAAGGTATTGCAACTGTTTGGCCAGTATGCGGGTACAGACCGGGTCACGGGTTTACGCTGGGCGAACCCTTTTTACGCCAAGCGTTCGGTGAGTTTACGGGTTCGAAACTTTGAATCCGGGCGTTTGAAAGTTAACGATGCAAACGGTAATCCCATTGAAATTGCTGCAGTTATTGTGTGGAAAGTGGTAGATACCGCTGAAGCAGTATTTGAAGTCGATGACTATGAAAATTATGTCACCATTCAAAGTGAAGCGGCATTGCGCAACTTGGCGACGACTTACCCTTATGAGCACGACATAGACGATGAACGCCTGGCGCTGCGTAGTGATCCTAATGCTATTGCCCAGAAATTGAAAAGCGAAGTACAGGATCGCTTGCAAAAAGCGGGTGTAGATGTGCTCGAAGCACGCTTAAGTCACTTGGCCTATGCGCCTGAAATTGCGCAGGCGATGTTACAGCGTCAACAAGCAAGTGCAGTATTAGCGGCGCGCAGGATTATTGTGCAAGGTGCTGTGGGTATGGTGAGTGATGCATTGGAACAATTGACAGCCTTGGATGTGGTCGATCTGGATGGAGAGCGAAAAGCCGCAATGGTCAGTAATTTACTCGTGGTTCTTTGCGGTGACCAGCAAGCAAAGCCCGTTATTAATACCGGAACTATCTATTCTTGACGGGTCTTCACTGTGACTAAAAAATCCTTTCCTTTACGTATCAATGAACAAGTCATTGCCGCAATGCAGCGTTGGGCAGATGACGATTTGCGTAGCCTGAACGCCCAAATCGAATTTGTCTTACGGGATGCGTTGGTGAAAAGCGGGCGGGTTAAGTTGATTCAAAAGGTGATTACGGACGTAGAAATACAGGAAACCGACGAACCTGAATAGGTCGTAAATTTTGATGAGCGCGCTAATTCGGTTGGATGTTACGCTTTAGTTCAGCGGAAGTGAAATTATCTCGAAAGGGTAACAATGCAAGTTGTTACCCTTTATTTATTTTTCCTAAACAAAATATTCGGGATGTTCCTGGGGAATAACTTCAAGAATGTTGTAGACATCTTTTAAGTGAACGCTCATAGCTGACGCTGACTTTTCCGCAGAACCGGTTTTGATGGCCTTGATGATAGCGGCGTGTTGGCTAAGGATACGTTTATATTGACCACTTACATGCAAACTCAAATTCCGCACCCGATCCATGTGTGCCTTTTCAGCTTCGATGAGTGAGGAAACCCGGGGATATTGGGTATAGCTGGCCATAGTTTGATGAAATTGATCGTCCAGATTTTGAAAAGCCAGGGCATCATCATCTGCAGCGGCGGTTTTTTGATCGTTGATGATTTTTTCGCACGCATCCACGGCTTCCAGTCGAACAGCTTCATTAGGGTTTGTTGCCAATTGGGTGACTACCGCAACCTCAAGCGCTTCCCGAATAAAACGAGCCTCAAGAATTTTATCCATACTGAATTTGGATACATAGGTTCCTCGTTGCGGAAGAACTTCCACAAAACCAATATTGGAGAGTTGAATCAATGCTTCTCGTACGGGCGTACGGCTAACACCGAATTGTTGGGCCAAGGCTGTTTCGGAAATCATCTGGCCGGGTAACAACTCCATACTGATGATCGCGTCACGCACAAAACCAAAAATTTGGCTTGCTGCCGGGCGGTCATAAGACAAACCCTTCGATTCGGGGCGCATGTTAATAATGGGCTGTTTAGCCACGTTGAATCTCCTTCAGTAAAATGAAGACTGCAATTTTATTGATACGGTCTGGTTTTCCATCAGAACTTTAGTGGATTGTGCCTTGTAAATGTAATAAAGGCTATTTGTCACTAAGGGAGATAGTCACTAATAAGCTGCAGAAAATAACGACTACTGCAGATCCTTTTTATATACAGCATAGCTACAGTCATGACTTTGCACTGGTGCAGCACACCATCTCTATGTTAAATCATATGCCAATCTTAAGAAATTCTCGCCTATTAATGAAAAATGAATCATTAGCAAAAATAAGAAAAAAATCTTAAAGTCATAATGACAAAAAGCTTGACCCACTAGTATGCAAGGGTTAGGATTAATCCAATGTTTATTGAGTCGTCGCCGATGGTTCAATAAACAGGGGTTGTGTTTGACCTTATTCTGGCGGAATTTTTCCGCCAGTTTTTTTGAGCTTGTAGTTCTCCCTGTACATTTTTGACCTCTCCTTTGAGCAGCCCATTGGGCTGCTTTTTTATCCGGCAGGCAGTTTGGCTTGCATGAATCGAATAAATATCTCGGATTTTTAGAGGTAATAAAAAAGCGGGTGTGGTGTATACCAACCCCGCTTTTTATTTATAACCGGTTAAATTTATTTTTTAGCGTGATGTAAGCGGCTTTGATTAAAACGTTCAAATAACGGTGCATAAGTAGCTTGATCAATACCTCCCAAACCAATCCACTCAATGAGTAAAGGATCAAATTGGGAATCCCTTTGTCCTAAACCTTGCTGTAATTGTTGTACCTGGTAATTCATTCGTAGTGATTTGTCCTGTTCAGGGCTTTCCAGTCCGGCCATGATTTCCGCCCGTATGGTAAGCATCCGCAACATCTGGCTATTATTTGCTTGTTCATTTACCCCAAGACTTTCCGCGTTCGCTAAACGTTGTTGTACTGCATTCAACGTACCGGCCGGCCAACGCGCAATGCCAGCAATGGCTTGCTCCAGATCAGACTTTTTGCTTGAGATTATTTCTGTTGATGATTTACCAATAATTGCCAGTTCGTAATCGCGTATTGAGTCAAGAGTGGTAAACAAATCAATCCAGCTTTGGTTTTCGGCCTGATTGCGTGCATGGTCGCGTTGGGCCGCTATAGCATTAATACTGTTAACAAACTTTTGTTGTAATGCTTTACTTTTTTCCTTTGGCAATTCCAATCCATTAAATTCATTCTTAAGATTTTCAATTTCTTCCTTTGCATTATTTATTTGTTCGATGCTTTGTGTGGCATATTGATTTAAGTGTTCGATTATACCTTCAGCTCGCGCGGCAAGTGCCTGGCGTTGCTCTTTAGCCGCCTCAAAAACCTGATTGCGTTTGTCAAATACAGCATCACAATGTTTTCGAAACTCTTGCCAAAGTTGATGATCTTCTTTTGGCCAGCTTTTGCCTATCGTTTTCCATTGTCCTTGCAGCGCTTTAATTTTTTCTGTTGCCGCGCGCGAGTCTTCTGAGCTATTGAGTGCTTCAGCTTGCTCAATTAATTGTTGCTTGGCATTTTTGTTGGTTTCATACTCGTTGGTTATTTTGCCAAATAGCTGTTCCATTAATCCTTCAAATTCTTTCTGTAGTTCATTACCTGCCTTACGTGGTACAGGCCAATAATTCTGCCACTCCGCGCGAGCGGTTTTAAGTGTTTGTTCTACTTCCTTCCAGGATGCGCTCGTAAAATCATAACCGCTCAGATATTGTTGTAATTGATTGACCAATTCCCGGCGTTTGGCAAGATTTGCATCGCGGGCCGCTGCTTGGGCTTCAAAGAATTCCTTACAGGGAGCATAAGCAATGGCTGAGGCCTGTTGGAATTGATGCCAGAGGTCGTCATCTTGTTGTTGGGCACCTTTACTCACTTCTTTCCAGCTATCTTGCAGGTCGTGAATTTTAGTGGCGAGGTTCTCAGGATTAACAGATGAATTCGCCAATGCACGCATCTGCTCAATCAATGCTTCTTTTTTTGGCGTTACTGCGAACTCATGCCAATCACCCAGCTTGGCCAATTGCGCTTCAAAATCGTCTAGTTTAGATTGAATTGTTTTAGGCAGTTCTTGGGTGAAGGTAGAAAGTTGTTCGCGTTTTTCGCCCAATTCCTTTTGGATGGCACGTGCTTTCCGTACAAACCCTTGTTCGGCGGCCCACAAGCCTTTTCGTGCAAGTTCGTTAAATTCACGGAGTGCATTTTTTGCGGCTTGCTCTGCTTGATTTTGTTCAGCAAAGAATAAATTGATTTTTACTTTTGCTTCTTCCAATGCTTCAGGAACTTCATCACTAAACTCTTTAGCTGATTTAATAAATTGCTGTAATTTCTGCTGAGCCTGCTTTACTAGCTCGGCATCATTAGCCTGTTCCAGAGATTGGTTGAGCTGGGCAATGGTCCCTGATGTTTTAATTTGGTCGATCAGGTTTAATGTTTGCTGTTTGCGGTGTTCAAATTCGCGGACGAGTTTGTCCATAGGTAAATGGCGATTGGCTGCCAAGCGCACGGCGTTATTTAATTCTTGAATTTTTAGCTCATAATTGGCATTAAGCAAATCATCGATATGAGTGTGACGGTAAATATCTGCGGCCAATTGTTTCAAATTTAACAGGGCATCTTCTGCTAATTGTTGGGCTTGATGATCCAGTGAAAGTTTTTCTTCCTCATCTGCAATGGCTTGCGCGTGTGCGGTAATTTTTGCCTCGCAAGCCTCCATGGCTTCATTGAATCTTTGTTGAGTACTGGAGGATGGGCGAGGCAGTGCAGTCCATTCATTTTGTAGTACAGTTAACTTGGCCTTGAATAACGTATCTGCTTCTTGATATGAATGTCTTTCAAGTTTTTCACAAATACGTATTGCTGTTGCTTCCAAATCTGCTTGCTTTGCATCATCAGCTTTAAATGCTTCCAGTTTTGTTTTAACGATTTTAAAAACATTTTTGTCCTTGGCCTTAGCGGCTTTGGCAGCTTGATCGAGAATGTCACGGCTATGCAATTTTTCCGCTGCTGCTTGACGTAATTGGCTAGTCGCACCTTCTATCGCGAGCTTTAGCAACTCCTGTTCATCATTGGTGCGTTCGGCCGCCTCCAATGTAATAACCGGTTTCGGAGGTTTAACCTCTACCACAGGTAACGGAACTGCTTTTACCGGTTCTACTTTCGGTTTCGCACCAAATAATTTGCGTAATAGTTTCATAGTCATGGCTCGTCGTTCATTGATGTTAAAGCCCTTGCACTGCAAGGATTTATGGAAAAATTTATACCGCTTGTTGCAACAAAATTTGAACCGGGTGCGGCAACTTAACATTATCGATTCGTTTTGTTTGGCTGCGACAAGAGTAGCCTGTTGCTGTTAGCTTGCCGGTGTTGGCCGGGTTATTCACCACTTGTGCCCAAGATAACGCATAGATATTTTTTGAGGTTTGGGCGTTATTGCTTTCATGTCCATAAGTACCGGCCATGCCACAGCAACCTGTATCGATCACTTTCAGCTGTTGGCCAAGAGTTGTGAAAATATTCTGCCAATCTTTAATAGAGTTAACTGCATTGGTTTTTTCTGTACAGTGTGCCAGTAATGAAAAATTAGCTGATTTGAATTCACTTGCTTTATCTTTTAATTGTTCATGTTGTTTGGTTAACCATTCCTGGATTAACAGAACCTTCGGGGCGTTTTCCCCCAACACTTTTTTATATTCAGCACGATAAGCGAGTGTCATTGCCGGTTCAATACCAATTAACGGAATACCGGATGATGCAATTCCATTCAGTTGGGTAGCATTGGCGTCGGCTGCTTTTGCAAAGGCCTTCAAAAAACCGTGCACTTGTAAAGGTTTGCCATTTGGTTTGAACGGGGCAAGCAATGTCACAAAACCGAGTTTCTTTAACAAAGTTAATGTGTCGATTACTACCGGTGTCTCAAAATAACTGGTAAATGCATCCTGCACTAAAATGACAGCTTTTGATTTTTCTGCCGGTGTCAAGTGCGCGATATTTTCCAACGTGGCGTAATTGACACCTATTTTTTCAGCAGCTTTATGCAAATTGATACCGGTGAGTAAAGGGCTATCTACCATCCCAATAAACTGCGCCATCATTTTTTGCATAAACTGTGGCTTCATTATTAAATTGTAAGCCCACGGCAATTTGGCAAGGGTAGGAATCATAAATTCCAGCCCGCCAATAAAATAATCCTTTAATGGACGGAGGTAACGGCTGTAATAAAGCTCTAGAAATTTCGCGCGGAATTCAGGTACGTCCACTTTGATTGGGCACTGACCCACGCAAGATTTACACGCAAGACAACCCATCATTGAATCATGTACTTCATGAGAAAAATCGTATTCGCCTTTACGTTTTCCAATAGTGTTGATAACACGTGCAGGAAGGCCGAACACGAAGTTGGAGCGCTTTAATTTTTTGCTTTCCTCTATGACGTTGATGCCGCGTTCACTCATTTGCTTTAACCATTCGCGCATTAACGACGCGCGCCCTTTCGGGGAGTGTTTGCGTTCGCGAGTGCCTTTCCAACTGGGACACATGGCATCGTTGGGGTTCCAGTTATAACAAAGGCCATTACCATTGCAGTGCATTCCCTCACTGTAGCCTTCCCATACCTGGGCAATAATCTTGCGATCTTGCTGGCCCCGTGTAGCAACTCCATCAATTTTTGATAACTCGATTTCTGCTGCAGGTGTGGCAATTTTTCCGGGGTTTAATTGGTTGCGTGGATCAAACGCCGCTTTAATCCGTTGAATTTGTGGATACAGTTCGCCAAAAAATGCAGGCGCATATTCGGAACGAACCCCTTTTCCATGTTCACCCCATAGAAGCCCATTGTATTTTTGTGTGAGTGCAACGACTTTGTCCGTAATAATGCGCACCATTTTTTCTTGCTCAGGGTCTTTCATGTTCAACGCAGGGCGCACATGCAGTACTCCTGCGTCAACATGGCCGAACATGCCGTAAGCCAATTTATGCTCATCCAATACAGCACGGAATTCCAAAATAAAATCAGCAAGATTTTCTGGCGGTACTGCCGTATCTTCCACAAAAGGAACAGGACGAATTTCGCCGTCCACATTGCCAAGTAGACCTACAGCTTTTTTACGCATACCCCAAATTTTATTGACTGCATCATTGCCCCAAGCGATAGAGTAACCAATTCGTCCTGTTATGCTGTTTTGTGCTTGCATGTCAAGCAAGTCAGTTAATTTTTTAACGTCCGCTTGCAGTTCATTCTCAGTGTCAGCAGTGTATTCAACTAAATTAATTCCCTGGATTTTTTCGCCACTTGCAGGTGCTGGAAAAAATTCTGACACGCTATGCCAAACGATGTCATTCATCGCGAGGTTAAGCACTTTTGAATCTACCGTTTCAATGGAGGTAGGTTCTGCTTTCATCAAGCCGGCTGCATCACGTAGCGCTGCATTGAAATCACGATAATTAATGTTAATAAGTGCACTGAATTTTGGGATCGGTAATAAATTGATTTTAGCTTCAGTGATAAAACCGAGCGTACCTTCGCTACCGCATAAAATATTATTTAAGTTAAATCGCCCCACGTCGTCGCGGATGTGCGCTAAATCGTAGCCGGTTAGACAGCGATTGAGTTTGGGAAATTTTTGCTCGATTAATGTGTTGTGTTCGCGTTGAATTCCATCTATTACACGATGGATTTCACCAATACGATCATCTCGCCTCCAGAGATCGGTTAGCTCTGATTCTTCAATAGCTTTAGATGTCCATACTGTGCCGTCGAGTAAGACGGTAGTTAATTCCAATACATGATCGCGGGTTTTGCCGTAACGACAGGAACCCTGGCCTGATGCGTCGGTGTTAATCATGCCGCCGATCGTTGCGCGATTACTGGTTGAAAGTTCCGGCGCGAAAAATAAACCCATCGGTTTTATAGCAGCATTAAGCTGATCTTTGACAACCCCGCATTGCACTCTGACCCAGCGCTCTTCGGCATTGATTTCCAAAATATGATTCATGTACTTGGACGTATCCACGACCAAACCGTCGGTCAGGGATTGGCCATTAGTACCTGTACCACCACCGCGTGGGCTAAGTACAACTGATTGGAAATTCTGTTGCTGACTGAGGCGGGCAATTCGGACCAGATCAGCAGTGTCGCGCGGATAGAGCACACCTTGCGGCAGTACCTGGTAGATCGAATTGTCTGTAGCCAACACCGTGCGATTGGCGTAATCCGGGTTGAGATCCCCGGTAAACCCTGATTCACGCAGGGCATTAATGAAGTTCAAATACAGGACTTGAGCAGGAGATGTTTGGTCTATACGTGGAATCATGAGAGTCAGCAACAGCGAGAAGTACAAAGGAAATGTGCCGCACATTCTACTCCCTTGCGCTTCCAAAGTCCCCGTGTCCGCTCGCTACATTTGCTTATTCACCATTTGCCAATGTTACTGACCTACCCGGCAATGCCTGCCACTTCCCCTTTCTTGACATACTAGTATCCCAGTAATAGCATCGTTTTTGTTGTGCACATGTATACAAGGTTCATTGCACACGGAATGCAAGGTCTTCGCATGTAGGAGAGCCGTCAAGGCCCAGCTGATGACTGCGCGATAACAACGATAATTGCAGGAAGAATGATAATGAAACACACACGAGCGTTATTTAAATTGAGCTTACTTAGCTTGGCGGTTGTTACTGGCCTGACCCAAGCCCAACAGATAAATCAAGAAGTCGAAGAAGTGGTGGTTACTGGTTACAAGGGCAGTTTGCAAAGCGCTACTAACGCCAAGCGAACATCTACTTCGCTCGTTGAATCCATATTTGCGGAAGACATTGGTAAGTTTGCCGATTCCAACATCGCGGAAGCGATCAACCGAATGCCAGGCATCCAGATTAATCGCAACGTCTTTGGTGATGGAACTAATGTCTCCATCCGTGGCTTAGGCACCAGCTTTACCAAAGTCACGTTAAACAATGCGCAAATCGCTGTGGCATCCGCAGGCAGCGTGGATTCGCAAAACCAGAATCGTGAGATCGATCTCGACCTTTTTCCCACGGAGCTTTTTACCCGTTTCGATGTACAAAAGACCCCGACGGCAGGCATGTTGGAGGGCGGTGCAGCCGGTGTGGTGAACATCCGGAATGCGCGCCCGTTCGATAATAATGAGCAGGGCTTGCAGACCGTGGTTAACCTGCAAGGGGTGTATACCGATATTAATGATGAGATAAGTCCAAAATTCTCGGCGCTGTCCAGCTGGACAAATGACACTTTTGGGGTGTTGGGCGGTATCTCAGTGTTCAATAAAAAGTTAACGACCGAGGGGTTTGAAACCATCGGTTGGACGAACCTGAACACATCACATCGCCTATGCGGCACCACACCCGGTACAGGTCAAACCCAGTCAACCACGGGTGGCTGTAACCCCTCAGGCGGCAATAACTGGAACGTGGCGGGGTTAATCCAAAACGCTAATGATCCGAACTTTGGTTACGGTGTTGTTCCAGCAGGTGCTGGGGCTGGGCTTACAGCGGGCACGATCATTGATCAATCCTTTCTATTAAATCAAAACCCCGGTTTGGATATTACGCAAATCTCGGAGGCGCTTATACCGCGCCTGGGCCGCTCAGCCTACATGGACGGTGAGCAAGATCGCGTTAGCGGGTTGCTCTCGCTCGAGCATCGTCCCAGTGAGGACATGCAGTTTTATCTGGACATCATCGCCACTGACCAAACGCGCGATTTCAATCGTTTGGCTTTGGCGTTCATCGGGCGTAACGGTACGGCAATTCCTACCAAAATGGTGCTGGACGACAACAACGTTGTGCAATCCGCCACCTTTGGCGGCGCGCGATTTTTGCTTGAAGCGCGCCCTTACACGGAAGATTTGGAGTTCTATAACATCAACCCCGGCGCCCGCTTCGAATTGGGTGATGTACACACCCTGGATCTGCAGTTGAACGCCAGCCGCAGCGATTGGAAGCGTTCCCAGCCCACAGTGCTGGTGAACACGCCAATCGGGCAGGTCGATTTCGTGAATGGTGAAGTACCCAGGTACAACTCCGCTGTAAATCTGAACGATCCGAACGCTGGCTGGACATGGGACGGCGGTGGGCGCGTTAACATCTCATTGGAAGAGCGCGAGACGGAAACTGACGGCGTGCATGTGGATTATCGCTTCGGTGATGACGACAACAATCTCAAATTCGGATTGGCGAAAGATACTATTCGACGCGAAATTCGCGGTTATGACAACAGCGGTCGCTGGGAAGATGTGGTATGCCGCAATGGGCTTGATGCCGAGGGCAATTCACCTACGACCAACCGGGCGCCTTGCAATGGTTTGAACCCTAACTCTGCTGTTCCACAATCCCAGTTGGCCTTGTACCTCAAACCCGGGCCATTTGGTTTCATCAGCGTGGATTATGATCGCTTTTTCGCGGCTACTGAATATTACGGACTCGCGAGTGGCGCACCGGAAGGCGGCGGTTCAGCGACGGGCGCTTCAACCGGTATTGTCGACGAAGACACGCTGGGTGGTTATCTGGAAGTTAACGCAAAAACGATGATAGCGAACCGCGATGCACGCATAAATTTGGGAGGGCGTTACCTGGAAACTGATCAGATTATCGAGGGGCCGGTTTCTATCGCCGCCCAGCCAACGGCGAATCCTCCGGTGCCTGCGCAGCGTTTCTATAGTGCAGTGTCATCTAATTACAACTACTTTTTACCCTCGCTTAACATAAGTCTGGATGCTACTGACGATGTAATTCTGCGCTTCTCCGCCTCCAGAACGATGACGCGTCCAAACCCAAGTGCAATGTTACCTGCGACTAATTTTAGCGATCCATCGGCCCAAAATGCCTCACAAGGTAACCCGGATTTGCAACCGTACTTGTCCACGAATGTCGATATTGGCGGTGAGTGGTATACCGGTGATGAAGGTTATGTCGGGGTTACGCTGTTCGGAAAGCAAATGACAGGTTTTACTGTGAATAGAAATACGACCGTGCCTTTCTCGCAGTTACCGGTGGCAATCGGCAATCCGAACATGATCCCCTTCGATTCGCTGGCTCCCACAGCCCAAACTGCCATTACCAGCCGAGGTGGGCCGGACGTAGCGCAAGTGACTGTAACCCAACAAGTAAACTCTGATGGCAATTTGGAAATTGAAGGTGCGGAGATCACTTGGGTACAACCGCTGGATATGATCCTTCAAGGCCTCGGGTTTAACGCTAACTACACGCACATCCATCAGCGTGGTGAGGGCACTGGAGCGCCGGCGCAAGCGATAGGTGTTTCCCCGGAAACCTATAACTTTACCGCTTATTGGGAAAACTTTGGGGCGTCCATTCGATTGACCTATGTGTGGAATGACGAGCAGTTGTCTTCTGGTCCTAATCAAAACGGAATTCCGGTTGCGCAGTTGAAAACCGATGCGCGCGGTCAGCTGGATTTATCAGCGAGCTATGATTTTGAAAATGTGGCTGGTGAACCGCAACTCAGCTTGGCCATCTCCAACTTGACCAGCGAGCCCATTCGCCAGACCTTCCAGTACGATGCCGCGACTTTTAGCTATTACGATCCCGGTATGTTCGTAACATTGGGCGTGCGTGCGTCGTTCTAGATATTTTCATCGCAATAATCTTTTTTAATAGCAAAGGTCGCTTATGGAAACATTCGCGGCCTTTTCAATTAAATAGAAGATGGTTGGTTGATGATGTGTAAATGAAAATTTTTAAAACTTAAAAAATTTATATGATTTTAAGTCGATGTAAGGTTATTAAATTTAAAATTATTGAGGCGCATGCTAAACGATGTGTTTCATTTTAAATGAATACTTATGTGCCATGCTGGCTGTTTAAATCGAAAAACTTAACGACTTATTTCGAACGATTATAAAAAGAAACATTTAAAATTTTTATAATTTATTGCAATTGGTAATTATTCCATATTCTCAAATTAGCTAGAGACTGCGCCAAAATTAGTGTGCTATGATCGGTCAACGAGCAGTGATTCAGTGTCTTGTATACCAGCTTTTCTTGTCACTGCAAGGATTGTCTAGATTACATTTACATCTACTTAATGACGTAAGGAGCGGCTTCAATGATTCAATTACAGCGCAACTACGGTAACGCTCTGCTTGACGGTGAATCAGGGCAACCACATATTCGTTCGTATGAAGACTACCTGTCTTTAGCACGAATTCCTCATTGTGAGGGCGTGTCAGCCCGAGTGGTTGATGCATTGCATCAGCGTGTGGGTAAAACTGATTTATCAATCGAGCAGATTGCGTCGGATCTCCATTTAACCAAGCGCACTTTGCAACGCCGCCTACAAAGCCAAAATACCAACTTTGCCCAGTTACGTGATGATCTTCGCTTTCATTACGCTATCAAGTATTTGATTGATGACAATATGAGTGTTGATTTGGTTTCCCGTGCATTAGACTTTTCTGACCGCACTAGCTTTACCAATGCATTTAAACGTTGGACAGGGCTCTCCCCCAGTACATTCCGCAAGTTATTCAGAGATTACCAGTCATAAGCATTTGAAACGGGAGAGGGATCTCTCTTGCAGTTTATTCTATTTCTTCCTTATTTTTATCAATGTCCCATTTAATGAAGTATTCCTGTAGGTGCTTTTACTGCGGACTTCGATGTTTCTTGTTTGTTATTAACAACAGCGCAATAGTAATTGACGTCGCCCTGTACATGAACAGCGGGATAAATATTTAATGCCGTGTCTTTCGCTCCTGGTTCATAAAAGCCATCAGCTGTTGGGAACAAGGGAACAAATTTGCGTGATGCTATCGCTTTATATAGTTCTTCCGGCGCACCTTCTTCTTGGAGAATTTGAGTGTGTTCTTCGATATCCTCCTCGGTATAAATCACACAAGATAAAGTGTCTCCGCTCTGAGTGCGTAGCTCGAATCTGGATGGGCTGGATAAATAATAATATTCTGTAACGCCCAGCGAATCACAAGTTGATTCGAAATAGTTTGCTAGCTGGGGGTCAGCAAAAAACGGCGTTTCACTATCAATTGCTTCTGCCTTTAAGCTGCTTGATAGCTCATTAAAGTAAGCATGCTGTAATTGATTAATGGCATCTTCAAGCTCTTGTAACATGTTCTCATCATTCTTTTTTAAGTAGTAATGAATCGTACTATTATTAAAGGCCCTCACCGCCTCATTTGGAGTAGCATAGCCAGTCAAAAGGATTTTTTTGATGGAAGAATTTTTAATTTTCTCGCAAAATTCAATACCATTTATGGTTGGCATTGAGTAATCAACTACCAGTACCGATACCTCTCTGATTTTTTGTTCGTCAAAACGTTTTATATTCTGGTGTGTCAGGACGCGTTTTACCCAAGCATCCGAGTCGCCCTGTAATTTGGGCTTTTCATCGTTAGCAATAAGCTTGGCTTCTCGTTGATATTCATTAATGTATTTAAGTGCAATATCAGCATTATCAAATGACTTAACATTGAACTGCTTGCCAAAGGCCATCGATAAAGTACTTAGAAATTCCGAATTATCATCCACAAATACAATTTGTGTTGGATAAAAATAGAGAGGAATTTTTGATTTCACGCCAATACCCTGCAGATGGTTAATAGCACTGATCCTTTATCAAGACCAGCAAGACACTAATACTTTAAGGATATTGTAAGTCAATTACTGCAAAGTGTGGAGCTTACGAAGAAATTATCGCCAACTTCCTTATTCTGGCGTTTAAGCATTCCATTTGAGGGGGAATTTTATAGAGTGTTTCTTTTTTCGGCGAGATAACTAGCGCGTCTTTCAGCCAACTCATCTTTAGTTGCTTCCGACGGACCATCCTCATCAATAATCTGCATTACTGAAAAACAAAGGATGAATTCTGATCCCATATTTAGAGTGCTTTTGACCTCTATTTGGGCATTGTGCTCGTCTACAATGCGTTTGATCGCTTGCATCCCGATGCCATTTCCTCTCTTTTTGGAGCTTAATCCGGGTTGCCATAAATTGTTCAATTGTTGCTCTGACATGCCTGTCCCATTATCGCGAACAGAAAAAAACACATTTCCGTTATTAGTCCATGACCTCATATGTAGCACTAAGTCTTCGTTATATCGGCGTGCCTCTGCCGCATTCTTAATAAGGTTGATGAATAAAATTTTAAGATCTTCAGCGTCACCTCTGATTTTAGGAATACCTTCAAATTCGTATTCAACTTTGTCAAAGGCATTTTCAAAAAGATAAACGCAGTCTTGGACTAAAGATTCCAGCGCACAGGCTTGAATTCGTCGTTTGTGCTTGCCCCCCAAGATGCTAGCCATAGTGGCTATCAAGCGCGAGCCTCGTTCAACTTGTGTTAGCACGATATCTCTTTGTTTTTCTCGATCATAAATATCGTTGGAAAGAACACCATCAATAATAGCGAATGGAACTTTTATATCATGGTGGTAGTGATTCATAAGGCTAAGCATGGATAAGGTTTTTTTAGCTTCCCCCAATTGGTCTTGCATATCATTTAGACGCATTAAGCGGTTTAAGACTTGTCCTAATTCTGACTTTAACCACTCGAAAATTTTTAGATCGTCGTAACGATAGTAGGATAGGTGGGTAGGGTTCCCTATTAAAACGATAGCCAATACTTTATTTTCCGAAAAAATTGGGAAGCAAAGGCCGGCATCATATTTTTTCATATCCACTTGAAGTGATTCAGGCATTTCATCTGCCATTATAAGTTGCGTTTGAGATGCGCAATAGGTAACCAGGCTAGACTCTTCATCGATAACATCAAATGATGCGTTTTGACGAAAACTATTAGTATGTGAGGCGTCTCCATCCTGTTGGGTCATCAATACCTTGTAACTTGTGACTTTTATTGTTTTAAGAAAAAGATGATCAAGAACATCAAGCAACATTGAAAAACTAATTGAATTTTTTAGATCAATTTCTGTTTCGGCTTTAATCTGGTCATAATCGTAGCTATTTTTAACAAGGATTTTCTTCGCGTTAGGCAAAATCCATTTATTCATTCTTGGATATGCTTCAAGAATCAATGCTACAAAAAGCAATAATACTAAAACTCCGCCGTTAGACTCTGTGTGATCGCCTACAACAGACGTCACTACAAAATATAACCAGACGAAAAAACCAAGTAAAATTGCTTTGGATAAACCAAGGCTAAGAGCTAACCTGAAATCCATTAAATTGTGCTGAATGGTGGTATAAAATAAGAAGGCAACAAAAATGATGTTAGAAATTGGCCCCATGAATTTGGATAGATAAAAGTCTTGAGGCATGGTCCTAATTAATACGATGCCGATGAAAAAACAAACTAGCAAAGTAATTAGTACCCATTTGAGGCGCTGTTTTTCGCGGCTTAGTGCAGTTTTGTAAGAAAACGCAACTAACACAAGTGAGCCAAAAAAACACCAAACAAAGTATGCGCCAAATGCATAAAAAACCAAATCCGGTTTAGGTAAATAGCCTCCATCAGTTTGTATCAAATCAGAAGGGAAAAAAAACAAGTTACCGATTGCCAGTAACATGCTCATTGCAAAGCTGGGAAGCATCACAACTTTCTTAAAAAGCTGTGATCTGCTTCCCAGTAGTCGCCAGGTTAATAGCGTGAAGAATGATGGTGCAAGGAACATACCCCATCTACTGATATGAAATAATGGTGTGAGAATATCCATATCTTTAACCGAAGTTAAAAAATACAGCTCTAACGACCAGAAACCCAAGCAGCAAATCGTTAGACCCAACGCTTTTGCTGCAGGATTTTCTTTTTTTGATATTGCCAGCATCCCGACAACAATATCAATTATTGCAGTAATCAGGTATTGAACCATTATTAAGCTGCTCGTAATTTACGACGTAACATTCTGTCTGCTGCCTCAAGTTCCGTGCAAACCATTAATACTGTTTTAAAGCTTAAGTGGGGGTAAGATTTGACATCTGAAATAACCTTGCCACCAAATAGCTGGTAAAATCTAATGTGCTCAGTTCTAACCGCTACCACCACTGAAGTCGCATTTCGTTTAAGCGATTCATTCAACACAGAACCCATCAACATTAGTCGGGCGTGCATACCACCTTTTCGTTGGAATGATGGGTCGATTACAAACTTATTCATTTCAACAAAAATATTATCATACCCAACATGGTTACGAAGTTCTTCATCGAAAACCTCCATAACCGGAATCATTGAATTTTCCTGGGATGGATCATAAACGCAAGCGCGCATTGATCCTATAGCTTTGGTTTGTTGATATGCCAAAAAACACACACTATTTGGTTTGTCATCATATTCATCGATAAATTTTTGAGAGGTGTTCTCTTTTATGTAGCCATCAGCACTATAACTTCTATAGCGCATACCATATACGCGGTCCAGCATAGGCCCTTTTGCAATAACGCTATAGTAGTCGTTGTGGTGGGTTTCTTGTGGTTTGAGAGCAACATTCAGCATTTGGACACCTCTGGTAATTTAATGAATTGTTTGAAAGCCTTACATGGCAAGACTTCTTGGAAGTTTTATGCGACAAGTCGCTTTTAATTGAAGCCAGGAGTTTTTAGTTATGGCGTCAAACTTCATTATGCTTAAAAAATGTGCGACCTAAAACAACACTTTTGTAACATCATGAACAATTTATTTAGATTGCAGATGAGAGCTGACTTTCGTCAGTTCATGACAGTAGTCAGTGAGAATAAGATGCGCACTAGTATTGAGAGTTTCCAAAAAGATGATTGAATAGCCAACTGCTACACAGTAAAAGGATGCCCGCCCTTTAAGGACTGTATTGACCCGATATCAAGGTGGTACCGTGATGACAGATAAACCGCACGAGTTGCAAGAGCAATCCAATATCGAAACCCTGTTTCATGACATTGCCACACCGCTCCTTATTTCAAAAATGAAGGCAGAATTCCTTATTGAATACTTGCCTTCATTAATAGACGAAATCGTGGGGTCACCGGAGTTGCAATATTTATTACCAAAGGATGAAAAGGTCGTGGATGCTTTGCGAAGTGCACCCGGAATCATGCTGTCAAACCTGGGCGTAGTACAAAAAAAAATAAACCTGCTTTCGTCGTCCATGTTGCATCAGGCAAATAATTTTAGTTTGGGAAAATCCGGTGAAGAGTTGGTAGGTGGAAGTTACGGAATCTCGCCTGTGCGAAGCGTGTCAATCAAAACCGTCCTTCTGGTTGATGATGAAACTATCCATCGGGATATTGGTGAGAGTTTGTTATCTCCACTTTATGATGTTGATTTTGCGAAGAATGGTTTGGAAGCAATCAGCATGTGTGAGCAAAAACATTACGATTTGATTCTTATGGATCTGCACATGCCAAAAATGAATGGTGAACAAGCCACTATAGCGCTACGCACACATGTAAGCGATGAAACCATCATTATTGGGCTTACCAGCTTGCCTATTGGTGTCAACCGCTCGGGATTGACCGCTATGGGCTTTACGGACTTTCTTGAAAAACCATTAACCTTAAAGAGTTTGCAAAAGTTATTGCGAACTCATTCACTTAATGCGTAACATCGCGCCAATTCTTCTTTAGGCGACAGGGTGTGTCGAATTGGGAGCTTTAAGGTTCATGCGTGCAACAATGAGAAAAATGTTGTTTCCCAGAAATGTATACCTATTAGGTTTGCTACTAAGTTCATGCAGTAGTTCTTTGGTATTGGCGCAAGCTGCTCTTGATGTCGAAGAAGTGGTTGTGACTGCGCAAATGCGTGAAGAAAAACTTCAGTCCATCCCGGTTTCAATTGGTGCATACGATAAATCATTTATCTCAACTGTTGGTGCTAGCTCTCTTACCGAAATGGAAATGGCTATTCCATCCATTAATTTTGGGAGTGGTGACAGAAGCACGCGCGGCGAGATTGCCATCCGTGGTATCGGCGATTACGCACGGAATATAGGAACAAACGCGCGTGTTGCTGTTTATATTGATGGCGTGTTAACAGGGCGATCATCAAGTTTTGATCAAGGGCTTCTGGATGTTGCGCAAATTGAGGTTTTGCGAGGACCCCAGGGGACATTGTCAGGAACAAACGCCTTGGCTGGTTCGATTAATATCATTACCGAAAAACCTGGTGATGCTTTCAAAGCAGAGTTGTTGGCCAATATTGGCAATTACGATTTCAATTCCCTTACCGGTAAATTAAATATTCCCCTCAGTGAGCACTTATTTGCCAGCGTGCTCCTGGGTGCTACAGAAAGGGACGGATATATTTATAACCATGTTCTTGATCGTGATCTACAAGGCATTAATCGTGATGTAGCAAAATTGAAACTGCGTTATATCGGGGTTGATCAATTAGTCTTGGATGTGGGGTTCGATTATTTAAAAGATGATGTGAAATCTACTAATTCAGAGGCTTTGGCTAATGGTTTATTTAATGGTTATACCCGTGCGCCAGCACCCTTTGAGGTGGCTCATGATGCGGATGAGTTTGAGCAGCGTGAGTTAAAGGGAGCTACGGTAGAGGCTGTTTATGAAACATCAGAAAATTATCGTTGGAGTAGCATAACAGGCATCCGTAGCAATGAATTCCGTGAGTTAAGCGAAGAAGATTACTCACCTTTAAATGTTGCGGTAAGTGTGTTTGATGAGAAGAGTGAACAATTTAGCCAGGAGTTTAGATTTGCATCTCCAAAAGGTGGGCGAGTCGATTATGTAGTGGGTGCCTATTTTCTGGATCAGGATATTTCCACCGAGCGCCAGGCAATAACTGGTCCAGCGTTTCCAGCTGCACCGAATGCTTACGCCCAAACACCGGGTGAGGCTAAGGTTGACGCTGCTTCTATTTATTTACATGGTAATTATCATTTTGATTCTCGGTGGAGTTTGACTGCCGGTGTTCGATACGTGAACGAAAGCAAATCGATTGATTACTCCATTATCGATCTCACGGGTTGGTTTATCGATATCGATCATTTGGAGAAAAAAGAAAGCTTCAATGAGTGGTTACCGAAAGTGGGAGTTAATTTCCAGGTTTCACCGGATGTCCTGTTTTACTCCAGTGTCGCCCGAGGATACAAAAGTGGCGGATGGAATGCGGATTTCCTCTCGACACTCGATAATTTCCAATTTAATTCCGAATACGCGATCAATTACGAAGTAGGAATAAAATCATCATTTTTTGAGCGTCGCCTCACGCTAAATTCCTCGGCGTTTATGACCCAATTCGATGATTTTCAGGTATTTCAATTTTTGCCGACACCGGCAGATCGTTCCATATTGATATTGACGAATGCTGGAAAGGCGAAAAGCCAAGGCGTTGAGTTCGATATAAATTTGCTGCTTACGCAAAACCTCAGCTTCACCTTAAACACGTCGCTTACCTCTGCAAAGTTTGAAGAATTTCGTGATGGTGGGGGTTTTGGTGTTGATTTGGCCGATCACCATTTGCCTTATGCACCCCAAAACAATTATTACGCTGCGTTGGATTATGTTGTGCCAGTGTTTGGTACAGCTGAAATATACGCGCATGTCGATTACAGCTATACCGATAATTATTTTTCCCAACCGAACAATATTCCGGACAATGCTATTCCCAGTCGCGATCTTTCCAATGCTCGAATCGGGATGAGAGTGGGTGCAGCTTGGGATTTTTCTCTTTGGGTGAAAAATATCAGTGACAATGCATCTCTCCGTCAAAAATCACGTTCATTTTTAAGGGTGCCGCGCGGGGTTTATACATCGCCTCGAATGTATGGAGTGGAAATCAAATATCAATTTGATTAGCCAGATAACCTTTTGCTGAACGTTGAACCCGAATTGGTCACTCAATTCGGGTTTTTTATTTACTAATCAGTCATTTATAAATCGATTAAAAAGTAACCCAAAAAAAGCTTGCAAAGCATTACTGTGTGGCGCATAGTAATTACTGTGTATTGCATAGTATACGAGGCACAGTATGTCGGATGAACAGTTTGAAAAACTCAGGCAAGAGTTGCGGCGGGGAATTTTGGTACTCGCGGTGCTGGGATCTCTGAGAAAGCCCCACTACGGTTATTCCTTGCGCAAACAATTGCAAGATGTTGGATTGGATATAGATGAAGGAACGCTTTACCCGTTGGTACGCCGTTTGGCCGATCAGGGTTTATTGACCAGTGAGTGGCAGCAGGGGGAGGGGCGTGAGCGCCGCTATTACCAGTTATCCCCCGAAGGTGCGGGCTTGCTTGAAAGCCTTAGCGCTGAATGGCTGCAGTTGAATAACCACGTGAGCAAAATATTGGAGGCCGGAAATGGAACTGATTGATCGTTATATGAATGCGGTAGCCCAGGCATTGCCTGAAAGCCGTCGCGACGAAATTACTCGCGAGCTGCGCGCTAACATTCTCGATAAGCTCGAAGCCATCGCCGAAGAGCAGGGCCGTGAACCCACTGATGCGGAGGCGTCTGCCGTGCTGGTTGCGCTTGGCCATCCGCAAAAAGTAGCTGGAAGTTTTTTGACTGGCCAGCAATTGGTCAGTGCTGACCTGTTCCCTCTTTATAAAAGAGCGTTGCATTACGGGTTGATCTTGGTGTTTATCCTGGCGTTGATCCAATTCGGTGTGCATCTGCTGAATAGCGGGCATTTGGCGATCAGCAATTTTTTCTACGAGATCGTAAACAAGGCGCTGATTATGTTCGCCTCGGTGACTGGTGTGTTTTACCTGCTGAGCAATCCGGTAGGGGGCAAACCTTATTTCGATCCTTACCAATGTTGGTCGCCAGAAAAATTGCCCCCGGTAACCAGCGGTTGGCAACGGATAGGTGCTTGTGAGCAAAGCGTTGATTTTGCGACGGATTTATTTTTCCTGCTGTTACTGAATTACGCCTTGTGGATTCCATCCGGGCAATTGGCAAACCTGACAATCGCTTTTGCCGAGCCGGTGCAGCAATGGATTCCCCTGCTATCGGCGGTAGTGATTGTTTCGTTGATCTTCAGCATCTGGAAACTGATTTATCGTTATTGGACGACTCCGACGTTGATTATCGAAGCCATCATCAATGTTGGTATCGCGATTCCTTTATTGCTGGTCAGCCGTTTGAAACCCATCGTTGTTGATACCTCGGTTACGCAAGAGCATGTGGAGGCGCTGAGGATCGGGAATGAAGTCATTGGAATTGGTTTGTTCTGGGTCGGTATATGGCTGGTGTTTATGGCGGGCTGGAGCCTGTATCGCGCATGGCAACTTTCTCGATAACAAATGGCTCGATAACGGTTGCCATCAAAAAAGCGGCGTGATCGGGATAACAAAATCATAAAGTGGGACGCTTTTTCTCGCATGGAAGAATGTTGGTTTGCGGTGTTCGGATGCCGCAAACCAGCCAAACCTGAAATAATTTCACCGATCCTTTCAAGAGAACGCCTGTTGTGAAAATTGGGGTGAAACTCTCACCATCGAATTAACCGTTCAAATGGTTAGTCGAGCAGAGAGAACTACTAATAAAAGCAATCCAATAACCATAAACAGGTATTACCATGAAAACTCCCTTGCGGTTATTAACACCGGGCATGCTTGCCTTGGGTGTTGGTTTGGCAGCGGCCAATAGCTATGCACAAACGCCCATCTGGGCAGACGAATTCAACGGGACTCGAATCGATAACTCAACCTGGTCTTACAAAGTCGGCGGCGATGGCAACGGTAATGGCGAACTTCAGCATTACACCGCGCGCAGCGAAAACGCTTATATAGAAGATGGCAAACTGGTCATCGAAGCCAAGCGTGAAGTTTACGAAGGCAATCAATTTACCTCCGCACGTTTGCACACTAACGGTCGTGTTGCCTTCAAGTACGGAACCCTGGAAGCACGCATCAAAATTCCGCGTTTGGATAACGGTTTGTGGCCGGCATTCTGGATGCTTGGTACCAACTTTGGTCTGGATGGTTGGCCCAAATCCGGTGAGTGGGACATTCTCGAAGCCGGTTATAAATCCGCGCAAACCAACGGCACCGTAAATAAATCTGTTTCCGGTGCTATGCACTTGTGGCATGAAGCGGGAACCTGGAGTGATTGGTTACAGGCTGATAGCGCCGCATCGACAACACTGCCTGTGAATCTCTACGAGGATTACCACACTTACAAACTCGATTGGACACCAAGTAACGTGACCATCAGTGTGGATGGCAATTCTTACTTCACCATGGATATCACCGACCCTAACATGTCGGAACTCCGCGATAACCCCGCATCGATTATTTTGAACCTTGCTGTGGGCGGTTGGAATTTTGTGGAGATCTCCGATCCCGCACAAATTACCGCACCGTTTCCCGCAAAAATGTACGTGGATTACGTCCGTCTTTATGCAAATGCCAATACCGAATTGCATGTAGCGAAAGATAATTTACCCAGTGGCAATTTCGGTGTAAGCACGGAAACCACGCCGGTGTTGAATGAACTCAACTGGGGTGATCGCACCAATCTTTACGTCTGGAATAATATGACCACCATCGCTACATCGCCTTCCGAAGGTAGCGGCGCGTTGGCTTATTCAATTGCACCGGGAAACTGGTGGGGCATGGGCTTGGTCCACAAAGACTACAACATGCGCAACTACAAACACGGCTATTTGCACCTGGATATCAAAACCAGTTCCACCAGCAGTTTCAGCATCGGCATGGCGAGTACGTCCGGTGGTGATGGCAAAGTGGATTTCAATGAAGGTGGCGATCAATACGGCTTAACACGCGATGGCAACTGGCACCACGTTGCAATTCCGTTGAGCAAATTCGGCAACCTGGATTTTGAAACTATCAAAACATTTTTCAGTGTGTTTGGCCCTGCACCCGCAGCAACCATGGAAATTGCGTTCGACAATATCTATTTAACCGAAAGCATTGCATTGCAAGCACCGGAATTTGGTAATTTTGGTATTTACACCGAAACGCCAGATCACAAAAATGCGGGCGAATTTGCGTTTGGGGTGAGCGGTGATTTATTCCTGTGGGACAACACACTCACACTGGAAACCGGTGCAAATAAAGAAGGCAATTCCGCGTTGCATTTGAAATCCACCGGCAAAGGCTGGTACGGAATGGGCTTGACGGCGCGCGATGGTTTTAACCTCACTGCGTTTGATAATCCCAACGCAAAATTGCATTTCTCGTTGAAAACTACCCACACCGGCGATTTCCAAATCGGTTTCAAGAGCGGTGCGCTAAATGGCATCGGCCAGAAGTGGATTAACTTCAAAGCGGGTAATGATCCTTACGGTTTTGCACGCAATGGCCAATGGCAAGAAATTCAAATCCCCGTGAGTGAGCTTGCGAAAGATCTGGATTTATTTGACGTGCGCCAATTGCTGCAAGTACTCGGTGCTGGTGAAACTGCCGGTATTAGTATTGACGATGTTTATCTCTCCGGTGGTCAAGCGGCGAAAGATCCTGGCACTAACGGCACTGTGGTAAATCGTGCTCCATCGGCAGCGGTAAAAACGTCCATTATGGGCGGCATTGCGCCGGCAATCGTTACGTTTGATGGTACAAAATCCGTTGATGTAAATGGTGAGGCGCTCACTTACAGTTGGGATTTCGGTGATGGCACTACTGGCACCGGCGCAACTGCAAATCACACTTACACCAGCGACGGTTCCTATCACGTAACGTTGACCGTGAGCGATGGTGAATTAAGTTCAACCGCAAAAACCGTAATCTTTGTTGATAAAGATTTTGGTAAAGCTGGCAAAAGTAAAAAACGTGGTTTGGGTTATGGTACTCACTCGGTGGAAGATCTTGCCGTAATTTCCAAAGGTATTAGCTGGTGGTACAACTGGAGCCACAGCCCGGATCTGGCGGTGAAAGATGTTTACCAACAATACGGTGTTGAGTTTGTGCCCATGGCATGGAACGGAAATTTCAATGATCAAGCGATGCGCACTTATATTGCTGCACATCCGGATGTGAAATATATCCTCGCGTTTAACGAACCCAACTTTATCGATCAAGCGAACATGACGCCATCACAAGCGGTTGCACAATGGCCGCGCCTGGAAGCAATCGCCAATGAATTTGGTTTAAAAATTGTTAGCGTGGCGATGAACTATTGCGGTAATTGCGTAACTGAAAACGGCACTACCTATTACAGTCCGTTTGATTATTTTGATGATTTCTTCAGGCTCTGCCCAACCTGTAAAGTGGATGCAATTTCTATCCATGCTTACATGCCGGATGTAAATGGTGTTGAGTGGTACGTGAATGAATTTAAAAAATACGGCAAGCCAGTCTGGATGACTGAATTCTCTGCGTGGGAAACGGTAAAAACATTGGACGATCAAAAACGCATGTTGATTCAAGTGGTGGATTCATTTGAAAACAATGCGGATATGCAACGCTATGCCTGGTTCACTGGTCGTCGCAATGGCCATCCATTCAACGGTTTGTTTGATTATCGTCAATCTGGTGTGCTCGCTGAACTCGGTAATATTTATGTGAATATGCCAGTGCATGGCGATACCAGCGTTCATACGTTACCGAAGTTGGTACAAGCCGAAAATTACGCAACCCGTAATGGCATTCGTGTAGAAGAAACCAAAGACGTTTCCGGTTTCCTTAACCTGAGCGATGTTGCCGCCGGTGAGTGGGTGGAATACAACGTGACCGGTTCTGCTGCAAATTATGATGTGAATTTGCGCGTTGCGAGCGAAGCATCCGGCACTATCAATGTGTTGGTAGATGGTGTGCAAAAAGCGGTAATTAATGTGTCATCAACCGGTGGATTGCAAACCTGGGCTACCGTAAATTCACAACTCGCATTAACGGCGGGCACACATAAATTGCGTTTGGTATTTAATCAGACGATCAATTTGAACTGGGTGAAATTTACTGTGGCATCTGCAAGCAGTTCCAGCATTGCAACAACTTCTTCAAGCAGCTCAAGCAGCGCTGCTACCAGTTCGTCGGTAAGAAGTTCAACCAGCATCGCTACCACTTCTTCTGTGAGAAGTTCATCCAGTGTTGCCGTGACATCTTCTTCCAAATCGTCATCATCGGTCGCAAGCTCCAGCAGCAGTGTGGTGGTAGTGACCACTGGAAACCTGGCGTTGAATCGTCCAACAGTTGCATCAACGACTGAAGGCGAAGCTTGGGCAGCAAGTAACGCAACAGATGCGAGCGCAACAACCCGTTGGGCAAGTATTTCTGCTGATCCGCAATGGATTATGGTGGACCTGGGTGCAAACCTGAGCTTCAACCAAATCGTATTGCAATGGGAAGCGGCTTATGGAAAAAGTTATTCAATCCAAACATCAACATCTGGCGCTAGCTGGACAACTATTTACCAGACAACAACGGGTATTGGTGGTCGTGAAATGTTGAATATTTCTGGTTCTGGTCGCTATGTGCGTGTGTATGGCACAGAGCGCGGCACTGGTTACGGTTATTCGCTGTATGATTTCCAGGTGAATAATATTGCGGTTGCATCAAGTTCATCAAAAAGCTCAAGCAGTGTCGCAAGCAGCTCTGTTGTTAGCAGCACCGCTGGCAATGTGAATCTTGCATTGAATCGTCCAGCCGTTGCATCGTCAGATGAGTGGGGTGGCAATTCGGCACCACAAGCGGTTGATGGCAACACTGGCACACGTTGGGCAAGTCAATTTATTGATAACCAATGGATTTACGTAGACCTTGGCAGCAGCAAAACTATTTCGCGCGTATTGTTGAAATGGGAAGGTGCTTACGCCAAAGCCTACAACATCCAGGTTTCTAACAATGCAACCACGTGGACCACCATTAAGTCTGAGCTCGACAGTGATGGTGGGGTAGATGATCAAGCGGTATCTGGTACTGGCCGTTACATGCGCATCCTCGGCGTAACCCGTGCCAATGGTTATGGCATTTCGTTGTGGGATTTTGAAGTTTATTAATCGTCCTGTACTTTAAACTTCTTTACGGAAAAACCGCATAAGGGAAACCTTACGCGGTTTTTTCTTATCAATCATTGACCTTGTAGTGGTACTTTTGTAGGTTGGCGATGCCCTCAACAACTTAAGGAATGTATTGTGGAAGTTAACAACACCTTAACTCCGGCGCAATGTGCAGGAATGAGCGAAATACGCCAGGAAATTGACTTGCTCGATGCTGCGATAATCAAACTAATTGGCCAGCGTTATCAATATGTTCAGGCTGCCGCAAAATTCAAAACATCCGAAACCGCTGTGCGCGCACCGGAACGTTTTAAAGCGATGCTATTGCAACGTCGTGAATGGGCAAGCGAACAGGGGTTAAATCCCGATGTCATCGAAAAACTCTACAACGATCTGGTCAATTATTTTATTCAGGAAGAAATGAATAAATGGAAAGCAGAATCGTAGGATTGGGTCGGGCCGCGCAGGTCGGGCCGCGCAGGCTGAGGAACGAACTCCAACATATTTACCAATTAGCACACCCTAATAATTAAAGGACAACTCACAATGAAACTACTTACCAATTTTTCAATGATTGCCGCAGCAATTTTTGCCCTGATCTCTGTTCATTCACAAGCTGCCGATCCCGTTAAAATAAAAAGCCCATTCAACGCCGACGAAATTAAATGGATTCAAACCAACGGTAACTCCAGCATAAGCGGTACTGCGTTCTTAAAACTAAACGAAAAAGAACAAAAAGGTTGTGCCGGTTTTGGTGTGGAATTATTGCCGGTGAGCAAATATTCCAATGAGCGCATAGTAAACATCTATGGAAATAACTCTAAGGGGCAGGTGCTAATGAAAGACAACCCACCCAAATTTACCCCGGACCCTGTGGAATACCATGAACTGGTTAGAAAATCCAAATGCGATGAAAAAAACCAATTTTCATTTAAGGATTTGCCTGTAGGTGAATACTACGTGATATTTTTTATTATCTGGAAAAATGAAACTGGCGAGGATGATGGCGGTGCGTTGATGAGACGGGTTTCGTTGAAGGAAAATGAGAATGTAACTATCGAAATTTTGTAGCGGTTTCTTCCCCGGCAAGCATCAAGGGATCCCTCTGTTTACCAGCTGCTAATAATCATCTTTCACAAAATCAACATTGAAAAAACCCGCTCGCATCCAAGCGTTTTAACCGTTCTCCAAGGGTGATGCGGCGGGAGCGAAGAAGGTAGGGCTAGTTTGCTAAAAATAGCGTTAAAAGGTTAATGCTTTTGCTTGTATTTCTATCACTGTGCAAATAGTTGAAGAAATTTTTGTTTAAATTGAAGTGTTCATCCTTACGTATTTGATTCAAAGGTTTTATCGCACAAGGATTTATACGTTTTTGGTGTGCAATTGTATTCCTCCTTGAATAGCTTGTTGAAATAAGAAACATTTTTATAACCCACCGAATAGGCGATTTCTGCAATATTTCCATTCTGCTCTTGTGATAGCAAACGTGCTGCTTCCGTTAAACGCAGTTTGTTCAGGTAGCTGGTAAAGGTAAAACCCAGCTCGGATTTCAGGATGTCGTTGATCTTTGTTCGGCCTACACCGATAGTGACCTCCATCATTTCCAATGTTAATTCTGCATTGGCATATTGCGTTGCCATAAAATGCAGTATTGCACTTTTATCCCGATCACGATGAGATTCAACCGTGAGTTGTTGATAGGCAACCAGAGGGCGATCACGTTGGATTTTATCATTGAGTTCACGGATAAGAGCCTGGGTATATTGCCGGAAAATCCAGAACGCAAATCCACCCCAAATCAATACTGACAACGTTGCGAATAAATACAAATAGAACCAGTTACGTCCCACTAATGTTAATTCGGTAATTTGAATATTGGTTTCAATATCAAAAGGGCTTTGGAAGGTATTGCCAAAGGTTAGTTTGGAAACTTTATCCAGTTTATATTCCTTCTGGGATAATTCCACTTTGTACATGTCGAACCACCATTGGGGTGTTTCGAGGCGGGTCAGGTCTATTTCAACAATTTGCCATTGATTATTACAGGAAAAAAATGTTGATGGCGAGCGATGGCTAAGCGGATCATCCGCCGTTGATACTTTTTCATCGTAGGTTGTTAATGAAAAAGTAAGCATGTTCTCTGTAGAACATCGGGTGCTGAACAGCACTTTATTGTACGCAGACAAATCAATGTAATTCGTTTTTTCACCTGACAATTCGCCAAATACTAACGCGACTGCTGCATGCGGATATTTTGCCCGGTGTGACAGGTTAAAGTTAAAATCCAGACTGAATTTATGGTCGTTTATCGTTAAATAAGATAGCCCGCCAGCATTGGTGTCTGTGGTTTGTTCAATGCTCCACGGGATCGTACTTTTGGCATCTGGCAATAACGATAATTTTAGAAAGGTGTTATCAATGCACAGATACCCCAAAAAAACGGTGATTAAGAGCAAGCTGGCGAAAGTTGATAAGGCCTTTTTATAAAATTCTTGCATTCAGATTAACCATTAACAGCTTACATAATGGAAAAACTGTTTGCCGAATAAACGATGTTTAATCGGCAAACAGTTTTTATAGGGATTAAGTTTTCTGCGAACTTAATTTTTTTACAACCCTGCAATAGTCGGTACTTCCCAATTCCGGTAAGCAGTGCCACCCGGGCTTTGATCGGCACGCAATTTTAAACCGAGCGTTTGATACAAGCTGGCTTGCGAGGCTTTACCTACTTCCAATACCCGCCCGCCGGTAATTCCTCCACCGGCAACTATCATTGGTACATCGGTATTACTATGTTGATCGGGGTCTCCCATATCTGATATTTGCGTCACTATGGTGGTACCGAGTAATCCCGCCGCATCCAGTTTATCGAGCAAATATTTGGTGAGGCCTTGCATATAAGCGATATCCTCATTAAACAATGCTTGATTAAAATGGTGTGACTGATGAGACATACGCCCACCCAATTTATCAAAAATATGATTGTGTGTATCGTCACCAAACGCAATTGAAACCGATGCGGTTAAATTACAATTCAGTGCCAGGACGATGAGGTCTGACTGTATTTTTGCCAGCGCATCGAACCCGGTAACTGAAGTGTTTGATGGTTTCGGGCAGGAACCACTACTTCCTCCGCTGCTTCCACCCGTTCCTATCGCGGTTTCAATTTCCTGAATCGCCGTGAAATGGTTATCCAGTTTTATTTTTTCATGCTGCCCTAATTTATTTTTCAAACTATTTACGGCGGCATAATGCAAATCCACGGCGGATTTTCGTGGTGCTACACCGGTAGTCGGTGTGCTACCACCACTGAACAAAATATCCAGCACGGTTTGCGGGCTTGAAATTGATGGAATCTCGCGCGGACCTTCGCGAGTGAGGTTTGAAATAGGCACGTTCGCCACATTCAAATATTTCACCGGATAATTAGCGCCAACGGTACGCCCCATATTTACTTCAAAACTATCTCTGCCCCAGCTGGCATTATCGAATTTTGCAAACATACCACCATGCCCGGCGCCCGGTGCAAGTGTGGCATTTTTCAACATGGTTATTTTGCTGAAATGGCTTTGTAAGGGAGCAGATTGCACGGGTAGTACACCGTCTTTTGCAAACCAGTATTGTGGATGGCAACCGCCGCCTGAAAAAATCAAACAACTTTTATTGGGTACTCCGCCTTGTGCTTCGGCCGCACGCGCGAGCATAACCCCGCCGATCAAACTGGATGCTTTTAACACGCCCGCTGAAATGCCCGCGCGTTTTACTATATTCAGAAAATCTCTACGCTCTTTATCGAAGCAGTCTTTGTATCTCATTTTATTTGACTCCAATTCATTAATAAGGCTAGTGAAATGAGGGGCAGAGCAGGGCGCATTAGCGCGCCCACTCCTTCCGATACATCACAGATTCCAATACCGGGATTTCTTCCAGCATTGCACGCGGGCCTTTGGTCGATAACACATTGGTGAGATCGGCGATATCGCAACGATAAGCATTTTCTTCATCTTTACTGATGCGTTTGTAGCCAACATCTCTGTCAGAATCGATCAGGAAAATGGAGTTAATTCCCGAGCTGTAACTGACGAATTGTGTGGCAAGACAAGTTTGTGCTTGTTGCGCGACAACCGGTTGTTCCACCAGAGTACGTGCAAGATCTTTTGCGCCGTTGAATTGAATTTCCGGTGCATAAATAACGCGATCCGGATCATTCAGGAATTGCAGTTGTGGATAAGGCGAGAAGAAAGTGCCGCTCGAAACAATTGCATTGCCTTTCAAATCGGTTGAACGGATACGACCGGCAAGGTCAAAGTTTTCCAAACCACCACCCAACGGATTAATAATTTCGCCGTGGCAATTCGAGCAGCTGGTGCCGGAAGTGATGCGGTCGAAGATCATGCGTTGTGTTGTGTGCGGGTTTTCATAAAACGCTTTGTCGCGTGCGGCTAATGCTTCGCGATCCAGACTTACGCCGGATGGCGGTTCAGGAATATCCTGACACATTAACTTTCTGCGAATTGCTACTGCACGGGTGATCATGTTGGAATCAGTCGTACTGGCATAGCGCGACATAAACGCACCTGAAGTCAGGATTCCGCCGCGTTCAGCGGTGGTAACTTTCGCAAATCCATCACTGTCTTGCGTGCCGCTGAATGGCAAGCCGTAGTGTGCCGCCAAACGTGAATTTACGTAGGTGTAATTCGGGTTGTAGATGGAAGCAAATGTGCTCGTGGAATCCAGCATTGCGTTAGCAAAGTTTTTTCCGAGTTCATTTTTCATATCTACGGCGAGCACAGGGAAATTATTCACAGCAGGTTTGCTCAGCGTTTCGATTTTTTCCGTCATCAACCAACGGTTTACCAAATCACTTAACAATATTTTGGTATTTGCTGAGCTGAGTAACGTTGCCACTTGTGTGCGAATACCTGCCGCCGTATTTAATGATCCATTACCTGCCGCCGTTAACAGAGCCTGGCTGGGCGTGGAGCCGGTGAAGGTGTAACTCAGGTAGCTTGCCATTTCGTAGCCGGTAAGTTTGTACACGCCGCTACTGGAAAGCTCGCCCACTTCTGAACGATATAAAAATTGCGGTGAAGACAGCATTGAGAACAACGCAACTTGCATACCTTCTGCCACCGTGCGACTACCGCTCGTGCCATTGGCAACATTTAAATAAGCAGTTTGTTCTGTGGTATCCAACGGACGACGGAAAATGCGTGGGCCGAGGGTATTCACCAGAGTGCTCGCACAACTGCTTGATGGTGTACAACCGAGGACTGAACTCCAACGTGTGGCAACATCTGCTGCGATGCGTTCGGCATTTGCCAGATAAACGGTGTAGCGGGCTTTATCAATCGACAGTGGATTGTTATTTACAAATGCACCGGAAATAAAATCATCGGGCAAGCTAGCGGTTAAATCCGTTTGGTAATTCACCAGGTCGCGCACGGAGCGTTGATATTCCGCTTTGGTTAGCAAGCGTAATGTTCTTTGTCCGTAACTTGGCCCTGTGGATGGGCAAGCAAAATTGGAAACGGGTTTATCCGGTACACCATCACTGGGTTTGCGCCAACTGAAAATGTGCGCTTCCAGATCGGCGGCGCATTGGCCGGTACAAGTACCTTCGCTGCCTTGTGGCATCCAACGCGCAATAAAGTCACGCAACGCACGCGCCTGGGTATCATTACTGTGTTTGTAGCTGGAGCGATTTGGATTTAACGGTTGCAATGCCGGTGTACCGTTCGCATTCTTCTCGCCATCTACACCGTGACAAGCGGCGCATTGTTGTGCCCACAATACTTTTCCATTCGCCGCATTCCCGATAATGCTACCGGCACTGCTCGAGCTACCAGAACTTACCGACACATTGCTGCGACTGGATGAACTTATCGATGTAACACTGGTTGATGTAGTACTGGCAACACTGGATGAAGAGGGTGTAGTTCCATTATTAAAAATAATGGTGACGGGTGTAGTGGCGGTGGAGGGAACACTGTCAGTAAAGCTAATAATTTTATAGTCATAACTGCCCGATGCTGCTAAGGCATCAAGGTAGCTAACACTATTTGCATTTAATTTACTGGCAGTAGCCCAGCGACCATCAGCACCTTTGCGACGAACGAGGAAACCTGTTTCTGTTGCGCTTGCATCAGCCCAATTTAAATTTGCACCGGACGTAACTGCAACACCACTGAAGCTTAATGGCGCCGATGGAGCCGCCGCCAAGGTGATTGCCGGTGTATTTGCGGGATTGCTGCTACTCAGGAACAGTTTGAAATACACGGGAACTTTTTCACCGATGGTAGACAACGTTCCAACCGCCAGACGCAGAGCTTCTACACCGTGATTCAAATCGAAATCGGTTGAATTAATAACGATGGGTTTGCGCGGTGAAAAACTTACGCGATTATCCGCGTGCTTCACGACCAACGCATCAAACACGACGGATTTGACAACGCCGTGCAAAATCAGGTTACCCGTTACGGTTTGTACCGATGTTGAACCGATGGCAAGCGAATTAATCGTGCTCAAATTCAACTGGGTAGTGAAATGCAAGCTCGGCAAGTAATTGGTTTCAAATAACAAATCCTGCATGCGTGTATCACGCAAGGCGACACCGGTGCTGATACTTGCTAGCGGAATTGTTAAAGTTGCCTGCCCGGATGAAGAAACCGTACCTTGTAATTGGCTGAAGGTCAGGCTCTCTGGGGTTTCAGTACCGGCGGTGTTTTTCTTTACCGTTACAAAGTTGAATGTTGAAGCGGTTGTATCCAATAACCAGCGAGCGGCCACACCATTATTGGTGGAACTGCTGGTCGAGGATATTGAGCTTGATGAAACAACTGCGCGACTGCTGACGGCGCTGCTTGTTGTGGGCGTGCTGCTGGCTGAATCGCCGCACGCAATTCCATTCAGCGTAAATGCTGAAGGTGCTGTGCCGGGATTGTTAACAATAAATCCGAACGCTGCTGAACCATTTGCGGGTAAGTTTGCGTTGTAGGCAGCGCTTTTCACGCACACATTCTTTCCGGTTTGGGTGAAGGTGCCATCCCATAAATTCTGGATGGCTTCGCTGCCTGAATAAGTCCAGCAAAGTTCCCAGGATGTTTTCGCCGCACTGTTGTTGGTAATCGTGGTTTTAATTTGGGCACCGTTGCCCCAACTGTTTGCGGTTGCGTAATTTACGCTGCAAGTGCCTTGGGCATTCGCGCCGCTAACGCTCATGATACCCAACGCCAAACTGGAGGAGAGCATCGACAATTTCAATAATTTTTTCATAATAGGTTCTCTCTGGCTCGGCCAATTAACGGGCATCAAAGACAAGCGCAAAATCCACCGGAACCGCGACGCTGATGGAAGCAATATTCACTGCTGCGCGCAGCGCTTCAACACCTGCCGTCAGGTTGTAGGTTTCTGCTTTTACCAACACCGGTGAGAGTGTTTGCACGAGGACGCGCGAGTTGGAAAGTTTTTGAACAGAGACTTTGGTGGCAATGGTGCCAATCGCACCGTGTAAATTCAGGCTTGCAGAAATATCGGTGGCTTTGTCCTGCCCAACTGCCAGTGAACTGATCACCGTCGATGGGATCGTGAGCGTGACGGTAGCGGTTGGGTAAGCGGCTGTTTCAAATAACAAATCTTTCATGCGTTGATCACGCAATGCCACACCGGTGTTCACACTGTTAAGGTCAATCGTGAGTGTTGCAACACCACTGCTACTGATATCACCACTCAAACCGGTGAAGTTGTGCACTTCCACGTTATGGGTATTTTTGGTGGTGATGAAGTTCAGGTAAGAATCTGCTGTGTTCAATGTCCACGCAGCCATATTGGCTACCGAGGAGCTCGCACGACTACTCGATGCGGGTGTTGACGAAGGCGCGATTGATGAACTGGATTTACTGCTGGCAGGAATGCTGGATGGTGAAGAACTCTTGCTACTGTTAACCCCCGACGATGATGCTGTTGTCGTTCCGCAAGCTGCGCCGGAGACCACCGGAATTTCTGCCGCGCCGCTACCTTTAGTGCCTTGAACTCCGAACTCGACAGATTGCTTTGGCTGGATGGTTTTATTCCAACTCAAATTGCTAGCGGTATACGGATTTGATCCGCTGAACACGGCGTTGTAATTACTGGTCATTCGATTGTCACCGGCGTATTGCCAGTTGACTGTCCAACCATCAATAGCGGTAGTGCCATCGTTGGTGATGCGTATTTTGGCCGCAAATCCATTACCCCATTGGTTATCAACAATGTACTGACAACCGGCATAGGCATTAATGGAAAGCGTTGATACGGCCAGGGATAACCCGGTTGCATAGAGGGCGCGTGTCAATGCGCTCACTATACCCGGGGTAGTCGCAGAGGCTTTTGGGCTGCTCATAGTGTAGTCCTCAGGGTATGCGCCGATCTTCACCGGCATGGGGCTGTTACATCTTTATTATCGAAACGGGTCTTAACGCGGGAGCGCCTGGATTGGAGAATTTCATTGCCGGCGCTGCTTGTGCAGCTAATGCTTCACACGGAAATAATCTTTATTATTAAAAAATTTTCTCAATTACGATGAGTTGTAATTGATGTGTAACCATTGTTACCCGACGGATCTATAACGTCCGCTTTTGAAAATATTTTCTCTGTGACTTTTTGAGTGGCAAGCTTAAAAGCCTTGCAGGTAGATATTGCGCAAAATGTGGATGCAGTCAGTAACGTTTTTGCAGAAATTTTTATCAATCTGCAAAAAGTTGAATTTTTTTTTGTTTAATTTGAATTTAAACGCCGGGGTAAATGCATTTGGCGAGATGCGGTAAAGGTGATGCTGCGTACTGGAAATAAAACAGCGGTGTGACGCAAATCATGTTTTATTTGAAAGTGTGATGAATGTCACGTGCGAATGAATTGTAAACGAAAAGTCGCATTAAGGAAGTAAAAATAAACGCGATAGAAAATTAACGGCATTACATCCATTTCGAAAGTATCAAAGTAATCAAGAGCAATCAACGTAGTCAATTGCAATCAAAGTAATGAATACGTAAGCAACAACAATAGTAAAGAAGCAGTAACCAATAATAAAAGAAGGACTAATAGACGGAGCATTAATAGAAAGAGCATTAATAGAAGAGCAGCAGTGGATGAACAATTGTGGAGTAAATAATAAAAGAAGGGTATTCAGGCAAGTGGAGCAGTCAGCGCCATCCTTGATTGCTGATGTCATTGTTTACTTACAGTGCGCGATATTTGAAATCAGAAATTTGCACCTTGCCGGTACCGGCACAATAGATCCCGATCTTTAAACTCAGGAAACCACCAAACACATTATGGTTAATTCCCGATACTTCCATACGGGTGGGATGGAGTTTCCAGGTGCGGCCATTATCTTCGGAATATTCGTAAGTAATAACGTGTCGATCATTCGTCAGCCGCGCGCGGACATTATTGGATTTGAACCCCAATCGCGCCCAGGTTTGCTCTTCAGCATATTGGAAAGTTTTAATGGTTCCCGGCGTGAACCCAAGGCCCACAAATGCTTTATGGTTATAGAAAAGCATTAAGCCGGCTTCCGCTCCCTCAATTAATTTCAAGGCAACTTCTACCTGGTAGGCCTGATCGACAGCGCCACAAGTGATTGGTGAGCTGTCTACAGGTGAGTTACCACTGGCAATTAATTCCAGCATTTTCGTGTGATATTTCACGCGTACGTTTTCATCGGAGCCAGGGTTGTGGAAGCACCATTGGCTGCCAAATCTATTGCTGGAAAAATCATCGGAAAGTGCAACTCCGGAATTTACCGGTTTCGCATTATTTTTTTTCGGTA
>DATJLF010000080.1:0-230860 GCA_035490715.1 Cellvibrio sp.
AATTTCTCGATGGCATTTTTTACGAATTTTTCGGTGGATAAATTTTGAATTGAATAAACCGTGGTGTCTTCTTCCGTCGGAATTTGCCAAAGGTCTTCTGTATCAATCACAATTTCAGCGCGCGTCCGGTTCAGTTTACGCAACATATCAATCCGTTGGTTGCGGGTGATGGTAAATATCCAGGTCGGCACAGATGATAACGCCGGTGAGTACTGGCTAGCATTACGCCATACATTCGTCATTACTTCCTGTACCAGCGCCTCTGCATGTTGGCTTAATCCCTGATTGATGGCATAGGCTTTAATGCGCGGCGCAAAATGTTCGTATAGTGTACGGAAGCTTTTTCTATCGTTGTTCTCAACAATCTGGACGAGAAGTTTCGCCCAATACTGATTGTCGGGCCGTATACCCTGGTCCGTTTCGGCGTCATTCATGGATTTGACCTTTGCGTCAGTCATCAATCGTTGCCTCATTATCGCTGGTTACTGGCGGTGCGCCAGACGTTTTCAGCACAGCTGGATGTTTTAATAAAGTAAGCCGGCGTGATATACGAAATGAATATTTCTCTGGATCATCGCATTACATTAATACGTGCATTTTTGCGATGAAGATCATTTATTTTTCATTCATTTATTTTTCTGAATCCCGCTGATTGATCGTTTCAGTTCTTCCCGTCGTACATCGAAAGGCATTAACACGAGATGCAGGTAAATATATGCCTGCCCATCCTTCTGCAAATAAACGACAAGTGAGGTAAGGATTATGAAAATGATTCGAGCTGTTTTGGTAGCGCTCGCTGGCCTGGTGCTAGTGGCCTGCGGTAGTGATGATGACGACAAGAATGTATCGGTGATGATTACTCCCGGCACTGCAACAATTAAAGTGGGGATGACACAAAGTTTTACCGCGGCGGTAACGGGCGATAGCAACACGTCCGTTACCTGGAAAGTAGAAGGGGCTAATGGCGGTACAGTGAGCACAGCTGGCGTTTATACGGCGCCAGCTACACCCGGAACCTATCGCGTGATCGCCACCAGTGCGGCGGATGTCAGGAAGAGCGCGACCGCGACCGTAACTGTTACACCATTGGATAAAACCATGGTGCGTGTCTTCCATGCGTCGCCAGATGCTCCCGCGGTGAATCTGTGGGTAAATGATGCCGAAACTGCGAAGGGGCTCGATTATCAACAGTCTACCGGCTACTTGAGCCTGAACGAGGGGACTTACAAGGTTGCCGTTGAAGGGGTTATCCCCGGCGGAAATGCGGTGGTGATTGGTCCGGTTAACCTGACTCTGGCGGGGAAAACAGATTACGACGTGATTGCTGTTAACAGCGCTGCCAACATTGAACCGCTGGTGCTGACTGATACAGGAAATTTATCGGATAACACCAAGGTGCGTGTTCGTGTTGCTCACCTCACCGCAGCTGCACCCAGGGTGAAAGTGTTCGCCACCGCTCCGGGCGCTGATCTGGCGAGCGCAACGGCGTTGGGTAGTTTTTCATTTAAGGAAATTTTAGGACCGGTCGAAGTACCGGCAGGTGATTACCAAATTCGCGTCACACTGGAAGACAACACGGTGGTGTACGACTCTGGGACCGTGGCTTTGGCAGCGGGTAAAGATTTGCTCATCGGCGCGACACCCAATGTTGGCGCGGGGGCATCGCCTATCAATCTGGCCGTACTGGATGGCAATAATGTCGCCATTATCAGCGACAGGAATGCAGGGGCGGATTTGCGCGTTGTGCACGGTTCAGCCGATGCTCCAGCGGTGGATGTTACCGCTAACGATGGCGACACGCCGGCAATTGTTGACCTTGCATTCCCAATGGCCACCGATTACCTCAACTTGCCTGCTGCGGAATACAACTTCAAGGTGACACCCACCGGCGCCGATACTCCGGTAGTTATCGATGCGGATGTGCCGCTCATGAATAATAAATCCTACACACTCATTGCTTTAGGCTCGCTTGCGAATATTGAGCCGCTGCTGTTAGAGGATAACAATCGGGCCGTCGCTACCGAAGCCAGGGTACGATTGGTTCATGCATCAACCCTCGCGGGTAATGTGGATATATATGTGCTGCCTGCCGGTTCAGGTATTGGATCCGGTGCACCGGCGTTTGCAAATGTGCCCTTCAAGGCAACCACAGGCTATGTCAGCCTGAAACCTGCAAATTACGATGTAATTATCACTCCTGCAGGCATGCCTGGTGTTGAGGCAATTAAAGCAAGCCTTAATTTGGAGGGTGGGAAAATCTACACTGCCATCGCACGCGACGGTGCGGGGTTAACATCGCCACTAGGTGTTATCGGATTGGATGCACTGGCGGATTAGCCTCTGCCTTGGTTAAAAGCGCCCGGTCAATGATCGGGCGTTTTATTTTGTGGAGGGGTGAAATAAAACTTGTCGAATGAGGATTTGTGTATTAGTGTAATAATACACATTTAAAAGTGTATTGCCCGTTCAAATTACACAAGGAGTCTCACATGAAAAAAATATTAATAAGTTTCGGTCTGTGTATTGCGTTGGTCTCGCAATGGGCCACTGCGGAAACCAGTCTCTACGAAGTCAGTAACGGCGAGAAGAAACTTTATCTGGGCGGCACTATCCATGTGCTGCGCAATAGTGATTACCCCCTGCCGCCTGAATTTGAGCAAGCCTACAAACAATCACAGGTAATAGTGCTCGAAACCGACATGCAAAAAACCAACACACCTGAATTCGGGCAACAATTTGCAAAAATTTTTGCGTACGCCGATGGGAAAAATATCGCGCAGGATTTGCAACCGGAAATATGGCAAGCGTTGCAAACCTATGCCGACAAAAATCAATTTCCACTTGCGCAAATGAGCACGTTCAAAGCGCTATTCGTCAGCCTCACTATTTCAATTTCAGAAATGCAGAAGCGCGGGTATGGTCTTGGGCAGGGTGTGGATATGCACTTTTTCCAGAAAGCAAATACCGATAAAAAGCCGGTGCAGGAGTTGGAGTCTATCGACGTTGTATTCGCTCACATGAAACAAATGGCGGATCTGGATGCGAACATGGTCATAAAAGGCACTCTACGTGATGTGAAACGGATGGATTCAATGCTTGAGCAAGCGCTTGGCTACTGGCGCGAGGGTGATCTCAAAAATCTTGATGCTGTTATGAGTCGCGATATGCGCGAGGAAACTCCGCAGATTTATCAAAACCTATTGGTGGATCGTAACAACGCATGGTTACCAAAAATCGAAAAATTATTAACTACCCAACAAACTGAACTGGTGCTCGTTGGGGCATTGCATTTGCCCGGTGATGAAGGTTTGCTCGCCCGGTTAAAAGCGCGTGGTTATCAAATCAAGCCCTATAAAACAACCAAACAATAATTACTTAGCCTTTCGAATAATCATCAATTTTAATTTGTGCAAGGAGCTTCCATGCAGGTCCCTATTTTTCTCAATAATCTACAACGCCAGCTCGGTAAGACCTCCGTATTAAAAGGCGTAACTGCAAATGTAACGCCCGGGCAAATCATCGCACTGCTCGGAAAAAATGGCGCTGGAAAAACCACGCTGCTAGAAACGATTTTAGGTTTTGGTTTTCCATCGTTTGGCACAGCAACGTTATGGGGCGTAAATGCTACGGAGATTGACGGGGACATAAAACAACGTATTGGTTTTGTACCGCAGCAGGATGAGTTGCTGGCGGGAATGACGGGTAAGGATCATTTGGATTTATTTAAAGCCTTCCGTAAAACCTGGAACCAGGAATTGGTAGATCGTTTGGTAATGGATTGGCTCATACCTATGGATATCAGCACCGGTAAAATGTCCGTTGGCCAGCGACAAAAATTATCCATATTGCTTGCGATGGCGCACGAGCCGGAGTTATTAATTCTGGATGAGCCGGTAGCGAGCCTGGACCCTATTGCACGACGGCAATTTTTGCAACAGTTGGTAGAGATTGCCGCTGATGAAAAACGCACTGTTATTTTCTCCACGCACATTGTTAGCGACGTGGAGCGTGTTGCCAATCATGTGTGGATGTTGCGTGATGGTGTGCTTGCTTATCAGGGAGAACTGGATGAACTAAAAGAATCGTTTGCTCGAGTTACATTAAGTTTTCATGAACCCTTTAATCAAAAAATCAATTGGCCCAACATCATTAAACAAAAAAACCTTCATCATCAAACGTTGCTCACCATTGAACATTGGCAGCCGGAAATGGAACAGCTTCTCGTGCAGGAATTTTCTGCACAGGTCAGTGTGGAGTATCTAGGGTTAGAAGATATTTTTCTGGAGTTGAATCAATGAAGGGCGGCAATTATTACGGGAGTGCAGCAGCAGTATTATTCAAGGTGTTGTTTCCGCTCAGGGTAGTACGTTGGTTATTTTGGTTTAGTTTGCTATCCATAGCATTGGCGCAGTTATTGGTCCCGTTGATGGGGTGGGACTGGTTTAACGGAATAGCGATGATTGGAATTTTTCTGAGCGTATTTGTCAGTTTTGTGATTATCCCTTTTCAGGTGATCGCGTTAGCAACAAGCCGTCCAATTACGCTTCTGGGCAACAATCGGCGTTGGTTATTAGTTGCGATCATGGTGATGGGCTTTTTATTTAGTCTGGCAATTTATTGGTCGATAAATGAAGTGCCTCAATTAGGGCATCCTGTTTCGCTCCTGGTAGTTTGGTTAATGGTGTCTGTGCTGTTGCAATTAACCGTTTGGATTTGCAGCCGTTGGGCTGGTGTTCACGGATTTATTTTTATTTTGAATGCGACCTTCGGTCATATCGCATTATGGTTGAATGAGCGTCATCCTGCTGAATTGTTAATAACGTTGGTTGTCAGTTGGGCATTATTTTCTTATTGGTGGTTGCATTGGCAACCAATCAAATATAAATCCAGTAACATTTTTATGTCGGGAATGGAGCTACAAAAGCGGCAGGCTGAAAGTATTTTTGGTTCGCGCATGATGTCAGGAGTTGGCCATAGTTGGGTTGGCTCGCGTTTATTAGGTGCGCCTGATGGATGGTTTGCTCGTTGCAAGCGTGCACTCAGCGCCCTGTCAATCCTCATATTTTTTCCGCTGCCATTTTTTATGGTGATGGAACCACAAAAATTTATGCCGCTTATTCAATTTGGTGCAGTGATTTTTTTGCTGGTGATGGCGGGAGCGGTTTCCCAGGGTATTGCCTCCAGTTTTTTTCGAAATGTGCGCAGTATATGGTTATGCAGCTCTGGTGATAGGGCCAGTTTATTTTCCACTGCATGGCACTGTTATTGGCGTGAATCTGGTCCTTGGACATTATCGTTAATTGCTCTGGCGATGGTGGTGGAGATCATTTTCAGTTCTTGGCGCGGTATTGAAATATGGCTCCTGTTTTTGCTGTCGATAACTCTGATCCAAACGCTGGCTTTTTATCTGGTATGGTTTATCTATCAAAAAACGGCGGCGAGTTTTCTCTGGTGTAGTTGGGTGTGCGGATTGGTATTTTTAGTGTGGCTTTATTTAATTTGTGCAACGGGCTTATTGTTTCCTCTCCCATTTGAATGGCAAGGAATATCTACGCTATGGATTTGGGCCCCTGAATTATTGGCAATAGCTGTATTGCATAAGAAAGTGCGTGCCGGTTTTTCCAACATGGATTTGTTGAGGGTTGTGTAGCGTGAATAAAAAGTTGTTTTTATTTTATCGGGGTGATTATTGTGTTCACTCTTAACCCAAATTCCGGCGTGCCGATTTATCGCCAATTGATTGAACAAATTCGGCGCATGGTTGCCGGTGGGCAATTGCAAGCGGGGGATGAATTGCCTTCGGTACGTGAGCTTGCGTTAGCGCATGCAGTTAACCCTATGACAATTTCGAAGGCCTATAGTCTATTGGAGCTTGAGGGATTGCTTAATCGTCAGCGAGGTAAACCCATGCAAATTGCGCCGCAAAAAAAATCGCAATTATCTGAGCAGGCTCGCTGGCAACATTTGCAGCCACATATGGAGCAATTGGTGATGGCAGCACGACAATTGGAAATCCCGGATGAGCAATTACTGGAAAATTTACGGACATTGCTGGGCAAGCAGTGATAGGAGAGCAAAAATGATTTGGTTAACTTATTTTTGGATAGGGTATTTAAAGGAGCGAGAGGTGGGCTTATTGAAAGCAAAATGTTTTGCCATGTTCCTGTTGGTTATAGGTTGTGCGGGGTGTGTCGAGAACGAGAATGTGGCGGTAAATGCACAGCCAATATTGAAGCGGTGCCCAGGTTTTACCGAGACGGGTAAGCCGCCGTTAGCTTATAGCGCAGAATGCGGTAGTGTGTCGGTAAAAGAAAATCCGGCCGATCCAGAGAGCAAAGAAATTAATATAGAAATTTTGCGCCTGCCAGCGATTAGCCCGGCAGCACAAAAAGATCCACTCTTCCTCATTCAAGGGGGGCCCGGTGGGTCGTCGATTGAAATGGCGAATTTCTTACATGGCTTTTTTGCCGATGTACGAAAAAATCGTGATTTGATTTTTGTGGATCAACGAGGTACAGGGAAATCCAATCCTTTGCGTTGCACCCAATTATCTTTGGAAGATATACATTTGTCAGAGGGCGAACAGATCGAAAAATATCTGGGTCTAATGAAGCAATGCGCAAGTGATAAAAAAGACTCACTTCCGTTTTATACGACGTTGCATGCGGTACAAGATTTGGATGTTGTGCGTAAAGCGTTGGGTTATGAAAAAATCAATCTGTGGGGAACCTCTTACGGAACGCGAGTTGCCCTTGAATACGCGCATCAGTTTCCCCAGCACGCGCGAACGATAATTCTTGATGCTATTGCCCCCAAGGAAATTGCGTTATCCAAATTTTCTGCACGGGATTCATTGGCCGCTTTGGCTGCGGTGAATGCAGAGTGCCTGGCGCAGGCCGATTGTGCAAAAATGTTTGGCGATATAGTTGCCAAGACGGAAACGATTTATGCACGCCTGAACGTTGCTGACCAATCGGGTACCCCGTTAATTGTGAGTTACGGGCATCCGTTAAATCAGGTTAAAGACGAATTCAATTTGACGGCCCGAATTTTTTCACAATTAATTTTTAGTGCACTCTATTCACGCGATCTCACTGTGCTTTTGCCGCAAGCAATTAGTCAGGCTGAACAGGGAAATTATGAATTAATTGCGACATTATTTGCATTGTCGGTAGAACAGTCACAAAAAATGAACCTGGCGGATGCCATGCACTTTAGCGTGTTATGTAATGAAGATTGGTACTTTATTTCTGCCAATGATGTAGAGACTACACCACCATTTTTTGGGCTTAATGCGATTAAGGACAGGGATGCTGTTTGTGCCTTTTGGCCAAAGGCCAATTTGCCTGAAGAGTATTACCAGCCTATTCACAGCGAGATTCCTGCATTGCTCCTTTCTGGCAAACACGACCCGATAACGCCGGAATATTGGGCAGATCAAGTCGCACGCACATTGCCTAACTCGACGCGCTTATCCGCTGCCGGCGGCAATCATGGAATTTCCATGGAGGGGTGCCTGCCACAAATTATTGCGCAATTTATCGAGCGAGGCTCAATGCAGGATGTGAAAACAGAATGCGTTAGCAATATAAAACCTTTGCCGCTAGTGCTTGGCGCCAATCAAAAGAAAACGTCATCCGCGAACAATAGTTCGGTGTCTAATGATGGAGGTCAACCATGATTCGGGTCGAGCAAATAGGAAAAATATTTCCAGCAAAAAATTCGACCACATCGAAATGGTCATTTGGCGCGAATAAAAAAACTGAAGATATCATTGCATTGAATAATGTGAACTTCACCTTGAATGACGGCGAAATTACCGGCCTGTTGGGGTTAAATGGAGCAGGAAAATCGACACTCATGCGATTGGTATACGGATTGTTGCAACCGACCACCGGTGAGGTTTGGGTTAATGAATATTCGGTAAGTAAACAGCCCAACGAAGCCAGGCGGCAGCTTGGTGTTTTGCCAGATGACACGGGCTTGTACAAGCGCCTTACCGCGCGGGAAAACATTCGCTATTTTGGTGAGTTGCAAGGGATTGCTGCAGAACCATTGGAACAATCAATCAATCAATTAATCAATTGGTTGGGCATGAGTGCTATTGCTGATCGCCCGGCTGAAGGTTTTTCATTGGGTGAACGAATGAAAACAGCACTGGCCCGTTCAATTGTGCATCAGCCGCAACACATTCTGCTTGATGAACCGACCAATGGCCTGGATGTAATAACCACCCGTGCGGTGCGCCAATTGTTGCATGAATTGAAGTCACAGGGGCGCTGCGTCATTTTTTCCAGTCATTTGATGCACGAAGTCAGCGGCCTTTGTGACCGGATTATTGTAATTGATCGCGGCCGCATTTTAGTTGATGGTAATTTGGATGAAGTAAAAGAAGCTGGACAGGCAAATAATCTGGAAGATGCGTTTGTCAATTTGGTTTCCCGCTCAAAGGAGCCGCATGATGAATAACTTGAGGATTGTTTTTAAAAAGGAGTGGCGTGATACCTGGCGTGATAAAAAAAGTTTACGCATGACCTTGCTAATGCCTGTTTACTTTGTCGCAATTTTTGCAGCTTCAACATTATTTGCTATTCATATGGGGAAACAATCGCGTGCGACCAATACAGAATCCATTAAATTATCAGTGGTAGGTGCGGAGCAGCTTCCTTCGTTGACAAGTTGGTTGCAAGAGCGAGGTGTAAAAGTTGAACCTGTTAATGAGGATGCGTATCAACGAGTAGAGCAAGGTAAATTGGATTACGCACTTATTATTCCCAAAGGTGCTGCCGAGAATTTTGCGACCGGTGAAAGCGTTGAACTGGCATTGGTATTTGATATGACCAATAACAAAATACATGGCAGCCTCGGGTTTATTCGGCAACAGATTTGGAGTTGGAACTCGCGCATGGGAAGTTTGCGATTATTATCCCGTGGTATATCCCCTGGGGTTATCAACCCGGTTTATATTCGTGATCTCAATATCGCCAGTGACGAAAAAATGGGTTTTTTTGTCATGATGAGCTTACCAATGCTATTGATCCTGACCGCTTTTATGAGCAGTGTAGGGTTCACCGCCGATATGGTTGCGGGTGAGCGGGAGCGACGCTCTTTGGAATCGTTACTCATTACACCTGTGAAATCGGAAGCATTGATAGCGGGTAAATGGCTTAACAGTTATTCGCTGACGCTGACGGTGTTATTTATTGAAATGCTGCTGTTAGCAGTAGCGTTTTATTATTTACCGTTTAATGAATTGGGATTACGGGTAAATGTATCACCCGGTGATTTGCTCGGTGTATTTTTTGTGCTTGCATCCATGGCGTTAATCGCGACCGGATTACAGTTTTTAATTTCAATTTTTGCGCGCAGTTTTAAAGACGCACAGACCTATATGGGATTGATGGTATTCATTCCTATGGTTCCCCTGTTTTATACCTTATTCAATCCCAGCGCTTATGCAGAGTGGTATCGGTGGGTTCCCATTCTTGGTCATCAGGTGTTGATCAAGGATTTTTTATTGGGTGGGCAGGTGCAATTACTACAGGTTGCGCAGGTTTGGCTGATATCGCTGGTGCCTGGGGCGTTATTGTTATGGCTAACAACCCGGCAATTACGCAAGCCAAAAATTGTTTACGGTATTGGTTAATCACATCGACCAGGTTGTAGAAATTTAATATGTCGAAAAAGAGCCTGAAATCAGGCTCTTTTTTATTGATGGCCATCAGGATTGTGGTGGAAGCGTCGCTTTGAACGGGGGATATTCCTGAAGGTTAGAATAAAAATTTTCCAGGTGCGAGTAATTGGAAAAGTCCACCTGGTTACGTAACTTTGACCATCCTATATAACAAGCGAGGCGCAATTGCATATCCGAGTAGGGCGGTGAAGATGGAAATGGCAATTGATTGATATCAGTAAGGATGGACGCAATCCGTGCGGCCTGGCGTTGCAAGTAGGGAACGGGTTGGATATCTACACCATCGCGTTTAATAAAAAATAAATTGGTGGTTGCTTCCAATAATGTATTCACTAAACAATACTCATCCAGCTCTTTGGCAGTTTTACAAAAATGCTGCCCAACTTTTTCTCGCAAGTATTTAACAATCGAGCTTGAGTCTGTCAGGAAAATATCGCCGTCTTCAAAAAAAGGCACGCGTTTGGTCGGAGATTTTTCCGCGCTGCTGTTCTGATCGGTTTCGATAAATTCACAGGGCAAGCCTGTTTCTAAAATGACGATGCGAACATGTCGTACAAAGGGCGATGTAAAACTGCCGTAGAGTTTCATGGCCACCTCAGTATTATTGCGTTACAGGCGGTGGAAATTTGAATGCCTGGCGAGCCAGTAATTTCCATTCACCTTGTTGTTTTTGCCACACAAGTAACACGCCCAGTTTGATAGTGTTGGGCACACCGCCGTCTTTAATATCGGCATTTAATGTGTGACGAACCAGAGCAGTATCTCCCGAAACAGTAATTGTCTGTTCACTTAAATCCATAGTGACAAAATCAGATTTACCGCTGGCCAGTTTTTCAATAAATGCCGCCTGGTCTTCCATAACGCCGCTCGAATGGCCGTAACTTAATTGCGCGGATGATAATGATTTAAGTGCTTTGCTATCGCCTTTAATCATGGCATCACGCAAAGCGTTTACCTGTTTGCTTACCGCTTCTGCATCAGTGTTATGGGCAAATAAAGCGGGGCTGAACGTACAAGTAGCAATCAGGCTACCTAACAAGAGGGATTTCAGGGGATTGGTTATGTTCATTGCAGGGCTCCGGAGTTAGGTGGACATGTGCGACCGAATAACCATCTTATTGATTTATCGGGCGATTCTAGCTGCTTTACAGGGTGGGCGACAACGCAATATGTAAAAGCATGCTGACGGAAAATCTGGATATTCCAAGACGGTTTTTGACAAGAAAAAATATTCTGACGACACTTGGTAGCAAGTCTATCATCATGGGCGCAGGCGATTAGCTCAGTACGGATAGGTTGGTTCTAAATCAACTAAGGGAGTTGGGGTATGCCGGAACTACATAAATCAGCTGCGGTTGCATCGCGACCAGCAGCCACATCAACGCAAAAATCTTCGTTAGCCGAGCGATTGCAACATGTGGTTGATGATCGCCGAGGAATCCAAAAAGCAGTGCCGATCAATTTGGGGCGCTATCTAAACCAATCTCAATTGCTGGCATTACATAGTCTTGAAAGTTTTGGTTGGCATTTGTCTTTTGTTCGGCGCCCGTTGTTTATGCAACCGATTGTGGTAGTGATTAATCCTGAATCGACCCAACATGCAGTGTTGGAAGAGGATGGTTCAGTTAACTTGAAACCACAACTGCACATTCGCCATTAACTTGATCGCAACAGAATTATTCAGGCCGGATTCAGTAGCAAAATCCTAGCATCAATACCGTACCTATTTCGGAGTTGATGCCATGAAAAAAATTCTGTCAGTTGCAATGATTGCTCTGTTTTCCCTGGCCATTTCCGGGTGTGGGGATGACTCTGTTGCCGCTGATGATCCGCACCACGATAATTTCATTCCTGAATTGCAGGTGTTCGATCTGGTGGATAGTTACGGTACGGATACTGCGCGGCCAGGCCATCCACCATTGGCATTAACTCCTTATTTATACGATGGCGTATTTGATGTTTACTGGGAAGTGGATAGCCTTGAGGACTACACTGTTACCTTAAGTATTAATGATCGCCCGACATTGACCAATAGCTTGGTTATTCATTCTCAAGTGTGCGGAGAAGGCCGTCGGTGCGATCAAGGTGGAAACTGGATTTGTGAACTTACAGAAGATCCAGTTACTACAGATCCTTATATGTCTTGCGATGGTTCTGTGTTTCAACAAAACATTTATCCGTTAATTGTTAAATATCCACAGCAAGTGTATTTGTTCATGGAAATTTGCGATACCAATTCCAATTACTGCGAATACGATTATTATCCGGTAACCCTTGAATAATCAGTTTTAAAAATATCAATCCAGCACACGGATGTGCTGGATTAAATTTTTCATCAGGGTCATGCTAGCTGCTTTTTGTAGCAGAAGTTAAGTATGATTACCGATCCCGCATTTTACTTCCTCGCAATTCCCGTCGTTATTTTAGTTGGCATGTCCAAGGGTGGTTTTGGTGGCGGTTTCGGCACATTGGCTGTTCCGCTTCTGGCGTTAATGATCGACCCACGTTTGGCTGCTGCAATTTTGCTGCCGATTTTATGCAGCATGGATGCAGTGAGCCTCTGGAGTTTTCGCGGAACCTGGGACAAGCTCAATTTAAAAATATTATTGCCTGGTGCCTTGTTGGGAACCATTGCCGGTGCTCTCACATTTGAGATGACCAATGCAGATTGGATTCGTCTGATCATTGGCCTGCTATCTATTTATTTTGTTGCTCATTATCTGTGGGGCAAGCGTTTCTTAGAACAAATGCACGCGCACCAACCGAATAAAATTGCAGGTAGCTTTTGGGGCGGGGTAGCAGGTTACGTCAGTTACATCGCTCATGCGGGCGGCCCTCCGGTGGCCATCTACTTATTGCCACAACATCTCTCAAAATCCGCATTAGCGGGCACAACAATTTTATTTTTTGCCATTATCAATTTTATTAAATTGATTCCTTACATTTGGCTCGGACAAATCAGCAGCAGTTCTTTCTTTACATCACTAGTACTTCTACCGCTTGCGCCCTTGGGAGTGCTGCTTGGGGTTTATTTGCATCATCGCGTTTCAGATCGGCTGTTTTACTGGCTCAGCTATGGTTTCCTATTTTTAGCAGGTGTGAAATTGACAATTGAGGGAGTATTGGCTTTATTCAGGTAGGGCAAATCTTCGTGCTGTAATTCAGTCTCAACTTGGGTATGATTTGCGCGCCATCGTATGTTTTCAAAATTAATTAACACTGGGCTTATAAAGGAAAAATGGATTATGCGAAAGATAATGACCGTCGGGCTATTAGCATTGCCTGTGTCGGCGCTAGCAATCAATACTGAGCCAGCAGGTTTTTATGCCGGTACTGGCTTGAGTCAAATCGAGTTTTCTGGCTCTTCAGACGAAGATCCTGATTGGACAGCATTAGAGCTGTCAGGTGGTTATAAACATAGTCCATACGTAGGTGTTGAAACACGCCTGGGCTTCGGAAGTTCACCGGATCTAATGTATGGAGGCTTGTACTATCGCACAGAAAGTGCGAATGAAACTGCCAAAACGTATTTACTGCTTGGATTTGGCGGTGCGAATATTGAAGCTGAATCGGGTGATGATTTTTCATTATCGGGAATTTCCTACGGCGCTGGCATCGGGTTTCCCGTAGCACGAAATCTCAACTTTAATCTTGAGTATCGTGTACTGGTGGATGATAGCGGCGAAGATGTATCCCTGAACGCCTTGACTGCCAGTTTGGACTATCGCTTCTCAGGGGGCGGTGATTTTCCGGGATTTGGTTTTGGCGATACGAAAGCTGAAGGCCAAGGTTTTTATGCAGGTCTCGGCGTGGCCAAAATTGATTTGAAAATTGATGAACCCTCTTTTGAAGGTGATTCCGATATTGAAGATGATTTCGGTGATGACGAAGATTTTGACGAGGGTGACGAAGAAGATATCGAAGAGGGTGGTGATTGGGATCCATCCTGGAATGCAATCGAATTGATCGGTGGATACAGTCACGGGCCACTGGCAACAGTGGAACTTCGTTTGGGTACTACGGATAATGGCGGCACCGGTTATTTCGATCACACATTAAATTATGTGTCTTTGTATTATCGCCCTGCTGTTGATTTTGGCAAAGCCCAGCTGTATGGGCTATTTGGTTATTCGTCTGTAAATAACAAGACGAAAGAAACTGATGATGAAACCGGAGAAGTTTTTAAAGACGACGAAAAAATGTCCGGTTTATCGTATGGTGTTGGTGGTGCCTATTCCATTACAGAAAATCTTAATATTGGATTGGAATACCGTTTGTTAGTTAGCAAGGATTTTTCAGAGGAGGATTATTTAGACCCCGATGATGAAGAATTGCAGAAATACGAAGTGACTTGGGAGTACACCGCATTCTCGGCTAACATCAATTATCGTTTTTAATCCATTTTAATTAGTAGCGAAAAGGGGCGCTCAGCGCCCCTTGTTCTTTTTTAAATCCGGAAGCCGTGAAAATCTATCCGGAAATTACACTGCTGTTACTATCACTGCTCAGTCTATCTTGGGCAATAACACAGTGCTCATCAATGTTCGCTGCTATTTTTGCTGCAGTGCTGGACGTTTGTCGCTCTTGTTGTTGTTTCCAGAATTTACACTCGACGGTATTTGATTTTTCCTTACGCAATTTTGCGAGCCTGTCCTCTTCCGCTTTATTAGCCATCTGTTGCTCGCGACGAGCTTCGGCTGCGGCAATAAATGATTCATGGGTTGCTTCCTCAGCAAGGCCTGCTGTTTGTTGAGAAGCTATATCGGCCGAACTTATTTCAGGGGTTGCAGTGGCTTGTTGTGCGATTGCACTTTGGCTAGTAACAGTTCCTCTTGCTGGATCGCTTTTTTCTGCCATTACCAAATAAACACTGAAACCGCCTAATAAAAATAAACCAAGTCCGGCTATTAAAGTTTTTTTACCAAGTTCCATTGCATTCTCCTGTTTGCATCTGGTGATAAAGATTTGTCGCGCGACTGTAGTGACACAGTTGCGCGGGGTGGTGCTATTTGTTTTTCTTAAAGGCTTGTTGCAGCAGTGCTCCCATACTTCCCATTGCCGCTGGGGCGGGGTTATTTTTTTGCGCAGCGCGCTGCTGATTTTGTGAAGCAGGGCGTGAACCTTTTGAGGCGGAGCCTTCTACCTTTTCACCGGGCGTGTCATCCAGCCGCAGCGACAATGCGATACGTTTGCGAGGCACATCTACTTCCATAACTTTGGCTTTTACAATATCGCCCGCTTTAACTGCCTCACGCGGATCTTTAATAAAATTGTGCGAAAGCGCGGAAATATGCACCAGGCCATCCTGGTGAACACCGATATCCACAAATGCGCCGAAATTAGTGACGTTAGTGACAGTGCCCTCCAAAATCATACCGGGAACCAGGTCGGTAATTTCTTCTACGCCTTCCTGGAACTGTGCTGTTTTAAATTCCGGGCGGGGGTCTCGGCCTGGTTTATCCAGTTCCTTAATAATATCGGTGACCGTAGGAACACCGAATTTTTCATCAATATAATCCGCCGCTTTCAGGCAGCGTAAAAACGATGAGTCGCCAATCAGGCCTTTTATTTCACGCGTATTTTTTTGCGCGATTTTCTCAACGACGGAATAGGATTCAGGATGAACTGCAGAGGCATCGAGCGGGTTTTCACCGCCAGCGACACGTAAAAATCCTGCAGCCTGCTCAAATGTTTTTTCACCGAAACGAGGCACTTTTTTCAGCGAGGCGCGCGATGTAAATGCGCCGTTTTGATTGCGGAATTCCACAATGTTATTAGCCAGCGTTGTGTTTAAGCCGGAGACTCTCGCAAGCAACGCCGCTGATGCGGTATTCACCTCAACACCCACCGCGTTCACGCAGTCCTCTACTACAGCATCAAGGGAACGTGCTAATTGTGATTGGGAAACGTCGTGTTGATATTGGCCAACACCAATGGATTTCGGATCAATTTTTACCAGTTCAGCGAGCGGGTCTTGCAAGCGGCGTGCAATAGAAATGGCACCACGAATGGTGACATCCAGATCGGGAAATTCTTTTGCAGCGAATTCAGATGCAGAGTAAACCGATGCCCCCGCCTCGTTAACAATCACACTGGTAGCATGAATATCTTTGTGAGTCTTTAATACGTCTTTAACAAATTTTTCGGTCTCACGCGATGCAGTGCCATTGCCGATAGCGATTAAGCCAACGTTATGTTTTTTGCAAAGGTGCACAATTACCGCTTCAGATTCGGCAATTTTATTAAATGGTGGTGTCGGGAAAATGGCGCAGTGGTCCAGAACTTTTCCGGTTGCATCTACTACGGCGACCTTCACACCAGTACGCATGCCCGGGTCTAGCCCAATAGTGGCTTTTTGCCCTGCTGGTGCGGCGAGTAATAAATCTTTTAAGTTAGATGCAAACACTTTAATAGCTTCTTCTTCTGCTTTCTCGCGCAATTCACCGAGTAAATCAGTTTCCAGGTGCGTTAATAATTTTACTCGCCAGGTCCAGCGTACCACTTCAGCGAGCCATCCATCGGCAGCGCGCCCCTTGTCCTGAATTTGCCAATGCTCGGCAATGGTGGTTTCGCAGGGGTGGCCTTTATTAACAGCGGGAGTTTGTTCTTCATCGCCAACTTTAATTGCAAGGCTTAATACGCCTTCATTGCGACCGCGGAACATTGCCAGTGCGCGGTGTGAAGGAACCGATTTGAGCAATTCATCGTGCTCAAAATAATCGCGAAATTTTTGCACTTCTTGCGAATTGTCTGTTGCCTTTTCGGGAACAGCGCGCGCAGAAAGAGTTGCTTCTGTGTGAAGGAAGTGCCGCAACTTACCGAGCAGCCCGGCATCTTCGCTGAACTTTTCCATGAGTATGTATTTGGCGCCGTCGAGCGCCGATTTCACATCATTGATGTTGTGCTCGGTATTGAAATATTTTGCCGCTTCCACATCAGGTGCGAGTGTCGGGTCGGCCAGCAATGCCTCTGCCAGTGGTTCAAGGCCTGCTTCTTTAGCAATTTGGCCTTTGGTGCGACGCTTGGGTTTGTAGGGTAAATACAAATCTTCCAGGCGGTTTTTCGTGTCAGCAATGGAAATTTCATGTTCCAGCTCGGGGGTGAGTTTTCCTTGCTCACCAATGGATTTAAGGATCGCGCTGCGGCGTTCTTCCAATTCGCGCAGGTAGCGCAGGCGTTCTTCCAGCGTACGCATTTGCGAGTCATCCAGCCCTCCGGTCACCTCTTTGCGATAACGCGAGATAAACGGCACGGTCGCTCCTTCATCCAGTAGCCCCACGGCGGCGCTAACTTGTTGTTCCTGAACGTTTAGTTCATCGGCAATGCGCTTGGCGATACCGGGTAGGCGGCTATTGGCAAGTAATGTGTTGCCGGAAGGGCTGGTGCTGGAGAGACTGGTCATAAATCGGACTCGTGTTGCGGCTGAAACGAAAGAGCACATTATCGCCAAAAAGCCGATGGCTGCCAGACTTGAATTTGTCGCTTGTTTATGAATTCCGAAAATTTTTTGAAGAGGGTGAATCCAGTCTGGATGGCTTTGCATCTTAATGATCAACAACTGCCGCAATGTGCTTTGCAGTAAACCCCCAAGGAGCTATTCATGAATTCCGGATTGACAACGCATCGTATCAAGCAATCGCTGGCTTTATTGGCAGTAGTCTGCATGCCAGGAATGGCAGAGGCGAAAGAGGCGTGCAACCTGCAGACCCAGGCGGGCCTGCGCATTACTCCGGCGAGCCTGGAGTTTTTTGAGGATGGTAAAGCGGTATACCGGATTACCGAACAGCGCTACCTCGTCGTAGAGGGCAAGCAACTACCCTTGAGCCGCGCACAACAATCGTTGGTAGGCGAATACGACCGACAAGTTCGTGCATTGGTGCCTGAAGTGGAATCGATTGCGCTGGAAGGCATTGATTTGGCAATTGACGGAGTCAGCCTGGTATTTGATGGATTGCTTGGGGAGCGTAATAAGGTATCCGTGCAATTGCGTAACGAATTGCAGCATTTGAAAGGCGATGTGCGTCGCTATTTTGATAATGGAGTGCTTACTTTTAACCGCGATGACCAGGATCAATCGGATTTATTTGGAAAATATTTTGAAACCCGCGTTGAGCGTATTGTGGAAACCTCGGTTCAAGATTCGATAGGCGCAATCATGATCGCGATAGGAAAAGAAGTAGTAGGTTCTGGCGGCAATATGGATGCATTTGAAGCGCGCATGGAACGCTTCGGTCAGGACATCGAAATGCAAATGAGAGAGAAAGCGGTGCGCATGGAGGCGCGAGGGATGGAGTTGTGCCGCGCAGCAACGGCGGTTAATGCAATTGAAGAACAATTACGACAATCAGTTCCGGACATGAAGCAGTTTGATCTCATTCAGATGAGCGCTGCCGATGCGGCGGCCGATAAAAAAATTTAACAATATTGACAGGAGAACATCATGACAATTAATCAAGTAATGGCCGCGTTGGTGTTGACTGCCTTGGCTCCTTTTAGCGTCGCGGAGACGGTAGCAAAAACGTACCCGGTTAAAGATTTCAGTGAGTTTGTCGCTGGCGGCGGCGCCCATATTGAAATTACCCAGGACGGCAACGAGTATTTGCGTGTAGAGGCCGATGCTGAAGTGATGAAGCGCGTGAAAGTAGATCAAACCGGCAAGCGCGTAAGTGTGTGGGTAAAAAGTGATAGCAATTTTTTTAATTGGTTCGGGCATGGTGACGGAAAAATTCGCGTAGTGTTGAAAGTAAAACACCTGGAGTATCTCGAACTTTCCGGTGGTGCCATTGCCAAGGTGGGTGATCTTCAGGAAGAAAAACTGGAAGTCAGTAACAGCGGTGCTGCCGATACCCGTTTCGAGACGATTAATGCTGCAAGCTTTCGTTTGGATTTATCAGGTGCGGCTAACGTCAAAATAAAAAGCGTAAATAGCCAGCAGCAGGATTTTGATTTGTCCGGCGCAGCGGATGTGGAAATCAAAAACGATAGTAATACCCAATCGCTCACGGCAGACGTTAGTGGCGCCAGTAATTTGCGCGCACGTTTACTGACAGCAAAAAATGCCAGGCTTGATGCCAGCGGAGCATCGCACATTGAATTAACGGTAACGGATGAATTGGAAGCTGGGGCTAGCGGAGCATCCAATGTCAGTTACTACGGGAACCCGAAGGCAAAAACCGATTCCAGTGGTGCGAGCCACATTAACGCACGTTCCGAGTAGATCCCTCTCTCACCGGACAACAACACCTTCATGTGTTGTTGTCCTCCTTTCGTTATTTCCTGTTTGACCAGCCCTTCCGTCTTTTTAAATGCACAGCAGATTCTCCTCTTGTCATTAATTGATATGCTGTTATAGTTACATATAACACCATGTTGGTTGTTTCTATTGTCGATCAGGAGGGAAGGAAAATGCAGGAAGTAACACGATTGCAGTTATATCTATTGCGTGCCATGTATTTGTTGATGGTGGTCGGCTTGGGATTAACAGCATGGCCGGACATCATTGCGCCGGATCATCGGGCGGCTGACTCACATGCGGTAGTGCAGGCATTTTTAGGCGCATTTAGTCTGTTGGCGTTGTTAGGGTTACGTTATCCGCTAGCGCTGATTCCCATCTTGTTATTTGAGTTGATATGGAAGAGTTTATGGGTGGCGGTGTACGCCATTCCCGTATGGCTTACCAACGGTTTGGATGATTATGCATCGGGAGTTTTGTTTGCGTGTGTGCTCGGAATTGTACTGACACCGATTGCAATACCCTGGAAATATGTTGTCTCGCGTTATGTCATGGCTGTTGGAGAGACTTGGCGTAATCAGAATCAAATCCAGTTCACATCAATAAAAGTGCCTGAAACAGGGAGTAAGTAATGGCCGTGCATCCACCATTCTCCTCGCATCATTCAATAGTGCCGCAGGTTTATACACGTATTGCTGGTATTTGCTATTTGCTGATTATTTTGCTGGGTATTTTCGGGCAAATTTTTGTACGCGGCTCTCTTATTGTGCAGGGCGATGCAGCAGCAACGGTCAACAATATCGTTGAATCCCCATTGCTCTGGCGAGTAGGAATTGTCGGTGACATTGCCATGCACCTGTTGGATATTCCATTAATGATTATTCTTTATTTATTGTTGCATGTTGTGCATAAACCCATCGCATTAATAGCCTTGGCATTCAATATGATACAAACGGCAGTGCTTGCGACCAATAAACTTGTATTGATAGTTCCTCTGCTTATGTTAGGTAATAAACAACATGACGCATTTTCTGCTGAACAAATAAATGCGCAAATACAATTACTAATCGATTTGCATAATTACGGGTTTGGAGTGGGGCTTATATTTTTTGGATTTGCCTGTTTGTGTTACGGATATCTGATTTTTACATCCGGCTATTTGCCTAAAATAATTGGCAGTTTTATGGCAGTGGCAGGATGTTGTTACTTATTAAATAGCGCGGTATTAATCCTTACTCCTGAATTGAGTGCCCGAGTTTTTCCTGTGCTCGGATTATGCCTGATGGCTGAATTATCATTTTGCCTATGGTTACTGATAAAAGGTGTGAACATTCCTGCATGGAATGAGCTTCAAAAAAAATCGTGCTTGCAGCAATAAAATAAAGGGAAAGATGATTATGTTAACTAGCCCTTTAATCTGGATGTTGTGGTTATTGATATTGGGTGTTCGCAAGCAAAAAGAGAGCTATGAATCTATATGAACTGGAATGACGATCAACCCATTTATCGGCAACTGCGCGAAAAAATGGTGGCATTGATTATCTCGGGTGCCTTTAAAGAAGGTGAGCCATTGCCATCCGTACGGCAGGTGTCAAGCGATTATCAAATTAATCATATAACGGTGAGTAAAGCCTATCAGGAGTTAGTGGACATGGGATTGGTGGAAGCACGGCGTGGCATGGGGATGTATGTATTGGATGGCGCCCAGCAAAAATTGCATGGTATTGAAAGGGAAAAATTTATATCAACAGAAGTGCCTGCACTTTTAGCCCGTATGCGGCAATTGGGTATTACTAAAAAAGAACTCGTCGCTGCATTACAAGCAGTGCAAGGAGATTAATATGGGGCAGGTCATTCATGCGCAGAATGTGAGTAAGCGTTATGGAAAAAAAGTTGCATTGGACAATATCAATTTAACTATTGAACCTGGAAAAATTGTTGGGCTTATCGGCCCTAATGGTGCGGGAAAAACAACGCTGCTTAAAGGGATTTTGGGGTTGGCGCCGGTCGATGGAAATTTGTCTGTGTTGGGGTTAGATCCAAAACATGAGCGGGTTAAATTGCTTGAACGAGTTTCATTTATTGCCGATACCGCCATATTGCCACGCTGGATAACGGTGAACGAACTTATCACTTATACCGAAGGAGTTCATCCGCGTTTCAGCCGCGCGCAATGCCTGAAATTCCTCGAAGGTACATCCATCACATTAACTGACAAAGTGAGTGCGCTGTCCAAAGGCATGATAACGCAGTTACATCTGGCCATTATCATGTCTATCGACAGCGAATTGTTAGTATTGGATGAACCAACGCTAGGGTTGGATATTATCTATCGCAAACAATTTTATGAAAATTTATTGAACGATTATTACGACGCGAAAAAAACGATCATTATTACCACTCATCAAGTTGAAGAAATCGAAAGTATTTTGACGGATCTGGTATTTATCAGCGAAGGGAAGGTGTTATTGAATTCCAGTATGGAGGATATGGCAAACACTTACGTTGAATTACAGGTGGATGCTAATTATAAGGATCATGCATTAGTGTTTAACCCAATCCACGTTCGCAATTTACTGGGTGGTTTCGGCATGGTTTATGAAAATTGTCATCAGCGCGAGTCGCTCGCCGCATTAGGGCGTTTGGTTACTCCCAGTCTAAGCGATTTATTTGTTGCCAAAGTAAAAGCGCAACAAGCACAAGGAGTCGGTAATGTTAATCAGTAGAATTACAACGCAACTAAAGCGTGAAGTGTGGGAAAACCGTGTCGGCCTTTTATGGACGCCACTTATTTTTGGCGGTTTATTATTTGCTGCGGCAATGTGGTTGATGCTGAATCCGAATACGATTACCCACGGCGCCAGCAAAACAGAATTAAATCTGGTCACTCCGGGTGCGATGGGGTTAACAATCCTGGTTTATCAAATGGTTATGTGCGTGATGTATATGATCATCTTCGGTGTGGTTATTGCCAGCTATGCACATTCAACGTTGTTTACGGATCGGAAAAGCCGCGAAATTCTTTTTTGGCGTTCCATGCCAGTTAGCGAGACAGTCAATGTACTCACCAAGCTTATGGTGATTTGTTTTGTCATCCCGCTGATTATTTTTATTGCTACTGTGTCAGGTGGCTTGTTATTCGTGGTGTTCATGGGCTTTATTAATCCCGACCTAAATGAAGTCTGGCAAGCCATAAAGAGATTGTCCGTCAGTATCGATTTGCTCGGCAGTACATTAATTGTGATGTTGCTGTTGTTGCCAATCATCAGCTGGAATTTATTTTGCTCTGCTTTCGCACGACGTTCACCGTTATCAATTAGTGTTTCCGTTCCATTGGGGTTATGGATATTGGATGCTATTGCACAAAAGTATTTTGATATTAATTTGTTATTCAAAGATGCGCTTGCTGCTTACGCAAAGCTCAGTAGTACTTCATTCAAGAAAATGATAGGTGATGCAGGAAGATCAGTTGCCGATATTGATTTAGCATCAAGCCTGGATCCAACCGTGACCAGCATTACACTGATTATTTCTGCATTGCTAATTGCAGCGACTATCTGGTTGCGCAATAACCATTATGAGATCTAACCAGGAGTTTGGTTTATGAGGGAGTTGATATTGGATCAGTCGATTGCACCTGCGGCAAACCGTCTTAAGTTATTACAGCTCGCTGCTGGAATTTGGTTTGTTGTCGCTGTCGCAGGGCAGTGGATATTTGCAACCTATTTGATTTTACTTTACGGCGGGTCTGCTGCCCGCGGAGAGTTGCATCTCTGGAAAGAAAAGTTAACCCATGGTTATGTGCCGGGTGATCTTATTGGTAATACAGCAGTAGCCGGGCATTTGCTGCTGGCCGTTATCATTATGGTGTTGGGGCCGTTGCAACTCGTTCCGCAAATCCGTGCACGGTTTCCAACTTTTCATCGCTGGAGTGGCCGCATTTATCTGGTGTCAATAGCCGCTACCGCGATCGCTGGTTTATACATGTTGTATGTGCACGGTACTGTTGGTGGTATTGTACTTATCATCGCCCAAACGCTGGATGCGATATTCATTCTGGTGTTCGCCGTGTTGGCATTACGCGCAGCGTTGAAACGTGATTTTAAGACGCATCGTCGCTGGGCGTTGCGTTTGTTTATGGTAGTGAGCGCTGTCTGGTTTTTTCGTGTTGGATTAATGTTATGGCTGGTGATACATCAGGCACCGGTTGGGTTTGATCCAAACACATTTACCGGACCTTTCGTCACTTTTATTGCGTTTGCGCAATATGTTATTCCACTGCTTGTGCTCGAATGCTATTTTCGGGCGCAAGACTCGGTGAGTGGGGTTATAAAAATAACCATGGCGCTATTTATAGCAGTGTTGACTCTGGCGATGGCGGTGGGAATTTTTGGTGCATTTATGGGTCTATGGTTACCTCACCTTTGAATTATTATGGCGGGTGGATATCCATGGTTAAACGCAGTTTTTTGCACAACTGCCATTATATTTTCATCGCATTCTGCGTTGCATATTCTTCCTTGGGTTGCGCAGATTCGTTAGATGAATTGCAAAGAAAGTTAAACCAATTTCAAACCCATGATCCCGTTGCAGTTAATGTGGAGTTCAAACTCTTTGGCCGCACTGGTGAGGGTGATGAACTTGTTGATCGCGAAGGGCTTATTCATTCGCGTTTGGAAGATGGGAAAAATGGCGTCCACATAATTTATTCTGAAGATGTCGTTGCCTTGTTACACAAAGAGGAGCTGGCGAAGGTTGCTGATGAAAATGTTAAAAATTCAGCACTGAATGCTGTGGGTGAATTTGATTACTGGGAATGGCGGGAGCTGTTATTTCCTGCAGCCCAATTGGAACTGGCATTGGAGCGCTTTACTTTCCTGGAAGAAAAGGACGATGTGTTTAATGGGAAACCTGCCACACGGTTGACCTTCAGTTTACCCATTGAAAAAATTGATAAAAAATATCGAAAATATGTCAAAAAATATCACCATCGGTTTTTACTGTGGGTCGATGAAAACGGAACACCATTGGCAAGCAAAAGCACCGAGACAGGTTCAGGGCGAGTATTTCTGGTTGTGGGGTTTGAGTTCGAAAATACATCTAGCATGAGCTACCAACAACATGGTGCCCGTTTGATTGGTACACGGCGGGAAGTTAAAGAGGATACGTGGGGCGCCGCCATGCAAAGTCATCGGCATTTTATATCTACTGTGACTCATGTTGAATTCTCAAGGCCCAACCGGCAATCCCCTTAATAAGAAAATAAGCATGACAATAATAAAAATTACTTTGCATTTAATGTGTAATCAGCAACCCGGCTAATTGCCCCCGCACCTGATCGGCCACCGCCTGTTCGCCTTCATTTTTTGCGTAAAGCTGTGCGATCACTACTGTGCGCAACACGCCAAACTCTGTTAGTCTTTGCCGGTTCTTGTATCCGACTACATCTAAAAGGGAACTACTATGTCCATACGTTATTCTGCGCTGGCGCTCAGTATTGTAATGCTGGGTGGTATCGCCCTCACTGGTTGTGAGACCACATCCACAGCTTCTTCGGCCACCACCGTCACCGCTGTTCGTAATCTTGACGAAGTTACCATTATTAAAAGTCCGAATGATGATCGCCAATACGCCGCGCTCATGTTGCCAAATGGGTTACAAGTAGTGTTGGTTTCAGATCCCACATTGGAAAATTCATCCGCATCGCTCGCGGTGGGTGTAGGCAGCGCCCACAATCCCAAAGATCAATTGGGTTTAGCGCATTATCTTGAGCACATGTTATTTTTGGGTACCGAAAAATTTCCCGAGCCTGATGGTTTTATGAAATATACCCAGGCAAACGGTGGCATGACTAACGCATTCACCGCATACGACAGAACAAATTATTTATTCCAGATCAATGCTGGAAAATTCGATGAGGCATTGGATCGTTTCAGTGATTATTTTAAAAAACCAACGTTTGATCCGCATTACAGCGATAAAGAACGTAATGCAGTAAATAATGAATGGTCGCTGCAAAAAGCACAGGATCCGTGGAATTTATATGTGTTGCAGGGCTTTACCGCAAACCCGGAAAACCCCAGCGCCAAATTCAGTATCGGCAATCTGGAAACTCTCAAAGATAAGCCGGGCTCGGTACTCAATGATGAAATGAGAAAATTTTACGATACCTATTACTCCGCCAACATCATGAAATTAACGTTGGTGGGAAAACAATCATTGCCTGAATTAAAAACTCTTGCCCAAAAGCACTTCGCCAGTATCCCCAATAAAAATGTGGCCCTTCCGGAAATAACGGTTCCTGGTCTCACTAAGCAGGAAATGGGGAAGAGTATTCATTACAAACCGATTAAGGAATTGAAGTCGCTCTATGTGGATTATCCTGTGAAATCCAATAAGGATCAGTGGCGACTGAAACCTAATGAATTTATTCATAACCTATTAACGTCAGAAGAGCCGGGAACCTTGGGGGAGCAGTTGCGTAAGCAGGGTCTGGTAAAAACACTGAGCGCCTATTTTGATGAAGACGTTTACGGTCCAGATGGAATTTTGCGCGTACAAGCCGATTTGACCGATGCGGGATTGCAAAAGCAGGACGAGATCATTGCTGCTATTTTTGCCTATGTTGAATTGATAAAACGTAAAGGAATGGATGAAAATTATTATCGTGAATTGCAAGCGATGCGCAGTAAGGATTTTGCGAATGCGCCCAAGCCAGAGCCATTGGAGCAAGCAGTGGGTCTGACCATGTCGCAGTTCGAATTACCGGTCGAAAACCTGTTGAACTCAGAATACGTTTATGAGCGGTACGATGCTAAAGCGATCAAGCAAGTGTTGACACAACTTGAAGAGAAGCATGCTCGCGTTTGGTATGTGAATCCTAACGAGAAAGCAGATAAGCAAGTTCCTTTCTTCGATGGCAAATATGCCATTCGCGATATTACTGCTGAAGAATACAAACGCTGGGATTCCTTGCAAGCGAACTACCAGTTCAACCTGCCACCGCTGAATGATTTATTCACCGATAAGCAAGCGCCGATAGTAGAGAACAGCTATTTGAAACCGCATCAGGTTGTAAGCCAGGCGGGCATCGAAGCCTTTTTAGTACACCCTGAGTTTTATCGTGAGGATAAAGGGCAATTATCATTGCAAATCAACGTGGATTTTGCCAAATCATCGCCTCGACAAGCAGTGTTATCTTCCTTATTAAATGAACTGTTTAATAAGCAAAACCTGACGTTGATTGATCGCGCTGCTCGTGCGTCATTGGGCGTTGAATTGCAATCAACAGTGACCAATTCACAAGGTATTTTTGTTTCGGGATACACCACCAAACATGAATTGTTGCTAACCCAACTACTGAAAAATTTTGTGGAATTGCCAATCACTGACCAATGGTTTTCTGAATCCAAAGATAGCCTGGAAAAAAATCTGCTCAACGCTAAAAAGAATCACGTATTCCGCCAACTCTTTGCTGATCTGGGACGTGTAACAATCAAAAACGGTTATAGCGAAGATGAGCAATTGACCGCATTAGCATCAATCACAAAGGTTGATTTGATTGCTTACCATGATGCCGTTAAGAAAAATGCATTGCTTCGTTTGTTTGCCGTAGGGAATTATACGGAAGCGCAAGTGAAACATTTGGCGGAAGCTGCTGCCGGGATATTACCGGGCGCGCGGTTACCAGCAGATCGCGTTGTTAATACCTATGTGGTTCCTGCGAGTGGAAAAACTACCGAATTTAAAGATGAAGTAGAGTTGGCAGACAGTGCAGTGTTGCAAAGTTGGTTTGGCAGTAAAAAGTCAGACGATGAGCAGGCTCAACTGGCGGTAATGAATTCATTATTCGGGAATGCATTTTTTATGCAGCTTCGTACCCATGAGCAATTAGGGTATGTAGTAACCAGCTTTGAATTTCCAGTAGATGACATTCCGGGCTTTGTTATGCTGGTGCAAAGTTCCAATACAGATTTGCCAGGAATTAAAGCGCGAATGGATAAATTCCGCAAAGATTATCTGGTAACCTTGAAAGCAATTGATGAGCAGGAAGTGGAGCAAGCAAAGCAGGCATTAATTGCAAATGTGCTGCAAAAACCAACGGATTTTTATGCAGAAGCTTCGCGTTATACAAAGGAATTTTGGCATGGCAAATATCAATTCGATGCTCGTGATCGTTATTTAGCTGCGCTGAAAAAAGTCACCAAGGCGGATTTAATTCGAATTTATGAAAACCTGCTCTTGAACGAGAAATCAGGCAAGGCATTACTGCAATTGCGCGGCACCAATTTTAAAACCAAACCATTTGCACCGGTTAATTAGGTATAGTTATTACAAAGCCCCCGTTGTCAGCGACAGCGGGGGCTTTGCCATTTATAATTTCGCTAAAATCAAACTATTCGAGGTATGTATGTCTGGTATGAGTGATGAAGATCTGTACTGGAATCAGGTTGAAACCTTTATTCATCAGGCCAATGAAGCCTGTGATCAAGTTGATCCTGGTATTGTTGCAGCAGCGTTGCTCAATGCTGCTGCACGTTTCAATGCGTTTGTTGTTGCGCATTCATCGCTGGACAAAAGCGAATTTTCCGAAGATGTCGAAGGTACTACTACCTATCTGACAGGACGCTTTCGCGAACACTTAAAAGAACATATGGAAGACTATCGCGAAAACTATGCTGGATTAATTGGTAACCGCGATTCTACGGAGTAGTCAAATATTCCCTCACATCACTGAAAAAAGGCAGCATGGCTGCCTTTTTTTATGGGTTATCAATTTCTGTAAATAACTCTGTAAATAACAATGCAAATAGGCAAACTTGGTTTATGCTTGTGCTCGTATACAAGTGCCTTACTTAGCTTCGGCCTCACAATGACAGCGTTATAACCAATAATGACAATCAAACTTATGAAAATATCATTCATCTCCAGATTTATTGTTTTTCCTTTATTGATAATAAGTGCCGCCCAGGCTATTGCCGATGTAACCTTGCCGCGTTTATTAAGTGATGGTGCGATTCTCCAACGCGAAAAGCCGTTGACTATATGGGGCTGGGCGGATGAGGGGGAGAAAGTTACCGTGAATTTTGCGGGTAAGGAATTAGCGGCAACCGCGAAAGAAGGGCGTTGGTCAGTAACGTTTCCTTCGTTGAAAGCTGGCGGTCCTCATCAATTAAAGGTGAGTGGCAAGAACCAGCTGACTCGCCAAAATATTTTGCTGGGCGATTTGTGGATTGCGGCGGGGCAATCCAACATGGAACTGCCGCTGAATCGCGTGAAATACAAATACCCGGGATTAATTGAATCGACGAATCAACCCAATATTCGTGAATTCAATGTACCCATTGCTTATGCCTTTAAAGGTCCGCTACAGGATTACACGCAAGGCCAATGGAAAACTGCAACGCCGGAAAATATGGCGACATTTTCCGCGGTGGGTTTTTTCTTTATGCAAAAACTTCATGCAGAAAATAATGTGCCGATTGGATTGATCACTATTCCTGTGGGTGGTTCACCTGCCGAAGCTTGGGTGAGTGAATCGGTATTGGAAAAATATCCGCATTACCAACAAAAATTGCAGCCATTTAAAGGTGATGCTCATGTGCAGGCAACTATCGCGAAAGACAAAGCGAATAGCGATAAATGGTATGCCGATTTAGGTGTTGCGGATATCGGTTTGAAAAATAATTGGCAACAAGAAAAATTAACTGTCGCTGATTGGAAATCATTACAAATTCCCGGATTTCTGAAAGAACAGGGGAGTGATTTTACGAACGGTGCAGTGTGGGTTCGTAAAACTATTGGATTAACGTCTGCGCAGGCGGCAAAAAAAGCAACGCTGTGGCTTGGCTGTATTGTTGACGGCGACCAGGTGTATGTAAATGGGCAATTAGTGGGGCAAACCGGTTATCAATATCCACCGCGCATTTATGCTGTTCCTGCGGGATTGTTAAAAGCCGGTGAAAATAGCATTAGCATTCGTATCACCAGTTACTCGGCGAATGCCGGTTTTGTGAAAGATAAACGTTACGCGCTGTTGTTGGGTGAAGGTGTTTTTGGTGATGAGGCTATTGATCTGAAAGGTGAGTGGAAATATCAAATTGCCGCGCGTGCAGGCTCCATGCAGCCAACGACTACTTTGCATTATTTACCTTCGTCATTATTCAATGCGAAATTAGCGCCGGCATTGCCCTTAAAAATTAAAGGCGTGATTTGGTATCAGGGCGAATCGAATGTGGATCGTGCGGATGCACAGGGCGTCCATCGCCAACCTGCGGGTCAATGTGCGGATGAGAGTTGTGCGGCCAGTACGTCGGAGTATCGTTATTTATTTACTGATTTAATTCGCGATTGGCGTGCGCAGTTCAAGCAAGGTGATTTTCCGTTTTTGTTTGTGCAGTTAGCGAATTTCTTGCCTGCCTATGAGCAGCCCACCGAAAGCAAATGGGCGCAATTGCGCGAGGCGCAACGTCAGGCATTGGCGTTGAAAAATACCGCGATGACTGTCGCTATTGATGTGGGTGAATGGAATGATATTCATCCGTTGGATAAGCAAACCGTCGGTGAGCGTTTGGCGTTGAGCGCAAGCAAAGTAGCCTATGGTAAAAAGTCATTGCTGGCATCCGGCCCTGGCCTGAAGAAAGTGAAAGCCAAAGGTAATACCTTGGTGTTGAATTTTACTGATGTGGGCAAGGGGCTTGAGGTGCGTGGCGGTGAGTTGCAGCAAATTGCGATTGCCGGTGCGGATAAAAAGTTTGTGTGGGCGAAAGCGGATGTGAAGAAGGATCAGTTGATTGTGTCAGCGGATTCGGTCGCTGAACCGAAATGGGTGCGTTATGCATGGGCGGATAACCCGGAGGGCGCAAATCTGTATAATAGTGCGGGTCTGCCTGCATCGCCGTTTGAGGCTCGTGTGAAATAATTTTTCTATTGGCCCCGCGGTTTGGGTTCCGGTGTGTTTTCCAAGACACGCCGTGAACCCATCCATGGGGGCTCGTCGTCCGCATCCCTGCGGACCACGGTCTTGAAAAACACACCGGAACCCAAACCGCTACCTGTGTAGTTCCAAAAGAACGCCGATGCAGAATTTATTTTCTCATCGGCGTTTTTATTGTGAATCAACTCGATATTTTTGATATTGCTCCCACAAAAAATGTGGTGGTTATTGGCGGTGGGCCGGCTGGCTTGATGGCGGCGGAGGTCATTGCTTCGGCGGGACATCAGGTATCTGTTTATGATGCAATGCCGTCGGTGGGGCGAAAATTTTTATTAGCCGGTGTCGGGGGAATGAATATCACCCATGCCGAACCTGCCGAAGATTTCCGCGCGCGTTATTCCGCTAATACCAACCTTATCAATGCGCTGAAACAATTTGATGCAACAGCGTTGCGCAATTGGGTACATGGCCTTGGCGTCGATACGTTTATCGGTACCTCGGGAAGAGTATTTCCCACCGATATGAAAGCGGCACCGTTATTGCGCTCCTGGTTGCATCGGCTGCGCGAATTGGGGGTAAAAATTTATCCGCGCCATCGCTGGCTGGGTTGGAATGAAAATAAGGAATTAACATTTTCGTCGCAGGAAAATGGTGTTGTTGTTACCAAATCGATTTCTGCGGATGCGGTGTTATTGGCATTGGGTGGTGCTAGTTGGCAACGCCTGGGTTCGGATGGCGCATGGGTATCATTATTGAATGAATATCACGTGCAAGTGAACGAACTGGTGCCGAGTAATTGCGGGTTTGATATTGCCTGGAGTGACGTGTTGCGTGAGCAGCACGCGGGTGAGCCGTTACATGGAGTCGGTTTAAGTTGTGTGGATATTGAAGGTCGTGTGCGCAGTGTTTTGTCCGAAGCAATTATTAGTTCATACGGTATTGAGGGGACAGGCGTTTACGCGCTGTCTAAATATCTGCGCGAACAATTGGCACAGCAAGGTACTGCATTATTGAATATCGATTTATTGCCTGACTTTTCAGCGGATAAAATTGTACAACGCCTGCAAAAACCACGTGAAAAAAATTCGCTCAGTAATTTTTTGCGCAAACAATTAAATCTATCGCCAGTGAAATTGGCATTGTTGCGTGAACTAACTACCAAAAATACAGTTGAAAACCCTGAGTTGCTTGCATTAGCGATAAAGAAATTGTCATTAACATTGATTGCGACGCGTCCTATTGATGAAGCGATTAGCAGTGCAGGAGGCGTTGCAGCCAAAGAACTTGATAATGCATTTATGCTCAATAAAATTCCTGGTGTTTTTTGTGCGGGCGAAATGCTGGATTGGGATGCGCCTACCGGCGGTTATCTGCTCACGGGCTGTTTTGCTTCCGGGCGCGCGGCCGGACATGGGCTGGTAAGCTGGTTGAAAAAATCACGCTAGTGCCTGCCTTTAGCACAAAAAAAGCGCTAATTTTTTTAAGGCTTGCTGTTTTTGCGCTGCTGGCCTATGATCGGCTTTCACCTTGTTATTTCGAATATTGCCAGCAACTTTGTTGTTGGCATTTTGCTTTTGGGGGAAATCACTATGCTACCTGCGATTACCGTTTCGACATTGGACTTTAAACGCATTGAATCTGTGTTGGATGCATTGCCTTCTTCATTTGATGAGGTAAAGGATCGTTTATTTGCGGAATTGGATCGCGCTGAGGTTGTGGAGCCTGCGGCGGTGCCACCGACATTAGTAACAATGAATTCCCGTGTGCGCTTTACTGTTTTGGTCACCGGCGTGACTATGGTAAAAACATTGGTGTACCCCAAAGATGTAGCGATTGATGAAAATAATATTTCTATTTTGACGCCGCTCGGCAGTGCTTTGCTTGGCCTCTCTGTCGGTCAGGAAATTGAGTGGCAAATTGATGCGCAGAAAACTATGCGTGTGCGCATTGACGCCATTGAATACCAACCGGAACGCGCGGGTGATTTTCATTTGTGATGCGTAAGGTTCTGATTGTCGGCTATGTGTGGCCGGAGCCTAAATCCTCTGCTGCTGGCTCACGCATGCTGGAATTGGTTCGGTTATTTTTGCAAATGCGTTGCGAAATTGTATTCGCATCGGCTGCGCTACTGTCCGAGCATCGTTTTGATTTAACGTCGTTGGGCGTAATTGAAAAAAACATCGCATTGAATTGCAGCAGCTTTGATGAATTTGTAAAAGCGCTGCAACCGGATGTGGTGTTGTTTGATCGTTTTTTTACGGAAGAACAATTTGGCTGGCGAGTTGCTAACGCATGCCCGCAGGCATTGCGTATTCTCGATACGGAAGATTTTCATAGCTTGCGCCATGCGCGGCAGCAGTTGTTAAAGTCCACGCAAAAAAAATATACAACAGAAAAAGAAAAACAATCCGTGGGGCCGGTTACAGCAACGGCTGCAGAGCTTTATCAATACATGTACGACCAGGATATGGCGTTGCGTGAAGTTGCATCCATTTTTCGCTGTGACGTGAGTCTCATGATTTCTGAATTTGAAATGCAGTTACTGCAAAAGCATTTTTCAGTTCCTCCTCAATTGTTGTTTTATGCCCCGTTTTTATCGCCTGTTACGTTGCCGGCAAATGCGTTGCCGGATTTTGCGTCTCGCCAGCATTTTGTGGTGATCGGTAATTTTCGCCATGAGCCCAATTGGGATTCTGTGCTTTGGCTAAAACATCAGTTGTGGCCGCTGATTCGCGCGCAGTTGCCACAGGCAGAACTGCACATCTACGGCGCCTATCCACCCCCTAAAGCGACCCAGTTGCACAATGCAAAAGAGGGGTTTCAGGTAAAAGGATGGGCAGAGGATGCCAACACCGTTATGCAACACGCACGGGTTTGCCTGGCGCCACTGCGTTTTGGTGCGGGCATTAAAGGTAAATTGATGGATGCCATGCGTGCCGGTACGCCCAGTGTAACGACGACTATCGGCGCGGAATCCATGCATGGAAATTTACCTTGGGGTGGGGTGGTTGCAGATAACGCCGAGACAATTGCCACTGCCGCCGTGGCGTTATATCGCGACCAATCTTTGTGGTGCGATGCGCAACAATCCGGCTTCAATATCCTGCGTCATTATTTTGCGTCCACCAATTTCAATGAGTTATTACTGCAACGATTGGCGTCACTGGCGAGCAATACGGTAATGGAGCGCAGCAATAATTTTATCGGCCAGATGCTTCGTCATCATCACCATAAAAGCACCCAATACATGGGGCAGTGGATTGAAGCGAAAAATAAGTAAGTCTTTTCTCCTTGTTATCCTGCATTGCTTACCGATATTCGAACTTTATCTTCCCACTTTGATTTTCTAAAACTGCTACTCCGAGATTCAGTATTTTTTTTGACAACGTTGTCCATTTAGGGTTAGCCTGTTTTTCGGCAAGTTCTACTCATTTATCCCCTTTGTCATAAGCAAATAAAAACAGGACAGAAAATCATGAATGTCAAAAAAATTCTCGGCATGGCCGCAGTGCTTTTATGTGCAAACCAGGCAAGTGCTTACCACTGTAATGGTGTGGCCCAGTATGTTGATGGTCGCACTTACAATAACAATGCGGTAGTACAAAACGCCGGTAGTGCGTTCAGTTGTAAGGTAAGTGGCTGGTGTACGATTGGCGGCCCTTACGCGCCAGGTACAGGTTGGGCATCCGGTGAGGCATGGAATAATCTTGGTTCTTGTGGCACTACCGGCACCAATTCAACGCCAGCTTCAAGCTCCCGCTCCAGTGTCGCGACCAGCACACCAAACACAGGTGGTAATTGCCCTAATTGGACGGCGGGTACAACTTACCTTGCGGGAGTTGTGGTGCGATATAACGGTGCTTTTTATCGTGCCGAGCATGATAATCCCGGTTACGATCCGGTAATCAGCACCTGGTACTGGGAACCGGCGGCATCCTGTCCGGGCGGCACCGGCACATCGAGTAGTACAGGTAATAACGGCACCTGTGCCGCCTGGGTTGCGGGAAGAATGTATTACGCGGGTAACACTGTGAGCTATAACGGCGGCACCTATCGCGCCAAGTATGACAACCCCGGTTATGACCCTGTGATCAGCACCTGGTTCTGGGAGCCAACCAGCGGCTGCAATGGCACTGGTACCAGTTCAAGTGTGTCCAATCCGGGAACCGGTTTTGCGGCGGTTGTAAGCGAAGCGCAATTTAATCAAATGTTCCCCGGCCGCAATCCGTTCTATACCTATGCCGGTTTAGTCGAGGCTACCAAAACGTATCCGGCGTTCGCAGGTACGGGCGATATCCAGCTGAAAAAACGTGAGGCGGCAGCGGCACTTGCCAACTTCTCTCATGAAACCGGCAGCTTTGTCCACGTCACTGAGATTGCGAGAGGTTTATATTGCAGTGACTGGGGCAATTTAGCGACCTGTCCCTGTGAGCCTGGCAAGCAATATTATGGCCGTGGCCCAATTCAACTTAGCCATAACGGTAATTACTGTGCAGCGGGCGCTGCGTTAGGCCTGGATCTGCGTCGTAATCCTGAATTGGTGGAACAAAATTCAAAAGTAGCCTGGCAGACAGCACTTTGGTTCTGGATGACCCAGAGTGGAGCGGGTTATCGCCCTGCGCATGACAATATTGTTAACAACTATGGCTTCGGCGAAACCATTCGTACGATCAACGGCGCAAAAGAGTGTAATGGTGGAAATCCTGCCCAGGTGCAAAGTCGTATTAATGAATTCAACCGTATTCTCCAAATCATTGGTGGAACGGCGGGTAATAATTTAGGTTGTTAATGTAATAGTGAAAAAACGCCGCGTTATTGCGGCGTTTTTTTAAGACGATAAGAAAATAATTTGCTGAGCATGAAAAAACCGTTTCGATAACACGACTTGAAATTCCCGCATAGCACCCCATCTAGCTAAAATCCTTTCGTTGGCTGATTTTATGTCACGCGCACCTAAACACGCTGTCCCGAACATCCGTTTGTTATTGAACGGTATTGGTGCTTTGGGTTTGTTGTGGATTCTATTGTTGTGGAGTAGTGTTGAGCGTTCTGCGCAAAACACTAACGTTTATCAACAGCCAATGGTTGGTGTCACTGCCGATGCATTGGCGTTCATAAGTAGTGAACAACAATTAGTCCTTCGGGCTAACGGTTCAACATTTTCTTCTAGTCCCCAGCCTGATCAATCAACCCCCTTAATTGCAGCGTTATTTTTCGTCGCGCTGGCAATTTTTCTGCTCCGCAAAAAAACATCGTCGCGTTGTTTGGATATCTCAATCACGGCGCACCGATTTCAATTGCAAACCCTCAATATTTCCCGCGCCCCTCCACTGTCCTTGTAATTTACTTTTTCAGTTAACCAATTATTGAAAACTATTTTTTGCTTTCCCAGTGAAGGCAAGGTGGAGTATTGCTAATGAAATCCCTTTCTTCCCGTGCTGTTGTATACGGCCTGATTATTCTATTTGGCTTGCTGTGTGCAATGCCGAATCTGTTACCGGAAAACCTGCGCAGTAAATTGCCGGATTGGTATGCGCAACAACAAATTACACTGGGGCTTGATCTGCGTGGCGGCTCGCATTTGTTATTGGAAGTCGACACCAGTGAGCTCACAAAAAATAAAAACCCCGCTATACACAGTCAGATTATCCGCGATGCCGTAGATCAAAGTTTGGAGGTGGTGCGCCGTCGTTTGAATGAAACAGGCATGGTCGAACCGATAATCACCCGGCAAGGCACTGATAGCATTCTCGTGCAAATGCCTGGTGTGAGCGATCCGCAACATATTCGTGAATTGTTGGGCACCACGGCGCAAATGACATTCCATTGGGTGGCGGATGCCAAAACAAAACCGGGTATGAAAACAATAAATGTACGCGGGGATTTAGAGGGTGTAAGTTATCCGTTGGAAGAGCAAGTGGTGTTGGAGGGAAAACACATTAGCGATGCGCGCCTCTCATTCAATCAGCAAACCAATGAGCCGGTAGTGAATTTTAAGTTGGACAATGAAGGCGCACATCGCTTTGGGCAATTGACCAAACATAATATTGGGCGTGCATTAGCAATTGTGCTCGATAAACAAGTTGTAACCGCACCGGTAATTCGCAGCGCTATCCAGGGGGGCAGTGGTGAGATTAGTGGCGCATTCACCAGTGCCTCTGCTAATGATCTTGCATTGTTATTACGCGCCGGCGCATTGCCAGCACCGTTAAAAGTGATTGAAGAAAGAACGGTGGGGCCCGATTTGGGTAGCGATGCAATCTCCATGGGAATTAGCACTGGCATTCTTGGCGCATTGCTTGTGTTGGCTTTTATGGTGGGAATTTATGGCCGCTGGGGGGTTATCGCCTGCCTCGGTCTTGCGATTAATATCGGTTTGAGTTTTGGTGTTTTGGGATTGCTTGGTGCAACGCTAACCTTGCCCGGTATTGCCGGTTTTATTTTAAGTATTGGTATGGCGGTCGATGCCAATATTTTAATCAATGAACGTATTCGTGAAGAAACCCGTCAGGGAAAATCGGCAATGGCAGCATTAAACGCGGGCTTCCAGCGCGCTTATGCGACTATCCTGGATTCCAATTTCACCTCGTTAATTGCAATCAGTTTATTGTTTTTATTTGGCAGTGGTCCGGTGCGTGGTTTTGCCGTCACAATGGCGGTGGGGTTATTAATTTCCATGTTTACGGCGATATCGTTTACCCGTTTGGTGATGGAGTGGCGCGTGCGCAAGCTCGGCAACCAACCTTTAAAAATCACTGGCATCCGCTGGTTGGATACCGTAAGCGAAAATACTATTCCCTTTATGCGCGCGCGCTACGCCGGATTAATCGCCTCAGCCATTTTATCGCTCGCGTCTGTATTTTTGTTTTTCAAGCCGGACCTTGAGTACGGTATTGATTTCAGTGGTGGCAGTGTTATCGAGGTGCAGGCGCCGGGGGTTAGTGTTAGCAATTTGCGTGAACAATTATCAAAGCATCATTTTCACCAGGTTTCATTGCAGGAGTTTGGGAATGAGGGGCATTATTTGATGCGGTTACCGTTGCAATCCATTGATGATGTTGCCACGGGCAATCTTGCGCAAGCGGTAAAAGATCAGGTGTTAAAGCTTGCACCGGATGCGAGTTTTCCCCGCACCGAAATGGTAGGCCCGCGGGTGAGTGGTGATTTCGGTGATGCAACTATCCTCGCGATTATCCTCGCTGGATTGGGAATGCTGGGCTATTTATGGATTCGCTTTGAATCACATTTTGCATTAGCTGCAACACTCACACTCGCACTTGACCTCACGAAAACGATTGGTTTTTTTGCGTTGGCTGGTATTGAATTTAATCTAACGGCTGTCGCGGCATTGTTAGCGTTAATTGGTTATTCGGTGAATGACAAAGTGGTGGTTTTTGATCGCATTCGTGAAAATTTGCGTATCGATCCCAATAAGCCACTCATGCAATTATTAAATGAAAGTATTACGTCGACACTGACTCGCACTATTTTTACTTCGGTAGTGACTTTCCTTGCATTATTGCCGATGGGGATAGCGGGAGGCAGTGCTGTATCCAGTTTTGCCTTGCCGATGTTATTCGGCATTGTTATTGGAACCAGCTCATCGATTCTAATTGCTGCACCCATTGTGCATTGGTTAGGACAGCGGCGTTTGCAGAAAGGATTATCGCAATTGCGTATTGCGCCTGCAGCAGCAGAGGATAATCGTCCGTGATTGGACTTAATACTTGACGCAACAAAAAACGCCTGCGACTAAATTGCAGGCGTTTTTTTATGTGCATTTCAGATGTATGCAGCAGAAATTTAAAAACCACCTACCTTACATCCCTTTAGGGTAGATGGGGGATTGTAGCTCGGTACAGATTAGTGAGAAGCCTTTGCCTGAATTACCCACAAACGGGACATCAAAGCCAAAGACGATGATGCAGGTACAGCGTTAAACGCCTTGATTGCTTCATCCGGTTTATTTAAACCCAAATAAGCAATTCCAGCGTTGATATTGGTTTCGTCCTGAATTTTTAATCCACCTTTCGCCAAACCTTTGGAGAAAGCCGCAATCGCATTCTCATAGTGGCCATGGCCCAACCAGGCTTCGCCTACTTTAACCAACGCATCGCCCGTCGGTTTGGCGAGCGCTTCTTTTTCAATGGATGGCAGTAGTTTCAGATCTTCAGCCACTTGGGTTTTCGCCATATTTAATAACTTCAAATCGCGATCTTTGGATTGATTCTTACCTAATACCCCTTTGCTAAAACCTTCTTCAAGAATGGCTTTTGCATCGCCTGGGTTGGTAACTGCGAGGGATAGTTCCGCCAATTCAACATATTCATCCGGTTGCAACATATTGGCCTGTTTAACCAGGCGTAGATAAATAATATTCTGGCGATCACTGAACGAGGAGCCTTGCAGTAAGTAGGTGAACATATCGGACCAATATTTTTCGTTGGGGTACAACGTTAATAATTGTTCCAGGGTGGATACAACCTCTACTTTTTTATTCTGTTTATGTTGGCAGCTCATTAGCAGCTGTAACCAGTCCTCCTCCACCGCTTTGCCTTGTTTTTTAGCAGAATCTATCAAGCGTTGCGCATAGTCTGCGGCGCGAGCGAAATTATTCTGTAAGTAATAGGCTTGGGATATTTGACGCATTACCTCCAGGTCGCTACCGGCCACTTTCAAATAGCGTTCTCCCAACTCAATCGACTTGGGATAATTTTTCAAGGCAAAGTAAATTTGCGACATGTTGAGTATGCGCTTTGGTTCGTCCTCCTTTTTAAATTGACCGGCGGCTAGCATGGTTTCATACACCGCAACTGCATTCGTGTAGTCCTTCAGGTTGATCATACAGAAGGCCAACATTTCGTTAACCAATGCTTCTTCCGTTGGATTTTTTCCTTCAACAGCTGCCGCTTCTTTGGTTTTTTCCAATGCTTCCTTCCATTTTTTTGCATCCATTAACTCGCGTGCTTGCTTTAACGGTTTACCAACTTTAGCGCTAACCTTTTGGGTTTCAGCGGCTTTGGCAGCCAAAACCGGCTTGCTTACCAAAGGTGCAATCGCCATGCTGGAGCAGACGCCCAATAAGGTAATACGCAATAAACGTAAAAATTTTTTATTTGATAACATAGAAATCGCTCGTTAAATAATTTGGTTTTGGAAAATAACGAATGAGCAATCATGCTTACTCAAGTTTTTCGTTACCAACAATTCCAATATTGGTTAACCCCAAACGCTGTGCAGTAGCTAGAATTTTTGCCACCACATCGTACCTGGCTAATTTGTGAGGTTTTAAATGAACTTCAGGGCGCGGTTCCATTTTTGCCGCATGTAACATGTAATTTTTAAGCATTTCTCCATCGCGGATTACACTTCCATCCCAACGCATGGTTCCATCGAAATCCACTTCGATATTAATGACCACTGGTAATTCGGTTGGCGGCGGTGCATTGGTCACCGGCATATCCATTTTCACCGCGTGCGTCTGGATTGGCAGGGTTATAATCAGCATTACAATCAACACCAGCATTACGTCAATTAATGGAGTGGTATTCATCTCCACCATCACGTCATCGTTATTGCTATTACCAACATTCATGCCCATAGTAATAATCTCTTGTGACTGCGCGTTAGCGCGTTGGTACGGTAATAAATCCGATTTTGCTGATACCCGCTCGCTGGCAGTACAGCACCAATCGTCCGACATGCTCATAGCGGCCATTTAAATCACCGCGAATATGCACTTCCGGTTGCGGGCGAACGGTGGAAATTGTTTTCAGCTTGGCAAGCAACGCGGCTTTGTCAGCAATACGCGCTTCATTCCAAAAATATTCACCGTCTTTTGTTACCGCAATGACAATATTTTCCGGTTTGGTTTGCGTTGGTGTATTGGAAACATTGGGCAAGTCAACTTGTACAGTTTTGATAACGACTGGAATCGTTATCAAAAATATAATCAGCATTACTAACATGACATCCACTAACGGTGTCGTGTTAATGGTCGAGTTGAGCTGCTCTTCATCACCAGAGGAAATATTCATACCCATAGTATTTCTCCTGTAATTGATCGCCGGAAATTTTTACCGGCGATTAATGTTATTAATTGGATTGGCCGCCGCGTACACCCATTACGAGATTGGCGTGCATGTCACCGGCAAAATTGCGCAGCGAATCCACGATGACTTTATTGCGACGTACCAACCAGTTGTACCCGAGCACTGCAGGCACAGCGACAGCAAGGCCGATGGCAGTCATAATCAACGCCTCACCTACAGGGCCTGCTACTTTGTCGATACTTGCCTGACCTGCAAGACCAATTGCAATCAGTGCGTGATAAATACCCCATACCGTTCCAAATAAACCGACGAATGGTGAACAGGAACCAACGGTTGCAAGTAATGACAAACCATTCTGCAATTGACCGCTTACACGCTCGACAGAGCGTTGCAATTGCAATGCGACCCACTCACCCAACTCCACTTTTTCACCACTGCGTGCAGCGTGTTGTTTTGATGCAAGCACACCATCTTCTGCCACTGCCCGAAATGCACTTTGTGCGTTATATGTTTTTAAACTTTCATTCATGTCTTTGCTTTCCCAAAATTTTCGCGTTGCTTTTGCTTGGGAAAGAAGACCTTGCTGTTGAATTAATTTGGTAACCAATACATACCAGGTAGCGGCAGACATAAGGATCATAATGATCAATGTACCGCGCGCAATCACATCACCCTGTGCCCAAAGTGCACCCAATCCGTATTGGCTGTGTCCTTCTGCTGTGCTGGCTTCTGCTGCACTGGCCGCGTTGGCTGCTGCATCAGAATTTGTGGCAAAACTTGAATCCATCGTTGCGGAATCCGGTAATGCTTCAATAGCGGGTTGTTCAACGGGTGTGGATGCCGCGTCAATGGGTATGCCTGCGTCAGTAGGTGCGACTGCTTCAACGGCGGGGGGGGCGATATCAATAGTGGAAGTGGTATCTGCATCCGTTTGTGCGAATGTAAATCCCGCAAAACATGAGCAACAGAATAACAAGGCTACTTTCAACATTAATGAAGAAAATAAATTTTTTTTCATGATTAAACCCTACGTGTAGAAAATGTTTTTAGTTAATAAATTTTTTGATTCTATTTTTTTAAAACTACTTTTCGTCAATCTTGAAACGAAAGTTAATGCGATGCCAACAAGCGACGGGTTGACTTGCTATTGTGCAAGGTTCAAATTTCCAGGATCGAATTGCGTGCTTGAGCGCGGATGAATCAAGGCGTTCGAAACCGCTCGTTGCTGCAATTTTTCCATCGCGAACTTTTCCACTTTCATCCAAATATAACGCCAGGCCAACTACACCCTCTTCACTTAGGCGCAAGGACGCAGAAGGATAGGGTGGGCGACTAAGTCCTTTCTTCGGCGTTTTGGGAGCAGTTGTCACTATCTCAACCGGTTTTTTTGAAACGGTAATAGCATTTGCGCTAACAGGTGGTGGATCAGCAGCAAATTCAATATCCGGTGGTGGAACAAAATCGGGCGGTGGCGGAACAAAATCGGGCGGTGGTGGCGGAGGTGCTTCTTCTTCGGGCGGTGTTTCTTCCTCAATAATTTTTGCATCAATTTGTTGCTTGACCAAATTCATTGGATCATGCCCCAACCCTAATGCAAGCCCATAAACGACCAACACGTGGAACAGCACAACAAAGGCAATTCCACTGGCTTTTTCAGACATGGTTTTATTTGCGGTATATGACATAGCAAGTGCATCTTTAAAGTTATTGACGAGAATCACCTGTGACTCACGTAAATAAAATTAACAGCCGTGCAATCATTACCAAATTAATTATTTACGGCCAATTGATGAACTATTGACGCCTTCATACGGAATATTTACAGAATTAAACGCGGGCGATAAAAAAATTGCAGGAAAATCAGGAAGAATTCAGGAAAATGCGTAAAAATTTTTCATTGGAGATTTACGTGATTTTTATGGTTACAGCTGAGTGTTGTTTACGTGCCATTTACGACGCTTTACGCCGTTTAAACACAAATACTTACGGCAACCATGAAAGCGGATTTAACATTGCAAAAGAAAACCCCCGGCTTTTTGGCCGGGGGTTGTCAGAGGTGCTGCAAGTAGTCGAGTTTTACTATGCTGCTTTTTTACGAGTTGATGTTCTTGATTAGAATTTTACGCTGCCTGAGTTTTCACCAAACCAGCGCGGTTTATCATCACCACGGGCATATTCAACAGTGAAGCCGGAGTTGCCGTATCCCTGGAAGTAAGAGATCTGAACCTGGTGTTCACCTTCATTTAAATGAATCATGCATGGCTGAACACTGAACGGCCTGTCGCCAAGATGTTCGCAAATTAATTTGCCATCAATTTTCAGTGAGAAGCCGTCATCACTGCCCACCATGAAACGGTAGGTGTCTGCATCTTTCACCGTAATTTTATGGTCTACATCGACAAAGAAATCATCGGAGTAGGTGGCAACGTTGCCTAACTTCGGATGACCAAAACGGCTTTTGGTTTCCAGATCCAATATATCGACCCAGACTTCGCGCGTAAATTCGATATCACGCTGTTGGTAGATGTTGGAAATGCCAGTGCGATTTTTATTGATAGTTAGCTTGACCACCTGATCCACCGTTACTGGAATAACACGATAGGTAATCAGCACGCTTGTGAATACGAGTGCAATTGAAAACAGCCAGTTTTTAGTTAAAAAAGTGTGAATGTTCATGATTATCTCACCACCTGCAATTTCCAGAATTCGAACCAGTTGCGCATCTCAAATTGGTCTTCGGTTAACCCGAAGCCGTAAGTGAAGGGTGAGAAGAATGCAAAAACTGCAATAACCAGTGCTGCGAATAATGTGACGTTAATGATCGTATGCTTGTTGTTGGCAATCACCTCATCGCGGTAGATGTAAGTAAAGATCAAAGCCAGATTAATAGCGCCGAAAATCAGCGGAATAAAATAATGGTAGAGGTACATCACCCGTTCAATTTGTAAAATTGCAACCATGTAGCAGACATATAGGCCTGTAAATGCGCAGATCCAATAGAAAAGTTTTTCGTCTTTAACCGGGTTGCTGTAAATGTAACGGCTGATTATCAAACCGATAGAAAGAATGATTCCACCAACAATCGAGAACCATACAATAGGATTACCAATCAGGTATTTGTATTTAACGATTACCTTGCCATCTTCAACATTGCGATCCCAACGGTAACTGATGGTTTTTTTGCTCAGCGGCCAGCCCAGCGCATAGCTGCCATTTTCATCGGGTTTACATACATCCAGACGCGGTACGCCATCGGCATATTCACTCATGAATTTCCAGTTATCGCGCATGCCCAACGAAAAAGTTTTAAATGACCAGGTATCTCCCATGCGGATCTGGTTTAAATATTCCGGCGATGCCTTGTAGGTCTTGTTGGCAATAACTTGAGTACCCATGCCGATGTGGATATAAAATACGGCGAGGAAAACCGCCACAGCAGGAAGTACTCCTGCAGGAACAGTGAATACAATTCGCTTGATGAGTGCTTGCCAATTCCATTGTTTAATATTGTTCCATTGATCAACACAAAACAGCATTGCCAATAATAAAAATTCAATTGCGGAAGTAACTTTGACACTTGTTGCCAGACCTATGAAGGTTCCCAGTAGCGCATAATCCCAAAGTCGGATGGGTTTTCCGCTAGTGATCATGCGAACAAAAAAATACAACTCTGCAAGAACAAAAAATAATTGTATCCCGTCGAGATGAGCTGCTCGCACATGAACTACCAGCGCATTGTCAAAGATTACCAGTGCAGTAAACGCTGCGGCTAGCCAGGGGCGTCGGGTTATACAATTGATAATTCCGTAGAAGAACACCACTGAAAAAGCCATCATCACCACCGACGGCCAGCGATAGCCTTTGTAGGTCAGCTCGGGAGGTGCCGCATCACCGGTGAGATAATCAGTTTCAAGTAGCGCTTGTTTGTTGACCTTTTCATTGCCACCAAACCAGACTTCACCCACGGCCATTAGCATTTTGCCGAGCGGGGGATGTGGCTCCATGTACATCATGCCGTCGATATGTTTTTGTGCGTTGGGAACATGGTAGTTTTCATCCCAGAACATTGCCTGGGGACTACCGTAGTAAGGAAAGTAAATGCTGTACGAGACCAGCAAAATAACGATCGGGTAAATAAACCGCGCGTAGGTCTTAAAGAATGTTTTCATAATCTTGTTATTAATAGTTGGTTTTTGTCAGGGGTTATTTTTTGCGAATACCTTTTCCGGTGGCAGCCCAGTAAAGGCCACCGTAAACATGTTCCAGAAATAGCGCATCGCTGTATGTGGCGGGCAGATGCCCTAGTGCGGTGTAGAATGCACGGCCGCCATCATAATCGTGGTACCAGGCAATCGGGTGGAATTTGCCCATACCTTCACCTTTTTTTGCGCCCCAATCGGTTTTTGGGTCAAAGGTTTTTTCATCAACAGCCAAAATGTAATTCAGGCCTTTGATTCGCTCGGCACCAAACTCGTACCATTCATCAGTCCACAAAAAACGCTCCGGCATACGCTCAACACCGGGAAATTGGTGGTTAATGACTTCAAGTTCGGCGGTCTGGATTGCAGGATGGATGTGGAAAGTGCGCCCGACCATTTTGGTGTACCAATCCCAATCGTATTCGGTATCTGATGCGCTATGAATACCGACGAAACCTTTACCCGAGCGGATAAAGCGTTCCATAGCGGCCTGTTGTTCATCGTTGAGGATGTCACCGGTAGTTAGCAGAAAGATGACAGCCTGGTATTTTTTTAATTTTTCATCATTGAACACGCCGGCATCTTCTTGCCAGTCCACTGCAAAGTGATGGCGCACACCCAAGGCGCGTACTGCATCAACACCTTCATTAATAGCTTCATGATGCCAGCCATCGGTTTTGGTAAATAACAAAACATTGAATTGCTGCGCATGGGCCTGTAAGCCGATGAGTAACAGGGAGCTGGAAAGTACCAGGGATAATACAATTCGCTTGAGCATAACATTGCCTCGCTGGTGGTTTGTTATTGTTATCCTTGTCGTGTTTTTATTGTTTTATAACCGGCGCCATCATAAGCGATACAGATTTATAGGCAATAAAAAAGGGCACCCGAGGTGCCCTTTTTTGTTTTGCGATGCCCGCTCTGTGAACTAGGCGTTACGGCGACGAGCCAGGCCCAAGCCTAACAATCCAAGTGCAAGCAGCAATACTGAACTCGGTTCCGGGACTTTAATAACCGGAGGGCGTTCTACCGTTACGCCTTTCAGTTTGTAATAGTCATTACCCGTGGTTTTGTTGACATTGGAACCACTGAAGCTGGTACCAAAAGCTTCGTTGTATGCGCCTACCAACCAGTATTGGGAGGTTACACCACCAAAATTTACGGCTCCGCTATTGGGGCCAGTATCAACGTTGTAATAGTTGCCTACCAGCTCCCAGCCGTTGCCGATCAGATCCTGCCACTTTTTACCGAGCAGTGAACTGTTGTCAAAGCTGGTGCCGTTAAAGGCGAGGAGGGAGATATCCGAATCGTTTTGGTACCAGCCGAGGTCCAGTGATACCAACTTGACCATCTCATCAAAGGACAGCAAGTGCATATCGAAATCGCCCGCTTCGTTATCAACGGCATGATTAGGTGAATCTGTTTTTTCTACGCCCAAACCATCCCACTTGCCGACGAGATCTTGCTCAATCGCTTCATTCAAGCTGGTGGTAGTTTGAGGGGTGTATTTTGTACACACACCTTTCTTGTTTTTCTTGGAGCAAACTTGGGTTGTGGTGGTTTTAATACCGTAAGACCAACCGGTTACCGCCAGGCCAATGTCACCTTCGTTGTAATTGTATTGTTTGGCGTAAGTGCTGTTGATCGCATCCACGCGTGAGTCGGGTGCATTCAGGTTGAAGCTGATAGGAGCAGCATTCGCTGTGTTAGCAATGCCAAACGCCATGGTCAGTCCCGCGACGATGAGTTTAAGTGAGCGCATAGAGCAAGTCCGGTGTTAATGGTTGATGATGGTTGTTTGTTTTGTTGGCTCTTGCATGGCAATTTCCGCGCCATAATCTGTAAGCCATTGATTGGGCGCGAAATGCACATTTTGACGTAATTTATTGATGATTTAAGTGTCAAATTTGTCGACAAGTGTGAAATTTTTGTGGGTTATAAGCGGAGGGGGAAAGTGAAAATCGGGGTATAAAAAAGCCCGGACAACGCCGGGCTAAGGTTGGACAATGACGGAGGTTGGTCCGTCAGGGCTGTCATACACTAGGGGATGTCGCAGGTGCTCGAACCTCATCCTGATTTTCACCGACGGCGCCGAGTTCGCCGGTTTCACGAGCGCGTTTGCCGTAGACCGCTTCAAACAGGGGTGACGCCATCAGTGTGGTCACTACTGCCATCAATACCATCATTGAGAACAACGCAGGGCCAATCACGCCCGCTTGCAGGCCGATGTTGATAATGATCAGCTCCATCAATCCGCGCGCGTTCATCAGTGCTCCGATTCCCATGGCGGTGCGATTATCCGCACCACACAGACGAGCTGCTCCCCAGCAGGCAACCCCTTTGGCAACCACTGAGCCGATAAGGATTACGGCTGCAATGGCGAGTAGCTCGACGTTGTTAACCATCGTCAACTGGGTGTTAAGGCCGGAATAGGTGAAGAAAATGGGGATCAATACAATGACGACGAAAGGTTCCAGTTGTCGCTTGATTTCCTGGGTCAGCTTGCCGCGTGGCATGACTGCTCCCAACAGGAAGCCGCCGAATACGGCGTGCAGGCCGATGGCATCAGCGGTAAATGCCGACAGCATAAATGCCATCAAGACCAAGGCAAATATAGTGGGGCTGAGGGTTTCCTGCTTTTCCGCAGCACGGGCAAGGGGCGCCAGGAGTTTTGGTGCAACCAGAATCATAAAGGTGGCGAAAATAATGCCGCCCACGATTGTTTTGATCGCTAACTCGGCCCCTGCGCCAAAGGTAGCCAGAACAATCGCCAGAACACACCAGGCACCTGCGTCATCAATAGCGCCGGCAGATAGTGAAAGAGTTCCAAGTTTGGTTTGGCTCAATCCGCGTTCGTGAATAATGCGGGCGAGCATTGGGAATGCGGTGATCGCAATACAGGCACCCATAAAGAGGGTGGCACTGAATGGGGTGGCTTTTTCAGAGAAAAGCCCCGGTACTGTCAGCAGCCAGGGGGTAATGACGATTGCAACCAGGAAGGGCGCTGCCATCCCTGAAATGGAAACCGCCGCTGCACTTTTGAGGTTGCTTTTGAAATGGTCGCCGCGAAATCCCAATCCGACCAGGAACATGTACATTCCCACACCCAATTGTGCGCCTACATAAAGCACGCCCTTCATCTCGGTAGGAAATAGTGATTTTTGCAATTCGGGCAATAGCAAGCCGAATAATGATGGCCCAAGAATTACCCCGGCGATCATTTCCCCGACTACCTGGGGTTGGTGAAAGTATTTCTGTCCGATCCAGCCGACCAGGCGGCAGACAGCGAGGATGACGAACATTTGGAGGAAAAACACCACAGAGAGTTGTGCAATTGGCATAGCTAAATCCGCGTTCTTATTTGTTGTTGGTAATAGTTATTAGTCCCTGTGCCGATAGGAGCAGGGGGTTTTATTTAAGAGAGGTTCATAGGAATGGGCAATTTGAATGCCATAGATTTTGGCTATAGTGTTTGCGGAAGCTATTTTTGATGATTGTTTTTTGCCTTATTGCAGTGATCTGTCACACTGGCAAGAGATCAAATTACCACTCGTTTTCTACTTATGACCCTTACCGAATTACGCTACATCGTCATCCTTGCGGAAGAGCAGCACTTTGGACGCACGGCGGAGCGCTGTCATGTAAGTCAGCCTACGTTGAGTGTGGCAGTGAAAAAGCTGGAGGAAGAGTTGGGGGTAGAGCTGTTCGAGCGCACGAAAACCTGCGTTAAGCCAACGATTCTTGGTGAGCGTATTGTCGGCCAGGCCCGGCAATTATTGGCAAATACCGAAGGGATCAAGGCATTAGCCGAAGCCAGCAAAGATCAACTCGGCAGCCCGTTGGCATTGGGAACCATCTTCACGATGGGGCCTTACTTGTTGCCACAACTCATTCCCTTGTTACAACAACAAGCGCCGGCGATGCCGTTGTTCGTGCAGGAGGATTTTACCGAGCACCTACGCAAGAAGCTTCGTGACGGTGTTTTGGATGTCATTCTCGTCTCATTACCCTTCAGTGAGCCCGATGTGGTGACCCAGGAATTATTTGAGGAGCCTCTGGTATTGGTTATGCCTCGCCATCATCCTTTGGTGCGTCAGACGGAAATAGGTTTGGCTGATATTCGACAACAACAGTTGTTGCTGATGGGGCAGGGGCATTGTTTGCGTGAACAGGTGTTGGCCATTTGCCCGGATTTACGCACAGCTCTTACAGACGCAGGTACGCGCTTCGGAGAAGCAAATAGCCTGGAAACTTTGCGCTACATGATTGCTGCTGGTTTGGGCTTGAGCATATTGCCACGGTCGGCTGCCGAGGCGAATTTGTGTAAAGCAAATCACTTGGTCGCGCGTCCTTTGGCAATACCGAATGCACAGCGGAAATTGGCATTAGCCTGGCGGGCGAGCTTCCCGCGACACAAAGCAGTTGATGTATTACGCAAAGCCATTCAAACCTGTAGTGGTGCCTATTGGAATTTCACCACTGAACCGGATGACAATATCCAAACTATGTTATCCCTGCATTAAACCGAATCGATTCATTCTCTTGCCATTAGTTGTTTGTGAGCCCTGTATTTATGACTGCCAGCATTAATCCTTTAAAAAAAATAGTCATTCTTGGTGGAGGCACTTCCGGCTGGATTGCGGCGTCTATGCTGGCGGCGCATTTAAAACGTGACTTGTGTGAAATCGAATTGGTGGAATCTGAAGAGATTGGTTCAATCGGTGTTGGTGAATCTACCATTCCGCCGGTAGTAAAACTGGTTACCAGTTTGGGAATAGATGAAGAAGAATTTATTCGTGAAACCCAGGCCTGTTACAAACTTGGGATTAAATTTGTTGATTGGCGAGCGAAAAACCAATCGTATTTCCATCCGTATGGCGCGCTTGGTAAGCGCATAGGCTCGCAGGATTTTTACCAGTGCTGGCTTAAGGCCACCAAAGAAGGTGAAGCTTATGACCTGCAAGACTTCTCTCCCTGTGCCGTAATGGCGGCGCAGGAAAAGTTTTTCCTCCCTTCACAAGCGATGAATACTCCCATTGGGGGGGCGGGTTATGCAGTGCACCTGGATGCAAAACTGGTTGCTGCTTATCTACGTCGCTATGCCGAGGCGCGCGGTGTAAAACGCTGTGAAGGAAATTGCGTAAACGTAGAGCGTAAAGGCAATGGCTTTATTGCGGCCGTCGAGTTGTCCGATGGTCGTCGGATTCAGGGTGATTTTTTTATTGATTGTTCGGGCTTCAAAGCATTGCTGGTTGGAAAGACCATGGGGGTGGAGTTTGATGATTGGTCTCGCTATTTACCTTGTGATCGTGCCTATGTAGTAAAAACTGAAAAGGCCGGGTCTCGTATGCCATATACCACCGCGACTGCGCGCAAATCCGGGTGGGCCTGGCGTATTCCATTGCGCAACGGTACTGGTCATGGCTATGTGTATTCAAGTCGCTTTTGTAGCGATGCAGAGGCCAAAACGACCTTGTTAAAAAATCTGGATGCCCCGCGTATTAATGATCCACGGATGATTAGTTTCAACACTGGCCGTCGCAAAGAGTTTTGGAAAGACAATTGCCTGGCGCTCGGTTTGTCGGGTGGCTTTATTGAACCACTGGAATCGACGGCTATTCATTTAATTGCACGTGGGATGGATTTCTTTCTACGATTTTTTCCTGATGCGGAATGTGATCCGAGTTTGCGGCGTGAATACAATCGGCGTATGGCAGCGGATTACGAAGAAGTGCGTGATTTTATCGTGTTGCATTATTGCACTACCGAGCGTGAAGACAGCGACTTCTGGCGTTGGTGTAAAGCGATGGAGTTGCCGGAATCCCTGCGTGAGCGCATTGAATTGTTCAAAGGTCACGGCATTTTGCGTGAAGATAATGATGAGTTATTTCGTGCAGCCAGCTGGCAATCAGTGTTTGAAGGTATGGGGATTCGTCCGCAAAAATATAATCCGCGAGTCGACAATCTGGATTACCAACAAATCAGTGAGACACTCAAGCTCGCGCGTTCCGCTATTTTTAATATGGTGAAAAACTTGCCCAGTCACGATGACTATCTGGCAGAGCATTATGGCCTTGAACCTGATGCACCAAATAGCCAGTAACCCAATCGATTATTCCCCTGTTTATTCACCCACAGCCAAATAATGGCCATTCAAATAGCTGCCACCTTCGACCTGCGCGATGCTGTGCGACGGATAAACTTCACTTAAATGCAGGCGTGTATCGCGTTTTACCAGACGTGTTTCATTGACTTGGTATTCCGTATTGGAGCCAGCAATTACAACCTGATACAAGCTAAGCGTATCCCCTGCATGTAATCCATTATTGGCGCCGCCATGCAGTAAAATTTGTGTCTGGCCTGGTTGTGAATCAATTCTGGCCATAAAAGGTTGGCAGTGAATCACTTGCGCGATTTCCTTACTGATTTTTTGTGTTAGCTCAATAACCTGCTTGCCGTAATGGGTTTGATAAAAGGCGGGTGAGCCAAATCCCGTTGCGCTCCGGGTGTTCCAAATACCGCTGGTTGAATACTCTTTATTAAAGAGAATCTCGCCGGTAAATCCATCGCGCAATTGCACAGAGAGATTCATCACTCGCGTGCGTTTATCAAACATTTTTACGCGCGTGACATCGTGAAACAGATTCGCTACCTGACGGTATGCGTTGGGATTGTACGTGGTGGACGGGTAGGTCATTGCCATATCGTCAATGGCGCCGCTCAATACAAATTGCGTACGAGTCTGGCGCGCAATTTTTTGTGCTTGTTGTTTAAGTTGGGCATCAGTCAATTGTGTCGGCGCAAAACCAAAAGCCAGCACCTCGGGGGACAGGGTTTGGTAATCAGTATTTATATGGCTGCGAATAAGTGCCGGCACTTCACTTTCTGCGGCGAACAATTTACCAGCATTTGCGCTGGCGGGGATGTTGCGCAAAAAGCGGGTAATGGCGAGCGACTTTTGTAAATTAACAAAGTGACCGCTGTGATCCGGGCAAAGGTTGGAAGGCATGTAACGGGTAGATTCCTTGGCCGCGACAGGTTTATTGATGGAGCTGTTCTCCTGTGTTGCTGTATCAGGTGCACCTGTTGCAGTGGAGGATGCTGCAGGGGGAATCTCGGCGGTTCCCACCATTACGTCACCACCAGTAAGTGGTGGGGTTTCGATAGTTGCGGGTTTTGGTTTATAGGCTATGTCATCGGGCACAACTGAACTTGCGGACAAAAATGGACAAGTAAGTGTTGAACCCAATGCCAGCACCAAGGTCAACAGCAGGGATTTGCGAAGGCGCCTTGTAGTGGGAGGGGCACAAAAGTATCTGGTTGAACCCATAGCAGGCTCCGTCAATCAGCAGGTATAGTTAGTGATAACTCTTTGTCGGCAAATACAGGTATTTCTTTAGCTGTCCTCCGTCAAGGTTGCTGTTGCGGGCTTATTCCGCTGGCCGATAGAAATCATAAACACTGGAAAATCTGCATGAACAAAATGGTTATGCTCATCGGGGTGATAGTGCTCCTGGGTGGTTGCGGAACGACAGGGCGCAGTTATGTTGAGACTGAAATGAAAGAAACATTGGAAGTCGAAATTCTGCCTAATACCAGCAAAATGTTTACGTATCGCCTCCGGTGGCCGGAAGAGCACATTCCCAATCACATTCGGGTCGATAATGGCAGCGGACATCCGGGGCGTGAATTCGCGCGCGGTGGGGTAGATGTGGGGCGAGGTACCCATGATCGGTTAATCGAAAATACTGCCTATGTGGTCAAGCAATCCGGCTATTGTCGCGAGGGCTTTTTTGAATTGGACCGGAGTATTTCTCGCTATCATTTATGGGTACGTGGCGAATGCAAGGACGGAGCAACTGCTGATGACCAGAAAGCTTTTAATGGGAAGCTGATACTCGGTCCGGAGCGCTGGCGCAACCCTTGACCAATCCTCGTTCTGCGGTGTTTGTTTTTCAGTCCAATTGACTCATGAATCAACAAGTGTCACCCTGCCTCTTATCTTGCTAATGCCCCTCCAAGCGGGTAATATCCTGCGCCCATTTGCCTAGCCTCTGGATACCAGGGGCTTTTTTGTCTGGGATGTGATTTGGCGCAGCTTTCGCATGAGCGAACGTCCACATGAGAAAAGCATCGCCCTACTTGCAGCTCACATCCTGTGATAGTGATTTTTGTTGAGAATCAGCCTATGACCACTGGCCTCTACCAGATAGACGAGTTCAAAGATAACTGCGGTTTTGGTTTGATCGCCCATTTAAAGGGCACAACCAGCCATCGTCTGCTCAAAACAGCAATTGAAGCCCTGACTTGCATGACCCACCGTGGGGGCATCAATGCAGACGGTAAAACCGGTGACGGTTGTGGCTTGTTGCTGCAAAAGCCGGACGGCTTCCTGCGCGCCGTGGCTAAAGAAGCGCTGGGTGCAGAGCTGACTGCTATTTATGGTGTAGGTTCCATTATGCTCAGCCGCGATGAAGCGGTTGCTGAGTCCCAACGCGCAATCCTGTCTGAAGAATTGACCAATCAAGGTTTGGTGGTTGCTGGCTGGCGTCATGTTCCTACTGACCCTGAGTGCCTGGGCCCAATCGCTCTGAAATCACTGCCTACCTTTAATCACGTATTCGTGAACAATACCGATCTGCCGATTGAGCAGGTTAACGCCAAGCTGTTTGTGGCGCGTCGCAAGGCAGAAATCCGTCTTGCCGGCGATAAAAGCTTTTATGTGGCCAGCCTGAGCACCACCATCCTTTCTTATAAAGGGTTGATGATGCCGGTGGATTTGCCGCGCTTCTTCTCTGATTTGGCGGATGAGCGACTGGAAACGGCGATTTGCGTATTCCACCAGCGTTTCTCCACCAACACCATGCCGGTATGGCCATTGGCCCAACCGTTCCGCATGCTGGCGCACAACGGCGAGATCAATACCATTGTGGGCAACCGCAACTGGTCTGTTGCGCGTACCCCAAAATTCATCACCCCGTTGCTGCCTGAGCTGCAAGAGCTCAAGCCGCTGGTTAACCGCACCGGCTCTGACTCCTCCAGCCTCGATAACATGCTGGAAATCCTGTCGTTGGGCGGGATGGAATTGCACCGCGCTATCCGTATGCTGGTGCCGCCGGCCTGGCAGAACGTGGAGAACATGGACCCGGACCTGCGTGCGTTCTATGAATACAATTCAATGCATATCGAGCCGTGGGATGGTCCCGCTGGCTTGGTAATTACCGATGGTCGCTACGCGGTTTGTACCCTTGACCGTAATGGCCTGCGTCCATCGCGTTGGGTTATCACCAAAGACGATATGATCACTGTGGCCTCGGAAGTGGGCGTGTATGCCTATGATCCGGCGGATGTGGTTGCCAAAGGCCGCCTTGGCCCAGGCCAGATCATGTCGATCGATACCCTGACCGGTACCTTGCATAACACCCAAGATATCGACAACCAGCTCAAGTCGAGCAAGCCTTACAAGCAATGGCTGAAAGAGCGTGCGTTGCGCGTTGAATCGACCCTTAATACCGATGCCAAAGAAAACGGCCTTGAAGGTATTGAGCTGAAAGCCAACATGAAGATGTTCCAGGTCAGCTTTGAAGAGCGCGATCAATTGTTGCGTCCGCTTGCTGAAGGTGGCCAGGAGGCTGTTGGCTCCATGGGTGACGATACACCTATGGCGGTTTTATCGCGCCAGCAGCGTTCGTTGTATGACTATTTCCGCCAGCAGTTTGCGCAGGTTACCAACCCGCCAATCGACCCATTGCGTGAAGCGATTGTTATGTCGCTGGAGACATGCCTTGGCCGTGAGCTGTCGGTGTATGAAGAGCATGCGGATCATGCTGACCGCGTAATCCTTAGTTCGCCAGTGCTGTCACCGGAGAAATTCCGTGGATTAATGGCGTTGAAGCGCACTGGTTACGACCAGCAAAAGTTCTCGCTTTACTACGATGCTGAAACCACCAATCTGAAAGCGGCATTAGGCAAGCTTTGCGATGACGTAGCCGCGGCGGTGAAGTCGGGCAAAGTGTTGATCGTATTGAGCGATGCTGGCTTCAGTAAAGGCCAGTTGCCGATCCACGCCTTGTTGGCCGTAGGTGCTGTTCACCAGTATTTGACCAACGTAGGCCTGCGTTGCGAATCTAACCTGATTGTTGAAACTGCTACTGCGCGCGATCCGCACCAGGTTGCAGCCTTGATCGCCTATGGTGCGACGGCTGTTTATCCATACCTGAGCTACCACGTTCTCAACGACCTGATTGAAACTGGCGAGTTGCTCAGCGATGTGGACTCCGCGTACAAAAACTACCGCAAAGGTATCGACAAGGGCTTGCTGAAAATCCTGTCGAAAATGGGTATTTCCACCATTACTTCTTATCGTGGCGCCCAGTTGTTTGAAGCGATTGGTTTGTCCGAGGAAGTGATCAATACCTGCTTCGAAAGCACGCCAAGCCGTATTGGCGGTGCGCGTTTTGAAGAGCTGGAAGCGGACCAGAAAATTATTGCCCAAACTGCCTGGCTGGATCGCAAGCCCATCATTCAGGGCGGATTGCTCAAGTACGTACACGGCTCTGAATACCATGCGTATAACCCCGATGTGGTGCAAACCCTGCAGAAGGCGGTGCAAAGCGGTAACTACGCCTTATGGCGTAACTATGCTGATATCGTGAACAAGCGCCCGGTGGCTATGCTGCGTGATTTGCTGGCAATTCGTGAGGATGCTTGCAAGCCAGTGCCATTGTCAGAAGTTGAACCTATCGAAAGCGTGATCAAGCGTTTCGATTCGGCGGGTATGTCGCTCGGTGCCCTGTCACCTGAAGCGCACGAAGCTCTGGCTGAAGCCATGAACCGGTTGGGCGGCCGCTCCAACTCCGGTGAAGGTGGTGAAGATCCGGCGCGTTACGGCACTATCAAGACTTCCAAAATCAAGCAAGTTGCGTCTGGTCGTTTTGGCGTAACACCAGCCTATCTGGTGAACGCGGAAGTGCTGCAAATTAAAGTCGCCCAAGGTGCAAAACCGGGTGAAGGCGGCCAATTACCTGGCGGTAAAGTAAATGCATTGATTGCGCGCTTGCGTCACTCGGTTCCCGGCGTGACCCTGATTTCACCACCGCCGCATCACGATATTTACTCGATCGAAGATTTGGCACAGCTGATTTATGACTTGAAACAAGTCAACCCGGATGCATTGGTATCGGTGAAGCTGGTATCGCGCCCGGGCGTAGGTACTATCGCTGCCGGTGTAGCGAAAGCTTACGCTGACCTGATCACCATTTCCGGCTATGACGGCGGTACGGCGGCGAGTCCGTTGACCTCGATTAAATACGCTGGTTCGCCGTGGGAGCTTGGTTTGTCCGAGACTCACCAAACCCTGCGCGCCAACGACCTGCGCGATAAAGTCCGTGTACAAACCGACGGCGGTTTGAAAACCGGTCTGGACGTTGTGAAAGCAGCGATGCTCGGTGCGGAAAGCTTCGGTTTCGGTACTGGCCCGATGGTGGCGCTCGGCTGTAAATACCTGCGTATTTGCCACCTGAACAACTGCGCAACCGGTGTTGCAACCCAACAGGACAAGCTGCGTCAGGACCATTACATCGGCACTGTTGAAATGGCGATGAACTTCTTCAAGTTCGTGGCTGAGGAAACCCGTGAGTGGATGGCACGTTTGGGTGTGCGCACTCTGGGTGAGTTGGTTGGCCGTGTTGATCTGCTCAAGATCCTTGAAGGCGAAACCACCAAGCAACAGCAACTCGATTTAAGCCCGATCATCTACACCGATGATTACTTGGCAACCAAGCCGCAACTGTGTGCGGTGAGCAAGAACGAACCATTCGATAAAGGCGAAACAGCGGAAGCGATTATCAAAGTATTGCTGCCGACTATCGAAGCCAAAACCGGTGGCGAGTTTGAGTTCCATATCACCAACTGCGACCGTTCCATCGGTGCGCGCATCAGTGGTGAAATCGCCAAGCGTTACGGCAATCAGGGTATGGCCGATAAACCACTGAAACTTAAACTTACCGGTATTGCCGGCCAGAGTTTCGGTGTGTGGAACGCTGGCGGTCTGGATATGTATCTGGAAGGCGATGCCAACGACTATGTTGGTAAAGGCATGGCGGGTGGTAAGTTGGTGCTTCGTCCACCGCGTACCTCCGAATTCAAGTCCAACAAAACCAGCATTATGGGTAACACCTGTTTGTACGGTGCGACCGGCGGTAAATTGTTTGCCGCGGGTACCGCAGGTGAGCGTTGCGGTGTGCGTAACTCCGGTGCCCATGTGGTTGTGGAAGGCGCGGGCGATCACTGCTGTGAATACATGACTGGCGGCGTCGTAACAGTACTGGGTCAAACCGGCGTTAACTTCGGCGCGGGTATGACCGGCGGTTTTGCTTATGTGCTCGACGAAGCCAACGACTTCGTAGACCGTTACAACCATGAATTAGTGGATATCCACCGCATCAATACCGAGGCACTGGAAGCCCATCGCAACCACCTGCGCAGTGTGATTGAAGAGTTCACGCAGGAAACCGAGAGTGCATGGGGCCAACACTTGTTGGACAACTTCGATGATTACATCGGCAAGTTCTGGCTGGTAAAACCCAAGGCGGCGTCTTTGGGCAGTTTGTTAGTCAGTTTCCGCAAGCGCGGCGAATAAGGCCGGGTGAGGAGAGATCTTATGTCAGCACGTTTAAACAATGACTTTCAATTTCTCGATGTGGGTCGTAAAGACCCCGCCAAGAAAGACATAGAGACCCGCAGACACAAGTTTGTGGAGATCTACCAGCCATTCGCCAAAGAAGAGGTTGAAGGTCAATCGCATCGCTGCCTGGAATGCGGTAACCCGTATTGCGAGTGGAAATGCCCGGTGCACAACTTCATCCCTAACTGGCTGAAGCTGATTTCCGAAGGCAATATTTTTGAAGCGGCGGAGTTGAGCCATCAAACCAATTCCCTGCCGGAAGTGTGCGGCCGCGTGTGCCCGCAGGACCGTCTGTGTGAAGGCGCCTGTACGTTGAATGACGGCTTCGGGGCAGTAACTATCGGCAACGCCGAGAAGTACATCACCGATACCGCGTTCGCCATGGGCTGGAAGCCGGATATGTCCAAAGTGGTTTGGACCGACAAGAAAGTCGCCGTTATCGGTGCTGGTCCAGCTGGTATTGGTTGTGCGGACGTACTGGTGCGCAATGGTGTTAAGCCGGTTGTGTTCGATAAGTATCCGGAAATCGGCGGCTTGCTGACTTTTGGCATCCCTGAATTCAAGCTCGAAAAGAGTGTAATGACCCGTCGCCGTAGAATCTTCGAGGAAATGGGCGTGGAATTCCGCCTGAATACCGAAGTGGGTAAAGACATCACCATGGAAGATTTGCTGCGCGATTACGACGCAGTATTCATGGGTATGGGCACCTACACCTACATGAAAGGCGGTTTCCCGGGCGAAGATCTGCCCGGTGTTTACGATGCGTTGCCATTCCTGATTTCCAACGTAAATCGCAACCTGGGTTTTGAAAAAGACCCTGCGGATTTCATCAGCGTTAAAGGCAAGAAAGTCGTTGTCCTCGGCGGTGGCGATACCGCGATGGACTGTAACCGTACTTCGATTCGTCAGGGTGCAAGCAGCGTTAGTTGTGCGTATCGTCGTGACGAAGAAAACATGCCCGGTTCCAAGCGTGAAGTGGCCAACGCCAAAGAAGAAGGCGTGCAATTCCTTTACAACCGTCAACCGGTAGAAGTGGTTGGTAACGGTAAAGTGGAAGGCGTGAAAGTGGTCACTACCCAATTGGGTGAACCCGATGCAAAAGGCCGTCGCAGCCCCGTAGTGGTTCCTGGTTCAGAAGAAATCCTGCCGGCGGATGTTGTGTTGATCGCCTTCGGTTTCCGCACTAGCCCGCAACCCTGGTTTGAAACTAACGGTGTAAAAACCAACGATTGGGGTGGTGTGATCGCGCCTGAGCATCAACAGTTCAAGTTCCAGACCAGCAACCCGAAAGTATTTGCCGGTGGCGATATGGTGCGCGGTTCTGACTTGGTGGTTACCGCCATCTGGGAAGGTCGCGAAGCTGCACAAGGGATTCTGGACTACCTGGAAGTTTGATCTATTTGGCGCATTTTGCGTTGACCATATAGTGGGTATCGCTTAGGCTCCACCCCGTCGCAAACCCCGCAACAGCGGGGTTTGTTCTATCTGTGTATGCAAAATAAATTTTATTAGTGATCAGGGCTGCAAGCCTGAGGATAACAACATGACCCAACTTAAAAACGACCGTTTTCTCCGCGCATTGTTAAAGCAACCGGTAGATGTTACCCCGGTGTGGATGATGCGTCAGGCTGGTCGCTATTTGCCTGAATATCGCGCCTCGCGTGCGAAAGCAGGTGATTTTATGGGATTGTGCACCAATCCCGAGTTGGCTTGTGAAGTGACCTTGCAGCCATTGGATCGTTACCCCGGTCTGGATGCAGCGATTTTGTTCTCCGACATTCTTACCATCCCGGATGCCATGGGTTTGGGTCTTTATTTTGAAACTGGCGAAGGCCCGAAATTCCACAAAGCGGTGCGTACCGAAGCGGATGTGGACGCGCTGAAAGTAATTAACCCTGAGCAAGATCTTCCATACGTTGTTAATGCGGTAAAAACGATTCGCCGTGAACTTAATGGCCGGGTGCCGTTGATTGGTTTCTCCGGCAGCCCCTGGACTCTGGCGACTTATATGATCGAGGGCGGTTCCAGCCGCGATTTCCGTCGCGCGAAAGAAATGCTCTACAACCAACCGCAAATGATGCATCGTTTGCTGGATGTATTGGCTGATTCGGTCACTGTTTACCTGAACGCCCAAATCAAGGCCGGTGCCCAGGCGGTACAAATTTTTGATACCTGGGGTGGTGCTTTGTCGCATGCTGCGTATCAGGAATTCTCACTTAAATATATGCAGAAGATTGTGAGTGGCTTGATTCGTGAAAACGAAGGTCGCGAGGTGCCGGTAATCCTGTTTACCAAAGGCGGTGGCCAATGGCTTGAAGCAATGGCTGCAACGGGCGCAACGGCATTGGGGCTGGATTGGACTACTGATATTGGCAATGCGCGCGCACGCGTCGGCAATAAAGTTGCGCTGCAAGGCAATATGGACCCGGGAATTCTCTATGCATCACCCGAACGTATTCGCACCGAGGTGGGCAGTATTCTCGCTGCTTATGGAGGAGGTTCAGGGCATGTCTTTAACCTTGGGCACGGTATTACGCCGGAGGTTGATCCAGAGCATGCTGGCGCCTTTATCAACGCTGTCCATGATCTTTCTGGTCAATACCATGCGTAACGTTTTTGTCACCATGCAGGCTTATTTAACTACCTTTAATCCCTTCAGGTCTGGTATGGCGTGCATATCTTGATTAAACTCGGCCGTATTCAAAGCTTTTTTAGCAAGATTTAGAAGCTTTATCAGCCATTTCGGGCAGAAATTTATACTTTCTCTGATTTGCTGGCATCCCAACTTGATAAGGTTGATAACAAACACCTGAATGGTGACATGGGGAAAAGGCGTGGGAATCAAACAGGTCAAAGTTGACGTTAATGAATTAACCATCGGCATGTTTGTGTCGGGCCTGGATCGCCCATGGTCACAGACACCTTTTCCTTTGCAAGGATTCTATCTCCGGGATCTGGGGGAAATTAATCAACTAAAAGCACTTTGTAACTACGTTTATATTGATGTTGAAAAAGGTCGCGGCCCTATTGCTGCAAACCTTAAAACGGTTGCTCCTGCACAAAAAAAACAATCTACCCGTGAACGTGTGAGTTCATTTACAGAGCCCGTTGCTCCTTTAAAAGTCCAGCGTGGATTCTATCGCCAGGTTGAACCTTTACAACGTGAAGTAAAAAAAGCGCGCCAGCTACACCAGAAAGTGTATGGCGCTGTTGTAGAGGTAATGGATCAGCTGGAGAAAAACCAGTTCGATGGTTTATCAATTGGTGAAACCAAGCGTGTTGCCAGTGAAATGGTGGATAGTGTTTTGCGTAACCCTGACGCTTTTACCTGGCTTTCCCGTGTACAGGAAAAAGATGAATACACCTATAGCCATGCTGTACGCTCTTCAGTGTGGGCCATTTTATTTGGACGTCATATTGGATTACCCAAGCGCGATCTCGATGTGCTGGCGATGGGGGTTTTGCTGAAAGATGTCGGTAAAGTAATGCTTGATGTTGCCTTACTATCCAAAATGGAGCGTAACGCGGAAGAAGAGCAGCAATATGAAACCTTCGTTGAATTAGGTTGTGAAATCCTCCGCAAAACCCCAGGCGTTGAACCGCGTGTTATTAGCGTTGTGAAAACTCATTGTGAACGATTAAATGGTAGCGGCTTTCCGCAGGGGTTGTCAGGCGACAAAATCCCGCTGCTTGGAAAAATTGCCGGCATAGTTACCTATTACGATTACGTAACTAATCCGCGAGGATCCCGCCATCCCATTGCCCCTTCCAAAGCGGTTGGAAAATTGTACGAATTGCGCAATATCCAGTTTCAGGAAGAGCTTGTTGTTGAATTCATTCGCGCTATTGGCCTTTATCCCACAGGAACTTTGGTTGAGTTAAGTACAGGTGAGGTAGCAGTTGTTGTTGAACAAAACTTCGAGCGCCGTTTAAAACCGCGTGTGATTGTTGTATTGGATGCTTATAAACAACCATTAGATGAGTATTTATTGTTGGATTTATCTGAGGACGATAAACGCAAGCAGGAGCTGCTGGATTCTGGCAAAAAGTCCCGCTATGAAATTGAAAAAATTGAAATTGCCCGCGATCTTGAGCCTGGCAGTTACGATGTTGATATCTCCGGTATTCGCGATCACTACCTCATGAAAAATGAAAAGAAAGGCCTGATGGCGTTGTTAAGTCGTCTGACTACGCGTAACACATAATCTTTATCTGGTATTGGAAAAGCCGTGGCACTGCTGCGGTTTTTTTATGTCCTTTTAATTCACAAAACTCATAGAACGTAAAAGGATCGTAAAAGAAATTGCCTAAAATCGCCTTGGTCAAGGTACAATCGCGGCCTTCCTCGCTGCCACTGGCGGTATTGGATAACTAAAAAATTCGGCCAACCTTTTGATGGGTCGGTTATTAATTTCTGAAATAACAAAGAGAGCGAAAAATGTTTGAATGGTTAGCCAGTCCTGAAGCCTGGGTTGCCCTGGCGACGCTGACGGCCCTGGAAATTGTACTGGGTATCGACAACATCATCTTTATTTCAATTCTTGTCGGACGTTTACCTGAACACCAACGCAAGTTTGCGCGTAATGTGGGTTTGGGATTGGCAATGATCACGCGTCTGGCGCTGTTGTTTTCCCTTGCATGGGTCATGGGGTTGGTCGATCCGCTTTTCCATGTGTTCGGACATGCTATTTCAGGGCGGGATATCATTCTGATTGGTGGAGGGCTGTTCCTTATCGCCAAAGCCACGCATGAAATTCATGGCAGTCTCGAAGGTGCTGTTGAGTCAGAGCGTAATATTGCCGCGTCCGGTTTGGCGATGGTACTGGTACAAATTGCGATATTGGATATCGTGTTCTCCCTGGATTCAGTAATTACTGCTGTGGGTTTGGTTAGCCAGGTTCCTATCATGGCATTGGCAATTATTATCGCTGTGGGTGTAATGTTGTTTGCTGCCAAACCTATCGGCGATTTTGTGGATACCCACCCCACTATCAAAATTCTCGCGTTGTCGTTCCTCGTAATTGTTGGTTTCACCTTGATGATCGAAGGTTTCGAAGTTCATGTGCCGAAAGGCTACATATATTTCGCTATGGCATTCTCATTAGGTGTGGAGATGATCAATATCAAACTTCGCAAAAATATGGATAAACCAGTCGAACTTCGAAAGGATTATCCGGGTGATCAAAAGCCGCAGGAAGATCAGCGTTAAGCTTTCTGTAGAATCCGGAAGCAATTAAAAACGGGCCGCAAAGGCCCGTTTTTAATTTTTATTTAACCATGTGGGCTCTTTAAAACCCTGCATGCACAGCTTCACATCCTGATCCACAACATTCTTTGGCTTAACACATTCCTTCAATGTGCGCGTTGCTTTGAACTTTTCTTCCGGTTTGCCTGAAGGATGGTTGTTCGCCATGTTATCGGCATTACGGCAGGCGGTATTTTTCATGGCTTGCGTATCGCTATGGGGATTCTGGTTATATTGCTGGATCCAGAAATTGCAGGTCTTGATAACTTGTTGCAGTTGCGGGTTATCAGTATCAACGGGGCGCAGCTTCTCCCGTGCATAACTGGTGTTGTTTTGTTGGGGTTTGCCGCTGGCCGTTTGAACCCATTTATGGGTTCCATTTCTTTTATTGCACTGTTCCAGATTATTTGCATAGTAATTACGTTGCTGTTCTAAAAATTTGATCCGGCTTCTCTCAGTGCTGTTATTAATTTGCCGATTGGTGGAGTTCAGTTTGGATTGCCACCAGCTGCAATCATCCGCGAGTGCGATGCCTGGTAATGAGAGTGCGATTATTGCCGTTAATAAAGTTATTCTCTGTGTCATAGGTTCCTCCGTAAACCAAATAGATGGGTAATTAATAGATATCGGTAAGGTATATACCGGGAGCGGTAATTAAGCATCCTGAACGGCTGCCGTCAACGATAGTGTACGCTCCTCAAATTTGGGGTTGACAGCTAGCGTCGCTATAGCCAAAATGCGCGCCTCACAAATATGGCTAGATAGCTCAGCCGGTTAGAGCACAGCACTCATAATGCTGGGGTCGGCGGTTCAAGTCCGCCTCTAGCTACCATATTCCGAAAGGGTTAGCAGGTTAATACTTGCTAACCTTTTTTATTTTCCCAAACCAAAAAATCCAGAGCTGTTACTAAAGGACGGGCATTTTTAAATGCGATTCTTGATTCTTGCTTTTACGTTGATGTTTATGTATGCCCCGCAAGTGTTTGCCATTGGTATGATGGATGGAGCGAAGGTAATAAAGGTTCGTGTAGATAAAAGCGGGAAGGGAATGATTGAGTTTGACAAGCCCCTCTATTCATCGCCACCAGCATGCGCCAGCGGATATCCAACATGGTTGGCGTTCGATAGTAATACCGCAGGTGGTAAAAGTATTTTGAGCATTGCGCTTACTGCTCAGGCATCCGGCGCTTTAGTTATGGCTAGAGGATCGGGAACTTGCGATATTTATTCAGTGACTGAAAGCTGGGATTGGGGATTTATCCAAAAATAGTGGCTGAAATTTGACTTCAACGCCTGCTTATATTTAAAAATGCGAACTATGAAAAAACCGGTTAGCCCCAAGCTGGCTTTTTTGTGTCTAAAACAAGCGAAACAGGTATGATGTTGCCCTCAATTTCCGGCTTGTAGCCGAACTTCTTGTATAACTTCACCGATAAACAGGTTCACGATGGAATTTCTCGATCTCGCTCCCGTTACCCGTGCCCAGGGCACTGTGCATTTGCCTGGTTCCAAAAGTATCTCCAACCGTACTCTGCTGCTGGCGGCGCTGGCTACGGGCGAGACGGAGATTCGCGATTTGCTGAAGTCGGATGATACCGACCGGATGCTGGAGGCGCTGGCGTCGTTGGGCGTGGGTGTGACTAAAACGGGCGAGAATGATTATCGTGTGATCGGTACTGCTGGCAGCTTTCCCAATAAAGAAGCGGATTTGTTTCTGGGGAATGCCGGTACCGCGTTTCGCCCGCTGACGGCGGCGTTGGCGCTGAGCGGCGGTACTTATAAATTGCACGGCGTGCCGCGTATGCATGAGCGCCCGATTGGTGATTTGGTGGATGCGTTACGTCAAATCGGCGCAGATATTACTTACCTTGGCGAAGAGGGTTTCCCGCCACTGTTAATCAAGCCGGCACAAATCGCAGCGAGTGGCAGCATTAAAATCCGCGGCGATGTATCCAGTCAATTTTTGACGGCGTTGCTAATGGCCTTGCCGATGACCGGCAAAGAAACACAAATCGAATTGGTGAGCGAGCTTATCTCCAAACCGTACATTGAAATCACGCTTAAATTGATGGCGCAATTCGGTGTTGATGTTAAGCGCGACGGTTGGGAACGTTTTACTGTTCCTGCTGCGACCGGTTACAACAGCCCAGGCACTGTGTTTGTGGAAGGTGATGCATCGTCCGCTTCTTATTTCCTTGCTGCCGGTGCATTGGGCGGTGGTCCTTTGCGTGTACAAGGTGTGGGTGAAAATAGTATTCAGGGCGATGTGGCTTTTGCCGATGCGCTGGTCGAAATTGGTGTGACTATCACCAAAGGCGAAAACTGGATTGAAGCTTCGGCGCCGTCATTACCGCTTAAAGCATTTGATCGCGATTTCAACCATATTCCCGACGCAGCAATGACCCTTGCTGTTGTTGCGCTCTTCTGTGATGGCCCTTCACGTTTAACCAATATTGCCAGCTGGCGTGTGAAAGAAACTGATCGTATTTCGGCAATGGCAACCGAATTGCGCAAGCTCGGTGCGATTGTGGAAGAAGGTGAAGATTGGCTGCGTGTGACACCGGTAAATAATTTAATTGCGAATGCGGCAATCGATACTTACGACGATCACCGCATGGCAATGTGTTTCTCGCTGGCAACTTTCGGTGGTGTGCCGGTGCGTATTAACGATCCGAAATGCACTGCAAAAACATTCCCGACTTATTTTGACGTGTTCGGTTCAGTTGTTAAGTAAACGTAAGCGAGTGATATATGGATAAGGAACTATTTACCCTCGATTTTAAAGTGCGCGATTACGAGTGCGATATGCAAGGCATTGTGAACAACAGTGTCTACCAAAATTACTTGGAGCATACGCGTCATGAATTTTTGTTATCCAAAGGGATCGATTTTGCCGAGCTGGCGCGCCAGAAGATTAATCTGGTGGTGTTGCGTGCAGAGCTGGATTACAAACAGCCGCTGACCAGTGGTGATGAGTTTTATGTGGATACCGAAGTAGTGCAGTCATCGCGTGTGCGTTTTGATTTTTTGCAAAACATCTACCGCAAGCGCGATAACAAGTTGATGTTGACTGCAAAAATTACCGGCACATCGGTGAATGAGCGCGGTCGCCCATTTTTGCCGGATGTTATCGTCAAGTTGTTCCCGAAAGAGGAATTGGCTGAATAACTTATTTTGATAAATGAAATAAAAATGCCGCACTTGTTGCGGCATTTTTTTATGTTGCTATGCAGCGGAGATTTATAAGCCCAAATCACTCAAACTCGCGTGATCATCCGGACGGCGCCCTTGAGGCCAGTGGAATTTTCGCTCACTTTCCTGAATCGCCAAATCATTAATACTGGCATAACGTTTTTGCATCAAGCCATGCTCATCGAATTCCCAATTTTCGTTACCGTAAGAGCGAAACCATTGACCGGTATTGTCATGCCATTCGTACGCGAAGCGCACTGAGATACGATTACCTTCATAGGCCCATAATTCTTTAATCAAACGATATTCCTTTTCTCTGTCCCATTTACGCGTTAAAAATTCAACGATTTGCTCGCGGCCTTTGGGAAATTCATTGCGGTTGCGCCATTGGCTATCAGCGGTATAAGCGAGTGATACTTTGTGTGGATCGCGATTATTCCAACCGTCTTCGGCTGCGCGTACCTTTTGGATTGCTGTTTCGCGTGTAAAAGGTGGCAATGGTGGGCGTGATTCTGTCATCGGGTGGCTCCTAGGGAAAAATTATAAATTAAAAATTCAAATCGAAAAACCACAAAAAATTAATCACCAAATCGTTGGATTCCGGGCATTGTGACGTAGCCAGTTAAATGTTCAATGCGACCCATCCAGTTTTGCACATATAAATAAGGTTCAAGGTCAAACTTTCCTTCGTTAACCAGGGCGATGTAGGGATAAATTGCAATATCGGCAATGGTGAGCGTGTTGTTGGCGAGCCAGTTGCGGGATTGCAAATGCAAATTCAATACCGATAAAACCTGTGCGGTAATTTGTGTTGCTTCGTCGATGTTAATGGTGCGACCAAATTTATAGTGCAAGCGCAATGCGTTGGGGCCGCGTGCAACCTCATTAGCGGCGACTGCTAGCCAACTTACTACTTCCGCCATTTTTGCAGGATCTTGCGGAAACCATTCATCGGCACCATAAGTGCGCGCGAGGTACACCAGGATTGCCTGACTATCGCGCACAATAGTTTCGCCATCGGTTAATACCGGTGTTTGCCCGAATGGATTTAATTGTAAAAAATCTGCAGTTTTATGTTCGCGTTCAGCGCTGTTCAATAAGCGGCTTTGGTAATCCAGCCCTAATAGTGAAAGTAACAAACGCACTTTGTGGCAGTTGCCGGACAAACTAAATTCATGGAGAGTAAGCATATCTGTGTTCCTTGTAAGCCTCGGATCAATACTGTGTGAATTAATTTTCGCGTTGTTGGGAGAGCAGTAGTTGCAATTGGGCCTTCAGGTTTTCGTTTTCGGTAACGAGTGGTTCAATCATCTTTTGTACTTGCTCCTTGGTGTAACGCGGAACAATATGTTGCGGGCAGTTCCATTCAAATGCTTCCACTGTAATTAAAAATGCGCGCTCAATATGTGCGCGATATTCCGGGTTTTCCAACGCGACAATAATTTCCGGTTGATCTTGTTCATGCACCACACGTGCGCGCCCCCAGATTTTCAAGCGATGGCGACTGGGATAATCCATTAAAATTAAACTGATGCGCTCATCGGCGTTGATATTACCCACGCTGATGTACTGACGATTGCCGCGAAAATCAGCGAAGCCAATAGTTCGCGAATCGATTACTTTTAAAAATCCAATCGGGCCGCCGCGATGTTGAACATAAGGCCAACCATTTTCACCAACGGTAGCCTGGTAAAAACTATCGCGCGCTTCAATAAATTGCGCTTCCGTTTCGGTTAATTCATTGCGTGGATTATCCGCCAGTTCAAAACCGCGATTCGCTTCGCGGCTACCGTACAATTCCTGGGCGGATTTCACACTGGGTGTAAAGGTAATATCAGCAAAGGCGCGTGACATAATCGTTGCTCCGGTAACGGCGGATAATATTTGCAATCAATAATTGCTAGCGGATGCCAACGGTATTGATTCGGCTCATGGTTTGATCCTCATAACGAATAACAATTAATTAGGGGGGCACTTGGCGGTTCGATGCGAAACACGCGACTGAGACCATATTGCCAATTGCGGCTAATGTGATGAATACTCACAATTAGCAATTCATTATTTCCAAAACCGAAATAATCCCTGGTCGAAATCTCCGAATTAAAATTCCCGAAATAACCTCTGGCTGGAAAAACCTATGGATCGTTTAACTGAAATGCAGATCTATGTGGCGGTTGCCGAATGTGAAGGGTTTGCGGCAGCGGCGCGGCGGCTTAATATCTCGCCGCCGGTTGCAACGCGTGCGGTGGCCAATCTGGAAGCGCGGCTCGGGGTTAAATTATTAAATCGCACGACGCGTTATGTACGCGTAACGGATGCGGGCCTGCGTTACTTGGAAGATGCGCGCCGTGTAATCGCGGCGGCGGATGAAGCTGACGAAGCTGTCATTGGTGTTAACGGTGAACCGCGCGGCCACCTCACTGTAACTGCGCCGGTATTGTTTGGGCGCATGTATGTCATGCCTGGTATCGTAGATTATTTGCAGCGTTTTCCTGCCACTGAAGTATCTGCCATGTTTGTGGATCGCGTCGTGAATTTATTGGAAGAGGGGATTGATGTGGCGTTGCGCATTGGCGAGCTGGGCGATTCCAGTTTCCATGCCCTGCGTGTGGGCAGTGTGCGCCGCGTGTTGTGCGCATCGCCGCATTATATTTCCCGCTGTGGTTTGCCTGCGCATCCCGAAGCGTTGCTGAATCACCAATTGATTGTAGCGACCAATCTGGGGATGAATATTGAGTGGCGGTTTATGCAAGATGGTAAACCTTTATCGATTCGCATCCGGCCGCGTTTGAGTGTGACCAGTAACGATTCGGCTATTGAAGCCGCCGTGCGCGGTTTGGGGATTACGCGCGTGATGTCTTATCAGATTGCGCATGAATTGGAACAGGGAAAATTAAAAATCCTGTTGAGTGAATTTGAGCCGGATATTGTGCCTGTCCATATTTTGCATCGAGAAGGGCGTTATTCTTCAGCAAAAATCCGCAGCTTTATTGATTTGCTCGCCGAACGTTTGCGCGCTCACAAATCGCTTAATTAGCAAAAACCATTTAGTTAGCTGGGATCGCTTGGTTAGCGACAATTATTACATTAGTCGGATAAAATTTTCAGGCAAAAAAAATCCGGCGTTGCCGGATTTTATAAGTGTATAAATCAGAATATGAAAAGCTGTTTGATCATTCTTTTTTGTATTTACTTAAAAAATAATCCCAGCTCCGGGGCGATTGTCATAAACAATGCGCCGCCGATAATTCCCGCTGCAATGAATAAACGCATTGCGCCAGCAGCAAAACCATCAGCAGTCTGGAATCTATCCCATAAGCCGAGGCGTTTCTGTAATTCACGTTCTTCACCGGGCGTCAGCGTTGGATATTCGGTGGGAATTGTTGCCGCCTTGGGCGCGTCTTCAGTCGCTTCGCCTTTATTGATCCACACCGCAACACGGGTTTCGGTTTGCAACAAATGTTCGAGTGTGATTTGGCGGAGCGCGCCCAGTCCGCCCAGTGCAGTATTGATCCAGCTATCGACTGCCTCCAGCCAATTGCTAATATTTTCACGCGTAGGCGGCACAAACGTAAATTCACCGAGTGCTGTGCTCCAATTTTCTATTTCCAGTTTTTCCAATAGGTGCGGTGGCAAATTTATCTGGCGAGCGCCGTCATAAACGGCGTGCAATGCGGCGAATACTTCCTGCCCTGCATTGATCAGGCGATCCAATTCGCGCTTGCTAACATTGCGGTCGGCGGTGATCACGGCGTAGGTATTGCTCATCAATGCGCGACTGTCAGTAATATTGGCGTGTTGGTGATCAGCGTAATGCAGCACAGCGAGCAAGCCATTTAAATATTTATCCCAGCCTTTGCCTAGTTTGCGTGCTGCCAATAAATGCGCGGTGCGGCATTCCATGTCGTGCTTGAGCACTTCCTGTTGTGCGGCGGAACATTCATCGGTCAAGGTTTCAATCAACGCCGGCAATTCGCGTTTTTTAACTTCCTTGCTGCGGAAACGAATAACGCCATCGGGTGGAGTATAAATTCCATCGCGCAAGGCAATCAGCAAATTGCGTTCTTTTTCCAGCACGCGCAGGCTATCCAGTTTGGCAACCAAAGCTTCAGGGTAAAGTTCGCGCAGGGAATTTTGAATGGAGTCGATTTTAATATCGTACAACTGGGAATGTTTTTGTGAGGATCGAACAAACGAGCGACCAAGGTAAGCACCGCGATAGCGACCATTTAAATATTCGCGTGAGTAGCGCTTATCCAGTTCGGCAAAAATTTCCGCATCGGGTTTGAATTCCAGTTTGAAACGATCAAGCAATTTCAACGTAAACGTTTCTTTGAGTGCGGCGGCGTTGTCAAAAATAATCCAGCTGCTGCGATTATCCAATACACCGGGAACATACACTTTTTTCGCGTTTTGTTCGCGCTCGTGATTGTACGGATGCGTTGCCCACATGCGTGGCGGTTGTGCGATATCAGCAGTAAATACTCGGTGTTTTTCCGGTTGTTCGCTGGGCACATTAGCGACTTTGCCATAACCCGGGTCATTAAGGATTTTGGCGGTGTGTTGCATAACGCGTGTCTGGATCGCAAACACATCTTTGTTGGCGATACCTTGGTTAACTTGCTCATTTAAAAAATTTTGCGCGCTGTCCCAAGCTTCATCGGCGGACTGGAGTTTATGCAATGCGTGGATTAATGCATCGCTGCCGGTTACGGATACCGCGACCAGATCCGCCTGAAACTCCATCTCGCGTGACAAGGCTCGCTGGGCAAGTAAAACGAGATTGAAAAAGGTTTCCATGGTGGCGCGCAGTGACCACACAATTAAACGCAATGCCCAACCGATCCAGGCGATACGTATATCGACATTGGAAAGAAAACGCAGGAATTTATCCAGCGCATCGCGGCGCGCAATAATGTGCGCGGCAATTTGCTGGGCAACATAAACCCAATTTCCCAAGGCCATGGAACGCTGGGCAAAATGGCCGAATTCATGGGCGAGTACCGCTTTCAATTCGCTGATGGTGAGCGCATTGACCAATGGTAAACCAATTTCCAGATTCTTCTTGGACGGAAAAATAAAATTGAGTAGCGATAAATCGTAAAACACACAGGCATTCACGCGCGGTGATAAAAATACACGATGTGGACGCGGCGCACCGGTTTCATCGGCAAGGCGATTTAAAAATGCAATCAACTGCGGTTCGCTGGCGACGGTGACTTCGTATTCCTGTTCGATGTTGCCCTTCTTTACGAACAGCAGCGCCTTGATCATAAATACTGCTAAAAAGCCGGAGCTAATGGCGAGCAGCCAGACAAAAATATTGGGCTTATAGGCTGATAATTGAGTCTCGGCCAAATGGTAGGCCGACCAGGCAAACCAGCCGGTGATTGCCAGGTAAAACAACATAAATCCCAATAACCCCAATGCTGCGAAAGTTGCCTGGCGCTTATGCGCGGCGCTGGGTTTGGTAAGGTCTGCAGGAACACTGGCAGGGTTTGCGGGGTAGATGTGATCCATAGATAACGTCCTTTGTAGGTGCTGACTATTTTGGTAATCGGTTTTGTAGCGACGCTGAAACAGGTTGGAATGAAATTCCAAATTATATTTTTGATTGAGTGTAGTGAATGAGGTGCCATCCAGCAATTGGCGTGGACTGGGGTTTTTAGACTTTTTTGTGCAGGTAATGATTGCCCGCGTGCCTTCAGGTTTATATGCTGCGGTATGCATTAAAGCGAGGAGGAGTCCGCGATGTCGTACCAGCAATTACAGCAACACTTTTTAAAAATTTCCCACCTGAAACACCTGCAAGCCATTTGCTCCTGGGACCAGGCCGCAATGATGCCCAATGGTGGCAACGATGCACGCAGCGCTGCTATGGCGGAGTTATCAGTATTGATCCATCAGCAGACAACTGCAGCGCAGTTGGGCGACTGGTTAATTGCTGCGGAACAAGAAAACTTATCGAATACGCAGCGCACGAGTCTTGCCGCCATAAAACGCCGTTGGAAACAAGCCACCCAATTGCCGCAGGATTTGGTACAGGCGCAGTCACTCGCCAATTCCGCATGTGAACATGCATGGCGCGAGCAACGCAAAAATAATGATTGGGAAGGATTCAAACCCAACCTCAAGAAAGTTATCGAGTTGGTGCGCGAAGAAGCACGTATTCGCGCGGCGGATGACGGTTTGCGTCCTTACGATGCGATGCTGGATCTTTATGAGCCGGGCGTAACGAGTGCGCAACTGGATGTCCTGTTTACCGATGTAAAAACATGGTTACCTGAATTTATCCAGCGTACTGATGAATTGCAGACAAACAAAAAAATAATTGTCCCTGAAGGACCTTTTGCAATCGAGCAGCAAAAAGAACTCGGCCTTGCGGCGATGAAGTTGCTTGGTTTTGATTTTACCCACGGGCGGCTTGATGTAAGTACCCATCCATTTTGTGGCGGTGTTCCTACTGATGTGCGCATCACCACGCGTTACGATGAAACTGATTTTATGAAAGCGTTGCTGGGGGTTATCCACGAGACCGGCCACGCGCGCTATGAACAAAATCTACCAAAACCTTGGGCCGGTTTGCCGGTGGGTGAGGCGCGTTCCATGGGCGTTCATGAATCGCAAAGTTTATTCTTTGAAATGCAGCTGGCGCGTTCGCAGGAATTTACCCAATTGCTCGCGCCGCTCGCACGAAAAATTTTGCAGCGTGGGCAGGATGCAGCATTTACCACCGAAAATCTCTACGCGTTTAACACGCGGATGAAGCGTGGTTATATCCGCGTTGATTCCGATGAACTCACGTATCCCGCCCATGTGATCTTGCGGTATGAAATCGAGCGCGCATTGGTAGAGGGCGACATCGAAGTGGATGATATTCCCGCGTTGTGGAATGAAAAAATGCAAGCTTATTTGGGCTTATCAACGGAAGGAAATTATCGTGATGGTTGTATGCAGGATATCCATTGGCCTTGCGGTGCGTTCGGTTATTTTCCGTCCTACACATTGGGTGCGATGTATGCAGCCCAGGAATTCGCCGCTGCACAACGCAGTATTCCGCAGCTTCAAGAAAAAATTGCCCGGGGCGATTTGGCACCGCTGTTTGATTGGCTGGGCAAAAATATCTGGAGCCAGGGCAGTTTGCTATCCACTAATGATTTAATTGCTGCTGCAACGGGCGAGCCGCTTAACGCACGCTTTTTCAAAACGCATTTGCAGCGCCGTTATCTGGATGAGGTTTGATTCGGCATTCTATGTAAAAATGCCTGGCTGCTTTTAGTAAAGGTTATTAGTTGTTATGCGAGTAGGTTTTGATTACGGCACATCCAACTGTGCAATGTCTTACGTCAATAATGGTAAGTCCGAGCTGATTCCACTTTACGGTGATGATGCGTTTGTTCCCTCAACACTTTACGCCGTAGAGCGCGGATTCATTGCGGAGCTAATTGCACAGCAATTGCAAGATCCTCAGGAAAGGTTGGTTTACGCCCAGACGCGCTCAGGTGCATTAGCGCAAGCACGCGCTGGAAAATTGGAACATGATGTTGCGAATGTAAATGAGGGATTATTTTTTGGAACTGATGCAATTGCGCATTACGTTACCGCACCCGGCGAAGGTTATTTTATTAAATCGCCAAAATCGTTTTTAGGTGCAAGCGGATTGCGCCCGCAAATGGTTGGCTTTTTTGAAGATCTGGTTGCAGCGATGATGCTCAATGTAAAGCAGCGTGCTGAACGTCATTTGCAACGCGAAGTATCACAAGTAGTGATTGGCCGGCCAGTGAATTTTCAGGGTATTAATGCACAGGAATCCAATCGCCAGGCACAAGCGATTCTTACTGCCGCGGCAAAGCGCATTGGTTTTCGTGAAATGGAATTTTTGTTTGAACCGCTCGCGGCCGGTTTCGATTTTGAAACCCGCTTGCATGAAAATAAAAAAGTATTGGTGGTAGATGTGGGCGGCGGTACTACCGACTGCTCCATGGTGCTAATGGGCCCCGCACACAGAAACCAATTACAACGCGATAAAGATTTTCTAGGTCATACCGGTGAAAGGGTTGGCGGCAATGATTTTGATATCCTGCTCGCACAAAAAGCATTGATGCCAGCATTTGGAATGTTATCGCCACTAAAAACCGGGCTGCCCATGCCCTTAATGCCCTTTGTGAATGCAATGGCGATTAATGATATTGGTGCGCAATCCGATTTTTACGACGCAAAAACCGGTTTACTGTTGGAAAAGTTACAGCGCGAAACGACAGAGCCGGATTTGCTGAAACGTTTTGTAAACATGCGCGATCACAAGCATAACTTTGCCGTTGTGCGCGAAGCGGAATTGGGGAAGATTGCATTATCATCTCGCGCTACCTATCGTTTCCCACTGGGTTTTATCGAGCCTGATTTGTCCCCGGAATCCAGTGCAGAAAATTATGCAGAGATAGTCGCAACATTATTGCAAAAAATCGCCACCCTGATTAACGAAGCAACCACACAGGCGGGCAGCAAGCCCGATATTGTTTACATCACCGGCGGCAGCGCAAAATCTCCTTTGATCCGCAAACTGGTGCGCGAATTATTGGGCGAGCAAATTGATATTGTGGATGGCGATCACTTTGGTAGCGTCGCGGCGGGATTGGGTGTTTGGGCCGGGCGGGTTTTTGGTAATTAATATTCCGGGCTCATTAGCCCGGATATTTCACACTGGCCGAATACAGCTGCGCCGGATGCGCAGTATCATCCGCATCGGTTACCAATAACAGTTCGATATTGTTTCCTGATTCATCTGCTTCAACACCTTCCAGCTTTACGGTTTTATCGATTGGTTCCAGCAACACCAAATCGCCTTTGCGACCAATTACCCCAATCGCGGAGCCCATGCATTTTCCATCCAGATAGGAATCTGAAGTGTTTTCGGCACTGGCAGTAAATACTATATCGCCATTGCGAAGCGTAGTGGCATCAGTAAAGCACAGTGGAACATCATCGATATGACCCAATTCGTAGGGCGTGATATGAATAAATGGTCCGTAATTTTTTTCCGGTGCCAACAGGACTTTATAAAAATCCTCTAACGATAAACGAATGCTCGCATTCAATTTATTTTTCTTGTTACCACGTTGGAACAGAATAAATTGATCCCCAATAACAGCGGCGCCCTCGATATTTAATTTACCTACTTCCTGTTTCAGGAAATCATAAAAATTTGAAAGGTCAATGATGGATGGCTCGCCGGAAATGTTGCCGGTCTGGTCCAATGCGACCACTGCACTGCGCCGGCGTTTTTTCTTTGACCCTGAACCTAATGCAAGCAGGGCTGATTGCGTTGGATTATTGAAATGCGGAATTAACGTAAGTACTTCTATATCCGGCTTTTCTGCTTTGCGCTCTTCATATTCCACGGGCAAGTCGCCGGGAAACAAACGATGCAACTGACCATGTTCATTTCCCTCCAGCAAAAATTGCCCCAAATGCAATTCATCATCTGCTACCACATACAACCAAGGGCCGACCTGTACCAGCCCGCTGGCCGCACTTAAATGCGGATGACGGTCAACGTGGGTGCCTTGCGCTAACATCAGGCTTTTCAGTTCAGTCAGTTGGATCATGATCCACTCCGTGAATGTAAGCGGAGGCTATTTCCAATTCAGGCAATGATTGCCGGATGCGGAATTTTTCCACCCGCCGAGAAATTACTTTTATGAAACTCAAATGCTTCGCTATTACCTGCACGGACAAAAACGCAACTGTCCGTAGTAAAGCGCACATGCCAGAGTTGTTGTTGGCAAGGCTCTTTATCGGCAAATGCGAGTGGTGAAAATATGGCGATATTTTTTCCGCCCTTGAAACGTGCTGATGCGTAGAGAATAAATTCTGCGCCGGCCTCACGCAATTGTTTGCCTAGTTGTTGCGTGTAATCCCATGAATCGCGTTGGCTTATTTTTTCGTGCAGAGTGGAAAATTCTTCTGCATGTAAATCAATCGCTTTCTGGCTGGAAAGCTTTACCGAAAACGCTGTGCGTTGATCGCGAATATTTTCCAGCGGGCCAAGTGTTGCGAGACCTTGCTGGAACAACCAGAAATAGACAGCGGTTTCCGCAAATGCGGTTTGCAATTCGCAGGAGCCGTAAAAAATACCGCGTTCCCAAGTGCTGCCAAAACGGGAACCGTAACGCAGTGGCGGATAGCGAAAAGGGGTCATCAATAAATAGGAAAGGCCGATACAATCGGTCGGGATTTTGGGTTTGGATAAATCCAGTAATTCTTCCAGACGGCTTTGTTCGGAGGCGGAGCGGGTAATTGCCATCGTGGCCGCTGTTTCTTGCGTTTCCACTACGCGCCAGCAATTACCAATAATGTGAGGGCGTAACAGACCAGCAAAATTCATCTCGTGTCCTTAAGGCGGAGAGAGTGATAAAAGGAGAAGCGTTAAATCCGCCCGCGCATTGCATCCAGATACCATAACACCCGTGTCAGGCCATCTGCCTTGCGAATCAACTCGCCCGGCACTTCATCATTCAAATGGTGATTGGGCGTTGCCATCCAATGCTGCATCGCATCGTTATTGCCGCCCAAAATAGAAAACAGTGAGCGATAAACCCGTACCACCAGCAACGACAACTCAAACGCTTTGCCCTGAGAGGGGGTTCCCCGCTTCATGCGGTCCACCGTAGAAATAGAAACCCCAATCGCATCGGCAAGCTGTTCACGCGCCAGACCAAGGGCATCAGCAGCGTTAATCACACTATTACTCACAAGCTCCAGGTCAGAAACACTGGCGGTTTGAGGGTTCATTTCATTGCTCCAATGGAATCAAGTGACACTTTTTATTCTATAGACTGTCATTTGAAATGCAAGATCTAATTTGAACAGAGGAAGCTCAAAACAGGCAGCATTGGGTGATCAAGCCGGGATTTTCATACCGCGCTGCACCGCTGGCCGCGTTAGGAAGCTGTCTAACACCCGTGTAACTTCCGGGAATTGCTCCATTCTCACTAGTCCGCCTGCATTATAAAATCCGATCAGGTTGCTCACCCACGGGAACATCGCGATGTCGGCAATCGTATACTCATCGCCAATAACCCAGTTTTTACCCTGCAACTGCTTATTCAGCACTCCAAGCAAGCGCGCTGCTTCTTTCACATAGCGCTCTTTCGGGCGCGGGTCCTCAATATCCTTACCGGCAAACTTATGAAAAAACCCCAATTGCCCAAACATCGGACCAATACCTCCCATCTGGAACATTAACCACTGGATCACCTGATAACGCTCCACTGCATTCTGTCCCAAAAATTTCCCGCTCTTCTCCGCCAGATACAGCAGGATTGCCCCGGACTCAAACACCGCCTGCAATTCACCGTTCAAGCCTTGTGGATCGATCATTGCCGGAATTTTATTATTCGGACTCACTGATAAAAACGCCGGGTGAAACTGTTCATCCTTGGTGATATCCACTTTATGTACATCGTATTTCCACCCTAATTCCTCCAGCATAATCGACGCTTTTTGCCCGTTCGGCGTCGCCATCGAATAGAGTTGGATTTGCGCGGGATTTTTAGGCGGGAAGTGATGTTGGATGAGCTGTAGTGTTTCGGTATTCATCAAAGAGCCTCATAAAGTGCGATGTCAACTCAGCAGAGATCATAAGAGTTGAGACGCTCGGGATTCCAAAAGTTTCCGGTATGGATTTCAGAAATAAAAAAGCCGCTCTCAGTGAGACTGGAGCGGCTTTTGTGACGAAAATTTTCGATCACACGTTGAACAAGAAATGCATCACATCGCCATCTTGTACAACGTACTCCTTTCCTTCCTTACGCGATTTGCCCGCATTCTTCGCTCCTTGCTCACCTTTGTATTGTACAAAGTCGTCATAGGCGATGGTTTCGGCGCGGATAAAGCCTTTTTCGAAATCGGTGTGGATGACGCCGGCGGCTTGTGGTGCTGTTGCACCAACAGGAATGGTCCAGGCGCGGACTTCTTTTACGCCGGCGGTGAAGTAGGTTTGCAGGCCGAGTAATTGATAACCGGCGCGGATCACGCGATTAAGGCCGGGTTCTTCCATGCCCATTTCAGCGAGGAATTCTTTTTTATCGTCGCCTTCAAGTTCAGCGATGTCAGCTTCGAGTTTGTTGCAAATCGGCACTACCACGGATTTTTCTTCCGCCGCAATTTTGCGCACAACATCCAGGTGCGGATTATTTTCAAAACCATCTTCCGCGACATTGGCGATGTACATGGTGGGTTTGAGCGTGAGCAAATTAATTTCTTTGAGCAATGCAACTTCGTCTTTATCCAGCGGGAAAGAACGCAGTGGCTTTGCTTCGTTTAAATGCGGCTGGATTTTTTCCAGCAGCGCTTTAATCGCGATCGCGTGTTTGTCGCCGCCTTTGGCTGATTTGGCGTAGCGGTTGATGGCTTTGTCTACGGCTTCCAGATCCGCAAGTGCAAGTTCAGTGTTGATAACTTCGATATCGGCAGCGGGGTTTACGCCGTTGGCAACGTGGATAACGTTATCGTCATCAAAGCAACGCACTACGTGGGCGATGGCGTCAGTCTCGCGGATATTGGCGAGGAATTTATTGCCCAGGCCTTCGCCTTTTGACGCACCGGCAACGATGCCAGCGATGTCGATAAATTCCATGGTGGTGGCGATAACGCGCTCGGGTTTTACGATTTCGGCGAGTTTGTCCTGGCGTGGATCGGGCACGGTCACAATGCCGGCATTGGGTTCAATGGTGCAGAAGGGAAAGTTTTCGGCGCTGATACCGGCATTGGTCAGTGCATTGAACAGTGTTGATTTGCCGACGTTGGGCAGGCCGACGATGCCGCAGTTAAAACCCATGATATGTGTCCACTAAAGTGCAAATAAAGAAAAGGCCGCGATTATACAGGCTTGCTTGAAAATTGTGCCCTGCTTATTTTTTAGGGTCGGTATGCAAGTTTTTCATAGCAATATTCCAATCACCATTGATTGCCTCGGGCACAAATTTAACAGCGCGTGAGATGGCATCATCGATTAGTTCCTGTTCGGAAGAGGGGGCACGTTTCAGCACAAAATTCGCAACCAGCGGCGCTGCTCCTGGATGTCCGATACCTAAACGCAAACGTGGGAAGTTCTGGTTGTTACCAAGTGCTGCAATAATATCGCGCAGGCCATTATGGCCCCCATGTCCCCCGCCTTGTTTAAATCGAGCGACGCCTGGTGCCAAATCCAGTTCATCATGCGCAACCAGTATGGCAGCCGGGGGAATTTTAAAAAAGTTTGCCATTGATCCCACGGATTGACCGCTGCGATTCATATAGGTAGTGGGAATAAGCAGGCGTAAATCCTGCCCCTGAAAATTCGCTCGTGCGGTATAGCCAAAATATTTGTTATCGGAGGTAAGTGAAACACCGAGTTTGCGAGCTAATTCCTCAACGAAATCTTGCCCGGCATTATGACGGGTGCGTTCATATTCACTGCCTGGATTGCCGAGGCCAACAATCAATTGAATTGCATTACTCATCATAATTTCCAGTGAGTGTTTTTCCGGAGATGTATTTTTAAAAGATGCGCAGTATAAATAAAAAAGGGCGGGGTCCGAAGACGCCGCCCTTTTCCGTAAGTCGAAAGAATTAGGCTTCTTCGCCTTCTGCACCGCCTTTAGGTTTAACAATAGTGGCAACAGCAAGGTCGTGGTCTGCGCCTTTTTGCAGGTCAGCAGAAACAACGCCGCTTGGCAGTTGCAGATCGCTAATGTGCAGGATGGTGCCCACTTCTGCATTAGCCAGATCAACTTCGATGAATTCAGGCAGTTGATGTGGAAGGCAGATGATGTCCAATTGGGTCAGGTTATGAACCACTTTACCGCCCTGAATTTTCACGCCTTTTGAAGTTGCTTCATTGACGAAGTGCAGAGGTACGTGAGTGTGTACCTTGGTTGACTTATCAATACGCAGGAAATCCAGGTGCAGAACAACTGGTTTGGATGGATGACGTTGAACATCTTTCAGGATCACGTCTTCAGCAGCACCATCTACATTCAGGCTGATGATGTGTGAGTAAAACGCTTCGTGTTCCAGGTGTTTCAGCAATTCGTTGTGAGATACGCTTACGCTTGCTGGTTCTTTCTTGCCGCCATAAATAACAGCAGGAACCTGATCAGCCAAACGACGCAGGCGGCGGCTCGCACCTTTCCCCAAATCGTTACGGGCAGTTGCATCTAATTTAAAGTCTTCAGACATTTTTCCGTCCTCAATTTTCCGTACAGATCCGCGACCAGAACCTGACGGGTTTCAGTTACCAGCATCTAGAGATGCTGGCGGTTAATCTGGTGTGATATTCCTAGCGGAACATCGCACTCAGGGATTCTTCGTTGCTCAGCCGACGCATAGCTTCGGCGAGCATTTTCGATAAGGTTAAACTGCGAATGCGCGGACAATTTTTTGCCGCTTCGCTGAGTGGAATAGAGTCAGCTACAACCAGTTCATCCAGCTCGGAATTGTTAATGTTATCTATCGCCTTGCCTGATAGTACGGGGTGGGTACAGTAAGCAACCACACGCTTGGCGCCGTGTTGCTTCAGTGCTTTGGCGGCGCTGCACAAAGTGCCGGCGGTATCGATAATGTCATCGACTAGCAAACAGGTGCGGCCTTCGATTTCACCGATGATGTGCATCACCTCAGCCACGTTGGCACGTGGGCGGCGTTTATCGATGATGGCCAGATCGATACCCAATTGTTTGGCGACGGCGCGTGCGCGTACTACACCGCCAATATCGGGTGATACAACGATCAGGTCTTCAAATTTTTGTTGCTCGATATCTTCCAGTAATACTGGTGAGCCGTAGACGTTGTCTACCGGTACATCAAAAAATCCCTGGATTTGCTCGGCGTGCAGGTCAACGGTAAGTACACGGTCAACGCCTACACCTACCATCATGTCCGCAACGACTTTGGCGGTGATAGGAACGCGGGCAGAGCGTACGCGACGATCCTGGCGTGCATAACCGAAGTAGGGAACTACGGCGGTGATGCGACCGGCGGAAGCGCGGCGCAGGGCATCAACCATTACAATCAACTCCATTAGATTGTCGTTGGTCGGGGCGCAAGTGGATTGCACTACAAACACATCGCGACCACGCACGTTTTCATTCAGCTCAACGGCGATTTCACCATCGGAGAATTGCGACACGGAAACATCACCGAGCGGGCGCCCCAGATGGCCCACAATTTTCTTGGCGAGTTCGGGGTTTGCGTTGCCGGTAAAGACCATTAAGTCAGTCACGTCAGATACCTTTGCTGATTGCCGGTAGATAAAAGCCAGAGCCGAGTGTCTGTCTGCGCGAAGCAGGTTTTTTTACCCTTGGGATTTTAGCGGAATACGCGCTAAATACCGGGAATTTATTAACGAGGGAATCTGAAGATAAAAACGGCAGGGGCGGAAGGACTCGAACCTACGAATGGCGGGATCAAAACCCGCTGCCTTACCACTTGGCGACGCCCCTGTTGTGACTTGATCAGAAGTCTGGAAGCAGTTTGTAGAGCGGTGATTGATTAACACCTTGGGCTACAAAACCGGGCAGATGTTTAGGCAATTGCGCCTGCACCTTTTGTGCTTCTTCTGCCGACTCAAAGCTTGCAAAAACGCAGGCTCCGGTTCCAGTCATCTTTGCGTTGCGGTCAAACTTTTGTAGCCAGGTAATTGCTTCATTCACTGTTGGATAAAGCGTTTTTACCAAGGCTTCGCAGTCATTTTTGCCGCCCCGCTCAAGGAAGGCCGCCACTTTAATGGCCGAAGTATCTCTTGTCAAATCTTTGTGACAAAAAATTTCAGCGGTGGATACATGACAATCAGGTTGCACAACCAGAAACCATTTTGCTGGAGTTTTGACAGGCAAAAGCTGCTCGCCTACGCCTTCGGCCCATGCAGTTTGCGCGTTGATGAAGACGGGAACATCGGCGCCAAGCGTTAAACCTATCACTTGTAATTGTTCTTTGCCCAGGTTGCAGCCCCATAAATGATTCAGGGCAACTAATGTAGTGGCGGCATTGCTGCTGCCGCCACCAATCCCACCGCCCATCGGCAGGCGTTTTTCCAGCTGGATATCCACCCCGGCATTGGCGGGTTTGAAGGGCTCAAGTGCACGCACTGCTTTGATAATCAGGTTTTGTTCGAAAGCAACTCCGGGAATTTCCGGTTGCAGGGTGATCAGATTATCCGTGTTGGGGGTAAAACTGAGGGTGTCGCCGTAGTCGATCAGTTGAAACAGGGTTTGCAAGTTGTGGTAGCCATCAGCACGACGACCGGTGATATGCAAAAACAGGTTTAATTTTGCAGGAGAAAGCAGGGTTAAGGTTGTCATGTCTATTTCGGAGTATTGCCGAGCTGCCATTGGCGAATTGCGAGAATCAGGCGTACATCTTTATATTCCGCAGTGATTTTTCCTGGCAGTGCAAGGTTCTTTTTGTCGAAGGTTTGGTTTTTGTAGTTGCTATAGGTGATGAGCCAATCGCCCTGTTGTAAGCGGGCAATGAGGCCATCATTATTTTGTTCAAGCAAAGTGATTCGTCCTTTTGGTGCGGGAACCCCACGCACCCAATACGCAAGTTGGGTAACGGGTAGTGTCCACCCCAATTGTTTCTTTATCAGGGCTTCGGGTGTTTTCGCTTCTTGTGCTATATCACCGGTTTGCTCAAGGCGAACCTTTCCGGGTTGGCCGGTGATGACCATGCGTTTTTGGCCAAGAGGACCGCTGATATTTAATTGATAGGAAGCTTGTGCTTGCGCCCATTTCAAGCTCGCACTACCGCTGTCATTGGCGGTACGAATGCCCAGTTTTCCGGTGAGTTGCCACTCGCTGATTGCTTGTAATTGCTGTTGATGTTCGCGCAGGTTTTCCGGTGGTGCCAGGCCGGGCTGATGGACACAGGCGAGGGGCGACAGCAATAACATTAACACTGCGATGCGTGTGGCTAGACGAAGCAAAATCATAGATCAGCCTTGAGGCGTTGCAGGGTTTCCTGGATGACGGGATCACCGGGTGAAAGCTTGATCCCTTCCTCCCAAATGCGGCGAGCTTCCTCTTTTTCATTCAATATCCAGAGTACCTCACCCAAATGAGCGGCAATTTCCGCATTGGGTGCTGTATTAAATGCGCTGCGGAGTTGCTCAAGTGCTTGCGGGTATTGGCCCAGTCGATAGAGTAGCCAGCCCATGGAGTCCATAATGGCGGGATCATCGGGTTTTAGTTTTAGCGCTTTTTCCAACAATGTGCGGGCTTCATCGTATCGTTGGGTGCGGTCGGCGAGAATATAACCTAGAGAATTAAGGGCTGACACATTGTCTGGATCCAGTTTCAGTATGTGGCGCAAATCCCTTTCGGTAGCTACCAGGCGATTGCGCTCGTTATTAAGCATTGCATGGGCAAACAGCAGGCGTGTGCTATTAGGGAAGCCAAGCAGACCTTCGCTGAGGATCTTTTCTGCTTCATCCAGGTGGTTGTGTTTTACCAGTGTCTGTCCATGGAGGACGTAAAGGGCTTCGCTTTGGTCGGGAAACCGTAAACGTACACGATTCATGTGTTGCTGGGCGCTGAGAAAGTCTTCCTGCTGAACAAAGATATCCAACAGACTCAATGTTGCCGAAAGGAAGTCATTGCCACTATCGACCTGTAAATAATGGATGATGGCCTCAGCGGAATCCTTGCGGGCTTCAGCCATCCGGCCAAGATAATAATGGGCGGTTGACAGGTGTTGGTCACGATCCAACAGCTCCTCAAATGCCTTGCGTGATGTTTCTGCGTCTTTGCGCTCGAGCGCAATGATGCCAAGTGACAGCAGCATGTCCCCATCACCGGGCCTTTGTTTGACCAGGATCTGGAATTGTTCTTGTGCTAATGCCAAATCATGATGGGTAAGTATGCGGGCATATTGCTGGCGCAGGCTGGTGTTATCCGGATAAAACTCCAGGAGCGCAGCCATTTTGGTGATAGCTTCCTGGTCGCGTTTTAATTGATGCAACAGGTTGGCTTCAAGGATGGCAGCGGGAATACTGCGGGGATGAACTTTTAGCGCCTGGTGGGTCAGGTTCATTGCTTCCTGATATTTGCTTTGTTGTTGCAACAATATGCCGGTGCCGACGAGCAGCTGCTCATCCTCGGGGTGGCTTTGCAGCAGGCTAACAAAATCACTCAGTAATTGACTGCGCTGATTATCATCCAGGCTGGCAGCGTTGGCAGCGATATTTTGAAACAGCGGATCGCCACCTTCATTCATCAGGCGCTGTGAATAATTAAACGCTTCACGCAGGTTGCCGGTTTGCATGTATGCCATTGATGTGTTGGCAAGTGCGTCTTTGCTGTGCGGTGCGGCGTTTACCCAGATTCGCGCCATTTCCAGTGCAAGTGTCGCGTTATTCATATAACGCGCGATGAGCGTGGCGCGTTCCGCGATTTGCGGATCCTGGGTTTCACGTGCCTGCTGCGCATAATTACTCAACGCCAAATCGTATTGGGCACGGCTGCCGGCAATCTCGGCCGTGAGTAATGAGTATAAGGTTTCAGTGGGGATAGGGCGGGAAGGTTGCTCAATACGAACCTCAACCGGTTGCCGGTGAACCACCTCCTCTATTTCCGGGGCCGCCACGCTACGGGCGGATTGCAGGCTGCAACCGCTAAGAACCCAATAGAGTGTCATGCTGGAAAGGATAAGGGGGCGATGTTTGACCATGCTCAACCGGCGAATTAGCTACATGCTGAAAAGCAGCAAGGCCGGCCATCATATTAAAGTCCGATGCGCCGTGCCAGTGCGGCATTGCTCTCTATCAGGTTGCGGGTGTAAAGATAGGTCTGCTGGATTAAATAGGCGTCACCGCTCGCTCGATGGCGCTTGATGTCCAGCTGTTTGACAAGGCGAATTTTGCTTTCATCCCATAAAAGCAGTTGCGCTTCCGTCGTGATTAGTTCTATTGGGCTGAGGTGAAAGGCGGGGTTGGTGCGAGCGGCAAAAAAGAGGCGATTCAGCCAGGGGCTGTCGTGGGTCCAGGCATCGCTGTAGGCGGTGATGTTGCCAATAAACTGGTTTAATTCGGCGCATATTTGTTTGGGGCATTTGCCCGAGGATTCGATTAATTGTCGCGATATCCCATGGACAGATTGCGCATGGTTGCACCAATGATCCCAATCGGCCTGCGGGCGGATCAAGGCGCAGTAACGCTCACCGCTACTTTTGACAACCCCGATTTCAATCGGATAACTATGTGAACCAAATCCCGAAGCCTCTATATCTATAATGGTTGGGCAGCCATGTTTACGCATAGGGTATCTGTTCCTCGATATTGCGTTTGAGTATAGGTTGATAAGTAAAAAGTCGCGCCACATTAACGAGATAATAAAAAGCACCTTAATAAGCTGCGTTTATGACAGGAATATGAGTTAGCCTCTTGTCACACCGCGCCCATGGCCGGACAATACCGGCCTTTAAAACAATCAGCGCCATTCATGACCCTGTTAGCTTTTGGTATCAGTCACACCACTGCCCCCCTTGCCCTGCGCGAGCGAGTGGCCTTTGCACCGGAGAACCTGCATTCCGCTATGCAGGAAGCTTGTGCTCAAGCCGGTTTGACGGAAGTGGCGATACTTTCTACCTGCAACCGCACTGAAATTTATGCCAGCAGCGAAAGCGATGCGGCGGCCATCCAGGCTTGGCTTGTTAGCCATACGGCAATCGAAGCGGAAGATCTGGCCACAAGTTACTACTGTTATCAGGATCAGGAAGCTGTACGCCATATGATGAAGGTTGCCGGTGGTCTTGATTCTTTAGTGCTCGGTGAACCGCAAATTCTGGGCCAAATGAAATCGGCATTTGCATCTGCCAAGGAGGCCGGCACCCTTGGGGCCGAGCTCCACGCAACTTTCCAACACGTTTTTAACATTGCCAAGCGGGTGCGCACCGAAACGGCGATTGGCGAAAACCCGGTTTCCGTTGCCTATGCGGCTGTTAGCCTGGCACAACAAATTTTTTCCAATCTCAAACAAGATACCGCGCTGCTTATTGGTGCAGGCGAAACGATTGAATTGGTCGCGCGCCATCTGGCCGAGCAGGGCATCAAACATATTATTGTGGCTAACCGCACGCTGGATCGCGCCCAGCGCCTCGCCAATGAATTTAACGGCGAAGCAATTTTGCTGGCGGATATTCCCGAGCAATTGCATCGCGCCGATCTCGTCATCTCCTCTACCGCCAGCCAATTACCCTTGTTGGGTAAAGGTGCGGTGGAATCTGCGCTGAAAAAGCGCAAGCACAAACCGATGTTTATGCTTGATATCGCCGTACCGCGCGATATTGAAGAGCAAGTGGGTGAACTGGACGATGTGTATTTGTATACCGTGGATGATTTGCATGCGGTAATTGATGAAAACAAAAAATCCCGTGTTGCCGCTGCTGATCAAGCCGAAGAAATTATCAATGAAGGTGTCGAACAATTTTTGCGGCACCAGCGCGCACTCAATGCGGTGGAAACGGTAAAAGCCTATCGCCAGAAAGCCGAACAAATGCGCGATGCCGAATTGCAAAAAGCGTTGCGTACGTTGCAATCCGGGGCAAATCCCGAGCACGTTTTACAACAGCTGGCGCGCAATCTGACGAACAAATTAATTCATTCGCCGACGGCGGTGTTAAAAGAAGCGAGTGCCGGTTCGCGCCATCATGTATTGCAAGTCGCGCAAGAGTTGTTTGATTTGTCGCTCCCGGACTTGTCGTCTACCCAAACAGAATCTGTTAACTCCGTTGCTGACAACAGCAGCGCTGCAAGTGAGCCCCAATGAAAGCATCGATTTTAGAAAAGCTGGATCGCCTTAAAGAACGCTACGAAGAAGTGAGCGCACTTTTATCTGAATCCGACGTCATCAACAATCAAAACAAATTTCGCGATCTGTCCAAAGAATACGCCGAACTTGAACCGGTAGTGCAAGGTTACAAAGCCTATTTGCAATTATTGGCTGATATCGAAGAAGCCAAACACCTGTTGGTGGATGGCGATGACGATATGAAAGAAATGGCTGAAGAAGAATTAAAAGACTGCGAAGCGCGACTTGAGCCAATGCAACTGGATTTGCAAAAATTATTGTTGCCCAAAGATCCCAATGACGAGAAAAACTGTTACCTCGAAATTCGCGCTGGTACTGGCGGCGATGAAGCGGCAATTTTCTCCGGCGATTTATTCCGCATGTATTCCCGCTATGCAGAAACGCAAGGCTGGCGTGTGGAAGTGTTAAGCCAGAACGAAGGCGAACACGGCGGCTTTAAAGAAATTATTACGTTGGTCAGCGGGCAGGGCGTGTATTCAAAATTAAAATTTGAATCCGGCGCGCACCGGGTGCAGCGTGTGCCTGAAACGGAATCGCAAGGGCGTATCCACACATCGGCATGCACCGTTGCGGTTATGCCGGAAGCGGATGAACTGGAAGAAGTGAATATCAACAAAGCGGATTTGCGTATCGATACATTCCGCGCATCCGGCGCCGGTGGTCAGCACGTTAACAAAACGGACTCTGCAATTCGTATTGTGCACTTGCCAACCGGCCTGGTGGTGGAATGCCAGGACGAACGTTCGCAACACAAAAACCGCGCGCGCGCGATGAGTTTGCTCGCCACCAAATTAAAAACCATGCAAGAAGATGCCGCGCATAAATCCATGGCCGATGAGCGCCGTAACCTTGTCGGTTCCGGTGATCGCTCAGAGCGCATTCGTACCTACAATTATCCGCAGGGCCGTGTAACTGATCACCGTATCAATCTCACGTTGTATTCACTGGATGCAATTATGCAAGGCGATTTGAATCCGGTCGTTGAACCGCTTGCGCACGAATACCAGGCGGACCAATTAGCGGCGATTGCGGATTAATTATGTACTCGGCAACCTTCATCTTCGACAAAAAACAATTCGATGATACGTTTTATGCGTTGGATAAAGAAATTGCCGAGGCTGCAAAAAATACCACCGGTTATATTGGCGAAGAAGCGTGGGAGAATGCTGAAACCGGTCGTGTTTCCAACGTGTATTATTGGGAAAGCATGAAAGGCTTGCAGGAGCTCATGAAGCATCCAAAGCATCTGCAAGCGAAAGCGGCGCAAGCCAATTGGCTGAATGGTTACCAGGTTGTTATTGCACAGGTGCTGCGCGCCTATGGTGATGGCACCTTCGCACATCCCACGGATGCATTAATCTCTCATACGTGAATTTCTATGAGCAACATTACCGTTGCACAGTGCCTGCAATTAGCATCCGAGCTGGAGCGCGTTAGCGATTCAGCTCGCCTCGATATTGAAATTATTCTCTGTCATATCCTGCAAAAAAATCGCACCTGGCTTTTTACCTGGCCGGAAAAAGTTCTTGATGAAGAACAGCAGCGATTATTTAGCGATTATTTCCGGCGGCGCAAAAACGGTGAGCCTATCGCCCATATTATTGGCCAGCGTGAATTCTGGTCGCTGCCATTGGCGGTAAATAATTCAACGTTGATTCCGCGCCCGGATACTGAATTACTCGTTGAGGTAACGCTGGAATTATTTGCCCGGGATGAATCTGCTCAAGTCCGTAATTGCCTCGATTTAGGAACGGGAACGGGAGCTATTGTGTTGGCGCTTGCCAGCGAAAAACCTCACTGGCAATTGCTGGGGGTGGACAAATCCATTGATGCCGTTGCCCTCGCCGAAAAAAATCGTAAGCAGTTGGATTTCAATCACGTCAACATTCAACCAAGCGATTGGTTTACGCAAATCGAGTTACGTGAATTTGATGTGATTGTCAGTAACCCGCCGTATATAGATCCACAAGATCCACACCTTGATCAAGGCGATGTGCGCTATGAACCGCGCTCGGCGTTGATCGCCGATAACTACGGCTTGGCTGATATCGAGTTAATTATCCGCGAGAGCTGGAACTATTTGCGTAATGATGGTTGGTTACTATTGGAGCATGGTTATGATCAAGGCAATGCGGTGCGGGAATTATTGCGCGTGCGAGGGTTTGTTTCCGTAGAAACCCGTCGCGATTTAGGCAATAACGAGCGCATCTCTTTAGGAAGAAAACCACAGGAGTCAACGTGAACGACGAACAACTTCTGCGTTACTCGCGCCAGATAATGTTGTCCGATGTCGATATCGACGGGCAGGAAAAATTATTGGCGGCGCGTGTGTTAATTATCGGGCTTGGTGGTTTGGGTTCGCCAGTTTCGATGTATCTCGCGGCAGCAGGCGTGGGGCATTTGCTGTTGGCAGATTTTGATTCAGTGGATTTAACCAATTTGCAACGTCAAATTGCACATACTACTGCACGTATTGGTGTGAATAAGGCGGTGTCGGCAGCGCAGGGCTTGCGTGAGTTGAATCCTGAAATCAGCATCGAATGCGTTGAAAATATTCTTGATGCTGAAAGTCTCGCGACAGTAGTGCAACAAGTAGATGTGGTCGTGGATTGCACTGATAATTTCGCTACTCGTTTTGCGATTAACGCGGTGTGTGTTTCTGCAAAAGTCCCGTTAGTTTCCGGTGCAGCAATTCGTTTGGAAGGACAAATCACCGTTTTTGATGCGCGCAACAAATCCAGCCCATGCTATCGCTGTTTATATGAAGAAGATAACGATGATGCAACTTGCGCAGCCAATGGTGTGCTTGCACCGTTGGTTGGAATTATTGGCTCTATGCAGGCATTGGAAACCATCAAGTTGATCTGTGGATTTGGTTCCGACCTGACAGGACGCTTACTGCTGCTTGATGCTCGCCATATGCAATGGCGGGAAATGAAGTTACCGAAAGACCCGCGTTGCCCGGTGTGTGGATTACCTTAACCAAACTTGCCAGATAACCCCTTGTGTTTTGGTAGGGCGGCTAATTAGTATTGACGCAATTTATTTTAATTTAACTTAAGCAGGTGTAGTGATGAGCGGTGATAAACCTACTGGTTTTGCAAATAACTTTTTTCCGAAGCTGATTTTCAGCTCTCGTTGGTTGCAGTTGCCTTTGTATTTGGGGCTGATTGTTGCTCAATGTGCGTATGTGTTTCTATTTTTGAAAGAGCTAATCCATCTGGTGGTGGATGTTAATACATTAACAGAACAAGGAATTATGCTGATTGTATTGGGCTTGATTGATGTGGTGATGATTTCAAATCTGTTGGTAATGGTTATCGTGGGTGGATATGAAACTTTTGTGTCCCGTTTGCGTCTGGAAGGACATCCTGATCAACCTGAATGGCTCAGTCATGTTAACGCTACAGTACTAAAAGTAAAATTAGCGATGGCGATTATCGGAATTTCATCAATTCATTTGCTTAAAACTTTTATCGAGGCGGGCACGATTGGCCAAGAAGGTTCCGAGACTACGGAGGCAGGTGTAATGTGGCAAACTATTATTCATATGGCTTTCATTGCCTCAGCAATTGGTATTGCCTACACCGACTGGTTAATGCAAAAAGTGAGTGCGAGCGCTAAAGCTGCGCATCATTAATTCGCAAGATTCCATAAAATATAAAAAGGAACGGCGCGTGCCGTTCCTTTTCCATCATTTCCCCAGGTAAAGGATGTGACAGCCGAGCATAACATTGTGTATCGCATGGAAGGCTTTACCGTTAATGTAATCCAACGGCAAATTATTACTGCACAACGGACAATCAATGTTCGTCCTAAAACCTTTTCATTGTTATTACTATTTCTTGAAAGCCCGTTTCAGGTGTTATCGAAAGATTATCTTCTGAAGCAAATATGGGATGATGTACTGGTCGAAGAACAGGTCCTCGTCCAATCCATTCGTGAATTACGCCAATTATTTTCCCCGCTGGATATTATCCAAACGCATCCTCGCAAAGGTTATGCATGGAGTTTTCCGATTGAAAAAGTTAATCAATCGATTGACCCCATTGCCATCGAAGCCTCCTCGAATTGCCGTAGAAAACGTATCAAAACATTAATCGCATCCGGGATTGTATTATTAATAACGATGGGGGTATTGGTAGTTAAAAATTACATGATAAGTGGGCCTGCCAGTAAAAATATTATTACTGTGTTGCCGGTCGAGAATCGTACTGAGGGCTCTAATTTAGTGTGGGTTCGTTTGGGAATGATGGATCAACTTATCCAGTCATTACAGCTTTCGCAGGGGGTTCAGGTATTTGATGTTCCTTATGTGTTGCATTTGCTGGATGTTGCAGGCGTTGATGCCGTTGATCGCGTACAACTCGCTAACAGGATTTTTGAAATTTCAGGGTCGAACCTCGTTGTGGATCTGGAGTTATCTGGTTCAGTCAATGATTACCGATTGTTGTATCGATTGCTTACACCCACGGATCAAACATCCGGTGTGATTATGGAGAGTCAGTTGGATAAGGTGGTGGAATCCTTGGCCAGGGTTGTTGCCACGAAAACGGATGCTCGCTTGAATCTTTCCCATTTGGATGCCGAATTTAATTCCAGTTTACTGGCAGAAGCATTTGAAAACCGGAAGAGAGGAAAAGCAGATACTGCAATAGCGCTATTGCAAACAGCTATCACAATTGAACCAGATAATTTTCTGGCTCACCAGCTACTGATTGAATCGCTGCAGATTCAAAATGCCTGGCCGCAAGCAGTAGATAACACTATGGCGGCTGTTGCTATTGCTACCCAACATCAATATCCCAAAGTGTATGTATTTCATTATCTTTTGGCCAAAGCGCAAGTTGCCCGGGGAGATATAGAGCGTGCACGACATCAGTTGCTGGTTGCGCAAGAGTTGGCTGTGAGTGCATTTGATAGTTTGTATCAAGCCTATATTGCGAGCCTGGCGGGAGATATCGCGTTAAAAACCGCAGATCTACAAACCGCAGAAGTCGAGTATCAACGGTCCATCGGATACCATCAATCGATTGCTTGCCCGATTGGAGTAAGCCTGGTACGCCTTAAATTGATCGAGCTTTATTCTTTGCAACAGCGAGATGATCTGGCGGTTGAGCAATGGCGTCAGCTTAAGAAATTGGTTGATATGCATCAGTTGCCACTTGAAGTGCCCTCATTGGGGCAAAAAACAAACGCTTTCAAATAAAAATTAAAGAAAACAGTGGTTTTTCATAAAATTTTATAAAATTTAATTGGTGTAACAGCGGGGATGTCGACAACAGTAACCTGACATTGTTTAACAGGTGAATCTTATGGCATCCAACCAAAATCGCTCGCGCAGTTTTATTAGCCTTTCTCTTTTTCTCGGATTATTAATCATTTCAGGGACATCGGTATTGATATTTTTAAGGCCCTACCAGCAATGGGTGGCTTTACTGCATACCATATTCGGTTTTTGGTTATTGCTGATGCTGTTGTGGCATTTGAAAAATAACCTGAAGCCACTCAAGGTTTATTGGGGTAATCCAGCTTCAGGAGGGTTTAATCCGATTCTGTGGGGAAGTGTGGGCGTGTTTAGTGTGTTGGTGGTGTTAGTGTATTTTCAGGCTACACCATTTATGCAGTTCTATCGCTGGGGACAATCTTTACGTGCAGCGCAAGCCGGTATTGCAGATGAGCAACAAACTTATCAAATCCGTCGTATTCAACCTGCTGGCGCAACAGGATCATTACTTACCATCGAGGTTCGCAAAGGCCCTTTCTTTCTATGGCCTCAATACGCCATATGGCTGGAAACCCTGGATGGCAAATTCATCCAGCCTTTGTATGTGACAGGTAAATTGGTCGATAACAATTTCGCTAACAAGGTGACCCGTAAAGATCCACAGCGTGTATTTACGGACAATCCTTTTTTGTCTGGTGAAGATGAAAGTGAAATTTTTGATTACCAATGGGATGGTGCCAGTAAAGATGAACGTATGCGCCCGGAATCCCTGCCTGTTTTTCTGCATGCACTGGGTACGAGTGCAAAACGTGATGTACCGGTTTCCGATGATCCGGTGTTGGATGCTTACTCCGGTGCGACCATCATTGATAATTTTCTGTTAACTACCCAGGCATTGGTGAACCTGCCGGAAAAATTTCGGATTCGTTTTGAAATTAACCAATCGTTTGATTTCAACACGTATTATTCCAGTGATCGATTTCCAGACGATCCGATTTATTCCGGGAATGGTTTTTCTGCACAACCTTCTGTTATTTATGATGCAGTGTTGAGTCGAAAGGATGCGCAATCCATTTATTTATTAAAATTGGTGGGGCAGGGGCATCACTCTGGCAAGAATGGAAACGTAAACCCTGACACAAGCAAGCTCACCACTGCAACGCAAATTGTCGATAGGATTATTGTCGAGTTGCATGATCAACAATGACAGCGCAAAACCTTATTTGAAAAGGAAAAATAACATTCGAGGACTGAAACAGTAAGAATCAATAATGGGCAGCCTGGCTGCCCACATGATGGCGTTGTTTAGAAAAATCCTTTCTTCAGTTCTGCATGCTGCTCCGGTTGTAAGCGCGGGCCAAATTGTGATACCACTTTTGCGGCGGCGCGGTTGGCGAATTCGGCGGCAGTTTTAAAATCTTTGCCATGGTTGATTGCGTGCAAAAAAGCTCCGGCAAACATATCGCCAGCACCGTTGGTATCAACCGCTTTTACTGGTATGGCTGAAACCTTTATGAGTTGTTTGCCATCAAATACCAGCGCACCGTCACTGCCGCAGGTGATTGCAAACTGCTTGCAGTATTTTTTCAGTTCTGTACAGGCTTGTTCAATATTGCTTGTCTGGGTGAACCCAATCGCTTCGTCGCGGTTACAGAAAATTAAATCTACACCATTGCCAATCATTTCCACTAAACCATCACGGAAAAATTGCACCATGGCCGGGTCAGATAAGCTTAATGCAGTTTTGGTGTTATTAACTTCGGCTTGCTTGCGCAGCTCAATTGCAGCAGCGCGACCAGTGGGAGATGTCACCAGATAGCCTTCGATATAAACATAATGCGAATCGGCGATTGCGTGTGGATCCAATTCATTAACCGACAGCGTCTCACTCATTCCCAAAAAGGTATTCATAGTGCGTTCGGCGTCGGGTGTGATCATCACCAAACATTTGCCAGTAATTCCGGCGGGTGGTTGTATGTGTGATGGGGTAGTTACGCCGGCGGCTTTAATATCGTTTAAATAAAACTCGCCATTTTCGTCATTGGCAACTTTACAAGAATAGAAATTATTAGAGCCAAAATAGCTGGCCGCAATAATGCTGTTAGCCGCAGAGCCTCCACTCGCCCGATGCGATGCAACCAGATGATTTTGCAAATAATCTATTAATTGTTGCTGGCGGGCTTCATCGACTAATGTCATTACTCCTTTGGCTACCGCCATGGTTGTCAGGTCTGAATCGTTGAGGGTGATTTCGGTATCGACAAGGGCGGCGCCTATGCCGTAAATGTGATATTGCTTGCTCATGGGAATGCCTTTAAAAAATCCGGGAAGGGTGAGGAATGGAAATTGTGAGGCATTATGCAAAAAACGCGTTAGGCAAGAAAGCATTAAGCCGGGATTCATGGATTTCATTTATAAGTTTGCGGGTTGATGCATGCTCGCATGGCTACAAAATCCAACATTTAATTGTTAATCAAAATTCAATCGCTTTTATACGACGTTAAACAAGGAGAATTACCATGAAATCATTTCTTTTTGTCGCTGTAGCCAGCTTGATGGCAGCAAGCAGTGTTGCCCAGGTGAAAGTGGATATGAAGGCTGGCCTTTGGCAACACACCATGAAATTTGAGGGTGATGGTGAGGCGCAATTCCTGGCCTTACAACAAGACCAGTCCAATCAAATGATCAATGACATTCAGGCACAATTAAAAAATATGCCACCTGAGCAGCGCAAAATGATGGAGGAAGCCCTGGCGCAAAGCAAAACCCAGACAGCGCAAATGCCGAATTATCAAAGCGAGCGCATGTCTTTTAGTAAAGATGGCATCGTGACCAAGGATTGCATCACCCAGGCGGAAATCGACAAAGGCTGGTCACCGGATGCAGAAGGAGGTTGTACATCGACTGTCACGGAATCAGGTAAAAATAAATACAAACTGCAACAGGTGTGTGAAGGTGATGATACGTCGTCAATGAATGGCGAAGTCACTTTTTCGTCCACCACCCAATTCTCTGGCAAAGGAACCCTCAAGCAAGTGACAAACGGCAAAACCTACACCTTGCCAGTTACATTGGATGGAAAATGGCTTGGCAATGAGTGCGGGGCGATAAAACCACACCGCAATTGATGATGATGTTCCCGCATTGGCGCCTTTCCAGTAGGCGACGAGCGATAGATTTGCAGTTCTGGCAGGCCTCGCCTTGGTGAGGCCTGGCGAGTAAACTGTCGCGCTTTTCGCTTCAGTGGTTACTGAAAAATACTCATTAAGTATCCTGCGGGTTTGCCCTGCGTTATTCGGAATATTGCCAACTCATGACTAAACGCCGTACCACCAGTCGTCGCGCCAAATCTTCCTCTTCGTCACCTCGTCGCGGTTGGGCACTTGTGCGTTTATGGATTTTGTATGGCTTGTTGTTGGTTATCGCATTGCTGGGTATTTGGACGTTATATCTGGATTCGGTAGTCCGTGAAAAATTTGAGGGTAAAAAGTGGGCGTTGCCTGCGCGGGTATATGCGCGGCCGTTGGAGTTGTACCAGGGGTTGTCATTAACACCGGCATTGTTTGAGCAAGAGCTGCGTGCGCTGGGCTATCGGTTTGATGGTGATATCAAAGCGCCAGGCCAGGTAGTGAAAAAAGTCAGTTCCCTGTCGAATGAAGTTACCTACCACATCCACAGTCGTGGCTTTTCCTTTTGGGATAAAGACGAAGCCGCGCGTAAATTTATGCTGCGGGTTGCCAATAACTCAGTGCAAGGGCTAATTGATCTGGCGGGTGCAGATTTGCCACTGGTGCGGCTGGAGCCCGAAGAAATTGGCGGTTTTTATCCGGCCGATAAAGAAGATCGCCTGTTGGTCCGATTGGCTGATTTGCCACCGCTATTGGGTGAAACGCTGTTGGCAGTGGAAGATAAACATTTTCTTGAGCACCACGGCGTATCGCCGTTGGCAATTATCCGTGCGGCATGGGTAAACGTAACCCATGGCGATGTGCGGCAAGGTGGCAGCACGATTACCCAGCAATTGGTAAAGAATTTTTATCTCACCAATGAGCAAAGTATCCTGCGGCGAAAAATTCCCGAAGCCATTATGGCGGTGTTGCTGGAAGTGCACTACAGCAAATCGGAAATCCTGGAAGCCTATATCAACGAAATTTTCCTTGGCCAAAGTGGGCCGCGTGGTATTCATGGTTTTGCGCTGGGATCGCAACATTATTTCCGGCAACCATTGAAAGAATTAAAACCGCAGGATTTGGCGCTGTTGATTGGCCTGGTAAAAGGCGCCTCCTATTACAACCCCTGGAAGCATCCCGAGCGCGCTAAAGAGCGCCGGAATGTGGTGTTGGCGGTAATGCATCAGGAAGGTTTGATTACCGACCAGCAATTGAAGGCGGGCCAAGCCGCACCCTTGGGAATTGTTGCACCCAGTGAAGCGAGTTCTACCACGTATCCGGCATTTATGGATTTAGTAAAACGTCAGTTGAAACAGGATTACGACGAAGATGATTTGCGTAGCGAAGGTCTGCGTATCTTTACCACGTTGTCGCCGATGGTGCAGCGGCAGGCAGAAAAATCCCTGAAGGTTCGTACCGAGCAATTGCAAAAGCAATATAAGACCAAGGATGTTCAGGGGGCTGTGGTGGTGACATCGGTAGGCGGTGGAGAAATCCTGGCAGTAGTGGGCGACACCAATCCCCGCTTTGCCGGCTTGAACCGTGCGTTGGACGCCAAGCGCCAGATCGGTTCGTTGGTAAAGCCCTTTGTGTATTTGACCGCGCTGGAAATTCCCCAGCAATTCAATTTGGGCACCATCATTAGCGACGCTCCGGTGAGCTATAAATCCGGCGGTAAACTGTGGACGCCGCAAAATTACGATAAGCAGGATCACGGGGATATCCCGCTCTATAAAGGGTTGGCTTATTCCTACAACCAATCGACCGCGCGTTTGGGTATGACGCTGGGCCTGGGCTCGGTGGCCAAGACTATCAAGCGTGCCGGTTACCAGGGTAAGGTGCCTGAATTACCTGCCATGTTGCTCGGCGCTATTGAAATGTCGCCGCTGGAAGTGGCTGGTATTTATCACACCCTCGCCGCTGAAGGTGTATACACGCCGTTGCATGCCATTCGCGAAGTACTTACCGCAGATGGTAAACCACTCAAACGATATCCGCTCGAATTGGAACAACGGTTCGCCGCCGAATCGACCTTCCAACTGCAATATGCAATGCAACGAACCCTGCGTGAAGGCTCCGGCCGTAGTGCCTACAACCAGATTCCAACCGCGATTGATCTGGCAGGAAAAACCGGCACTACCAATGACCAGCGCGATAGTTGGTTTGCCGGGTTCAGTGGTGAGCACCTGGCCGTTGTTTGGTTGGGCCGTGATGATAACAGCCAGACACCATTGAGCGGTGCCGGCGGTGCTTTACAAGTCTGGACAGATTTTATGAAGCAGTTGCCTACCCGCAGCCTTGAGCAAGAACCTCCGCCGGGGGTCAGCTTTGACTGGATTGATCTGGCAACGGGGCAATTAAGTGCCGAGACTTGTGAAGGTTCCATGTGGCTTCCCCTCCGTGACGATTTTCGCCCTTTGCAAACAGCTGATTGCAATATGGCCGGCAATCCCATCAAAAACTTTTGGCAAAAGCTGGTTCATTAACCGGCTTTTGCATCATTAAAAATAATCTCCGTGCCTGAATCCGGTCCTCGCTAGACTGTGTCTTAGTTTACGAGTTGGGGCACTTTTGACCGGATCTTTTTGTTGGATCTCTCACAAATCCGCCCGGATTTTTCAAAGAGGCTTATCCCATGACCTTATTTGCAACCCCGTTGCGCCAGTTGGGCTTTATTGCCTTCGTTAGCGCGATATACCTGCCGGTAACTGCAGCAGAACTCGAGGGCACCACGGTTCCTGTTGACAGTTCCGCACCGGTAGAAGCACCGGTGACCACGCCGGTGCCTGTTGTGGTTCCCGTACCGATGGGCGATCCGCCGGAGCCACCACCAGCCCACGAAGCACCCGCTCCCGATAACCCCGACTCATTGTGGAAGCATGAGCATGAACAACAGGCCCGCGAAATAGAGCGGCAGGCGCGCGAGCATGAGCGCCATGCACGCGAGCAGGAGAATTGGCAACGCGAACTGGACAAAGGGCTCCAGGAGGCATTTGGTGAAAGTAATTTTGATGCGGAGGATTTCAGCGTGGCCTTATTAATTCCGATCCTGGCGATCATTTTTATTTTTGGTGGGCCGATCTTTTTATTGTGTTTCCTTATGGTGATGCACTATCGCTCAAAAGCGCGTCGCCAGCAGGATATCAATATGAATATCGACAAGTTGCTCTCTAGCGGACGCGATATTCCCGTAGAACTTTTACGTGGCGATGAACCCAGGGCGGCGGTTGATTCAACCGATCTGGCCAGCGGGGTTCGTCATCTGTTCCTTGGTATCGGCTTATTAATTTTCCTGACTGCTTTATTGGGTTTTGAAATTGGTGCGGTTGGTTTCATTTTGATTGCCCTGGGGTGTTCGCGCATTGTTATCTGGTATTTGAACAAACCCGCGGCCAATGCGGCGACATCACAACAGGTTGGGCAGCAGGACTAATACGGATGTCAGTTCCCGATCAGGAATTGATTGCGCGGGTAGTTAACCGCAAGGACCAGCATGCGTTCGCGCAGCTGGTCTTGCGCTACCAGTCGCAACTGCGCATTTGGGCGCGGCGGCTATGCAATGGCGACACTCACCTCGCGGACGATCTGGCGCAAGAGACCTTTATGAAGGCCTATGCAGCGCTGGGCGCTTTTCGCGCAGAAGCCAAGTTTTCTACCTGGTTATATCGCATTGCGTTCAATATTGCCGCCAACCGTTGGCGCGCTAAAAAAATTGAATGGTGTGAGCTGGATGAGAACGAGGAAGTGGAAGCAGACCAATGCAGCCTGCAACAATTCCATGCACAGAAAGATGTGGAAGCGGCGATGCAAACCCTGAGTGCGGGGCAGCAGCTGGCCATACGCCTATGCTATGAAGATGGCTTTTCTCACGAAGAAGCGGCGACTATTATGGGTATTCCTCTGGGAACCGTGAAAACCCATATCAATCGCGGAAAACAGAAACTGCAAAACCTGTTGTCGTCCTGGCAAGATGCGTTACCCGATTAATGCATCAGTACCCAAGGTCACGATTGGAAATGCAGAAAGACTAAAGAGGTGCTCTATGAGCAATGAATCGTTTGACGATTTTCTCAAACGCCAACTGCAACAAAGCAGTGGCTATATTGATGATGGTGATTTCAGCGCACGGGTGATGGCAAGCCTGCCGGCGAAACATCGACTTAACCCGTGGCTTGAACGATTGATTGTTATTATTCCAGTGACACTGATTGCGTTGGCAGTGTTAAATCAATTCCCGTGGCGCGACATGATACGCCCGGCTTACGGTTGGTTGCTCACATTTGATACCACCAGTTTGATTACACTTGCGATTGGTGTAATTACTTTGGCGACGGTTATCCCTTTATGCTGGGCGCTAAAAAAAGCCGCCATCCTATAAATCTGTTTTCTCAAAAAAGCCGCTTAATCGCCATTTGCGATTAAGCGGCTTTTTTTTATCCCCTTGATTTTATTTTTAAAAACTATTGTTAAGGTTTTGTCACGAAAGCACTTATGGTGTTTGCGCATTGTATAAGCCGCTGCTATACCCAAATGAATCTTAAATCCGGTGGATAAATAAATTAAAAGGGCTGTGCCTCGTGTACGGCGACATGCGGGTTCAAAAGATAATTTGTTTATTTGAGGCTCGGCATAAATGCTCCGTTTGACCATTGCGAAAAAAATGATGCTGTTGGTAGCGATTGCCCTATTCGGGTTTGTTATCAGCCAGGGCTATACACAATGGATCGAGCACACTAATAGCAATCGTTTGGCTGAAGTGGAGCAACGTTTATATCCCACGCTGGATATGACGACTGTGAACCTGGATTCACTGCTTCTCATGGAACAACAAATAAATAGTTCGGTCACTACCGGCGATGAAGTACCGCTGGAGCAAGCAGAAAAACATTACCAGGAAATCCGCGCAAATTTACAAAAGCTCTCGGCACTTAATAAAGCCATGAGTGGAAAATTGAACGAGATTGATAATGTATTGCAAGACTGGTACACAACCTCAACGCGCATTGCCAGAAGCTTTATCGGTGGCAATGTCGATTTCGAAAAGGTAGGGGCGGAAGCCGCGGTTAATGCAGATAAATTAAAAAATTTGCGCAAGATGCTGGCGACCATGAAAGAACAAACTGCCGATGAATTTACGTCTTCTATTCGCTCGACCATTGAATCATCCAAAAGCGCTGGCCATATTGCATTAGTGATTGCGGTCTGCGTCATCATTTTATTAATTGTGCTCAGTTCAATTATCGGGCGATCTATCACGTCGAGTATTAATGAAGTTACTGACTCTTTGAAAGAGATGTCATCCGGCGCAGGGGATTTAACCAAACGCATTAATTATTCGGGGCACGATGAAATTCGTTACCTGGTGAAATATTTCAATGCGTTTGTAGAAAAACTGCATGGCTCTTTTGCCACTGTAAGCCAGGATGTCAGTGGTTTGACGCAGGTCGCTTCACGCCTGACGAATTCCAGTAGCAACAATTTAACGCGAATCAATGAGCAGGCGCGTGCAATTTCATCCACGCGTGCCTCGATTGAAGAACTCATGAAAACCGTAAACGAAATTGCCCAATTTGCTGGCAACGCCTCTGTGCAGGCGCAAGATGCCAGCACGGCGGCGGCACGGGGTAAAGAAACATTGTCGGCCAACGTCACCACAATCAGTACTTTGGCGGAAGAGGTGCGTAGCGCTGCTGATGTGGTAAATCGCTTTGAAGAGTTTTCTTCCGATGTTGGTAAATTATTAAACACCATTCAAACGGTGGCAGAGCAAACCAATTTACTCGCATTGAATGCTGCTATCGAAGCGGCGCGCGCCGGTGAACACGGGCGCGGTTTTGCGGTTGTGGCCGATGAAGTGCGCGGCCTTGCTGTGCGCACGCGGCAAGCGACCGAAGAAATCCATAAAGTCATTAGTGAATTACGCCAGGTTTCAGCGAGTGCGGTGACTGCAATGCAGGGCAGCGTAGAGCGGGCTAATCGTGGTGTAGAAGCTACCGCGGCTTCCGGCGAAGTATTGAATTCGATTTTAAACAATGTAGAAACCATCAGTAATATCAACGAAAAAATTGCTGCCGCCACACAAGAGCAAACAGTGACGTTTTCTCATGTGTCCGAACACGTAAACGGCATCTACCACAACACTCAATTGGTCACCAGCAGTACTAATGAACTGGATGAAATCAGCCACGACATTAGCCACATCAGCGAAGCCTTGCGCAAAATTGCCGGGCAATTCCGGGTGTAACACATTCTTGAATGTAACTTGCAACCGGCGATTGCTTGCCTGATTTTATCTTGCCCACACAAGGTGGTGGACAGGAGATGTTTTAAGAGGGAGTTCATGCACAAGCAGTGCGCAACAAGAGGAGTGGCACGCAATGAAAACAATGAGTTCTTACTGTAAAAAACATTCGTTAGCGGCAGCAATTGCGCTCATGATATCTACACCATTTGCTAACGCCAGTGACGTAACGGTCTCCGGTTTTTTATCCGTGGGTGGCGGCATGGTTGACGAAGAATATCCTGCCAATGCGCAAGGCGTAACGCCTCCCAACTATAAGGGTTATGAAGAGGATTTCACGTTCGACAATAACTTGCTGGGTTTACAGGTCACTGGCACCGTCAGCGAAAAAGTGACTGCAACGGCGCAACTGATTGCGCGAAGTGCCGACGACTATCAAGTCAATTCCGAATGGGCATATTTAACCTGGCAAGCGAGTGACACCGTAAAAGTGCGGGCAGGCCGTTTGCGCATTCCGTTGTATATGTATTCTGATTTTATCGATGTCGGCTATTCGTATGCATGGATTACCCCGCCGCCTGAAGTGTATTTCTCACCATTCAATAATGTTGATGGCGTAGATATATATGTAAGCAACACACTCGGAATTTTTGATGCTACGCTCCAGGCGTATGTCGGCAGTTTTACGGACGACTTTGTGCAAGACGGCGTGGTCACCAACACCAAAGCCCGAAATCAAATAGGCGTGTCGGGCACTATCGGTAAAGACTGGTGGACTTTACGTGCTGCCCATCATCAATCCGAGTTAACGCTCGATCTCTCCGGCGTTGTGTTAGGCCCTCAATTAACGCTCGGCGGGTTAGCGCAGTATTTAACGGTGATTGGCTTTCCTGAGAATACGCAACGGTTATTAGCCGAAGAAGACGATGTCACCTTCACCGAAATAGGAATCAATATGGATACCGGGCGCTTTGTCGCGGCGGCGGAATATATCGAGTTCGATCCGGGGGAGTCGATGCTGTCGAAGAATATTCGTCAATACGTCATGGTCGGTGTCAGGACAGGTGAGTGGCTATTTCATGTCACTGCATCGGAAGCAAAGGATGAGGTTTCCCGTCCGGAGCAAGGGCTTCCTGCAGGCCAGCCCGATCCTTTATTTGGCAATACGTCCGTGATTATCGGAACCCTCCAGGCTGTCGCCCGGGCGCAGGTCGTTGAGCGCGAAGTCATGTCCCTGGGAACCCGTTGGGATGTCACGACGGGTACAGCCATCAAGTTCCAGTACGATGATGTGGATGATGAAGTAGGTGATCAAAAAGTCTACTCCGTTGCTCTGCAAACCGTGTTTTAACAGGAGGGCGACATCATGAAAACATTGTTGAATTCGCTCGTCGTCACGTTTTTTGTCATGTTAGTGAATAGTGCTATTGCGGAGGTCGCCGTTATAGTGCATCCCTCCGCAGGGGTGGCATCGTTGACCGAAGACGATGTATCGCGCTTGTTCCTCGGCAAGGCCAAAAGTTTCCCCGGCGGAGCCCAGGCGGTACCCATCAACCAAAATGAAGGTTCTGCTGCACGCGAAAAATTTAATGAGGCCGTGTGTAAGAAAAATGCCAGCCAATATAAAGCCTATTGGTCTCAACTGGTGTTCACCGGTAAAGGCACACCACCCAAGGATGCAGGTGATGATGCCGCTGTAAAGGCGTTGGTTGCCGCCAATCCCAATATGATTGGCTACATTGATGCTTCGGCAGTCGATGCATCGGTCAAGGTTGTTTACAAAGTACCCTAGGGTGAAGTGGGGGCCTCGGGTTGAGGCTCCCTGACAGTTAAACGCGTGTTGTCTGAATATTGTTTGTTTAGGTGACAGTCCAGTGAGGGAGAACAACTTGATGAATTTGTGTAATGAATCACAAAGTTGGCGCTTAAATTAGCAAAAATTTGACATTGATGGCATGATCAGTGGATAGAAATCACAAAATTTTGATGCCAGTGAAGGTGAGACACTGGCAATCAATTAGTTTCTGCAACGGCTCGTCCCGTCGCCCGCTTTGGGTAATCCTTTCTAATTTCTCACCATTTCGAAAAATCTTTGTATCACTGATCTTATGGACCTATGGCAATGAAATGGTTTCTCGCGCTCGGCTGCGTTCTGTTTAGCACCTCGGTATTTGCAACCCTGGCAGACGGGATCAAAGCTTTTAACAAGCAAAAGTACGAACAAGCGTTGGCAGAGTTCAAGCCCCTCGCATCGGTGGGAAATGCTGAGGCGCGCTATTACCTGGGGGTTATGCAGAAGAATGGTTATGCCATGCCTGCCGACCCTGGCCGCGCCTTGGGCTGGTTCAAAAAAGCGGCAAGCCAGGGATATGGGCCGGCGAACCGTGAATTGGGCATGATGTATCTAAAGGGTGACGGTGTTGCGGCTGATCCAGATACAGCGTTGGGTCTGTTTGAAAAAGCGGCCGGGTTAGGTGATGAGACGTCGCAACTGGAACTGGCGCTTTTGTATTCCACGGGTGACAAAGTAGAAAAGAATCCTGCCGAGGCACAGCGCTGGTTTGAGAAGGCGGCAGCACAAGGTAACTCGCAAGCGCAATATCAGTTAGCCAATATGCTCTTCAAGGGTGATGGTGTAGCGAAGAATATTGAGCAAGCCATCAAGTGGTATCAGCAGGCGGCAGAAGCTGGTCAAGTGGACGCCCAATACACACTGGCCTATTTGTATATGGATGGCCAAGCCGTCGCGCAAGATTATCCACGGGCCTTTGCGTTATTCGAGCAAGCGGCACGGGGGGGCAATCGCAGCGCCCAATACATGTTGGGGTATATGCTCGACCAGGGCATGGGCGTTAAAAAGGACTCCAAAGCAGCCTTCGATTGGTATCTGAAGGCGGCACAGCAGGGTTATGACGAAGCCCAATTGATTGTGGGCTACATGTATTTCACTGGCAAAGGCGCCACCAAAAACAAGGCGCTCGCGGAAGACTGGGTTTCCAGAGCGGTCGCTCAAGGTAACGCAAAAGCCAAAAAACTGCAGGACGAGATGAATCGCGCTGCAAAGCGGTAATTTTTCTATCGCTTTTTTAAACATGGGAAAAGCGGTAACCCCAATTCTGTGTAGCGATGAATGTTTCATAAGAAAACAACTCGCGCACTGGATGCTTGCCAGCATCGAATTACCTTCAAGAGGGAGAGTATTCAAATCCCGCTGGCAAGAAACGTGTTTAATCCAAAAGCATAGCGAACTTCAGGAGAAGCTATTCGATGATGTTATTTAAAAACACACACAAAAAGCACGGCCTTGCTTTGGCTGTTGCGAGCATGATGGCTGCGCCCTGGGCGCTAGCGGCGGATGTCAGCATCTCCGGATTTTTATCCGTAGGTGGCGGCATGGTAGATGAGGATTACCCTGCTGATGCGCTAGGTGAAACACCTCCCGGTTACAAAGGTTTCGAAGAAGACTTTACCTTTGACCGCAACCTTCTGGGTTTGCAAGTTACCGGTCAGGTCAGCGAAAAAATTTCTGCTACGGCGCAGTTGATCGCACGCAGCGGCAATGATTATGAAGTGGACGCCGAATGGGCCTACCTCACCTGGCAAGCATCGGACAATGGTAAGGTTCGTGCGGGTCGTTTGCGCACGCCGTTGTACATGTACTCCGATTATCTGGATGTAGGTTATTCCTATCCCTGGATCAGCGCCCCTAACGAAGTGTATTACCTGCCATTCAATAACGTGGATGGTGTGGACTATTACGTTACTGCGCCACTTGGCAGCTTTGATACCAGCTTCCAGGCGTATTTCGGCAGCTATGAGGCTGACTTCGCCTTTGAGGACGGTACCGAAGGCTTTGCCAGTCTGCGTAACCAGATGGGTGTGGCAGCAACTATTGGTAAAGACTGGTGGAACTTACGTGTTGCTTACCACGAAGCTGAGCTGACTGTTGACGTATTCGACCCCACGTTGAACGGGTTCCTCGCTACATTAAATGCATCAGAAAGCACTAAGCCCTGGGCAGATCGTGTAAGTGTTAATGAGGACAAAGGCTCGTTCGCCCAGATCGGTTTAAATATCGATACCGGTATGTTCGTTGCCGCCGCAGAACATGTGGAGTTTGAAGTAAAAGACACCATGCTTGCCAAAAACGTGCGCGACTATGTCATGGTTGGTCTACGCTTCGGTGACTTCCTGTTCCATGTCACTGGTTCCCAGGCTGATGATGAGATTGCCAATTTGTCGGAAGGTATTCCAGTCAGCCCGCAAACTGCCCCGATCATTGGTGCATTGGATGCTATTGCTGCAGCGCGCGATGTAGATCGCGAAGTCATCAGCTTCGGCACCCGTTGGGACGTTGCCTCCGGTACTGCTCTCAAGTTCCAGGTTGATGATGTCGATGACGCGAAAGGCGAGCAGAAAGTCTATTCCGTCGCCTTACAAGCGGTATTCTAAAGGAGCTGCATACATGAAAACTGTTATTAAATCATTGGCTGCAGCGGTGGCTTTGGGTGTTTCCTGTTTTTCATTCGCCGAAGTTGCCGTCATTGTGCATCCTTCCGCGGGTTTTAATTCACTGACTGAAGATGATATTTCGCGCCTCTTCCTGGGTAAAAGCAAAAGCTTCCCGTCCGGTAGCCAGGCAGTGCCACTGAACCAGAATGAAGGTTCAGCCACACGCGATAAATTCAACGAAGGTGTGTGCAAGAAAAACGCGAGCCAATACAAAGCCTACTGGTCGCAACTGGTATTTACCGGCAAGGGCACCCCGCCAAAAGATGTGGGTGATGATGCAGCGGTAAAGGCGCAAGTTGCCGCTAATCCAAACGCTATTGGTTATGTGGATGCCAGTGTGGTGGATTCCAGTGTAAAAGTCGTTTTCAAATTACCTTGATCAGGTAACTGAACGGCTAAGGGAGCCCGCGCAATGCGGGCTTTTTTGTATGTAATAAAGTCCCGGTCGTGTCGTGACTAGGCTAGAATGCGCCCCCCGTTAACTCAATTCCTTTTTTGTACCTACCGCAGAGAATTTACCCGTGATCTCCACCGCCAATATCACCATGCAATTTGGTGCCAAACCCCTGTTTGAAAATGTGTCCGTCAAATTCAACAACGGCAATCGCTACGGCCTGATCGGTGCGAACGGTTGCGGTAAATCCACCCTGATGAAAATTTTGGGCGGCGATCTCGAGGCTTCTGCCGGCCAGGTGATGCTGGAGCCCAACACCCGTTTGGGTAAGTTGAAGCAGGATCAATTTGCTTACGAAGAGTTTTCGGTAGTCGATACGGTCATCATGGGCCACACCGAACTGTGGGCAGTAAAAGCCGAGCGTGATCGTATTTATGCATTGCCGGAAATGAGTGAAGACGATGGCATGCGTGTCGCAGAGCTAGAGGTTGCGTTTGCAGAAATGGATGGTTACACCGCTGAATCGCGCGCGGGCGAATTACTGTTGGGCCTGGATATTCCTGTCGAACAACATTTTGGCCTGATGAGTGCTGTTGCTCCAGGTTGGAAATTGCGTGTGTTGCTGGCCCAGGCATTATTTTCGGATCCGGAAGTATTATTGCTCGACGAACCGACCAACAACCTCGATATCAACACCATTCGCTGGCTGGAAAACATTCTGGTCGAGCGCAACAGCACCATCATTATCATTTCGCATGATCGCCACTTCTTGAACGCCGTGTGCACACACATGGCCGATCTGGATTACGGCGAGCTACGCGTATATCCCGGTAATTATGACGATTACATGATGGCATCCACGCAAGCGCGTGAAAAATTATTAAATGAGAATGCCAAGAAGAAGGCGCAAATTGCCGAATTGCAGACATTCGTCAGTCGTTTCTCGGCCAACGCCTCCAAAGCCAAGCAAGCCACATCGCGTGCGCGTCAAATCGATAAAATCCAGCTGGAGGATGTAAAACCCTCCAGCCGCGTGAGTCCGTACATCAAGTTTGTGCAGAACAAGAAGTTGCATCGTCAGGCAGTGACCCTTGATCAAGTGACCAAAGGGTTTGATCGGCCGCTGTTTACGGATTTGAGTTTACAAGTGGAAGCGGGCGAGCGTATCGCCATTATCGGCCCTAATGGCGCTGGTAAAACCACGTTGCTGCGCTGTTTGTACGGCGACCTCCAGCCGGATGCCGGTACAGTGAAATGGGCCGAGCAGGCCGAGATCGGTTATTTCGCGCAGGATCATGCCGCAGACTTTGCTGATGACACCAACTTGTTTGACTGGATGAAGCAGTGGACCAAGGGCGACGAACAGCTGGTACGCGGAGCCTTGGGGCGTATGTTGTTTTCCAATGACGAAGTAAAGAAAAACGTGAAGGTGTTATCCGGGGGTGAAAAGGGTCGGATGTTGTTCGGCAAATTAAGCCTGGTAAACCCCAACGTCTTATTAATGGATGAACCTACCAACCATTTGGACATGGAATCTATTGAAGCACTCAACCTCGCCTTGGAGAACTATCCGGGAACGTTGATCTTCGTCAGCCATGATCGCGAATTTGTATCGTCGTTGGCTACGCGCATCATTGATATGCAACCCACGGGTCTTATTGATTTCCACGGTAACTACGAAGATTATTTGCGTAGTCAGGGCATCTATACCAACTAGTTTTACGCAGGTTCGTTCATTACCCGAAAATCGTGGCGTTCGTTCTGAAACGCCACGGATTTGTAATAATTACCTCAAACGACTGCAATTTTCTCCTGCCATTTCCAATTCCATCGAAAATTTAGTGCCATTTCGCGAAAAAATCCGCCGGTTTCCACCAAAAAATAGTCATTTTTATTTTGTGCATTGTTGGTATGTCATTTGCGTTGTAATACTTGTCTTAAATCGTGAATGGAGAATCAATCATGTTTAAAAAAAATATTCTTTTCTTGTGCGCGGGTTTATTTTCTTCTGTAGCTTTGGCTCAATCCGACAGCTCCGATAATTGGAGATTGGAACCCGAATTTTCTATCGGTGCCGGTTACGGTTTAACAAAATTAAAGGATGGTGATTTTGAAGAAGATGAATCAGCAGCAAAAGTTTTTGCGCTCGTTAAATTTAACGAGTACATCGGGATTGAGGCTGCATACATTGATTTTGATGAGGCCGGCAACGACACATTGAGTTTCGATCCAAAAGGTAAAGCATTGGATCTGGTATTTGAAATTCCCGTAGCAGAAGCATTTTCAGTGTATGCCAAAGGCGGAAAAATGTGGTGGGAAGCGGATGCAAATATTGATACACCAGCGTTCGCACTGAGTGATGATTACGACGGTGACGAAACGTTTTGGGGTGTTGGTGCAAAATTTCGTTTGACCGAATTTCTGGATTTGCGTGTTGAATATGAGCGCTTCAATTTTGAAATTTCGCGTGATGAAATTGATGTGTTGCAAAGCGATGACATTGATATGGATGTAGATTACGCAAACGTCAATTTGCAATTTACTTTTTAATGCTTTGCTAAATCCAAAGCAAAAAACAGGGAGTCGTAAAATAATTTCACAACGGATTAAATTAAAACTTAATGGATTAAAGTAAAGCTTAATGGATTGAGGTAAAAAGTGTCGATATAAAAACATTCTCGCCTGATACATCTGTATTCGGGCGAGAATGTTTTTATATCGAACGCTCCGTAAATAAAACACTCCGTAAATAAAATGATGTCCGCGAGTAATTCATCGCATAACTGAAAATAAAACACAGCACGAGAATGAGTAGAAAAAAGGGTTGGCAGATATGCCAACCCTTTTTATTAATTACAGTATCTTATTGCGGGAGTTGAGTCGCAGGGTATGCTGCTCGTTACGGTGTATGTTGCCCGCCGGTTACGCCAATCACTTCTGCCGTAATATAACTGGATTCCTGTGAAGCCAGGAATACAAACGCAGGGGCTACTTCAGCGGGCTGGCCTGGGCGCCCTAACGGTACCTGTTCACCAAAGTGCTTTAATTTTTCCGGTGGTTGTCCACCGCTTTGTTGTAATGGTGTCCAAACAGGGCCGGGTGCTACTGCATTTACACGTATACCTTTTTTAATCAGCATTTTGGCCAGGCTTTTAGTAAACGCCGTTACCGCACCTTTGGTAGAAGCGTAAGCAAGCAAGCCGGGGGAGGGTTGGTAGGATTGTATTGAGGTGTTGTTAATGATGCTCGCACCGGGCGGCATATGAGGAACGGCTGCTTTGGTGATCCAGAATATTGCGAATATGTTAGTAGTATAAATTTTGGTGAATTCACTCGATTCAATATCCTCAATATCTTCAACGAATTGTTGCTTGGCCGCGTTATTCACCAATATATCGATGGAACCCAATAGCTCGACCGATTTTTTTACCAATTCCTTGCAGAATTTTTCATCGGTAATATCACCTGGAATTCCATAAGCTTTATTGCCGCCTTCTTTAAGCCAGCGCAACGTTTCCTGCGCATCAACTTCTTCACTGGGAAGATAATTGATAACGACATCTGCCCCCTCTCTTGCAAATGCGATTGCTGTCGCGCGACCAATGCCTGAATCGCCGCCGGTAATTAAGGCTTTGCGACCCGCAAGCCTATTAGATCCGCGATAAGTTTTTTCACCGTGATCTGCTTGCGGCGCCAAAATTTTATCCAGCCCCGGTTCCGGTTGCATTTTGTCGTCTTCTGCATGAATTTTTGGATATTGGGAGCGAGGATCTTGCATGGTGTATTGATCTTTGATTGTCATAATCTTTTTCCTCCGGGAATAAAAAACTGTCTTTATCAGTGGGTCATCTATAATTTTCAGTGGAATAATTTCCAGTTGGTCGTGTATGACGCCACTGAACTTTTTAGAATCGTAAAATGTCAACAAATCAGAACTACACGAGTCATTTATAAACGCGATTCAAAAAAATGATAAGTGAAAAAATGTTGCCATGGTTAAGTGACCGCACCGAAGATTAAAAAGTTCATCCGGCAATTTCGCAAAACACACTGAATTATCGGGGGATAAAATGATCGTAGATAACTTTGAAATAAATGGCTGTGAAGTGGCACTGCATCTGGTAAATAATGAAGTTGACAATTGTTTTTGCTTTCATGCAAAGAATGAAAAAAATGATTTTATAAATGGATTTGAGTTCAGGGTAAAAAAGAATCCGGATATAAACCTTGAGGCGTTTTCCCAAAGTGCGGTGGCATTTGCGATTGTTAGTTTTATGCGGCGTCAAATTGAGGAAAACCATTGGCAGGTTTATGAAGAAACATCTGTTGATGACTTTGTAGATGATGCCCATATATTGGCGAGTAATCCTCGTGCTGCAGGGCGCAAGGCATTTTTAAATAAGCAGCATTACTGTAATAACCCATTCACAGAATTAAATTTATTTGCCCATGATCAGTGGGATCAAGGTTGGGCAGAAGAAGCGCAGAAACATCCCACGTTATTTGACTTTGTTACGGACAGCTTTCAGCACCAATAAAATTCGTATGAGTATATGGGTATAAAGGTGTACGGGTAGATGATGAATGGCGAAAAGCTTGATATTGAAAAAATAGTGGAATTTCTGCGTCAACATCGTTTGATGGTAGCTACAGCGGAATCTTGTACGGCTGGCTTGGTTGCGGCCATGCTTGTCGATATTCCAGGGTGTGGCGATGTTCTGGAAGGCGGTTTTATTACCTATAGTCAAGATGCAAAAAAGAAATATTTAGGTGTATCCCGCGAAGTAATGGATTCTGCCGGTTTAACCAGTGAGGCAGTCGCGCGTGAACTGATTAAAGGGTTGCAAGGTAACACAAATGGAAGCTTCTTAATCGCCGTCACGGGTACCGCAGAATCTGATGACGAGTTATGTGGCCTAGTATGTTTTGCGTACGGTCTACGAATTGATGCTCAAGTAAAAATTTTTAGTGAAAGCCGTCGATTCGAAGGCGATAGAAACGAGGTGAGGAAGGCAGCTGCTTTACATGCATTGCAATCCATTCCTCATATCTACCGTAAATTGTCATAAAGCTCGACGATGAAACAAAAATATCGTTGGTTCGAGAATGACTCATTTTTTATGCGGCATGTGCAGCCAAATATTGTTCAGTGATCGGGCTTAAATGTTTTTCCAGCCACTCGGCGCGTCCACGATGGTGCTCAAGTATGCTTTTGGACAAGCTTCGGGTTTCTTCATCGTTCGCCGCTTCGGCGGCCGCGATTAAAATAAGATAAGACGCTATTCCCATGTGCGTAAATGTATATAAAGCAAGAATGCCCTTAACAGGTTCGTCCGTCATTAACATTCCCATTAAATTCTGACCAGCAGCTATTAGTTTTCCGGCAGTGTCTTTTACAACGGAGATCTCCCCGCCCAGTTGTTGGATACGAATTGAGAGTGCACGCTGATGGGTTCGTACATTAGCTGTTTCCACTTCGAATTGCTGTGCAAGGCTCGGGGAATCTTTAAATCGCTTTGCTTGTCCGGAAAACAATTGTTCAGCTTGTTCTTCCATCGCATGTGCATCGCGTAGCCAATCAAGCATGTTTGATGTATATGAAGTTGTCATGTTAATTCCTCCGGTAAGGATGGTGGCTTACAGTTTTCCGCTTCGATGTTGGGGTTCCTGTTGTTTAAGCACACGTTCGGCGACTACATGGTCTGGAATAATATTGCTCGATAAAACTTGTGCCTTATTTTTTAATCCGTAAATAAACATATCATCGCCATTCATCAGTGCTGTATAACCGGCTTTGGCGACGTCGGCAGGGTCAGCCAATTCCGTTTCCAGAATTTTGGAATCTTCCATCTCCGCCTTATTAAAAAAGTCTGTATCGGTCGCGCCGGGTAGAAGTGAGGTAATTGTAATTCCTGTGTCGGCGATTTCAGTGCGTACTGCTTCAGTAAAGGAATGAACAAATGCTTTAGTGCCGTGATACACGGCTTGGTAAGGGCCGGGCATTTTCCCTGCAATGGATGCGACGTTAAGAATACGTCCATCTTTGCTTCGTAACATATCCCGTAAAAATAATTTTGTGAGTGATACATAGGCGCAAATATTGAGTTGGATAATATCCAGTTCGCGGCATAAATCGGTATCCACGAATTTTCCATATAATCCTTGCCCTGCGTTGTTTACCAAAATATTGACTTCCAATAGCTTTTCACTTATTTCGTCGTACAGTTCCTGGGCAGCATTAGGTGAAAATAAATCCTTCACAATGGGAACTACTTCCACTTCATACATATCACTGAATTCTGCTGCTGTATCAGCGAGATCGGAAGCCGTGCGCGCAACGATAATTAAATGATGGCCATGCTGGGCGAATATTGCTGCTAATTCGTAGCCGATTCCGCTCGTTGCTCCGGTTATCAATGTATATTTTCTTAAGTTGCTCATCCGCAATTCCTCACAAAAATTATTCATGTAGTTATAGTTGCTATCGCTCCCAAAAAGGTTCGGAATATTTTTTTATTAAAATTGCGCGACAATATTTCTTATTGATATTGAACCTCTCACCAACAGGCTGGCCTATTAACCAGAGCTTAAGTATTTTCAATGATCTGGCATTGTTTTTTGATGCGTTATGACAAAAGAATTTAAAAAATTACCGTGTGAGGAGTTTTATTATGTCCGATAAAAAAGATGATCCCGCAGTAGGCGCCGGGGAAATATTGAGCAGTATGGCGGGGCCATCAACGACCACTGTGCCAGAGGGGCTTGGGCATGAAACCGCTGTATCCGATGCATTATTGAAAAAGGTGGCCGGTCAGCAGGAACTTGCGCAATCTGTTTCTCACAACCCGAATAAAGCGAGTGAGTATGGCGATGATGCGCGCTGTCCAGTCATGGGGCACACACAATTGCCTCCCTCCCGCGAAGCAACAGCAAGTACAGTGACTGAAACCATTCCATCAGAAAAGACGGGCAGTGGAGTTGTAAATAGCAGCGTAAATGCAACCATCGCTCCGCTGGATGCAGTTCGGGCTGATGCAAGTAATCAAACACTCACCACCAATCAAGGCGTTCCTGTTGCGGATAACCAGCATTCATTAAAATTGGGTTTACGTGGGCCGACATTGCTGGAAGATTTTGTTTTGCGTGAAAAAATCACGCACTTTGACCATGAAAGAATTCCGGAGCGCGTGGTGCATGCCCGTGGCTCTGCAGCACACGGGTATTTCGAAGCTTACAAAGATCTGGGTGAATTTACGATGGCCGCACCGTTTCGCGAAGCCAACAAACGTACGCCGGTTTTTGTGCGCTTTTCAACAGTTGCGGGTGAACGCGGTTCGACTGACACAGCACGTGATGTGCGGGGGTTTGCGGTCAAGTTTTACACTGAAGATGGCAATTGGGATTTGGTGGGAAATAATATTCCCATTTTTTTCATTCAAGATGCGATGAAATTTCCTGATTTGGTCCACGCAGTAAAACCTGAGCCGCATCATGCCATGCCACAGGCATCCAGTGCACACGATACTTACTGGGATTTTGTATCGTTGATGCCTGAGTCCGCACACATGTTATTGTGGCAAATGTCTGATCGAGCCATTCCCCGCAGCTATCGCATGATGCAAGGCTTTGGTGTGCACACCTTTCGTTTGGTTAATCAACAAGGCCATGCTGTATTTTGTAAATTCCATTGGACACCCATGGCTGGCGCGCATTCGTTGGTCTGGGATGAAGCTGTGAAAATTAGCGGTGCAGATCCGGATTTCCATCGCCGTGATTTGTGGGAAGCCATTGAAGCGGGCGCATTCCCCGAGTGGGAATTAGGGTTGCAAATTTTCACTGAAGAAGAGGCTCAAACATTTCCGTTCGATATTCTTGACCCAACAAAAATTGTGCCTGAAGAACTGGTGCCAATTACACCTGTTGGCAAATTGGTATTGAACCGCAACCCGGATAATTTTTTTGCTGAAACAGAGCAAGTAGCATTTTGTGTGGCGCATATTATTCCGGGAATCGATTTTACCAACGACCCACTACTGCAAGGACGAATCCATTCGTACGTGGATACGCAGCTAACGCGATTGGGCGGCCCCAACTTTCATGAAATTCCCATTAATGCGCCCGTTGCGCAAGTTCACAATAATCAGCGCGATGGTTTGCATCGTAAAGCGATTCATCGTGGCCGCGTTAATTACGAACCTAACTCACTCGGTGGCGGATGCCCATTCCAGGCGGGCATGGCAGGGTTCCGCAGTTATCCCGAAAATGTGAAGGAAGATAAGGTGCGCGGCAATCCTGTCCTGTTTGCCGATCATTATTCGCAAGCACGTTTATTTTGGCAGAGCCAATCCCGCGCTGAGCAAGATCATATTATTGCCGCGTTCCGTTTTGAATTAACTCGCGTGCAAATCGTGGGAATTCGCCAACGCGTATTGGCTTTACTGGCGAATGTGGATGAGCTGTTGGTTAGCCGGGTCGCTGAGGGATTGGGATTACCGGTGCCTGACTCGCTGCCGCTCGCAAGCAGTATTCCCATGCCGGAATATCCGCCGTCACCGGCGTTGTCGTTAATGTCTTATCCTGGGAGTGAAGGCATTAAAACGCGTCGTATCGCGATTTTGGTAGCCAAAGGTGTAAACATGGTGACCGCGCGCTTTATCTACAGCGCGTTACTAACAAAAGGTGCAGTACCGCGTTTTGTTGGTACTCGCCTCGGCACCATTGATAATGATTTGAGTGAAGGAATTAATGTGGATATTTCACTCGAGGCAGGCCCCTCAGCCTTGTACGACGGCGTAGTGGTGCCTGATGGTGATTTGGCAATCACAGAATTATTACGCAATGCACACGCGCTGGATTTCGTGCGCGAACAATACCGTCATTGCAAGCCGATGCTGGTTATTGGTGACGGCATTCAGTTACTGCACAATGCCGATATTCCAGTTGTGCTGCCATCCGGCGAACCGGATGCAATGTTAATTGAATCGGCCAGCGGCGACATTGTAGATAGCATGGTGCGCTTCGAAGGAGTGCTTGCTCGCCATCGCCAATTTGAACGCGAAACTGACCCTCCGATTGTTTAGTTGAAATGATCAGTTGTGAATGCCTATTTAAATGTGGGCGCAGTGATTGTATTGATAACTAAAGAGGTAACACCAAATGAGCACTAACGCCAAAAAAATTGACCAAGCCCCAGTGTCCACTGCGCAAGACGCAACCAAATTGTTGCGCGCAGACCATAAATTGGTGAGTAGTCTGTTTGCGCAATATGAAAGTGCGCGATCAGCCGAAAAGAAAAAAGCACTCATAGAACAAATTTGCCAGGAACTGCTTGTCCATGCGCAAATTGAGGAAGAGATTTTTTATCCTACGGTGAAAGATGCGCTGAATGATAAGGAACTGGTTCCTGAGGCACGTGTAGAGCACGAGACCCTGAAACATCTCATTGCCCAATTGGAAGAAGGCAAACCTGGAGAGGAGGAATTTGATGCGAAAGTGAAAGTGCTTTCTGAATATGTAAAACACCATGTGCGTGAAGAGCAAACCGAAATTTTTCCAAAAGTGAAAGAGACAAAAATAGACCTCAACGAATTGGGTGAGGAACTTATTCAACGTAAAGAAGAATTGATGGGTAAGCAGAAAAAGTAACCTGGTGTAACTTAATCTAAAAGTTGTTGGTTAAGCGGCCACCTGGCCGCTTTCTTTTGATTACTCACCAATATCTGAAACCTCTTTCGCCAGAGTATCAGCAATCAAAGCAATATCTTTTAACTCATCATTAGCTCCCCAGTTAAACTCTGCTATTTCTGCGTTAACCGCTACGTCTTTAAATGGGGCATATTTAGAAATCGGTATTTTTTAACCATCAGAATAAATTAAAGAGGAGTCGATCCAGGCAGATAGCTTCAATTAACATTATTATTTAATGAGAAGTGTTTTATCCGTTGAATTTTATTTAGAAATTGCCCAGCACCGTAAAACCTCCGCCACACTCCACGCCTGCGCAATACATCCGCGTGCTGTATAAGGATGTTCTGCATCAAATATTTCACTAATCGTGCCTATACCGGCTTCACTCATATGGTTTGCAAAACCTTCAAGCAGGCGGTGCACATTAGTACGTTCTTGCGGATAGGTTTTTATCCATGCATCGATATACGGGCCAATTAACCATGCCCATACAGTGCCCTGGTGGTAGGCAGCATCGCGCGTAAATAAATCACCGTCGTAATTTTTTTTGTAATCGGAATGTTGCGGAGAAAGGGAACGTAAACCGACCGGTGTGAGTAATTCGTCGCTGACTTTTTTTACCACGCTCTCCCAATGTTGGCGATCCAGTATTGGATGATCGAGTGATATGGAAAGTATTTGGTTGGGGCGGCAAGAATCATCAAGCCCTGCGGGGCCATCAATGACATCAAATAAATAACCGGTGACTGGATTCCAGAATCGCTCGTTAAATGCCTGGCGCGCACGTTCTGCATGTTGCTGGATCACCGCCGCGCGAGGGTCATTTAATTCCAATAGCCAATCACTCAATAAATATAATGCGTTATACCAAAGTGCATTTAATTCGACAGCTTTTCCGCGCCGTGGAGTCACAACCCAGTCATTAACCTTCGCATCCATCCAGGTGAGTTGATAGCCTTCCTGCCCCTGTTTTAGCAAACCATCAAGTGGATCTACGCCGATATTAAATCGAGTCCCTGCAAGGTGGTGATCAACAATTGAAATTAATTTCGGCAAAATATGGTGCAGAGTTTCTTTATCACCTGTTGTTTTCAGGTAGCGGTTTACGGCATGAAAAAACCAAAGGCTTGCGTCGGCGGTATGATACAGGCCGGTTTTATCATGCTCTGGAAACATATTGGGAATTAATCCGTCGCGCACGTAATTGGCGAAGGTGCGCAAAATATAACGTGCCTCTTTGTGCCTGCGAGTGGTAAGTGTAAGGCCCTCCAGGCTGATCATTGTGTCGCGGCCCCAATCGGTGAACCAGTGGTAACCGGCGATGATTGTTTTTATTTCTTCACCCGCTGCGCGTGCACGTTCCGCCTCTTCAACCCTGCCTCCGGGAGTAACAATAAATTGGTCCGCTGCCAACACCAATTCACCCGGTAAACCGGTTCGCAATGATTCGGGTACTGTCGATAAAAGCCGATGACGACGATTTACTTCTTCCGCGTGCGCCGATGCAAAATTTTCCGGTAGTTGTTCATTGGATTCAGTGGTGGCAATAAGTGTGGCAGCCTGACCTGGCTCCAATGTTATTTTAAAAAAGCCGGGACTCCAGTGTTTACCAACATACGCATAACCGCGTTCGAATTCGAGCCGGAAATAAATATCATCGCGACGACGATTATCAATGTTAAAACTTGATTCGGCATCGACTATTTTCAGTAGCAATTGTGGATAGTTGCCACCTTGCACGTAATAGAGATTATCTTTGCTGTTTACAATGTATTCAGAATTGTGAACGAAATCATCGTTTACAGCGGCCTCCAGCGGGCGAAAATGAATCGCAGGGCGAAGCTCAAGGTGTACAGGTTCGTTGGCAGAGAGCAATTTATAATTAATCAGCACCGTGTTTTTTTTTGATGGCATAAGTATGCGTTTTTCGAGTGTCAATGCTTCTGATTCATAAATCCAGCGCGGTAAACCATCATCCAGATGAAACGACTTAATGCATTGACATATCGCCCCTTCGGTCTGGTGATTTTCGAGTTCCTGGTCATTTAACAAAATGATTTTTTGTTGGGCGGTGGTAATCGTTTCATGCAGTCGGCTGAGCATGACAGTGCGCCCCAATGGCGCTGGCAGCGCAGCCACCAGTAAGCCGTGGTAACGCCGGGTTACACCGCCCGATAAGGTACCTGAAGCAAATCCACCAAGGCCATTTGTTAAAATCCATTCACGCCGGCGTGTATCTTCAGCATTTTGTGATGTAAAGGAAATGGTACGTGAAATTGAATTGGACATAATATAATTCCTGTTATTGCACGCGATATTTAGTCTTGTGCCGGTGTGAGTACAATTGCACTCAGCCCCGGTATTAACCATTTCGCTGGAGTAAAGGGTGCTGGCCCACCATGACCTCCGTATTGCGGCGCTTCGCTGGACCATAATAATTTCCAGTCATTGTTGGCGTGAGGTGCAAGCAGTGGTTCTGGTACAGGGGCGAGTAAAAAGTCCCGCGCGAAATTGACGATGATCAAGCGGTCGTTATCTTCCAATGTGGAGAAAAAACGCAACACCATGAGTGATCCCGCGATGACGGAGCCATCAAGATGGTCAAAGTGTAAGCCGGAAAACACGCTGTCAGTGTGGCGGAGCTTTAATAAATCGTAATGCAATTGGTAAATTTCATTGTGGTGTTCGCGTTCTGAAAACCGTAGCTTGCACACATGGAAAGTGGCGGGGTCGTGTGGGACACTCAAATAAGGTTGCATTTGTGGCAGTGCCAAATGCGGAAATTGGTGCAAAAATTCATTGCGGCCCTGCGCAACAGCATCTCTTAATGATTCCGGATTATCGGCAAAATAAAGAAAAGGTGAGCTTGCGCCAAATTCTTGTCCCTGGAATAGCAGGGGTGTTTGTGGCCCTAATAGCAATAGGGTGGTTAATGCGCGCATCAGCGCCGGATTACTTAATTGATGCAATCTTTTTCCACGTCCGCCGTTTGCAATTTGATCGTGATTTTGTAAATAGTGGATAAATGAGTTGGCAGATAAACCGAACGTTGGTGTGCCACGCCGTTGATTTTGCCAATGATAATACTGCCCCTGGTAGAGGAAACTGTATTTCATGTTAGCGACTAATTCTTGCGGATCACCGTGATAGTCTGTGAAATAAGCGGCATTTCTTCCTGTGGCGGTGACTACAGCACTATGGTGAAAATCATCGTTCCATAATGCATCGAAGCCGTAGCCGTTTTGATTGGGCGATTTAACGAATTCTACTCGTTGTGGTTCGTTTTCACCCGCGATAAACAATTGCTTATGTTTCGCCGATTTTTTTGCCGCATTAACGATAGCATTGATAATGTGTTCACCGGACTGATCAAATATTTGCTGGGTTGCATCAAAACGAAAGCCGTCGAAATGGAATTCGCGAATCCAGTAAACCGCATTTTCAATAATAAAGTTTCGCGTTGCCGTTGCATTCTCGTCATCAAAATTAAATGTGTCACCCCATTCGGATTTGTAGCGTTTGGAAATATAATCATCCGAAAATTGGCGAAGGTAACAGCCGCTAGCGCCGATGTGGTTGTATACAACATCCAAAATAACGCCCAAGCCTACACTATGGGCACTATCGATAAAAAAACGCAAATCATCAGGTGCACCGTAATTGTGATAGGGTGCGTACAGGTCAACGCCGTCATAGCCCCAGCCGAAATCACCATCGAACTCGTTTACTGGCATTAGTTCGATGATAGTAATTCCGAGTCTGGCGAGCTCGGCAAGTTCTCTGGCTGCCGCACGGAAAGTTCCCTCATCTGTGAATGTACCTATGTGCATTTCATAGATTACATTGGTTTTTTCCTGGATACCTTTCCATTCATAATCATTCCACAAAAACGTTTTTGAATTTACTAATTGAGAAGGGCCATGAGGGCCAAATGGCTGTGCGCGGGAACAGGGATCGGGATAGGTCTTTCCATCATCCAATTTAAACCAATATAGGTCTCCTGCTTTAGCGGAGGGAATCACCAGTGATTTATAACCTCCCAGTTCATCATTCATTTCAAACGAACCTATTTTATCCTGAATAATAACTTCCACCTTCCTGGAAGCAGGAGCCCAAACTTTAAAATGGACACCACTTTCAATAAATTCCGGGCCGACAGAATAAAATCGCTCGCTCTGCATAAGCTTCCTCAATATCCGTTAATCAAAATTGTTTTTTTATACCAGTTCACCCTCTCGCAATTAACTAAAATTTTTTAATCAAGCTTGCGTGTATTTTTAGCCGGCTTGATAGACACATTCGTAATAATGGTATCTATCTCTGACCGCCCCACACTGTCTTTTTTAGCTGCGCTGTTGCGAACTAGCATCGCAGCAATGGCAAGCGCAATTAATATGAGCACTACGGCGCCTACCCATAATTCAGCAGTAGAGACTGGCATAATTAATCCTCCTCGTGTGTATATTTAGGCTAATGCGTGTACATTAACAGCGGTGAGAAGAGATCGCTCTCTGATTAGTCGACTAAAAAAAATATTCAGAGTTCAAAAAAATGCGAAGAGAACGGGAAAAAGGCGTACAGCGAAAGTAAATTCTAGATAATATCGCGCAAGCGGTAGTACCACATGCCTAATACGAGGAGGGGGGTGCGTAGCAGCTCGCCGCCAGGGAATTTTCTGTGGTGCAATCGTTCAAAAATATCAAATTTTTCGGCGTCGCCTGCTATGGTTTGTGCGATAAGTTTTCCAGCCATGCCGGTTAATGCAACCCCATGTCCGGAGAAACCTTGAAGGTAATAGATATTTTTTTGCAGGCGACCGAAATCAGGCGCTTTATTCATAGTTAGATCAACAAAGCCTCCCCATGCATAGGGGAGTGATACATCGGTTAACTGCGGAAATACAGCCAACATTCGAGTGCGCAATTTATCGAGCAAATCGCGCGGCGTTTTACCGGTATAACTTTCACCCGCACCAAATAACAAACAGTTATCAGCGCTTAACCGGAAATAATCGAGAACAAAATTATTATCGGATACCGCTTGGCGACGGTGTAATAATTTTTCAGCGCGATCTTTACCTAAAGGTTCGGTAGCGACCATATAGGTTCCCACCGGCATGATGTGCCCTGAAATCTCAGGTGCAAGGGAACCGTACTCGTTAACATAAACATTCGCAGCGAGAACGAGGTATTTGCACTGGACTTCCCCTTGACCAGTTTTTACAGCAGGATTCTCACCGCGCTCAATTTTAAAAACGGCAGAATTTTCAAATATGCTTACACCAGCAGCCAATGCCGCGGTATACAAGCCAAGACAATATTTCAATGGATGTAAATGTCCTGATTGCTCATCGTAAACACCCGCATGAAAACGGGCGCTGGAAATCCAATTGCCAATTTCGTTTGGATCAATCCATTGCAAAGGATATTGGAATTGACGTGTGATATCGTTAAACCACTTCTCCAGTGCGCGAGTTTTACGCGCGTTGACAGAGAGGTTCATATAGCCAGGTGTGTAATCGCATTGAATGGAATATTTCTTTAGTCGTGCCTGTAATAGTTGTAATGCTTCGACGGAAATATCCCAAGCGGTTTTAGCATTTTGCGGTGTCAATTGCCGGGTAATTGATAATTCACCATCGGAGCCAAAACCAACAATAACTTCTCCTCCATTGCGTCCAGATGCACCCCACCCAATTCGCTGTGCTTCCAGTAACACCACCTGGTAACCGCGCTCTGCCAATTCAATAGCAGCCGACAATCCCGCGTAGCCACCACCGATAACGCATACATCAGTTTTCACCGATCCCTGCAAATTCTCCCTGATAGGCGGGCGTTCTACAGTCGCTTCGTAGTAGGATTTTTCAATGACACCCAGCTCTTTTTCCAACAGCATTTTGGTTCTCCATAAATGGATTTAATGCACGCGAAAATTGATGAATTGCCAGGGATCTTCACTAGCCACAGGTTCAAAAAATAATTCGCTGCGGTCTTTTAACGGCGTCCATGTATCGTACACCCCGACCAGTTCACCCAGGTACGGAGTCGCAATTTCCAGAATGCTCTCATGATCCAAATCATCGGGTTCTACGATGCCACGCTGGGGATTGCGTAAAGCCCAGACCATGCCAGCAAGAATACCGGCAACGACTTGCAAACTGGTGGCCGTATTTTTTGGAGCCAGCGTGCGTGCGCGATTAATTTCCAGACGCGAACCAAACCAATACGCGCCTTTCTCATTTCCCATTAGCAATACCCCCAGCTCGTCCATACCCGCAGTAATTTCATTACACAAAATTCGTTGCTGCTTTTGTTGCTGCCAATTTTTTCCAGCGATTTCATGCAATGACAATATTGCGTCATCACAAGGATGGTAGGCATAGTGGACGGTAGGGCGATAAATTACATCACCCTCTTCACGCAAAGTTAAATGGTCTGCAATGGAAATGGATTCTGAATGGGTTACCAGAAAACCGTGAAAACTACCTTCTAACGGTGTCCAGCTGCGCACTTTGGTTGCTATGCCGGGGCGATTTAAAAAAATAGCTGCATCACTACCATAACCGTGGCGCTCGGCATCCGGTGGAAAATTATTTTCGTGGGTACCCCAACCCAATTCAGCCGGTTGAAGTCCTTCGGAAATAAATCCGTCTACCGACCAGGTATTAACAAACTCACCGCGTTGTTTTCGTTGGTCGGTTGTTTGTGTATCGCGTTCTGCAATATGGATGACTTTTATTTTCAATCGATAGGCAAGCCTAGCCCAGTCTTCACGGCAAACAGGTTTGTTAAATTCCAATTCACAATCGCGCGCAATATTTTCCAATGCTTGCTTTACAAATATGGAGGCCATACCCGGATTGGCTCCTTGCGTTACCACCGCAGTACGACCACCTTGTTTATCCAGTCGGAAGGCAAGCAAGTCTTCGCGAAGTCGGTAATTAGAGCGTTTGCCCGGTGGTGTAGATGCGTCCATATAACGACCAGGCCAAGGCTCAATACAAGTATCCAGATAAAATATATTCCTTCGCCAGCAATATTCAATTAGTGACAAACTTGAGACATCAACGGAAAGATTTAAAAGGAAATCATCTTCATGAAGTAGTGTTGATAAAAATTGTTGGTAATTATCTTTTGTTAATTCCTTTTCAATAAACCTGATCCCGCACTCTGTACATAAATCATCGTCATCGCTATGCGGAGCCACTACAGTAATCCTTTGCGGATCAATATCGATGTGACGCAAAATCAGAGGCAATACACCTTTACCGATGCTACCCAACCCTAAAATAAGCAGGTTTCCTTTGAAGACAATATATTTTTTATCTGTCGTCATTTAAATGCACCCTTTTAAATATCGCGCAACACTGAATATCAGCAAAGCGACTTAAAGTCAGGGCACTTCGATGAATTAAAGAGAACCCCCTTTATATTGAACAATTAATTAACAAAAACGTTCACTGTGCAAAATGTTTTTCACGTCGGGATTTTTTGATTGAACGAATATAGATAATGGGATGGAATTAAAAGCAACAAGGAGGGAATATTTAAAAAAACGCGGCTCGTTTAAATCGAGCCGCTTTTTTTGCGATTGTTCAGTGGCGAATTTTTTAATTGCTGAGATTGGCGGGATTGTCTTCCATCGAGGATGTTTTAGCGGCACCGAGGGTATGCGTTGCAATGGTGGATTTTCGCTTTAGCCAATAAGCAAGTGCGCCTATTATTAAAATTAGTGTTATACCAACCAGCGGCCGATAGAAAATCCATGCGCTGCAAATTGTGACGAGCGCAATGATAAGCCCCGATAAAAAACTTACCAGTCCGGTTCCGATTTCGATAATATTGCCAGCTAGCGGAACAACATCGGCCAATACTGAAATTGGTTTTAGGATTAAACCAATTGCGACGATGAGCAAGACGGTTCCGATGAGGCGCAATATCCAGGTTAGATTAGCGTTATCCTGCTTCGCTTTCTCGAACATCGCATCAGCATTGTGTGTGCCTGCTTGGAGCAAGGCCACACTCCGTCCGTTGGAAGCGATATGTTCGACAATTTGTTGATTATTCAAATCGCCAATGACGCTATAAATTTGTGCTGGAATAAAATGAAATTGAACTCGTTGATCCCCGATAGCCGGATTTTTAGTGTTAGCCCCTACGTATAACTCGTTACCGGTTTTGGTCATTCCTTTTGGTATCGTCAATTGCTCGGGTAATGGCAGTGATTGAAAATTATCAATTTCTTTTTTATGCGTATCTGACAGCAAGTATTCGCCAATGTGAATATCTGTGGCGGTCCATGTTTTATTTTTATAGTACCACTCGCTTGGGTTTTCATGACCTGAAGGTTGTTTGAATCGGGATGAGTCTATTTTCTCGTTATCCCAGACTTTTGAATACTGGTAAGTGGTAGTGATTTCAACATCACCGCCCATATTTTTCTTTTCCTCACTGTATGAGGTTTCTTTCCATTGATAGGTTTGCACATCACGACGGAGTTTCAATGCCGTTGTGCTAATGGGTAGCAGATCATCTTGCAGGGTTTGGTCACTCTGCGCTTCACCGAAAAGATGGACAAGCTTGCCATCCATACCGGGCGCTGCTTCCTGTGCATTTATCGAAACAACAACTCGCTGTGATTCATGTAATGCTTTATGAGTTTTTACCGCCCGGCCTTCATTCCAGAACAATAGGCCTATACCCACGACTACTAAAATAAAGCCTGCTAATAACCCCTTAAGTGACGCGCCGATGCGGCTGGACCAGGAATGGCGTGTGGTGATGGTAAAACGGTCGCTCATGGTTTAACTCCTTGTCTTCATTATTGTTGATGGCAGTCGCTATTTTTAACGTTTTGGTAACTCACTCGCAATCCTTTAATTCGATCATGGGAACGAGATTGCTATTGCTGGCAATTTGCAGGAGAGATACATAATTTAAAGCTTACTGTGCGCACAAACTTTTAATTAACCTGTTTGTAATTTCAGTTGTTTTGGCAAACAAATTATTTGTCGTTGATTTGACGACTGAATTATGCTTTTAGTTTAGATGAGTTACAGCTGGAAAATCGGATTGATTAATTAAAGAATCAATAATAATTTTTGAAAAAAATAATTATATTTGCATACGCAAAAACTAATTTTTTGATAAAGGTGTTTTGTCTGCAAAAGTGGTGGGCCCAGCTGGACTTGAACCAGCGACCTGCCGATTATGAGTCGGATGCTCTAACCAACTGAGCTATAGGCCCCAAGGGAAACTGCGGAATCGCAGTGCGACGCATTATAGAGAAATGTTTTACGTGTGGCTAGTTATTCGAGTAAACAGCGTGAAGTAAAAAAATAAAACCCGCCGAAGCGGGTTTTATTTTTTATGATGATTTAGTCATCCAGGAAGCTACGCAAGTGATCGGAGCGCGATGGGTGGCGCAATTTGCGCAAGGCCTTGGCTTCGATCTGACGGATACGCTCGCGCGTTACATCAAATTGTTTGCCGACTTCTTCCAGTGTATGGTCGGTGTGCATGTCGATACCAAAACGCATACGCAACACTTTGGCTTCACGTGCGGTAAGTCCTGCGAGAACTTCACGTGTTGCTTCCATCAGGCCTTCCATTGTTGCCGACTCCACCGGAGAAATAATGGTGGTGTCTTCGATAAAGTCGCCCAGATGTGAATCTTCATCGTCGCCAATGGGTGTTTCCATGGAGATCGGTTCTTTGGCAATTTTTAGCACTTTGCGCACTTTGTCTTCCGGCATTTCCATGCGCTCACCGAGTTCTTCCGGTGTTGGCTCGCGTCCCATTTCCTGCAGCATCTGGCGTGATACACGATTGAGTTTATTGATGGTTTCAATCATATGTACAGGAATACGGATGGTACGCGCCTGATCGGCGATGGAACGAGTAATCGCCTGGCGAATCCACCAGGTGGCGTAAGTAGAAAATTTGTAACCGCGACGGTATTCAAATTTATCCACTGCTTTCATCAAACCGATATTGCCTTCCTGAATCAGATCGAGGAACTGCAAGCCGCGGTTGGTATATTTTTTCGCGATAGAAATCACCAGGCGCAGGTTTGCTTCCACCATTTCCTTTTTCGCACGGCGTGCACGCGCTTCACCAATCGACATGCGACGGTTGATATCTTTAATCGCCGCAAGGCTTAAACCGCTTTCTGTTTCTACTTGTGCAAGTTGTTGCTGGGCAATTTTTACATCAGGCAAAACACGTTCGAGTTTTTCCGGACTTTCCACTTTGCCTTTCAGTATTTCAGGCAGCCATTCCTCGTTAGTTTCATTTCCCGGGAAGGCTTTGATAAATGTTTTACGTTGCATTTGGGCTTTGCGCGTACACAAATCCATAATGTGGCGCTCTTGCTTGCGAATGTGATCCAGTGTTTCACGCGCTTTGCTATAAATTGGATCGAATTGGCGTGCTGGTAATTTGAAAAACTTGAACAGGTCGCCAAGTGCTGATAATTCTTTTTCAGCCGCTTTGCTGCCATAGCCGCTTTTGGCAAGAGCTTTTATAGTTTTGTCATATTGCTTTTGCAATTCTTCAAAACGCACGCGCGCTTCTTCCGGATCTACACCGGTAATGGCTTCTTCTTCGTCGTCACCACCGCCTTCTTCATCCTCATCGTCATCCGATGCGGCTTTGGCGCCCGGTGCTGCAGCAACAGGAATTTCTTCAACTTCTGCGAGCGCAGAGGGGATATCTTCGATCGGGTCAAGCCAGCCGATAATTACGTCGGCAAGGCGGCGCTCTTCTTTGGCAACCAGGGCGTACTCGTCCAGAATTTGTTGCACCGCACCGGGCCAGTAAGCGAGGGCATGCATTAATTCGCGCACACCTTCTTCAATGCGTTTGGCGATAACAATTTCGCCTTCGCGGGTAAGCAATTCAACGGTACCCATTTCGCGCATATACATACGCACAGGGTCGGTGGTGCGGCCGGTTTCGGTTTCTACCGCAACCAGTGCAGCAGCGGCTTCGGCAGCGGCAATCTCGTCCGCAGCAGAATCGCCATCGGTCATCAGCAGGGTGTCGGCGTCGGGTGCAGTTTCATACACGCGGATGCCCATGTCGTTGATCATCTGGATGATGTCTTCGACCTGATCCGGATCGGAAATATCTTCCGGCAGGTGATCGTTTACCTCGGCATAGGTTAAGTAACCTTGTTCTTTACCGCGGGCGATCAGTTCTTTGATACGAGACTGTTGTTGTTGGACGTCTTCAGACATTCGAGACCCTATTAAAAACCTGGTGAGTGAAATGCAAAGCCCGAAATTATACTCCACTTGTTTGATTGGATTCTAGGCAGATAGGCATCGACACTAAAATCTCCCATAACCCGCTGCGGGAATTGAATAGCTTTTGATCGATTTGGCGGTTTATGGTTGCAATTTAGTGGCTAGGGCGGCGCGAACCAATTGTTCGCGTTCTTCTTTGGAGAGTTGAGTTAAGTCTGCATTTTTAAGTTTTGCCAAGGATTCAGCGCTTTTTTTCTGGTTTTGCTGGTGGCGCAATTTTTCCAACGCGCTGGCAAATGCAGCTTGGGCGTCATAATCCGCTTTGGCGGGCTTATCGACGCGTGACTGGGTTAACGCATTTGCGGCCTGGAGCAAGTCATGCCCTGCGATTGTGGCAAGGCGTTCGGTATCTTCTGATCCGTAAATGCCGCGCCAATAGCCAATCAGGTGCGACAGATTGTAATGAGGTCGCTCGTGCAGCACTTTTAACAGGCGTCCCAGCATTTGGCAGTCAGGGTCATCATCAATGGCAATCCATTGGTCGTGATCGGGCTCCAGGCTCGCCAACGATGTGTGTGTTAGTAGTAGTGCCAAGGCTTTGCGCGCGGGCGGCATCAGGTATTTTCCGCGGGATTGCGGTTGTAAATCCGGTTGGTATTTTCGATGCGTAGGGCGCTTGGTGGCCGGTTCCTCATAGAACTCGCGGTAATCTGGCGGTGGTAATTCGGCAGGAAAGTCACCGTAATCGCCGGGATGCATACCCGTTTCATAAGGGTTCTGGTGTTCAATAACGGGATGATTGTCCCACCAATTATCGACTTGCCTGGGCATTGCAACTTGCGGGATCTTTTCTTCCGCCGGTACTTTGGCTTGTATTGGTTGGGCGGGCGGTTCCTTTGTTTGCTGCTCCAAAACCAGTTCCTGTAAAACATTGCGATTCAGGCCGGTTCGTGTTGCCAGGCTTTCAAACATCAGCTCGCGAAATACACCCTTGGGGAGTCGCTCAAGCAGTGGTGCTGCGCGTTTACTGAAGGTGGCGCGACCTTCCATGGTCCGGATATTCAAGCCATCGGCGACTGCATCAAATAAATAATCCTCAAAGGGCACGGCAAGCTCGATCATCCGTTCGAATTTCTCCGGGCCTATTTGGCGTACCAGCGTGTCCGGATCTTCGTTCTCCGGCAAAAACAGGAATTTTACGGTGCGGCCATCGGTCATGCATTCAATGGAGGCTTCCAGCGCGCGATGGGCTGCGCTGCGACCGGCTTTATCACCATCGAAACAAAATACGACTTCATTGGTGTATTTGAAGGCGCGGTCGAGATGGTCGGGGCCGCAGGCGGTGCCGAGGGTGGCGACGCCGTAACCAATACCGAATTGGGCGAGGCTGACCACATCCATATAGCCTTCCACGACCAGCAGGCGCGGTAGTTCGCGATAGGCGAGGCGTGCTTCATAAAGCCCGTAAAGTTCCTGGCCTTTATGGAAAACCGGTGTCTCCGGTGAGTTAAGGTATTTGGGTTTGTCGTCGCCCAGTACGCGGCCGCCAAAGCCAATCACTCGCCCGCGGGTGTCGCGGATGGGAAACATAATGCGATGGCGGAAACGGTCGTAGAGTTTCTTTTCCTGTTCCTGGTGGATAAGCATCCCGCCTTCAATCAGCAGGTGCTTGTCATCGTCATTTTGGGCGAGGGATTTAAGCAGGTTATCCCAGCCGGGCGGCGCAAAGCCGACACCATAAGCTTTGGCAGTTTTGCCATCCAGACCGCGATTTTTCAGGTAATTCACTGCGAGATGTTTGCTGGTGTGATGACGCAATTGCTGTTGGTAAAACTGATCTGCTTTTTCCAGCAAGGTGTAAATGCTGCGCTTTTCTTCTTCGCGTTTTTGTTGTGCTTCGGTTTGCACTTCTCGCGGCACTTCCAACCCGGCCAGGCGCGCAAGCGATTCGGTCGCTTCGGGGAAGCTGAGTCGCTCGTAATCCATCACAAAGCCGAGCGCATTGCCGCTCGCACCGCAGCCGAAACAATAGAAAAATTGTTTCTCGGGGCTAACCGTGAAGGAGGGGGTTTTTTCGTCGTGGAAAGGGCAGCAGGCGCTGTAGTTCTTGCCGGTCTTTTTGAGTTTTACACGGCTGTCGACCACATCGACTATGTCGAGGCGGTCGAGTAGATCGTCAATAAAGCTCTGGGGAATTAATCCGGCCATGAAAAAATAGTCGCCTGAGGAGAATTATCAGACTGTAGCACCGGGGGTCTCGCAATGGGCAGTGCCAGGTTCTAGTGGCAAGTACCAATTAGCTTAATTTTGCTTTAAGCAGCTTGCTCACATCACCCATATCGGCGCGACCTTGCACTTGCGGCTTGATCAGCGCCATGGCTTTGCCCATGTCGCGTGCTTCAGTTACGCCAGCATCAGCAATTGCTTTTACCACAATAGCATCCAGTTCGGCAGCGGTAAGCGCAGCAGGCAAATATGTCTGGATCTCGCGAATCTCATAAGCTTCTTGTTCGGCAAGCTCCGGGCGATTGGCGTTGCGATATTGGGTTTCCGAGTCGCGGCGTTGCTTGACCATTTTATCCAGCACGACAAGAACACGGGCGTCATCTACTTCGATGCGCTCGTCGACTTCGATTTTCTTGAATTCAGACATCACAAGACGCAAAACCGCGACGCGCTCTTTTTCTTTAGCGCGCATCGCGGTTTTCAAGGCATCATTTATGCGGTCTTTTAGCGTTGTTTGACTCATGGGTTCACCAATAATCAATTACTTAAAACGCACGGCTTGTTAGCGAAAAGATGCAAATGCAACTAACAAACAGAACCGGTAAGCACTGGCTGGCTGCAACTACCCGACAGGGTTTGCAGCTGGCGATTAGTACAGACGGGTAAACTTTTTAGATTCGCGTTGAACCTTTTTAGCATGACGCTTAACAGCTGCTGCGGCATCACGCTTACGAATAGTGGTTGGCTTCTCATAGCATTCGCGGGCACGAACGTCAGCCAAAATACCGGCTTTCTCACAAGCGCGCTTGAAGCGACGCAGGGCTACATCAAATGGTTCGTTTTCTTTAATTTTTACTGAAGGCATGCTGTTACCTTTTAAATAGAGTGCTTGAAAATGATGTCTTGTGGATAGTTACCGGTATAAAACGCGGTCTGGTATCCGAGGGGTGCGGATTCTATACGCTTATTCCCCCTATCGCAACCTTGGGCCTTGTTGCATGAAGGGAGTTTTGCTGGGTTTTCATTGGTCATCGGATTATCATAGCGGCCTTTTTTAGCGTCTTTGTGCGCTAGTTAATGAGTGCCAGAGGTCGGTTATGCGAGTGTTGGGGCTGGAAACATCCTGTGATGAAACCGGTGTTGCGGTATATGACAGCGAACGCGGTCTATTGGCCCATGTACTTTATACCCAGATCGCCCTTCATGCTGAATATGGTGGCGTGGTGCCCGAGTTGGCTTCCCGCGATCATGTGCGCAAATTGCTTCCACTTATTAATGAAGTAATGGAAAAAAGCGGTACCCGCGCGGGCGATATTGATGCGATTGCTTACACTTCGGGTCCCGGCCTGGTTGGAGCTCTGATGGTCGGAGCATCGTTTGGCCGCTCTCTTGCCTATGCCTGGAAGGTCCCGGCCATTGGTGTTCACCATATGGAGGGTCATTTGCTCGCGCCTATGTTGGAAGCCAATCCCCCTGAGTTTCCATTTGTGGCACTGTTGGTTTCCGGTGGTCATACCCAACTGGTAAAAGTAAATGCGTTAGGTGATTACGAATTGCTGGGCGAGTCAATTGATGATGCCGCTGGGGAAGCTTTTGATAAGGCGGCCAAAATGCTCGATCTGGATTACCCTGGCGGCCCGCAAGTGGCCAGGCTTGCCGAGCGTGGTGTGGAAGGGCGGTTTAAATTTCCACGACCGATGGTGGATCGTCCCGGTCTGGATTTCAGCTTCAGCGGATTAAAAACTGCAACACTCACGGCCGTAAATGCGAACAAACAAGCGAATGGCTTGCCCGATGACCAAACCTGTGCCGATATCGCCACTGCTTTTCAGGCGGCAGTGGTAGATACATTGGTAATTAAATGCAAGCGTGCACTCGAGCAAACCCGAATGAAAACACTGGTAATTGCCGGCGGGGTTTCTGCTAACAAAAAATTACGCGCAGACCTCGAGAATGAGCTCGCCAAAATCGGTGCAAAAGTATTTTATGCGCGCCATGAATTTTGTACTGACAACGGCGCGATGATCGCTTATGCCGGTTGCCAGCGTTTGCTCGCGGGGCAGCAGGAAGATCTGGCGATCAATATTAAAGCGCGCTGGCCACTGGATTCGCTTTCATCCCTTTAATTTTCGATTTTAAATTTCAGGCAGACGCTGATTATGGATATTGTTTACATCCGCGATTTACGCATAGATACCATTATCGGTATTTACGATTGGGAGCGCGAAGTGCGCCAGACAGTGAGTATCGATCTGGAAATGGCCAGCGACATTCGCAAAGCCGCCGAGACTGATGACATTCAATATGCACTGAATTACAAGGCGGTCTCCAAGCGTTTGATTGCTTATGTGGAAAATCGCAACGCACTTTTGGTTGAGGCTCTGGCAGAAGAGATTGCGCAAATTATCCGCACGGAATTTAGTGTGCCCTGGTTGCGTTTGCGGTTAAGTAAGCCCGGTGCGATACGCGGTGCGCGCGACGTTGGTCTGATTATCGAGCGCGGTGCAAGACCAGAGGGCTTGCCTGTATGACGGTAATTTATTTAAGTCTCGGCAGTAATGTAGATCGCCATAAACATATTTTGTCCGCTCTGGATGCACTGAATAATTTGCTGGGCGAATTAGTTGTTTCGTCTGTGTACGAAAGTAAATCGGTTGGATTTGATGGCAGTAACTTTTTTAATTTGGTTGTTGGCGCGGAAACTGATTTATCTATTACTGAACTATCGGAGAACCTTAAGCGCATTGAAGATGACAATGGACGCAAACGCAATGGCCCTAAGTTTAGCCCGCGTACACTGGATATCGATATTTTAACGTATGGTGATTTTGTTGGCGTTGAAAACGGAATTGAATTGCCGCGTGCTGAAATCACTAAAAATGCATTTGTACTTTTACCGCTGGCTGAAATCGCGCCGTCTGTTTCGCATCCTCAATTACAAAAAACTTACCAGCAATTATGGGCTGATTACGATCAGGCTTCACAGAAACTATGGGCAATTGATTTTGAATGGCAAGAAAAAACTATCTCTGTGGCGAGTTAGTGTTTTGTGTAAGCCAATAGGTCTCTATCATGCTATAGCCCTTGGGGTCATATTTTTCCAAGCCTTGTTTATTAAATGGATGATAATCACCTCCAACAAAATAAATGGCAGTGAGATCTGCAAAATATTCCCTTTCGTTGGTCGATGCATATGCGGGCTTAAGTGTTTGGCCGTAAATATTTTTCACTGACTGATATAAACCGCTGTTCCGCGAACTTAACCATGTGTTGATAATCGCTTTATCTTGATAGGTCCATTGCAGAAAGTGCCATGCATGACCGAGTTCATGCACGATGGTCATGTTGTTTGTTAAGTTAGAGTTGGAAATAAAATTATCCGAATTATAAATTATAACGGCATTGTTCCAGCGTTTGTCATGTAGAGAATAATCGCGAGTGGAGTTGTGAGGGGCGTATCGTAATATGGAGTCTTCTCCCCCAAGGCTATGCTTGGGCCCCCGCATAATATAAAACGTTACGGTTTTTAATTTTGCATGTGTCGCATAAGGAAATTTGGTGAAGACCATGTCCAGGATTTTTGTAAGGCGCGCAACAGCTTTCTTGTAAACTTCTATATCACGCTGATTTTCCGGGCGTTCAATAAAGATTGACCAATGGCTATTGCTGCGGTCATAAAGCCTTTCCGGATAGCGATAATTAACACGGGTTTGCCTGGGGATGTCCACTTGCACCTCGGCAACTGGCTGCTTGCCGCATTTAAGCGGATCATCGGTAAAGATAGTTTTACCATCTGCTGCTTTGCAGCTGAGAACTGCTGCGACGATAGAGTGGCAAAAAAAGAAGAGAAAACATCCTGGTAGATAAATCGATATCCTTGGCATAGAAGTTCTTTGTGTTTGTTAGTGATCAAGTTGGTATTTTAGCTAAAGCCATTTCTTGTAAGCAACAATTCCAAATCCTGCCGCAATAACCAGCATCGATCCCAGCGTATAAAAATAACCATAAGTTGCGTGCAGCTCAGGCATGTTATCAAAGTTCATTCCATAAATACCGGCAATGAATGTGAGTGGGACAAAAATCGCAGTAATTACGGTCAGCACTTTCATGGTGTTATTTAGTTGATGTGATGTTATGGAAAGATAACCATTAATCAAATCACCGCAAATTTCGTAATACATGGTGGTTAATCCGTGCAACCGTTCGCAACGCTCGAACAAATCTTGCAGGGCGTGTTCAATATCTCCGTCTTCATCAATTAACCGTTGGGGAATATCTTTTAACAAATTAGTAACAAGTTTTTCGTGATAGCTAAAAATTCGACGCAATTTCCGAAGCCGTGATTGGTAGGAAATTAATTCGCGCATGATATCGTCACTTGGTTTTTCTTGCATGGAATCTTCAAGCTCATTTAATGAGGGCTCGAATGCAAGAATGGTTTCCAGATAACGGCCCACCGAAAATCGCATAATGCGCGAGGCGAGAAGGCCGGGGCTTACCAACAGGTTTTCGGTTTTTGCATTTTCCCAATAGTGACTGATCGCCATGGAGTCGCGGGGATGACAACTAATCAAACAGCGATCACCGGCAAACAGCGCTATCGTCATTTGCTGAATAGTGAGATCTTTATTAAATTCTGTAATGCCCCGGTAGAGGATTAGGGTGTAATCATCGAACGTTTCTGTTTTAGGCGGATGGCGAAAACGTTGCACATCTTCGACAGCGAGAGGGTGGCATCCCATAGATAAAAGAAAGTTCTTTTCTGCGGCGAGTTCTTCACCCATCAAATCAATCCAGAGGTAACCGCTTCCCTCGCTGCGCCACCGCTCGATAAGTTCACTACCGCCAATAATGTGTTCGTTGTGAGCAGTAAGTAATTGGGTTCGAATCATTTTATTGTGTCAGTTGTTTAGGTTAAATGGTGATTGATCGACCGCCATCTACAGCGATAATTTGTCCGGTAATATAAGGCGCATCTTTTGCTAAAAACAAAATGGTGCGTGCAATGTCTTGTACTTGCCCTCGTTGCTGCAATGGTATTTGTGAAAGCATTTTTTCTTTGCTCTCATCGGAGAGTTGGTCTTCCGGCTTTTTGTAGTAGTCATCGGGCCAAAGGATGGCCCCGGGTGCTATCCCATTGACTCGCACATCCGGCGCAAGTTCCTGGGCAAGGCTTTTGGTCAGCATTACATTGCCTGCTTTCGCAATTGAATAAATACTATGGTTTTTAAGCGGGCGTTGCGCATAAATATCGGCAATGTTGATGATGCATCCGCGACATTTTTTTAGCGTAACGCTCAATGTTTGTGAAAGAAAAAAAGGGGCTTTCAGGTTTGAGTTGATTAAATCATTCCAATCCTGTTCGGATGCTTCATCGAGAGGAGTCGGATAAAAGCTGGATGCATTGTTAACCAGTAAATCCAGCCGTTGCCAATGCGCTACGCTCTGATGGGCAAGCTGCGATATTTGTGCATGATCATTGAGGTCTGCCTTGATGCCGATAGCAGAATTTTCTCGCTCACTATTTAATTCCTCAATGAGTGTATTGGCGGCTACCATCGAGTGATTATAGTGAATGACCAGATTGAATCCTGATGCGTGTAATTGTCGCGCTATTTCTGCACCTATTCGTTTGGCTGCACCCGTCACTAATGCAACTTTATTGTATTGGTTCGAATCGGGGGCGGGCATAAACCACTCCTGTAATATGCGTTGCTAGTTTGTCGTGGTGAATTCGCGCTTTAATGCAGTTATTTTTTCCAAACGTAAATTGGTAATTGCTTCACCGAAGGCTTGACCGGTTAATCCCTGGATGCGTAACGGTGTTAAATCAATTTGTTGTGCCGCCTGCAACGCGCGGCGAAAAAAATCAGCTTGAGGGTATTCGCGGTTTTCAAAACCTGTTCGACCACGTGCATCCGCTTCGCAACAAACCAGAAATTGATAGAACCGCTCGGGACGACGAAACGCATCGTTCGATTGCAGCACTTTTAATACCTTTGCGGGTTTTAATTCCATCGCTCTGTGGCAGTGGGTGTGCCATTGCGCAACCATCAATGCAAGCTCTTTATAATCACGCGGTGCGGAAATGCGGGTGCACAATTGTTTAACCAGTGGGATGCTGCGATCCTCGTGTGCAATGTGGCGAGGCCATTCTTCAGGTGGAGTGGTTCCCTTGCCCAGATCGTGCACCATTGTTGCAAAGCGAATACAAGTGTTTCTGGTTAATTGCACAGCTTGTTGCAGACTCATGAGTGTGTGAATGCCGGTGTCTACTTCTGGATGATGGACTGCCGTTTGAGGTACCCCAAACAGCGCATCGATTTCTGGAAAAAGACGGGCCAGCGCATGACATTCACGCAGAACCTGAATAAAAATTTCCGGGTTCGGTTCTCCAAGTGCCCGTTCCGTTTCCTTCCATACGCGCTCGGCAACCAGATGATCAACCTCACCGTTACTAACCATGGTTTGCATGAGTGCGATGGTTTCTCCTGCTACTTGAAATCCATATTGGTGATAGCGTGCTGCAAAACGGGCAATGCGTAATACCCTCACAGGATCTTCTGCGAAGGCAGGTGAAATATGGCGAAGCAATTTGTTTGTTAAATCCGTTTGGCCACCGTAAGGATCGATGATGTGACCCTGATCATCTTCAGCCATTGCATTGATCGTCAAGTCACGGCGGATCAAATCATCTTCAAGTGTGACATCTTCCCCGCAATAAAAACTGAAACCAGCATAGCCGCGACCGGTTTTGCGTTCGGTTCGGGCGAGGGCATATTCCTCTTTGGTTTGTGGATGGAGGAAAACAGGAAAATCTTTGCCGACGGGCGTGTAACCGAGAGACTGCATATGCTCCGGCGTAGCTCCCACCACAACCCAGTCGTGCTCGGTCACAGTACGGCCTAACAATTTATCGCGGACGGCGCCGCCTACTAAATAAGTTTTCATAACTCATGCTTATTAAAAAGTTGTTGCGAAGTATAGGTTAAATGCAGCGATAAAAAAAACCGCAAAAATGACTTGTAGCTGGATTGGAATTAAATTACTCTCGTTTAACTTAGAAATTCATCTAACCATAGATCAAATTATTATGTATTCAATGAACTCCCTAAAACACTGCGCTGCGCTGCGACCAATTGTTTGGCTTGCAGTCATTGTGCGTGGTTTAGCGGAATTTGTTGATTAAAGTTTTAATCGTTTTAAACAAAGGCCGCAGCATAAAAACTGCGGCCTTTGTTTTTGAGGTTACAGTTTAAGTATTGACTGCGGCAAATTTCCATTTCCTCCTCAGGGAACATAAGGAGTAATGCCGTGGCTGTTTTATTTGCCTATATTTCTGTAGTTCTTATTTGGGCTACCACCCCGCTCGCTATTCAATGGAGTAGCGACAGTATTACCTTTATCGCAGCTGCTGTTGCGCGTATGTCCATTGCGCTAGTGCTGGCATTATCTTTTCTGGTCATTTTACGAAAGTCTTTTTTAACCTTCTGGCAGCATCGGTGGATTTATTTCGCGGCGTCGATCAGTGTATTTCCTAATATGCCTGTGGTTTATTGGGCTGCACAATTTATTCCCTCTGGGTTGATAGCGGTTATTTTTTCATTATCACCGTTTGTCACGGGTGTGATGACACTATTATTGTTGAAACAAAATCCATTTTCGATAAAAAAAATTATCGCATTATTGTTAGCTTTACTTGGCTTGGTAATAATTTTCTACCATCAAATACATTTTGATTTTCGTTCGGTATATGGCATCTCAGGTATTTTCCTGTCGTGCTTTTTGTTTAGTTTTAGCAGTGTTTGGGTGAAAAAAATTACTGCGCAACAGTCGATTGCCGTTGATGCTTTTCATCAGGCGGTAGGTTCACTTTTGTTTTCCCTGCCTGGCTTGTTGTTATGTTGGTGGTTGATGGATGGAAACATACCGCAACACGTGTCGACAAAATCGGTGGGAGCTATTGTTTATCTGGCGATTATCGGTTCGTTGGTTGGCTCCGCGTTATTTTTTTATATTTTGCAGCGGCTTTCCGCCAGTGTAGTTTCGTTGATTACGTTAATGACACCTGTTCTGGCGATTCTGTTGGGGAAAAATTTAGCCAATGAAGAGTTGTCACCCCAAACACTGCTCGGCGTTGCACTGGTATTAATCGCGCTGATTTTTTATTCATCATTTTCTTTCGCGGCCGTGCTTCGTTGGTGCTCGCAAAGATCACAGAAGTGGTTAAGGCAAGGAGCTGATTGTGTCGCCGAAAGCTCTGAAACGAGTTTACAAAAAGCAAGAGACGACATGATTCGATTTAAATGATCGTTTTTGGTGCAAGTGTAATAAGCGTCATAGGTTTTCATGCACCAATGATGGGCTTCCGCTGATATTGTTTTAGGTATTCAATCTTGTATTCAACTCTTAATACTATGATTTTGCTATGAAAAATAATCTTGGCTTGGTCCCTGCAATATTGGGATCAAGCTAATGTGACTTATCAATAGCTAGCCTCAAAACAAACTAGTAAAGACCATTAAGAGGACAACTCATGAAGAAGATGAAACAAAAGTTTTTAGCCAGCGCCGTAGCGCTTTCTGCTCTCGCCGGCTTTGCAGTACCGGCTGTTAATGCGGCCGAAGTGGGCGCCACTGTTAGTGTTGCCAACATGTATTACTGGAGAGGTTTGGATCTGGGCATGGGTGATCCGGCGTTAATTGGTGATGTAAATGTCACTAGCGGCGGTTTGTATGCTGGCTTGTGGGCATCATCAGGCGACTATGTCAATGGTACTGAATATGACTTCTATGCTGGGTATAAATTTTCTGCAGAGAATTTTTTCGTTGATTTTAACTATACGACTTATATGTATCCTTCCCGCACTAGCTTTTATGATCCCGCAATAGTAGAAGCGGAAATAGGGGAGCCAATTGAAAACTTTGGATTCCACGATGTATCAGACGTTGCTGTGATAGCAGGGTTTACCGCTTCTGAAAATGTTTCTTTCAAATTGATGCACAGAATCGGAGTTGGCGATATTTTGGGTGATGACGACTACACCTACACTACAGTAAGCGGCACTTTTTCTAACGTGACAGTATTGTATGGAACCCACTCAGACGAGTCAGGTACCTATGATGGATTGAGTCATCTGGATGTAAGTTACGCTTACAACGACAAGCTGTCGTTTACTTTGGGCAAAGTGGTAGATCAAGGGGAAGGTGACACTTATAACGATGAATTAAAGTTTGTTGTGACTCTGTCTTTGCCAATCAAGTAACTTTATTAATATGTATTTTCATTGTTGAGAAAGCAGGCATCGGCCTGCTTTTTATTTGTGCATGTTTATTAAATATTAATTATATGATTTAATAAAAGATTCTTTCATAGCCCTTATACTCATGCCCGAACTTTGATTCAATGCGCGTGATGCGGCTAACACTCTTAAGGAATCTTTCATGTCTCGCTCACCTATCCTTGTAACTGGTGGTGCTGGTTTTATCGGCAGCCATGTTTGTATTGAACTGATTGGAAGTGGTTATCTACCCGTGGTGGTTGATAACCTCATCAATAGCAAGCCCGAATCGCTTAAGCGTGTAGCCCGGATTACCGGCGTTGAACCGGTATTTTATGAGGCGGATATCAACGATAAAGACGCCCTGCGCACCATTTTTAATGCTCACAATATTGAAGCGGTAATGCATTTTGCCGGCTTGAAAGCGGTGGGGGAATCTAACCAGATCCCCATGAAATACTACCGTTACAACGTGGCTGGTACCTTGTCGCTTACGGAAGTGATGGAAGAATTCAACGTCTGGAAATTGATTTTTAGTTCGTCGGCGACTGTCTATGGTGATCCGGTTTCCGTGCCCATTGATGAGACTTTCGCTACTGCCGCAACCAACCCTTATGGTCGTAGCAAACTGATAGTGGAGGAGATCCTGCGCGATATCGCCAAGGCGCCGGGTGGTCAATGGAATTTCTCACTACTGCGCTACTTCAATCCGGTGGGCGCGCATGAAAGCGGCCTGATTGGCGAAGATCCAGCGGGTATTCCTAACAATTTGCTACCGTATGTATCGCAAGTGGCGGTTGGCAAATTGAAAGAGTTAAGCGTATTTGGCGATGACTACGAAACCATCGACGGTACCGGTGTGCGTGATTACATCCACGTGGTGGACTTGGCCAAGGGGCATGTTGCGGCGTTAGAAAGTTTGGATAAATCCGGCGCCGGCTGTCGTGCATATAACTTGGGTACCGGTTCCGGCGTGTCGGTGTTGCAGATTGTTAAAGCCTTCGAAGCTGCGAGTGGTCGCAAGGTGCCTTATAAAATATCGCCGCGTCGCCCGGGTGATATTGCGGCTTGCTATGCCGATGCAACCAAAGCAAAAACTGAATTGGGTTGGACCGCTGAGTTGGGCCTTGAACGCATGATGCAAGATGCCTGGCGCTGGCAGTCACAAAATCCGAATGGTTACGAACAGTAAAAATCAGATTGAACTCCTAAACCCGCCTTGTGCGGGTTTTTTATCGCCAGTGTAATTTTTCGTTTACGCATAATTTACGCGGTTATCGATTTGCCTATATAGTCGCCCCACTTTATTTATGGGTGTTGGAGGTGGGAATGATTCATTTGATGTGGTTGTTATTGGGTTTGGTGTTGTTGACTATCGGGGGCGAGGCCCTGGTGCGCGGCGCGTTGGCAGCGGCCAAGCGTATTGGTATATCCCCGTTGCTGGCGGGCCTTGTCATTGTTGGTTTTGGAACCTCGGCACCAGAGCTGGTGGTGTCCTTGCAGGCGGCTCTTAACCAGGAGCCGGAAATTGCGGTTGGGAATGTGGTGGGGAGTAATATCGCCAATATTTTGCTAATCCTGGGTTTGAGTGCACTGATTATGCCGCTGGTTACGCATATTCAATGCCTGAAGCGCGATGGACTCACCATGTTGTTCGCAACCCTGTTGTTTATGGGGTTGGCCAGCATTGGCGGGTTGGATCGGGTGGACGGCGTGGTGTTGCTTGCAGTGCTGGTGGTTTACCTTATCTGGGCCTATCGCACTGAACGTGAAGATACATCCAGCCCGGAAGCCCAATTGCATAAGGCGGAGGCGGATGAAATTGAAATGCTGCCAATGTCCGTCCCCATGACTTTACTGGCCACGATTGGTGGTCTGGCGATGCTGATCTTCGGGGCCAATCGTTTTTTGTTGGGGGCGGTTGGTGTGGGTGAGTCGTTGGGTGTGCCTGACGCGATTATTGGTTTGACGGTTGTAGCGGTGGGAACATCGTTACCGGAACTGGCGGTGTCGATTGTTGCGGCGGTTCGCAAACACGCTGATGTTGCGGTAGGTAATATTATCGGTAGCAATATCTTCAACATCCTGTGCATCCTCGGTATTTCTTCCTTGATCAATCCTTTACCTCTTCACGGGCGCCTGCTGGAGATCGACCAATTTGTGATGCTGGCTGCCGCTGTTGGCTTATTGTTGTTTCTTTTCTTCGGTTTGCGTTTATCGCGAATGAAAGGTGCGTTGCTGTTATTGGGTTACGTTGCTTACATTGCGGCTATGTTTGGCATGCAATAAATCCAGTGGCATCCGCTCTATTCAAAGCAGCCGCCGTGAGAAATCTGGCGGCTGTTTTGTTTTCGCGGTGTGTGATCTTGTTTGCAGAAAGCCTTACCACTTTTTGCAGGCGCAAGTGAGATGCCCCAGCTTTGAACGGTTTTTCAAAAGTGAGAAGAGAAAAAGCCACATCTGATGGAAGCTTACTAGTGTGTTAGTTCGCCAAACACAATAACGCTAATAAGTTGTAAAAAAGTAAGTAAGACAAACGTGCTGTTTTTGTAATTGAAAGCTTGCATTAGAAAACAGCGCTTAACCATCAGCCAAGAGTTCTCTTCATCGTTACACGCAATTTCATAACCATAAAAAGCTTGCCGGCTGCACGGCGTTTTGTTGTGTAAAAAATGGCGGCGATTGGGTGTATCCGAAGGGAAATTTAGTGGAGACAACACTATGCAACCCATCAACCCGTTGCCCAATTCCTGGGTCCGGATTTTGTTCCTGCTCGGCAGTTTTTTGTTCAGTCACAGCCTTTTTGCACAAACCAACCTCGCGTTAAATAAAACGGCTACCGCCAGCACTGCATTAGCTGCAGCCGCTAACGCGGTCGATGGTAATGGCGGTACACGCTGGGAATCCGTTCATGGTAATGGGCCATCATGGCTGAGCGTGGATTTGGGCGCGAATTACAATCTCACGTCGGTCGTTATCGATTGGGAAGCGGCCAATGCCGCGAACTATGATGTCCAGGGATCAACGAATGGCACAGCCTGGGTAAATCTGGCATCGCGTACCGGTGGTGCCTTCGGAACCCGTACCGATACCGTGCCGGTGGCCGGAACTTATCGTTATGTCCGGATTAATGCGACCCAGCGCAGCGCGGGTAATAACTGGGGTTACTCTCTGTGGGAACTGAAAATCTACGGCACGGTGCCGGTTAGCAGTTCTTCAATCCCGGCGGCTAATGCCAACCTCGCACAAGGTGCGGTGGTGGCTGCGAGCTCACAGGTGCAACCGGCATCTCTGGCAATTGATAACAATGCCGGTACTCGCTGGGAATCTACCCATGCGGTGGACCCGGCCTGGGTTAGCCTGGATTTTGGTTCGGCCAAAAATTTGAGCTCAGTGGTGATCGATTGGGAAGCGGCGAACGCGGCTAACTATGAAGTGCAGGGTTCCAATAACAACAGCAGTTGGACAAGCCTGGCGACTCGCACCGGCGGTACTTTTGGTGCGCGCACGGATACCGTCGCAGTTAGCGGTTCCTATCGGTACTTGCGCATCTATGGCACCGCACGTAGCGCTGGCAATCAATGGGGCTATTCGATTATCGAATTGAAAGTGTTTGGCTCCAGCGGTGTTGCAAGTAGCAGTGTTCTGAGCAGTAGTGTTGTGTCCAGCAGTACGCCGACTGTGCCTTCATCAAGTCGCTCATCCTCATCGGTTACCGGTACTAACAGCAGCGTAACTATTCCGGTGACTGTGACTTACAAGCCTTTGTATCCAAGCCAATCTACACCAGAGCTTTCACGTAACTGGCGTATTGAAGCCGATGGCACCATCGTGACCTTCGGTAGCGGCCGTGCCCGTGCGCGCCATGAAGCAGAAGATATTTTCTATACCTTCCCATCGTTCTATCACGAGCATCGCACCTTCAAATTTGAAGTGCACGATCACACGCCCAAAGGCGAATCGCGTGTAGAAATTTTCTACGAACCTGAATACGCCAATTTCAACGATATCGGTTGCCGCAAAAGTTTGTTTAACCCCTATCGTTCCTACTTTGGCGATAACGGCGGCTTCACCCGTATTCGCAACGCTGATCCCGCCACCGGTAAAGGTGAATTGTGGCGTTGTATCGGTACCCGTTTTGTTCCCGGTGAACGCGAAGGCCAAACCACGTTGCGCACCGGTGAATTCTACGATTTTGAATTCCAGCAATGGCTCGGCTTTACCGATACCGACCCGCGTGTAAGCGCGCAGCGCGTGTATTACACCGATACCTTCCGCATCAAATTGGGAACTCCCGGTTTGTATATCGTGAACAACGATGAATTGAATGCGAAGCTCGCTTCCGGCGGTACGGCAACGGCGGCACCCGTGCGTGCGTTTAAAGGTGTTGCGCAAGCGGATGTGATCAGCACATCGGGTGTATTGGCGGATTCAGGCGCGCCCGGTTATCAATCCATTCGTTCACCACAAGCGATTGCCAAGGGTTATCAAAAACCGTCTTACTTATTGGCCAACTCAGGCAATAACGCCACCGTGACTTATCGCGAAGGCAACCAGACGTTTACCGATCAAGTGATTGAATATGCGCCGACCGCAGCGAGTCCCTTTATCGTTGATCGCCACTCGCATTTGTGGACCGCGTTTTTCCGCGAAGCATTAAATATTCGTTGGGAAACCCACAACCAATTCCTCAATGGCCGCCGTATTTTCCACACGGATTTTGTAACCGGAAAACACTTTGAAGCCGGTAATCCGGATTTCACTGAGCTGGCAAATCTTGCTACCGGTTTAACGATCAATAGTTCATGCGTGGGTTGCCATGTGAATAATGGTCGCGGCCAGGCGCCGGTTGCGGGTCAATTGCCGAATAGCATGGCGGTGAAAGTCAGCTCGGGCGCAACCGATGCCAATGGCAACGCATTGCCACACAACTATTTCGGCAAAGTGTTGCATCCACAATCTCGCAATGGCGGCGTACCGGCAGAAGCGATCACCAATTTGACTTACACCAATGTTGCGGGAACCTTTAATGACGGCACCGCGTATCAATTACAAGCACCGAATTATTCTGTGCAAGTGCTCGATAACGCCGGGGGTGCAGTCAATAATTTCTCGCCACGTATGGCGCAAACTATTGTTGGTCTCGGTTTATTGGAAGCCGTTCCAGAATCTGTTTTGTTGCAACGTCATGATCCGAGTGACAGCAATGGCGATGGCATTTCCGGTCGCGCAAATCAAGTGACAGATTTGAAAACCGGCGAACAACGCATTGGTCGTTTCGGGTGGAAAGCGAGTATCGCAACTCTCGAACAATTTACTGCCGACGCATTGCATGAAGACATTGGTGTGAGCACCAGTATTTTGCAAGGCCCTGCGTGCGGCGCAAATCAAACTGCATGTCGCAATGCGGGTCCAAACGGAATTGAATTGAATGATACACGCGTGAATTTGTTAACCGTGTATATGCAAGCGTTAGGTGCTCCGGCGCGCCGTGCGGAAACGGTTAGCAATGCAGATGTTGTTCGCGGTGAACAAGTGTTTGGTAATTTGGGTTGTGCCGGTTGCCATACACCAACGCTGACGACCGATTATGGCCATCCATTGGCTGAATTGCGTGGACAAACTATCAAGCCTTACACCGATTTGTTGTTGCATGATTTGGGTGAAGGTTTGGCGGATCGTTTGACCAACAACGCAACACTGAATCGCGAATGGCGTACACCGGCATTGTGGGGCTTGGGATTAGAGCCAGCTGTGAACGGCCACAGCCGTTTGTTACACGATGGCCGTGCACGCAATATCAATGAAGCGATTTTGTGGCACGGCGGTGAAGCAGCGGCAAGTCAATCGGCTTATCGTGCAGCAACGACAACGCAGCGTAATGATTTGATTAAATTCCTTGAATCGCTGTAATTTTTCCTGAGTTGTGCGTGCGTAAAAAAACTCCCATCAGGTGACTGGTGGGAGTTTTATTTGAATATTGTGCCAAGGCGGGATTCCAATATTCCCTCCGTGACACGCCGTGAATACATCCCTGTAGGCTCGGATGCAGCATCCATGCTGCATACGGTCACGGATGAAATATTGGAATCCCTTCCGAAAGTACGACGAAAAAACAAATCAAACCAAATCCTTCTCAGTAGCAAACGACAACGCAAACGATTTTGGTCCTACATTAATCGCGCCGGTCATGCTCATCATCGACAACATGGTTTTGATATTGTGTTGTTTGCAGAATTCACGGAATTCTACCAACACCGGTTCATCCTTGATTTCTTCCAATAATCCGCCGTAACTCATGGCGATAACGTCACTGCTCAATCCTTGCGAAATTTGTTTTTTCACGTGCGCAAATAATTTTTCCAGCGCACCGAGGAAACCTTTGCCCGTGTCGATCTTGTCCGTTTCACCGCGATGCAGTTGCACGATCGGGCGCAAGTTCAACGCGCTTGCCAGTTGGAAATTAATCCACGAAATATTGTTATCGCCTTTACGTAAGTGGCGACGTTCACGCATGTAGGAAAGATCGTTCGGAATTAAATAACCATAAACCTGATCGCGCATATTATCGATGTCGCGAATGGATTTATTCAGCGGCATTTTATCTACATGAATGCGTTTAACCAGTTCGTAAACCAATAATGCATGACCGGTAAACATGGACATGGAGTCATACAAGCGAATACGGAATGGTGCGCGGCCTTCGTTCTTTTCCAGCTCGCGGAATTTTGGTTCGTTCACCAGTGCCGCTTCAGACACGCGTTTGAATACATCGCTCTTCTTGCTGTTGATAGTAACGACTTGCACTAAATCGTATTTAGGTAATAACCGCTCTTTCAGAATGTCGGTCATGTCATTTACTGACAGTGGATCGGATTGCGCCAAGCCATACACATCTCGGGAGTGGTTTTTGTAAAAGTTGAGCATGGTTTGCGGATCGCGGTAATCCAGCTCTTGACCCTTGGCATGGTTGATATAAATCGGTAGCACTTCGATGTTGTGCTGTTGGATAAATTTTGCAGGCAAATCACATGTTGAATCGACAGCAATACACGTCCTGGATGACATTTTTGTTCTCCCCTGAGAAGGCATAGTTAATCGTTAAATTTGCCATGCCATCCCTGGCGAGTTGTCCTGACCCCGTTCAAAAGGCGTTCTTTGATATTGCCAGTATTGGCCAGAAATGGATAAAGGCGTAGTCGCTTAACTCACCGCATTCTGTAGGGAATTGATGATTCTCATGTAAGACATTTCTCACATGCGTGCAGATTTCGACGCTAAATAGTTATAACGATAAGGGGAATTCAGAGAGGAATTGATTAATCAGGTTTCGGGAGTGATGGGAAGGTAAAGGCTGAAGCGCGCACCACCCAGGTCGGAATCCAGAATACGGATGTCGCCTTCGTAGCTGCGGACAATTTCCGCAGCTACCGCCAAACCGATACCTTGGCCGGGGATGCTGGTATCCAGCCGTTGACCACGTTCGAGTATGCGTTCTCGTTGGTTTACCGGAACACCCGGGCCATCGTCTTCAATATCAATCCGGAGCTGGTTGCCTTCAAAGGCACTACTCATTCGTACATGCCGTTTGCCATATTTGAAGGCGTTTTCTAACAGATTTCCAACCAGCTCCATCACATCTTGCTCATCGCCAGCAACGACAGAGTTGGGAACAAGATCGAGTTCCTGCTGCATATGTTTGCCTGCATAGACTTTTTGCAAAGTGGCAAATAACCGTTGGGCGATGGGTTCAATGCGAGTGCGGCGGAAGGTGCCTTTTTGCTGGCTGGAAACAGCGCGTTGTAGTTGATAGGTCACAACCTGATTCATACGTGCTACTTGTTCGCTCAGTTCATGGTCCGGGTTACGAGTTTGATTGATCTTGCTTTGCAAAACGGCAAGCGGGGTTTTAAGGCTATGGGCTAAATCGGCAAGGCTATTGCGATAGCGTTGGCGCAAGGCTTGTTCCCGATCCAGTACCTGGTTGAGGTTGCTGACGATTTTTTGCAGCTCGGTAGGGTGCTCTCCCTCGATGCTACTGGTGTCGCCACTTTGCATCGCCTTGAGCGCAACAGCGAGTTTACTTAATGGACGCAGGCCCCAGCGCAAAATAAGGGTTTGCGCAATTAGCAGAAAAATCCCTGCCGTACCCAGCCAGCGCCACAACTCGTTGCGATAAGCTTTTAATTCAGCCTGATATTCGGCCGCGCTGTGGGCAACAACAAAATGGAAGGGGGTCGGGTTACCTTTGGCGTCTTCCCAGTTGAGGGTATAACGGGCGATAAAATGAAGTTTGTTTTCCAACGTTTTTTGGCTGAACAACATTTTTCCAGGGGCATCGCTTTTGGCGATACTTTTGTAATCCAGCGGGTCTATTAATGCGGCGGAATTGGAATGCCACACCGCTTTTTCCTGATTATCGAACACATAACCGTACAGGCCTGAATTGGGATGCTCAAAATCCGCTTCACTCAATGTGACAGGTAAACGCAAGCCGATAATTCGTGAGTTTTTGCTTTCTGGTTCGGCGACACTCATTAATAAATTGACATGGCCGCGCAAGCGTGAGCGCTCGGCAACCTCCAGGCTTTTTTCAAATGCGCGGTCGAGAAAAAAACCGGTCAGGCCAAGGAATAGGGGCAACAACAATGCTGAAGCCAGTAGCAGGCGTGAGGCTATTGAGCTAAAGCGGGCGCGCACGGCTTATTGCTTTTCCGTCGCAGGTTGTTTATCCAGGTTGAAGCGATAACCAAGGCCACGTTGGGTAGTGATCAGGTTAAGTGTGCCCTCGGGGTCAAGCTTTTTACGCAAGCGACCTACAAACACTTCAATCACATTGCTATCGCGGTCGTAATCCTGCGCATAAAGATGTTCAGTCAGTTCGCTTTTGGAAATATTCTTACCCGCATGCATCGCCAGGTAAGTGAGAGTGTTGTATTCAAAGCTGGTGAGTTCTACTTCCTGTTCATCGCGGAATACACGCTTGGCGCTGGTATCAATAGCGATAGGGCCGTAACGCAATACAGACGATGCGTGACCACTCGCGCGCCGTAATAAGGCGTGAATACGCGCGCGTAATTCTTCAGGATGGAATGGTTTGGTAAGGTAATCATCTGCACCGGCTTCAAGCCCTTCCACTTTGTCCTGCCAGTTACCGCGTGCAGTCAAAATCAGGATTGGGAAATTGCGCGATTTTGCCCGCAGTTGTTTTATGAGGCTGCACCCATCCAGTAATGGCAGGCCCAAATCGATAATCGCCAGGTCGTAATCATATTCAGTACCGAGGAATAAACCCTCGCGGCCATCGGCTGCCGCATCGCAGGCATATTTTTCAGCGGCCATCAGGCTTTGGATTTGTTCGCGCAGCGGCTTTTCGTCTTCAACAATCAGGATACGCATAATCAGTGTTTGCCTGTGCAGGTGAATTGAAACAACTAGTTATTAATGATTCTGCCAGTTTGGCCATCAACACGGATAACTCGCATGCGGCCGGAATTTAGCACTTTGACGCCGTAAACTACACCGCTTTCGGTGCGCTGGCTATTCACACTCATCACTTGGCCGCCGGTTGTGCGGCGGACGAGATCTGCTGCCTGGGCGGGAGTAATCGTAGGTGGGGCAGGTTCATTACTGATTGCGCTGCTATCAATCATGTTGTTGCCGGAGTTTGTTTCCGGTAAACCCATCCCGCCATCCAGCAAATCGTTCGCATTGGTGAAGGGTGGCGAGAGCAAGATTGAAATTAACAGGAGGCAGGCCACGGAAAACTCTCGTGGTGGCGTTTGAACAGGAGGCTGGGAAATCGATGTCTGTTGGGGCTTCATAACTGCGGAATCCGACCGGCAAAAACATTTATGCCTTCACTATCGCCTCTGCTGTCCCAAAGGTCAATTTGACCTTTGGGGTTTTTGCGGAGGAATTATCTATGACGGATACGATTACCAGGGTGGTGACGGGTCTCGGTGTGATAAACCCGTCCACCGTATAAATAACTCACTTCGTACCCTACTAATTGACGCTCATAACGGGTGCGGTATTGGGTAGAACACACTTCGCGATCTTCATAGCGAGTTACTGTGCGGCCCCCACCGGCAACATCATTACCAATCGCGGCGCCAATCAGGCCGCCTGCTGCTGTTGCATGACCACTGTTGCCAATTTCTTTACCAATCGCGGCGCCAATCAATCCTCCGACAACCGTCCCCTGAAATGAATCACCACCACGCTGACGCTCCCGATAAGCCACCGTTTCCACCTGGCAGGATTCCCGAGGCATATCCACAGCTACTTCACGGTAGATAGGGCGAACATCTGTCACTGGGGCATAGTAATCACGCTCATAGACCACCACCGTTTCATGGTGATGATGGTGGTGGTGTTTGTGATGGTGATCATGATGACGATGGTGGTGACGATCACGGTCTGCAAACGCATTGTTAGCCAGCAACAGGCTGATGCTGGCCAGGGTGCTGATGAGTAACATACGTTTCATGGTGTTTCTCCGTTGGATTTACAGCGGTTTGCTGTAGTGGTTTAACTTGCCTCCAGACTAGTCCTTGCAAACTGAATTCAAACTGAAAGCAGAACGGGTTTTATTGTGCGTCAGATCGCACTTGCATCATTTGGCTTAAAATTGAATGAAGCGATGTAATCTCACGGAAATAAAGCCTGCAAATGCGCCAATTTGTGGTGCAAGTCGGGTTATAATCGCGGCCATTTTTTCAAAACTGCATTTTGGGCATTTCCACAGGTTGTTGTTTCATGTCTGCATCCAAATCCGAATTAAATGTTAAAGACTACATGGCTGATCTCGGCCAAAAAGCACGGGCGGCTTCGCGCATCATTGCGGCAGCTCCTACGGCGCTGAAAAATAAAGCTTTATTGGCGATTGCCAATGAGTTGGATAAATCACGTATTACTCTGGTTGCTGAAAACCAGAAAGATCTGGCGGCAGGCAAAGCAAACGGGTTGGATGCGGCGATGCTCGACCGCCTTGCAGTCAAACCCACCACGATTGATGGCATGATCGAAGGTCTGCGCCAGGTCGCTGCGTTGCCTGATCCGTGTGGTGAAATTACGGGTATGAGTTATCGCCCCAGTGGCATCCAGGTAGGCAAAATGCGTGTGCCGTTGGGGGTGGTGGGGATTATTTATGAGTCGCGCCCCAATGTGACTATTGATGCGGCCAGCTTGTGTTTGAAATCCGGCAATGCGGCAATTCTACGCGGCGGCAGCGAAGCAATTTATTCCAATCGTGCTATCGCCAATTGTTTGCAAGCGGGCTTGAAAGCTGCCGGTTTGCCCGCGGATGTCGTGCAAGTAGTGGAAACTACGGATCGTGCCGCGGTTGGTGAGTTAATTACCATGCCGCAGTTTGTGGATGTCATCGTACCTCGCGGTGGCAAAGGGTTGATCGAACGCATCAGCAACGACGCCAAAGTTCCTGTGATCAAACACCTTGATGGTATTTGCCATGTTTACATTGATGATAAAGCCGACCTGGATAAGGCGTTTACCATTTCCATGAATGCCAAAACCCATCGTTACGGTGTGTGTAATGCGATGGAGACCTTATTGGTCCACGAAGGTATTGCCGCTGAAATTCTGCCACGACTTGCTGCGGCGTATAGGGAAAAAGGCGTAGAGCTTCGCGGGGATGAGCAAACCCGTGCAATCATTACTGCTAACCCTGCAACCGAGGAAGATTGGGCGACGGAATATCTTGCACCGATTCTTTCGATCAAAATTGTTGATGGTTTGGAATCGGCGATAGCGCATATCAACCACTATAGTTCGCAGCATACCGATGCCATCGTGAGTGAAGATTACACGCGCGCACGCCGCTTTATTACCGAAGTGGATTCCGCATCGGTAATGGTCAATGCATCCACCCGTTTTGCGGATGGTTTTGAATATGGCCTGGGTGCGGAAATCGGTATTTCCACTGACAAGATCCACGCGCGTGGTCCGGTTGGGCTGGAAGGTTTGACCTCGCAAAAATGGGTTGTGTTTGGCGATGGGCATATTCGCCAGTAAGGCGTAGTCACAATGCGCAAATGCATCGGTATTTTCGGGGGCACTTTCGATCCGATTCATCTCGGGCATTTGCGTCTTGCATTGGAGTTAAAGCAACAACTGGCGCTGGATGAGATGCGATTATTGCCGTGTTACATTCCGCCGCATCGTGCATCACCCGCTGTAAATGCTCAACAGCGTTTGGCAATGCTTCAATTGGCGCTCGCTGATTGTGAAGATTTGAGTTGGGATGCGCGGGAACTCCAGCGGGAAAAACCCTCTTACACTTATGACACCTTGCGTGAGTTGCGCGCGGAATTCGGTGCTGACGCCAGTTTGAGTTGGTGCATGGGTACGGACAGTTTTGCTGGTTTGGAAACCTGGCATCGTTGGAGTGAATTAATCGACTTGGCGCATTTGGTGGTTGTGGCCCGGCCTGGGTGGTCGCTTCCAACTCAAGGCCCGATTGCGCAGTTGGTTGCACAACGTAGCGTAACGGTTGAAGCGATTCGCACATCGCCTGCCGGAAACGTGGCGATATTGGAGTCGCGTTTGCTGCCCATATCGGCGACAGAAATTCGTGCACAAATTGAGGCAGGTGAATCGCCACAATTTTTGGTGCCTGATGCGGTATGGAATTACATTCGCACGCAAGGTTTGTATCGCTCATTCCAAGGCGATCAATAAAATTTTTATTTTTTGTATAGGTAAATGAATGTCTGATTTAAATAAAGCGATTATCGATGCCCTTGAAAACCTTAAAGGCAAAAATATTGTCACGCTGGATGTGCGTGAACTGACTGATGTAATGGATACGCTGGTTATTGCCAGTGGTACCTCTAGTCGTCACTCGCGTTCACTTGCCGAGAATCTTGTCGAAGAAACAAAGAAGGCGGGCTTCCGCGCGCTGGGTGTCGAGGGGCTTGAGACGGGTGACTGGGTGCTCGTTGACTTCGGCGATACCGTTGTGCATGTGATGCAACAGGAAACTCGTGATTATTACGAGTTGGAAAAACTCTGGTCGATGAAACCGGCAAACAGAACCTGATCATTTACTGCCAAATGCGCATAAGAATTATCGCGGTGGGCACAAAAATGCCCGACTGGGTTGAAGCAGGTTACGCGGAATACGCCAAGCGTATGCCGCGTGATCTCACTGTGGAAATGGTGGAGTTAGCGCTCGCGCAACGCAGTAAAAACAGTGATATTGCCAGGGCCATAGAAAAAGAAGGCGAGGTGATGTTGGCGGCGATTGAAAAAGGCGGTAAAGACGAACAAGTGATTGCACTTGATGTCAAAGGCAAACCCTGGAGTACCGAACTGCTCGCTGAAAATCTCGCGAGTTGGAAAATGAGCGGCAATAATTATTCGCTGTTGATTGGTGGGCCGGATGGATTAGCGCAAAGTTGTTTGCAAAAAGCCTCGATAAAATGGTCGCTTTCACCGCTGACCTTGCCACATCCACTGGTGCGAATTTTAGTGATTGAACAGCTATACCGGGCCAGCAGTATTTTGCAAAATCATCCGTACCATAAATAATTTACGACAACATCAACCTCGATTTACATTTCGGCCCCAGCATGCAAGAAGCCCAACAATTTAAAGATCACCAGCGCGAAGCAAAACTGTTTCGTAACCGCGTGTTGGTGATGGCGGTTTTTATGCTTTCGCTGATTAGTACGTTGGTTTATCGCTATTACGATTTGCAAATCGTTAATTACGAAGAATATGCCACGCAATCTGAACGCAATCGCGTTCATGTCCAACCTGTTCCACCAACACGCGGGCTTATTTTTGATCGTAATGGCGAATTGCTTGCGGATAACAAAGCCAGTTTCACCTTATCGGTTGTGAGTGCGGATGCAACCGAACTCAATAACACCGTTGAATTATTAAAAACCCTGATTGAAATTACGCCATCAGACTTAGGTAAGTTTTATAAAGCACAAAAACAGCGTCGCCATAAGCTTGATCCTGTACCCCTGCGCTATCGTCTGACGGAAGATGAAATTGCCCGCCTCGCGGTCAACCAGCATCTTCTCGATGGGGTGGAAGTTAACGCTGAACTGGTACGTAATTACCCCTACATGGAGATGTTCGCGCACGTTATTGGCTACACTGGCCGCATCAGCGAAAAGGACATGAATAGCTTTACCCCTGAGCAAGTGCAGCGCTACTCCGGCACCCATGCTATTGGCAAAAGTGGTATTGAAAGCAGTTACGAGGATGTGTTGCTGGGGCAGGTGGGTAGTCAAAACGTGGAAACCAATGCGCGTGGCCGTGTTATGCGGGTGTTGGATCGCATCGATCCGGCGCAGGGCAGTGATTTGCACTTATATCTGGATGCCCGCCTGCAAGAAACAGCGGTTGCTGCCATGCAGGGGCGCCGTGGGGCGGTAGTGGCGATTGATGTGAAAACCGGTGGCGTACTTGCGGCCGTGAGTAACCCCGGTTTTGATCCAAATCTGTTTGTAACAGGCATCAGCTACCGCGATTACAAAAACCTGAATGACGATATTGATACCCCGCTGTTTAATCGTTTCCTGCAAGCACAATATCCGCCTGGTTCTACTATCAAGCCGGTGGTTGGCCTTGCCGGGTTGCATACGGGTTTCACCGATGTAAATCGCGCAATATCTGACCCCGGCTTTTATACGTTACCGGGCAGTTCGCGGATTTATCGCGATTGGAGTCTCGCAAAAACGGGCGGTGGCCACGGGCGCGTCAATCTGAAAGTGGGTATCTCCCAATCGTGCGATACCTATTTCTGGGATTTGGGCACGCGCATGGGTATCGATAAGATGAGCGAGTTTGGCACGCATTTCGGACTGGGGAAAATAACCGGTATTGATGTACCCAGTGAGCGCAAGGGAATTTGGCCGTCGCGTGAATGGAAACGTGCAACCAAAGGCCAGGCATGGTACCCCGGGGATACAGTCAATATGTCCATCGGTCAGGGGTACGTGCTGGCTACTCCGCTGCAACTAGCGGTAATGACCAGTGTTATCGCTAATCGCGGTACCCGTTATCGTCCGCAATTTGTACAGCGCATTGGCACCCAGGTCATCGAACCGATTGTTGAGGAGTATTTTGAGGTAAAACCCGAATACTGGGATGCTATTTTCGACGGGATGGCTGAAGTAGTTCACGGCCAACGCGGCACTGCCAATCGCTATATGAGTGCTGGTGCTGAATATCGCATGGCGGGTAAATCCGGTACTGCCCAGGTTGTGGCCATTGCCCAGAACGCCAAATACAACTCCGCATTACTAAAAGAACGTCATCGGGATCACGCCCTCTTTGTAGCGTTCGCCCCGCTGGAAGATCCCAAAATTGCAGTTGCGGTGATGGTGGAGAACGCTGAGGGGGGGTCCAGTAAGGCGGCACCTGTAGCGCGATGGATGATGGATGCCTATTTACTCGGTTATCACCTGAAACCGGGCGATTTTGTTCCGCCCCTTGGTTTCCATCCCGCTGCAATTATCAAGCGCGCCAATCATTACATTGCAGAACGCAAAGCCGTGCATGATGCAGGAGTGAATACTGGCTCAACATCGTCTGCATCTTCCTCCAGAGCAGGGGCCAACTAATGAGTAGACAGGACTTCCTGCGCCGTATGCCCGAAGCGGCACGAGCTTTTAGCCGTCCAACCCGTTTGGCCGAGCGGCTTCACATTGATTTTTTCCTGCTGTTATTACTGTTGTTGCTCACAACCATCGGCCTTACCGTGTTGTACAGCGCTAGTGGGCATAATCTGCCCAGTGTGGAAAAACAGGGATCATTCTTTATCATCGCTTACCTGACCATGTTTGTGGTGGCCCAGGTTCCAGTGAACTTTATGCAGAGAATGGCACCTTTCGCCTATGTTGGAGGGGTATTCCTGTTATTGGCGGTCACCATTTTTGGCGACATCTCGATGGGTGCCCAACGGTGGCTGCAAATTGGTAGCTTTAGATTTCAGCCCTCGGAAATCATGAAGCTGGCGATGCCTATTACAGTAGCGGCTTATCTGAGTAGCGGGTTTCTTCCGCCACGCTTCAAGCAGGTCATCGCCGTGTTGGCCCTCATTGGAATCCCCACCGCGCTAATTATTGAACAACCGGATCTCGGCACCTCCATCCTGGTGGCTACATCGGGTTTGATGGTGTTGTTTTTCTCGGGTTTGCTCTGGCGTTATATTGCTGCTGCGGTTGTTTTATTTGGCGCAAGCCTGTGGCCGATCTGGCATTACATGCTCCACGATTACCAGCGTCAACGCGTACTGACCATGCTCGATCCAACCCAGGATCCCCTGGGTACTGGCTGGAACATCATTCAATCCAAAACGGCAATAGGCTCTGGTGGTTTGTCGGGTAAAGGCTGGATGGAGGGGACGCAATCGCGTTTGGATTTCCTGCCGGAAGGCCATACCGATTTTATTATTGCCGTTATGTCCGAAGAGTTTGGTTTGTTTGGCGTAATCTTTTTGCTGACCGTTTATGCACTGGTGATTATTCGCGGGCTCACTATCGCCGTGAAATCGCAGAACACCTTTGGACGCCTATTGGCAGCGAGTATCAGCTCCACTTTTTTTGTGTACGTGTTTGTAAATATGGGTATGGTGTCGGGTATGTTGCCGGTGGTGGGTGTACCCTTACCCCTGATCAGCCAGGGTGGGACTGCAATTGTTGCGCTCTTTGCCGGTTTTGGAATTTTGATGGCTATTTCCACCGAACAAAAACGGGTAATGACCCCGCGTTCCTGAGTCGGATGGGATAATAAAAAGTAGAGAAGAATGTTTATGCGGTTTTCCCTTTTCCAATCGTGTGCGAAAGTAAAAACATGGTTATTGTGCGCTTGCCTCAGTGCAAGCGGTGCTGTTAATGCTGATTACACCCAGCATCCGCTCGCAGCGGATTTTGTGAATGAAATGGTGCAGAAACACGGCTTTACTGCGGCGGAAATTAACCAATGGCTAAGCAAAGCTGAAAAACGCCAACCCATCCTGGATGCAATTGCGCGTCCTGCTGAAAAATCCAAAACCTGGAAAGAATATCGCCCGATTTTTATTGTGCCGATGCGCATTACCAATGGCGTGGATTTTTGGCGCAACAATCGCGATGCATTGGTGCGTGCCGAAAAAGAATTTGGTGTGCCCGCTGAAATTATCGTGGCGATTATCGGGGTCGAAACCAATTACGGTAAAAACACCGGCAACTGGTTTGTTATCGATGCATTGACTACGCTTGCATTTGATTATCCCCCGCGCGCACCTTTTTTTCGTTCGGAGCTGATGAATTATTTCATCCTCACGCGCGAACAAAAACATGATCCGCTTGAGTTCAAAGGTTCATATGCAGGTGCTATGGGTTACGGCCAGTTTATGCCATCGAGTTATCGCAATTTTGCGGTGGATTTCAGTGGTGATGGTTTTACGGATATTTGGAATAACCCCACAGATGCGATTGGCAGTATCGCCAACTATTTTAAAAAACATGGCTGGCAGACGGGCGCACCGGTTGTTGTACCCGCTAAATTGACGCGTGCACGTGATCAGGTACTGGCCAATGAAGCATTCAATAAGGTTGTTCAACCAGGCGTTAGTGTGAGTGACTGGAAAAAAATAGGTGTTGTGCCCACCGGTAAAATTTCAGCGAGCACACCAGTGATCAGTATCGAATTTGAGGGTGCCAGGGGTTTGGAATATTGGATGGGTTTGCAAAATTTCTACACGATTACCCGTTACAACCGCAGCCCGATGTATGCCATGGCTGTTTATGATTTGAGTCAGGATATTAAAGCGGCGATGATCGCCAGCAAAAAATAACTGCGCCCTGGACATAAGCTATGCAACATTTTTTATCAGCACAGCAAAATAACTCGCGTCATTGGTTGGCAAGCGTGGTGTTGCTGGCGATGTGCGTGTTGCTTTCTTCCTGCTCCAACACCAGAACCACCCCATCCACTGGCAGCAAGGAACCCTATAACCCCAATGATGGGCGATACCAGCATGATAAGGATTTTGGCCCTACCGAAGAGGTTGATCTTTCGCATGTCCCCGATGCAGTGCCGCGCTATGAAGTACGCACCCGCGCAGGTAATAAAAATCCGTATACCGTATTGGGTAAAACCTATCACCTGATTGAAGATGAAACCGCTTATAAAGAGCGCGGCAATGCTTCCTGGTATGGTAAAAAATTTAATGGTTATCACACATCAAACGGCGAACTTTACGATATGTACGCCATGACGGGCGCGCACAAAACCTTGCCGATTCCTTCTTATGTCCGGGTGACCAATCTTGATAATGGCAAGAGTGTAGTGGTGCGTATTAATGATCGCGGTCCGTTTCACCAGGGCCGTATTATTGATTTAAGTTATGCAGCGGCCCAACGCATTGGTATTCACAAAGCGGGTACAGGTCGTGTGGAAGTGGAAATTGCACTCCCGGGCGATGCCCCACCTATTCCGCGCCGGCCCGATGGCAAACTCGTCGCGCCTATAGAATCTGCGTTACCTCCCGGGACCTATTTGCAAATCGGAGCATTTGGCAATAAACAAGCCGCACAGGATTTTGCGGCCACGGTTGGTACCAAGCTTACGTTTCCTGTGCAGGTCAGTTCGGCGGTCTCGCCAAAAGAGATACACCGTGTTCGTTTGGGCCCGTTTAAAGATGCAAAAAATTTGCAGATGGCCCGCGATCAACTCGCACGAGTGAAAATTTTTCAAGCCCATGTGGTTTATCAATAATTTATGACACTGCCTATGGTTGCGATTCAGTTTGAATTCACCATCGCTCTATAGTGTTGCCATTTTATTTTTACGATTGAAGAGTGTTAATCGACCATGATTAAAAAATCTATTTTTTACATTGCTATGTTTTCTTCCGCATTGACATTCGCCCAGCAGCCGGCAAGTCAATCGACCAATCAATTACCCAACGCGCAATTACCAACATCCACCTTACCTGCGCCAACTCCTGGTCAAGTCATTGAACAAAAGCCGGCAGTGATTCCCGCTGCTCCGCAGCTTGCCGCGACGGGTTACATCCTGGTAGATGCAACCACCGGTAGCATAGTGGCTGAATACAATGCGGATAATCGTTTGCCGCCCGCCAGCCTGACCAAAATGATGTCCAGTTATCTGGTTGTGGATGAAATTGAAAAGGGCAAAATTACTGAAGATGCGATGGTCAACATTAGCGTGAAGGCCTGGAAAATGGGCGGCTCACGCATGTATGTCAAAGAGGGGACCCAGGTTTCTGTTATCGATTTATTGCGCGGCGTCATTATCCAATCGGGTAACGATTCCACTGTGGCGCTGGCCGAGTACGTTTCCGGTAACGAAGATGCGTTTGTTGATTTAATGAATCAAAAAGCAGCGCAGTTGGGCATGGCGAATACACATTTCGAAAACTCAACGGGTTGGCCGGCAGAAGGGCACCTGACCACAGCGAAAGATCTGGCAATTCTCGCGCGCTCAATTATCAATGATCACCCGACACACTACCCGCTCTATGCGGAAAAATATTTTTTCTATAACAACATTCGCCAACCCAATCGCAATTTATTGTTATTCCGTGACGACACCGTTGATGGATTGAAAACAGGTCACACAGAAGAGGCAGGTTATTGTTTGGTGGCATCATCCAAACGCGACAATACCCGCTTCATCGCTGTGGTCATGGGTACAGCCAATGAAAATGCCCGCGCTTCTGAAACACAAAAATTATTGGCATACGGTTTCCGTTATTTCCAAACAACCCAGTTATATCAGGCAGGGCAACAGGTGAGTACATCCAGGGTCTGGGCGGGTAAGACGGATGAAGTCACTTTAGGAATTCCGAATAATATTGTGCTGACTATTCCCAAAGGCCGTGAACAGGCAATGCAAGCCAAAATGCACATCAACGAGATTATAAAAGCACCTATTGCAGTCGGTCAGGAACTGGGAAATCTGACCGTGGAACTGGATGGTCAGTTAATTGTGAATACACCGATTGTTGCGTTACAACCGGTGGAAGAAGCGGGCTTTTTTGCGCGCCTGCTCGACAATTTGAAACTATTTTTTCGCAATCTATTCAGTTGATCGCTAGAATCAATCCGCTGGTGACTGTTTGAGGTGGAATTAAAAGAACAGTCACCCGGAGCCCTGAATGTCTTGTTCTCCATTTATGTTTATCGCATAAATCCAGGCATCAGCAATTCCGGCCGGCAGGCGTTGCTGATGTTCGTGCAAAACTTCTCTGGTTGTTATTGTTGATTTGATGTTCTGTGCACCATTCAACTATTCACTTATAACAATCAAGGAGCTATTCGTGTCTACTAATCCATATCAAACTCCCGCCGGGCAATTAACTACTGACGACCAAGCCTACGGCGAAGTTAAATTCTTCTCTCCCTCATCCCGTATTAATCGTTTACGTTATTGGGCACATTCCATGGTGTTTACTTTTGCCATGCTGGGTGTCTTTGCCATTATCGGCATATTGGGGACTTTGGTTTCGGTATCTGTCGCGATTGGCTTGGGTGTGATCGCCTACATCGCCATGATGGTATTTAGTTTTATTTTAATGATCCAGCGTTTGCACGATTTGAATAAAACCGGTTGGATGTCCTTACTAAGCATTATTCCACTTGCGAATATTTATTTGATTGTGTTGCTTATATTTTTCAAAGGAACAGAAGGTCGTAATGATTACGGGCTGCAAACTCCCCCTAATAAAACCTGGCATTGGGTAATGGCGTTCTCTTTCCCGGTACTGATGGCAGTCATCGGGATTCTTGCTGCCATTGCCTTACCTGCATACCAAAGTTATGTGGAGCGCGCGCAAGGTTTGGAATCGCAATACGAGCAGCTGGAATACCCTGCTGATGACACCACTATTGATGAGGGTGCAGCAGATGATACGTTTTATCCTTCAGAAGATGTGCAACCGGAAGAGCAGACCTATGATTCAATGGATGAAGCTCAGGTAGAAGAAGGTCCGCTAGAAGAAACTCCACTTGAAGAAACTCCACTTGAAGAAAGCGCGACAGACTCAATAGAAGCGGAAACAACAGAAGAAACAGAAACTCCTCAATAACTGCTATTGTGGAAAAGCTAAAATAGGGCAGCCATTGGCTGCCCTATTTTTTTGAAGCCTCATCATTATCATCAGTAGTTGAAAGATTTGTGCATACGTATTCATCTTGCCGGCCACCAACCATAAAACTATTCTGTTTGAATGGTCCTCTATAAAAATCGTGTTAACGATAGAAAAATAGTTTTTGCATAATAAAGATGAATTCAGACCGTTATCGCCCGCGTTGGCTAAACGCCTTTTAAATACTCTTACATAGAAAATTGGTTCAGTAGCAATGGCAGCAGGTTTTCTTGCAGCCAGGGAATCTGCGCAATTTTTTGCTCGATTGGAAAATGATGCAATTTTTTTCTCGGATGTGAATACATCTGCGGGATTACCTTTGCCTGAAAATTTTCCATTCACATAACAATAATATTTCCAGGTGTGCTAATTGCCGGCGACCTGGTTTTCTGTGGGAGAAGGCTATGCATCGCTTATCAACGTGTATCAGTGAAAAATGGCAGCGCTTTATTTTCTGTATTTCTTTTATCTTGTGTGCTTTTGCCTACACACAATCCGCACAGGCGCAAAACTGGAGCAACAGTTATTTTCGCGGTACGCCTAATAACTGGGCTGCTACACCGCTCACCAAAAACACCACCAGTGGCTTGTGGGAAACCCAGCAGGCATTCTCCGGTACAAATCCGCGCTTCAAGATAAGCCGCTACACGGATAACTGGAATGAAGCTTATCCAGCACAGGATTATTTAATCACCGGTGGTGATGGCGATTATAAAATTACCTTTAATGACACCACCAAAGCAGTTGTAGCCACAAAGCTTCCACTATCAATTCCTGCAAATAATATTTGTTTCAGTAATCCCAATAATTTTGCCGCACCTTATATTTATTTTTGGAATCCACTGCCCGCTGGCGCAGTGACCCCTTTGCCCGCTTGGCCCGGTAAGAGTATGACCAAGCGTGGCACTTTTTATTGCTACGATTTCACCACATCGATTCCTGCCGGTATGCAAATGCCGACATCGCTGGATGTTATTTTTAGCAATAATGGTGCGAACCAAACTGCAAACCTGAAGTTTACCGGCGCAGCTTGTTATGACAACAATGCCTGGAAAGCGCTGTCTCAATGTGGATTTAGCGTTGCTGCCAATTCATCTGTTGCGAGCAGTTCTTCAGCAGCGAGCGTTTCTTCTGTAGCTGTGTCTTCTTCGCTTTCATCATCAGCTGCGTCTTCTTCTGCAGTATCGTCATCAGCAGTTGCATCGAGTAAATCCAGTTCACTGATTGCATCCTCATCAAGCTCGGCTCCCGCGTCTTCGAGCCAATCGTCGCTTGCAATAAGTTCTTCCAGCAGTTCAGTTGGGCTAACAAAAACGAAAATTTATTTTAAAAATACTGCTAACTGGGCATCAGTAAATATTCACTATTTTAATGTGCTGCCCGCGTTAACCGCTTCCACATGGCCGGGTGTGGCGATGGTTAAAAATACCAGCGCGCCCACTTTTTTCAGCTATGAATTCGCAACAACCGTTAATTCCGCAGGTATTGTTTTTAATTCCAATAGCAATCCAAAAACGGTCGATTTGAATTTTGTTGCACCGAACAATTGTTATGACTTTGGTACGGCGAGTTGGAAAACCGCAAGTGCCTGTGGTGTGCCGACGGATTTGGTCGCTAATGCTGGTGTGGATCGCAAAGCGAATATTAATACGCGTCAGGCATTATCCGCAGCAGCATCAACCGGTAATTATGCCACCGCAAGTTGGACAAGCACGGCATGGTCAGGCGCGCTGACCGGCAAACACGTTGTTACACCGCTACTTACCGCTGTGGGAAATATAACGGTAACGCTCACCTTGACTGCTGCTGATGGCAGCACCGCAATCGATACTATGGTGATCAATGTTGTTGCTGCAACACAAGCATTACCCGAACGCCCGCAATTGGCGGCACCTTTAGGTTTTCCTATTACCGGTACTGTGAGCACGGGGAAATATCGCTTCGTAAATGCTTATCCGAACTTAAATGAATTTTTCTTTTCGCCGGTGATGGTAACCAACGATGGCATTAACGATCTGGTGTATGTCGTCGATAAAGAAGGTGCGATTTACGTATTCCCGAATAAAGAAAATGTCATTGCGACCGAAGTGCGCAAATTACTGGATATAAAATCCACCGTGCTCAACAACAACGAAAGCGGAATGTTGAGCATGGCGTTTGATCCGTATTTCGCCACCAATGGTTATATTTATGTGTATTACATTTTTGGTGAGACAGATAATTTTTATCCGCGCACCGATGGCATGGTCGGTGGTAAAACCGGCGATGCAATTATTGAACGCTGGACTGTCGATAATCCGGCAAATCCAACTTCTGCCGGCTCCAAAGTTGAAGTCTTGCGCATCCCGCAAATTGGTGAAGACCATAAAGGCGGCATGATGCAATTCCATCCCACGGAACATTATTTGTATGTGGGAATAGGTGAGGGCGGATACGGCCACAGTGCATTTACACAAAATCCATTGCCAAGTGATCCTTACAATCGCCGTACCAATAACAGCGCGCAAGATCCGACCACACTGCGCGGAAAATTTATTCGCATTGAGCCGCTAGCCCAAGCGGAAGGTGGAAAATATTATCGCGTACCGGCAGACAATCCTTTTGTTGGTCGCGCAGGATATTTACCGGAAATCTGGTCCATGGGCCATCGCAATCCATGGCGTTGGGCGTTTGATACGGATGCGCCTTACACTTTGTGGGAAACCGAAATTGGGCAAGATACTGATCTCGCCTACGAAGAAGTGAATATCATCACCAAAGGCCAGAATTACGGTTGGCCAGTGTGTGAAGGCACGCGCAACCGTGGCGCACTTGGTGGCGATGCTGCAAAAAATTGTTTGACCGACTTTGTTCCGCCGCGTGAAGGTTATGGCCGCACGTCCGGTGTTTCCATTATCGGTGGATTTGTTTATCGCGGCAGCGATTTGCCCAATCTCAACGGCAGTTTTATTTTTGGCGATTACGTCAGTAAACGTCTCTGGTCAGTTGCAAATGATGGGCAAGCAAAAAAATTAATTAGCGAAGCATTCCCACATTACATTTCATCAATTGGTAAAGACCTGAAAAAGAATTTGCTCATCTCCAGCCACGGCCGTGAGCTTGGTGGGCCTTCCAGTATTTTCAAAGTGGTGGATGATGATCTGGCATCCGCACAAATTCCGCCAACATTATCGGCTACCGGTTTATTTGCGGATCTGGCTAATGTAATTCCCGCGCATGGCGTTATCGAATACAGCCTAAATACCAGAGGTTGGTTTGACGGCGGTAAGGTGCGGCATTTTGTGGCGGTGCCCAATGCGAGCAAAGTGACATTCGATCCGACCGCGATCTGGAATTTACCGGTGGGTTCGGTGGTGGTGAAGCATCTCTCCGTTGCGACATCGGCGAATGCGAATAAACCATTTACTACTTCAGTATTGTTCCGTCAGGAAACCGGTTGGCAAGCGGCGAATTATCGCTGGAATGCAGCGGGAACTGATGCGAATTTGGTGACTGAATCTTCGGTAGAACCCGACGGTGGTTTGGTGAGTGTGGTGCGCAAAGTAGAAACGGGCAGCACCTGCGCCGGTTGCCATAAAGATGCGGATGGAAAATTAATTCCGCTTGCAACAGATACCCGCCAGTTGAATGGTAATTTTAATTATCAGGGTGTAACTAAAAACCAATTGGAAGTATTTAACGCAATTAATTTATTTACTGCTGGCATTAACAATGGCAGCAGCTACGAAAAATTTGTCGCGCCTACTGATAGCACTGCGGATCTCACTGCGCGTGCAAAATCCTATCTGCACACCAACTGTGCGCACTGCCACTCAGGTATTTCAGGCGGCATGGATATGCGTTACAGCACCGCATTGGAAGCAATGAAGCTGGTGAATGATCACAACCGTGTAGTGCCGGGAATTCCCGCGAACAGCAATGTTTACAAATACCAAACCGGTGCTGGCATGCGTATGCCTTATGGTTCGGTGGCGACAAATGCGGATGCAGAAACATTATTCCGCAATTGGATTAACGAACTGGGTGTTGATGTTAGCCAAACCGGAATTGATATTACTGCAACCAAATTGTCACCCGAAGTAAATGAAGTCGTTGGCTTGAATTTGGAATCGGTGTATAGCAATGGCACACGTTTGCCCGCAGCGGGTTCCGTAACCTGGACATCCAGTAATCCTGCGGTAATGTCTACGCAAGGTAAAACAGGCGCGGCAATAAATGTCACTGCATTATCAACAGGCACGGTGACAATTACCGCGAGCAGTGATGGTTATAGCGATAGCATCACTCTGGACATTATTCCTGCATCAAATCCCGTGACTGCTTTAGCCATTGCGGGCACTGCAAATCTGCGTATTAAAACGGGCGAGACGCAACAACTTGCCGCCGTTGCAACAGCGGGTGATGGTTTGTTGGGAATGACTTCGCAAGTAACCTGGACGAGTAGCAATACTGCAATTGCAAATGTATCGGCAAATGGATTGATTACCGCTGGTGCTACTGCGGGCACTGCAACTATCACCGCAACTTACAGTGGTATTTCGACCACTTATTCCGTAACAGGATTGAGCGCGGGCCAATATGTTTATGTGAAAAAACCAGCGGCATGGGCGACAGTAAATACTCATATCTGGACCAACCAGAATGGTGTTGAAACAGATCGTACCGGTGTTTGGCCGGGGCCTGCAGCAACAGAAACGGCAACTAAATATGGTGCAAGTTGGTTGCGCGTATTTATTCCTGCGGCATGGGCAAATACGTCCGGCAATACCAATATTATTTTTAGCAACAATAAAGCGAATCAAACCGGAACATTAACTGTAAACCAAGCCAGTCCGAGCTGGTATGACACTGCTTTGTCTGCCACTGAACCCGCATTACAAGTAGAAGCAGGCACACAAATCCAAGTCGGTAATGGCACCGCGACTATCGCGAGCAGCGCCAACTTGAGCGGTAAATTATTTGTGCCGGGCACACTGGTGGATATCAAAGCTAATGCCGCTGGCCCCGGAATGAAGTTTGTTCATTGGGAAGGCACAGGCGCTGCCTATTTATTGGATGCAAATAGCGCGACTACAACAATGGTGGTGGGCAATGCAGTTTCGCTCACGCTGCTTGCGGTGTTCGACAGCATCACTGACCAACATCAAATTGCGCGCAGCCATTATCAAAGCCAGGGCTGTGTCGGTTGTCATGGCAGTGATGGTAACGGCACTCCGTCATTGCTCGATTTGCAAACGCGTTACACGCAAACCAGTCTCGCCAATTACATCGCGGCGAATATGCCTAAAGGTAATGTCGGCAGTTGTACGGGCACTTGTGCAACCAGTATTGCGGCGATGATTTTTGCCGAAGCATTTATTCCGCCTGCCGGTGTTTGCAGTGCCGACAGCCTTGATGACTTGGTTCCGCAAGATCGCAGCTTCCGTTTGTTATCGACACTCGAATACAACAATTCGGTGCGCGATTTATTGGGACTGACGAATAATATCGATGTCACCAGCGGGCGCATTCCTGCTGATTTGCCAGTGAATGGATTTAAAACCAACGCCAACGCAATCTTCACCAACGATTACGCCAAAGGTTATGTGCTAGCGGCAGAAGCGGCAGCAGCAATGGTGAGCAATATTTACAGCCTTACGCCAGGATGCAGTACCGCAACTTGTTTTGTGCAGAATTTTGGCAAGCGTGCGTATCGTCGTCCGCTCAGTACAACGGAAGTAAATAAATTAGTTGCGTTGCAAACAACGCAAGGCAATGTTGCGTTACTTACTGCGATTCTTTCATCGCCTTCAATGTTGTATCGCTCGGAAGTCGGTGAATTGAAAGGCACCTATTACGAACTCACCGATTACGAAGTTGCTGCTATGTTGTCCTACACCTATTGGGCGACAACGCCGGATGCGGCATTGATGGCCGCAGCAGATGCAGGGCAATTAAGTACGCCTGCGCAAATTTCTGCCAAGGTTACGCAGATGTTGCAAGATCCTAAAGCAAAAATTGCTTTTGAGCGTTTTGTTACTGGTTGGTTGGATCTTGATAAAGAAATCAAAACCACGGCGATCAGTGCAAGCCTCAAAGCCGATATGAAAACCGAAACTATTGAGCTGGTAAAACGCACGGTATTTGGTGGTGGCAGTTACAACGAATTGCTCAACGCTAATTACAGCTACATGACTCAGCAGCTCGCCACCCATTACGGTTTAACCTGGCCGGGCGGCAGCGGCGTGCAGCGTGTGGATTACAACGCGGCTAATGCCGAGCGTCGCGGTGTATTAGGGCATGCAGGAATTCTTGCGATTCAATCTGCATCGGAAAAAACACATCCGGTAAAACGTGGTTTGTTTGTGCGGCGCAATTTGCTCTGTCAGGATTTCCCGCCACCACCCGTCGGTGCGGAATTAAAGCCACAGGAAGATCCAAGCCTCACAGTGCGTGAACGTTTTGAACATGCGCATTTGAAAGAGGGATGTGAGTCCTGCCATCAATATATCGACGGTATTGGTTTCGGTTTGGAAAATTACAACGCGCTTGGTTTGTATGTCACTACCGAAAAAACCGATAACGGTTTGATTAAAGCGATTAACTCTCTCGGTTATATTGGCAGCTTGAATTCGGCGGAAACTTATTTGTCCGAATCAGAACCGGTAGTGCCTTATCAGGGTATGGATGAATTAGCAGGGTTAATTGCGGGTAGCTCTAACGCAAAAGCCTGTTACGTGCGGCAATGGTATCGCTACACACGCGGCCAACTGGAAGAAGTTACTGATAGTTGTACGCTGCAAGTGTTTGGCAAAACCTTCAAGGAATCGAGCAATGCCAGCATGTTGGATTTGATGATCCAATTTACCCAAACCAAAAACTACATCTTGCGTAAGTAACTGAGGAGGGCATTAAGATGAATGTATTAAAAAATAAAATGCAGCGTCGCGATTTCCTGCGCAGTATTGCCAAGTTAGGTTTGACTACCGCATTCACTAGTCAATTTATGTTGTCGGCCAACGTGTTTGCACAAACGGCGGGCGCCAAGCGTTTTATCATGGTGTATTACCCGAATGGTTGTGTGCGCGACAAATGGCATTCCTACAACGCGGGTGCATTGGGTAGCAGCAGTTTTGCTACCAGCCCGCTGCAACATTTAAATTCGCACCTCACTAAAATTGTGCCGATAAAAAATCTCACCTATAACGGCCATGGCGGAAGCTCCGGCCATCCGGAAGCATGTCGTGCGGTATTTTCCGGTGGGCAAGAATATGCAACGACATTTGATGTCGCGATTGGTGAAGTGCTCGGCGGTCGCCTTACCAAAAATATGCACGTGGGTGTTTGGTCGAGCAAAGCCAAAGGCACTGAATACATGCCTTTCACCGACAAGAACCGCAACAAAATACAAGTGTCGGATAACCCGCAGCAAGTGTATGACGCCTTGCTTGCTGACGTTGTAGGTAACGGCACCGGCACGCCCGACCCGGATGCAGAGCGCCGCAAAAAAGTATTGGAAACCCTGCATGAAAACCTGGATTTATTGCAAGCCAATACGCTCAATGTAAAACAACAAGGAAAATTATTAACCCACGAAGAAGCGCTTAATTATTATCAGAATACGTTGACGGGTACGTTGGATATTGGCGGCACTGGCTTTGCGCGTCCCAGTATCGGCATGACCGGTGTTGATGACGACGCAGATGCAATTGCCAAAGCGCAAATGCGCAATATCGCCATGGCATTCCAGGCAAATGTTACGCGCACTGCAACCTTCCAATTTATGGGCGCACAAGATGAATCGTTGAAAATTAATTTCCCCAGCATCCGCGCTTACATGGGCGATTATGGTTCCGGTGAAAAATTAAATTACAACGAAACCCGCAGCCACGTCAGTTCGCACAACGAGTCATCGTTATTCGATGCACAAACCCGCTGGTACAACATTATGGTGTCCTACTTAATGGATGAACTCGCGGCCCGTCCGGATGTAACTTACGGAGGAACATTGTTGGATAACACTTTAATTCTAGTAATGTCCGAAGTCGGCGGCGGCAACCACCAACAAGAAAACCCCGGCATTTATGTTGCCGGCGGTGCAAACAATATGATCCGCTCTGGCACTGGTATAGATGCAAACAACGCAGGCATGTCGAATTTGTATCTGGATATTTCCAAAGCCTTTGGGTTGAATTGGGGGAGGTATGGAAATAGTTCGGGTGGGATAACGGGATTTTTGAGATAAATCTAATTATTTTTGAGGCCGTAAACTATCCATCCAATTGGGGGATAGTTTTTATTGGCTATTTAGTAGAATAATTTCCGAATTGGACTAATTCTATCTCTCTTTCTACTTTTGAGAAGCCTTTAGGGCTTTAACATAAACATCGTTACAATCGGACTATTTGCCAAGCATTTGCCAGCTCCATCAACGTACAGCTGAAAGTTTTTTTGCGTGCTTATTGCAAATAGGAGACCTGAATATGCCCTGTCAATTAATTTGGGATCGCTAATAATTACTACATTTTTATTGGTGCAATATGAAGATGCTTCACCAACAATGTTAGCTTTTAACCCTATATATAGTCCTTCGGGTGAACCATGCGAATTGTTTGCCTGAATAATATTAATGTTCGCAATATTAGATGGGTTTAATTCAAGCCATTGCGCTGAAAAAGCAGCTTGTGAACTTAGTGTTAAAAGTGCAGTAATGATAAATTTACGCATTATATTTTCCTATAAATTTAATAATGTGGTTTGACATTAATTAATGTGTTTTCGCACGGTGAAGAATAAAATTAGTTTTTCAGGGGGCGTATATTCAATCATAATACATCCTCATCTTCCCAACTAATTGGTTGCGGTATTTTTAATGCGAGTTGCTTTTGCGGTCAATATTGCTCTGTCAGTTGCTTTTTGTTGTAAGAAGTTGAGTTATCGATACTCACCATGAATCAATTTGGTCCAATAAGCACAGGTTTTACCTGCGTTGTTGTTCTCTCTGAATTACAAAACTCCCGCACTCTTAATTTCCAAATACGCATTCGCTACCCGCACGGCCAATTGATCCGCAGTGCAATCCACCGCATAAACTCCCGCCGCGGTTAATTTCTTATGTGATTCACTGCGCTCATGCAAAAAGCGGCGAACACCCGCGTAATTGAGGGCGTCGTCAAAGGTGCTTACGGGTTGTTCGTTGAGGTCGTCCAGAATTTGTTCGCGGATATTGGCGATCATTACCAGATGGCGTTTTTTTAATAATTTTGCAGCAAGTAATAATTCGCTATTGTCTTCGTCGCGTGAGTTGGTCACGAGAATGATAAGTGAGCGTTTGGGTTGCAGGATTGATAATTTTTCCGCAGCGGTGATGTAGTCGGCGGTGGACTGGCTGGCTTGCAAATCATAAATGCCATTGAGTAACACACTGACTCGCTCGGTGCCTTTTTGCGGCGGAATCCAGCGGTGTTTATGGTTGTGGATAGTGGTGGGCTCATTACCAAAACTCATCAGGCTTACGCTGTCGCCCTGGCGCAGTGCGATATAGCTGACTAATAACATCGCATTAAGTGCGTGATCAAAGTGGCTGAGCTCATCATCTTTTGCGCGCATGCGGCGGCCGCTGTCGATCATCAATACAATTTGTTGGTCGCGTTCATCCTGGTAATCGCGCGCGATTAATTTCTGGCGGCGTGATGTCGCTTTCCAATCGAGTTGACGCAAGCTATCGCCCTGGCGGTATTCTCGCAGTTGGTGGAATTCCAATCCTTCACCGCGCCGTTGCTTTTTCTTGATACCAATTTGGCTGGCATGATTCTCGGTAGCGAGAATTGCGTAATTGGCGATGGCGACAAAATCCGGATAAACCTTGGCTTCACTTTTTTCGCCAGTCCAATAACGAATATTCCATAACCCAAGCGGGCTGCTGAATTCAACGTGGCTCTGCGTGAGTAACAACGGCCCGCGTTCAAGCGGGCGTAATACATAATCAGTAGTGCTCGTTTGATTGGGATGTAATTCAATGGTTAGTGGCAGTTGTTGGTGATTACAACTTGAGGGGACTCCATCGAACACGCGAATTTGAGTCGGCTGAGTAAACTGATGGCGAATACGCAGTTTTACCGGTGTCCATTTATCCACCGCCAGATTGCCGGGTAATTCACGTGATATATCTACCGGTGGTAAACGACGTGAAAGCCAGCAGTCGAGCAAAGCAATAAGCAACATGGTAAAAAATAAATATTCCAGCAAATAACCTGGTATCTGGATTTGAAAATAGCGACCGCAGAAACTGTTGGCAAAAATGGTGATTGCCAACAGCGCAAATATCCAAATCAAACGCGAGCCCGGGATCCAACGTCTTTTCATGTGGCTTACTGCCTTTGTCATTCCAAACGGCCAATTAGTGTCTTGGTGCTTCTACCTGCAACAAAATGTTATTTAGAATCCGTTCGGTAGCGACACCTTCAATCGCCAATTCCGGTGATAACAAAATGCGATGGCGCAACGCGGGAATAAACATTTTTTTAACATCGTCCGGTGTAACAAAGCTATTGTTATTTAACAACGCATAGGCGCGTGCTGCGGATAACAATGCAATACATGCACGAGGGCCGGCGCCACGGGAAATGCCAGACCAACTGCGTGTAGCGCGCACCAGCTTCACCACGTAGTGAAGTATTTGGTCATCCACCGTAATTTGTTCTGCAATTTTTTGCAGGCTTAACACGTGTGATGGTTTTAATAAAGTACGGATATTTTCCAGCCCAAAGCCTCCCTGGGCTTGCGAACTAACCTGACGCAACATTATTTGTTCATCGCTTTCACTCGGGTAATCAATAATTACCTTCAACATAAAGCGATCCAGTTCCGCTTCCGGTAGCGGATACGTACCTTCTTGTTCTACCGGGTTTTGCGTTGCCAGCACGATAAAAGGTTCACCCGTTTTGAAGGATTCCCCTTCAATGGTAATTTGGCCTTCCTGCATTACTTCCAATAATGCGGCTTGGGTTTTTGCGGGGGCGCGATTGATTTCGTCGGCGAGTAATAAGTTGGTAAACACTGGTCCGCGACGAATTTCAAATTCCTGTTTTGCCATGTTAAACATGGCGTGACCGGTTACATCGCTGGGCATTAAATCCGGTGTGAATTGCACGCGTGAAAATTGTCCGCCAAAACATTTTGCCAGACTGCGCACCAGTAAGGTTTTGCCTAGCCCCGGTACACCTTCAATCAACACATGGCCGCGCGCAATCAGGGCGATTACTACCTGCTCGATAATCGCATCTTGCCCAATGAGCACCTTTTTTATTTCGTTTAATAAATTGTTGGCAACTGTGCTTGCCTGTTGCAGGCGCGCCTGGATGTTGTCTTCCGTTTTTTCAACATTATCGCTGGGATTTATTGAGTCATTCATAATTGCTTCCTGATGATTTGCAAATGGGCAATGGCGACGGAAAATGCCTGGGGATGCTGGAGATCCTCAGCAAATAGTGCATGGTGTATATCGCTTTCTTTTAAACCGGTTATTTGTTGCAGGATCTGAACCTGCTCTGACCTTGATGAATTGGCTTGCACATGTTGTTGTGCAAGTTGCGCCATTATTTCTTCGCGTAGCAATTTTAATAATTGCGGGTGTTGTTGCTTGCGCCATAGCAACATGGCACTGGCGTAGATGTGCTCGGCAAGGCTGCGCCGCCCTTGTTGTTCAACGTTGAAAACAGGACCAAAACGTGAGCCGTGCGCCCAAAGCCATAGGGCAAGCGAAATAACGGCTGCCAGTACAGCGTATTTGGCGTAATGCCAGATAATGGCAGCAAGTGAAGGTGCATCCTGATTTGTTAAAAACCAGACACGGCCTTCTGGATTCACGAGGCTCCACAGCGCGTAAGCGTGGTCGTGGCAATCAATACGCTGGTTAGACCAAATATCATTATCACTGGTGATAGTGATACCGCCCTCGCCGATTTCAAAATACATCAGGTGCGATGATTGTCGATAAGATTCTGTATTGTTATTGCCAGTTTCAGTAGATTCATTACCAACGATAGTTTCATCAATTGTATTAGTGTTTTCGGTTGTTGATTCATCACCCAGTGATTCATCTTCAGGTAGTTCCTCACTGTCCTCTGCGTAATTATCTTCTGAATGATAGGGATGATAAATAAAAGGATCACGACGTGAAAAATCCAGGCGTAATGGTTTTGCTTCATTGGCAAAATCAATTTCCGTTGGCACTTCATCAAGGCTGCAGCGATAATAATTTTCAGGTTTTTCTTCTTTTGTATCGCTTTTTGCAGTTGCTTTGTTCTTGCTGGATTGAGGAGATTGTTGCTCTTTATTGTTCGGGCCAGAGGTTTCTTTTTTATCCGCTACTTCATCTTCGTTGTTATTGTGCTTTTCATCACTTTTATTGTCGTCTTCTTTCTTTTTACCTTCATCCCCATCGTCATTGAAACCCTCACTGAGGGTTTCCAAAAAGCCAATCGCTTCATCGACATCATTATCTCCTGCCGGAGTAATGTTGAAATCGCTGAGCAATAAATCCTCTTCATCCGTGTGTGTGCCAACAAATGGATTTTGCGTTGAGGTAATCAGGGTTCCGCCATTTTCTACCCATTCATAAAGTCTGTCGTAACGTTCCTGCGTCAACGTTTTGTTGGCATTAATTAATACCAGTGTGTCATTGGGCCCTAATTCCAGGTTGCGCCAGCGGTGTTTATCCAGCAGGCTCAGATTTTTGACGCTGGTTGCCCGGATGCCATGCTTGCGCAGGAATATTTCGGCAGCGAGATAATCATTTTGTTGTGCTTCTTTGGAGTAACCTAAATCGATTTCCTTTTCTTGCCACTCCAGTTTGCTGTAGGCCCAGTACGCAGCGACGGCAACAATAATGACAATTGCGCCCAACAATAATTTTTTTTGCGTTCTACTCATTGCGGGTGTGGATGATGCGCCTGCCATTATTGCGCTCCTCTTGCGGTAGAGGTCGAGCTGTCCAGCCAGCAGGGGTTCCAGTTTTTACAGAGTTGTTCAGCGTGATGGTGATCAGGATCAAGATGCCCATAGGCCAATTGCTGCCATGCACGTGTGAGTTGTGCAAAATAGTCGATACGTATTTTCAAAGCGTCGCGTGGTTGTGACGATATTGTTGAATAATGTTCACGCATCAGGCGAACGCATTCACCTTCCGTGTGGCCATCATGAATTTCTATGCCGCTATCAATCAGGCGAAACAAACTGGCTCGATAAAGCAATGCTAATGCCGCCCGCGTATTTCCTGTCGTTAATAATTCAAGGGCAGTTTGGCTGATGTCATCGGGTAGGGATTCGCGCGTCACATCCATACCAAATAAGGTCACAGGTTTCGCTGTAGTCACTGCCACAGGTTTTACGCGCACAAATTGTGCAGCCAGCCAGTTACGGTAGCGATAAATCACGTACACAATCAACGCCATTACTGCAAACCATAATAAAATTTCCAGCATATTGGCGGCGGCAATAAAGCCTTCAAAATTTTCCAGAAAGTCGAATAGCTTTTCCCAGAATTCAGAGGAATCTTCATCTTCTTCGGGTTCGTCAAATTTTAATTCACGTACCTTTTCCTTGCGACTGAACTCACCTTGCTGCATGACATCCTTAATGGCTGCTTGCGCGGAGTCGCGGTCGAGTTCCTGATATTCTCCCAACGGTTTTTCAATAACAAATTCGTCGGTGCTATCGTCCGACGTTTGTTCCATGCCCGGTAGGCTTTCGTCGGCATAAGCTGGAGGAATTCCATCAATGAGCGAGCAAAAACCTATTGCCAGTGCACCGATGAGGGACAGCACTCGCGATTGGTTAACACGTTTATTGGCAATACGGCGGAAGGCAATGTCGATATCCCAGGCTTCCAGTTTTATCCGTCGATTCAAATACAATGCAAAACCGCAGGCGACATAAAAGGGTGCAGTCAATGCGATTGCGCAATACCAGATGAAAATCTGTAGCCCGATTAATTCTGCGGACTCATGATCGAAAAACAAACCTGCCCATTCGATATTCAGTTCTTGTGGAATAAATGCCCACACTAACGTAATTAATCCGATCCAGAGACTGAATTCCAGCATCAATCCTAAAAAACTGATCCAACTGGCAGGCGATGAATCTTCGCGATGCAAAATACCAAGGCGTTCATAGCGGCGCGCTCCACTCAGGCCTTCCAATTGCAGTACGGGTAAATCCATGCAACGTGTGGGACTGAGTCGTCGCCAGCTCAAACTTAACATAATTTGTTTAAAGGCAAATGAGGGGAATGCTTTCAATGTGCTGTGTGTATCGGGTAATTCATTGAAAACAGCGTGGCTGAGTATATGTAACAGCGGACGCTCATAAATGGGTTTTAACCACCAGATCAAGATTGCGCTAATCCACCAATATCCGGCAGGTATGAGTAATGCAATAGCCAGGACAGGCAAGCTGACGATCAGCCACAGCTTCATCATTGGCCACCACCAGCGGCGAGCCATCAGCAAACCGAGATCCAACGCTTCCCATGCACTGCGTGGACGAATTTCTACCGTGACTTGATCAAGGTTCATTGCGAACTCCGTTCGCCGCGTAATTGACGACCACTAAATACCAGGTAACCAATAACAAGGGCCCATAAAAATCCCCCCACCAGATATTTTTGCCATGGCATGAGCGCATTATTGGATGACCAGAATGCTTCGATAAATGCGGCAATCACTAACATAATAATGACGCCGTACACCAGTTGAATGGCAATCAGGCTCGCACGTTTTAATGACTCAATGCGGGAAACGTTGCCGGGGGCAAGCAGTGCATGGCCGAGGAGTAAACCCGCCGCGCCGGAAATGCAAATAGCGGTTAATTCAAAGCTGCCGTGGCTAACTACGAATGAAAAAAACGTTTCGGTAAATTGCACATTGGTCAAATGGCCGGCGATGGCTCCCATCAATAATCCATTAAAAACGAGAAAAAAAATCGAGCCCACGCCGAATAGAATTCCCGAAGCAAAGGTACGAAAACTGACCCCGATATTATTGCTGATATAAAAGCCGAACATTTGTACGTTGGTGTCCGAGTCACGTGCCGCACCCAGCGTTCGATTTTGCGGATCATACATTTCTTCAAATTGACTGACCTGTTCGGGCGAGGTAATTGTGTAAACCAAATCCGGTTGCCACAAAATAGCGAGATAAATTAATAAGCCGGGGACATACAACAGCGCGGTTGCCCACCAGATATACGCTTGTTGTTCGCGCACCACTCGCGGAAAACCGGCTACTACAAAACTGATCAGTTGTTGCATGAACGGTTGCTTGCGACGATACAGTTGTTGATGGCCGCGTACGACCAAATCGCCCAGTTTATCGACCAGATGGCTTGAGTAATGGCGATCTTTCGCAAGTGCGTGAAAATGGCAAAGGCGGCGATAACGGCTAGCGAAATTTGCCAATTCTGCTCCCTTTAATCGACCATCGCTTTTTTCCAGTTCGATGATTTGCGCTTCCAGCAATTGCCAAAGCGGTTGATAGAGTTGTTCGAATTGTCCTTGTTTCATTGGGTATCCGGAGTTACTGCTTGCCAATCATGGTATTAGCCATTTGTTTGATGGCGATCACCGGATCTTTGGCGTGAATGACGGGCTGTAGAATGGTGGCCAATTCGCTCTGGCGTTCAGCCGATAAATATTTGCTGCGCTCGGCAAACGCGAGTAATGCGCGTTGCTCATCGGTAGAGAAATCGGCTGGGACAGGCATCTGGCCGCGCACTTCAAAACTGGGTTCGCGCAACGCGGGCGCATCATAAATCACCATGCTGCCAGCCGCTAAATCACCCAACCGTTTGAACTGACGATTGCACAGGCTGCTAATAATGCCGATCAGATAGGCCATCGGCAGGAAATCGACCACGCGTAAAAGATTACGCAGCAGGGAAGGGCCGAAAGTAATGGGTGTTCCATCATCATTCACCACGCGAATCCCCATCCATTTTTTGCCGGGTGTACGACCGTTGCGGGCAACTTCGAAATAAACCGGATAAAACCACTCAAGCAGGAAGGTAAGAATCAGGGCGATACCCAGGCCCATCCGGCCCAATAACGACAACACCATGAAGATGACCATGGTTACACCGAAACGAATTAAAAGATCCAGCAATTGTGCCAGCGTACGCACGCCAAATCCTGCCGGTGTGAGTGGCAGTAACGCACCTTCGGGCGTTTCCAATGAGTGACGGGTATCGAGTAACAAAACCTTTTTCCTTTCCTGGATGGGGGGTGAGACCCGTGATTGATGTCGTACAAATTATTGTAGTGGGGTTAGCCGTTTGGCGGTCGAGAATAGCGGATAAGGCTTAACAAGGATAGGGCTTGGCAGGAGCCGGTTAGTCATATATTCCAGATAATTATTTTCTATGCAGGCTTATAGCATGTAATATCGCGCGCCGTTTTAATGGACATTTTTTTAACAGTAATTGAGGTTGGATAATGATGGACGTAGTTAATGGAGCACGATTCGGTGCGGTAAGCCGGATGTTAGGAGTAATAACCTGCGCGGTAGTGTTAGTTGCATGCGGAGGCGGTGGTGGTGGAAGTAAAAGTGGAGAAAATCCACCGCCGACGGTGAGCAAACCCGTAGTAAATGCGGGTGCCGATATCACTGTTAATACGGGTCAGCGCGTGGATCTTGACCCAAAAGCGTTGGTTGCCAATAACACCTCGGCTAACCTTAATGCACAAGGCTTGGAGATCAAAGGTAGTTCAGAAACCAAAGAGCACATCGTGCACTTGGTATGGGCCAAAACCGAAGGTCCGGATATTCAGATTTCATCCAGCGGTTTCAACGATGGAAAAATTTATTTCATTGCGCCTTCTACTAATGGGGCCGCTTCAATAAAGATAACCTTCAAGTTAACCCTTACAAATGCTGGCGGCTTGAGTGCAGAGGACACTGTCACCATTACGGTGAATCGGGTAAACAAGGCGCCTACCGCCAACGCGGGTGATGACATTGATTCATTGTCTGGTGATACCGTTAAGTTGAATGCATCCCTATCTAATGATGCAGATGGCAGCATTGCCAAATACCTGTGGGAGCAAATTTCCGGTGAAACTGTTGTACTGGATGATACCCAGGCTGCCCAACCCTCATTCGTAGCACCGCAAGTTACTGAAGCAACGACATTGGAGTTCAAGCTCACTGTCGAAGATAACGAAGGTAAAAAGTCTGATGATGCGGTTCAAGTGGTTGTTAAACCGGGCGATGCACCCAACCTGGCAATGCATTTCCCCCCTGCGGCAGGTATTTATACGGAAAGTACCTTGTCACTGTTCGGTGTAGTTGCGGCCAAAGGTGGTGCGGGTATTACCTCATTAACAGTGGATGTCGGAAACGGACCAGCCGCCGTTGAGGTAAGTGAGAATGGCGAGTGGCGTATCGATGGTGTTTCCCTTCCTGTTGGAGTAGCACAAATTGCGATTGCAGTTGAGGCTACGGATAGTGAAGGGCGCAAGGCTGTGGTGCATTCACAGTTGCAAACCTCTACCAAGGTGTCGGTAGGCACTGGCCAGAGTTGGGATGATATTGTCGGTATTGACGTTGATTCATCCACTAATAAATTGTGGATTGTGACCCTTAACGCTACCTCCGCGAAGCTCATGTCTGTTGATTTAAAAAATGGCAATCGCAGTGCTACGGTGTCAGATTTAAATAATGCAGCGCAGGGGGTTAGTCCGCTGTTAATGGCCTCTATGATGGTTGATGAAGGCACTAAACAGGTTTACTTATCCTCGGCTGAGAAAATGCAAAATGGCTCCTACGGTAATGGGCAGATATTGGGAATTGACACTGCATCTGGAAATCGTCAGATAGTGTCTGATGCGTCTTTTGGTGGGGGAACCAAGTTGGGCTTGCCTTGGGGAATGGTAATGGGCGAGTCAGGTGAGTTGTTCGTGGCCGATAACGCAAATAATTCAATTGTGAGTGTAAATGTGGGCAACGGTGATCGTACAGTGATTGCGGATGTCAGCACGACACCGTATGACATAAACGCACCCAAGCTTTTATCGAAAGATAATGCAGATAAAGATCGCTTATTTGTTGCAAATGCTTATGAAGTTGTGAGTGATACATATGTATATGTCTTTGATCTTGATTTGAAAGTTCAACCTGTTACGACGGGCCTGGTTGTGAACGGAATGAAGGCTTCATCTATCCCGGGATTGATGACCAACGGCATTCAAAATATGGCAGTTGATACTGAAAATGATTTGATTTTCTTCAACAATGAGTTTGGAAGTTTAGTCGCGGTTAGTGTCTCCAGCGGCGAGGCCAGCGATATTACGAGCGGAATCTCCTCGATGGAAACCTTCGCTTATGATGAGGTGCGCGAGGTGTTGTATGTGATTGATGATTTCCCTGAAGTACTTTATGCGCTCGATCCTTGGTCCGGTAGTAAAGTAATTATCAGCAAACCTAACGCATTTTAAGTTATTAACAGTAGTGAGGATATTTCCTCACTACTGTTCTGCTCGCAACCCTTTTCATTGATACCAGTTGTTTCCTGCCGCATAGGTTTCAGTCCTCAATCCCGGTACGTATAATTACGACTCCCTTAGAGGTATGAATCCATGTCCCAGCAACAACCCCCAAAAATCGAATTCCCCTGCGAAAACTACCCCATCAAAGTGATGGGTGATGCGGTGCCAGAGTTACATACCCATGTGGTGGAGATTATGGAGCGCCATGCCCCTGGTTTTGATCAGACACGCATTACTGTTAAAGAAAGCGGTAAAGGTAATTTCCGCTCACTGACTGTCTGGATTACCGCAACCGGGGTCGAGCAGCTCAGCGCTATTCATGATGACTTGCGCTCAAACCGTATCGTCAAGATGGTGTTGTGAATTGGCGAGCCTGGCATTAGAGGTTGTCCGTCTCGGCCAACGCGACTACGCGAGCGTCTGGCAGGCGATGAGCGAGTTCACCAATCAGCGCACTCCGGATACTGTCGATCAGCTTTGGTTGGTGGAGCATCCGCCGGTATTTACCCAAGGGCAAGCGGGCAAGGCGGAGCACCTGCTATTCCCCGGTGATATTCCCGTCGTGCAAACAGATCGGGGCGGCCAGGTGACGTATCACGGCCCCGGTCAGTTGGTGGCTTATCCATTATTGGATTTGCGCCGGCTCAACATTGGTGTGCGTGAGCTGGTGACGCGCATTGAGCAGACCATAGTTGCAACCCTTGCCCATTATGGAATCGATTCTTCGGCAAAACCTGATGCGCCGGGTGTGTATGTAAATGGCGATAAAATCGCTTCGCTCGGTTTGCGCGTACGTCGTGGCTGTAGCTTTCACGGTCTGGCCCTGAATGTGGATATGGATCTGACACCTTTCCAGCGTATTAACCCCTGTGGATATCAGGGTTTGGCCATGACCCAGATCCGCGACCTTGTACCTGAGTGTCCCGAATTGGTGCAGGTTCAACAGCAACTTGTTACCGAATTTGCGCGGAAATTGGGTTACGAAACCTGTACAATGCGCGCCGTAGATTAACGCCGCGAGCTTCCTATGTCAGATCTTCCCCCCGTATCCACGTTTGTTCCCGAACTCCAACCGGTAAAGCGTACCGAGCGCTATAAGCAGGGCGAAAAATTGCGCGATGCTGACAAGGTCGAGCGTATTCCGGTAAAAGTAATTGCTTCAGATCGGGATGATCTGCAACGCAAACCGGACTGGATTCGTGTTCGCATCCCCGCTTCACCTGAAGTGGAGCGTATTAAATCCATTCTGCGTAAAAACAAACTGTCCTCCGTATGTGAAGAAGCCAACTGCCCCAATCTGGGGGAATGCTTCAGCGGTGGCACTGCGACCTTTATGATCATGGGGGACATCTGCACTCGTCGCTGTCCCTTCTGCGATGTTGGCCATGGCAAGCCTAACCCGTTGGATGTGGACGAGCCGCGCAAACTGGCTGAAGCCATTGCCGAAATGCGTCTGAAATACGTGGTAATCACTTCGGTGGATCGCGATGACCTGCGCGATGGCGGCGCCCAGCATTTTGCCGATTGTATTCGTGAAGCACGTGCGCACAGCCCCAAATTGCAAGTAGAAGTATTGGTGCCTGACTTCCGTGGTCGTATGGAAATCGCTTTGGATATCCTCGAGCAGGAAGCCCCTGATGTGTTCAATCACAATATGGAAACCGTCTCGCGTTTGTATCGCCAGGCGCGCCCCGGCGCAAATTACGAGTGGTCGTTGCAATTGCTCAAACAATACAAAGCGCGTCGCCCTGATGTGCTGACCAAATCCGGTTTGATGGTGGGCCTCGGCGAAACCAAAGAAGAAATTATCGAAGTGATGAAACACATGCGCGAGCACGATATCGATATGCTCACCATTGGCCAATATTTGCAACCATCCAAAGATCACTTACCTGTGCAACGTTATGTGCATCCGGATGAATTTGAAGAGTACACCAAACTTGCGGAAGAAATGGGATTTAAACACGCCGCTTGTGGTCCATTAGTAAGATCGTCTTATCATGCGGATAAACAAGCGCATGGAGAAGACGTGAAATGGTTTGGCGAAGCCAAAAAAGCCTGATTGATTTTAGTGAGTCAGCGCCCGAAAAAACTCCCGCCGGTCGGGAGTTTTTTATTCCCGGTTCAGGAAGATGAACTAGAGTGAATCCATCATTCATTGACGAATTAAGTTGTTATTGTGAAATTACCCGCGATAAAAAAATCTCCCGAGTTACACATTGCATTATTGGAGAATCATCCAGAGTTTTTTGCGCAAGTTGCTTATTGGCATCATCAGGAATGTGAGCGTCAGGGGCTGAAATCGACACTCGCATTGCGCCAGCAGCGTTTGGTATTGCACGTTAAAGAGAATCTCATTCCTAAAACGTTAATCATTTTGCAGCGCGGCGAACTGGTTGGCTGCGTCAGCTTGGTGAATTACACCTACCGCAGCAGTGAACGCATGCCCAAAGTAGCCAGTGAATCACCGGTGTGGTTGAGTAATTTATTTGTGGTGGAAACGCAGCGCGATAAAGGTATTGGTTGCGCGCTCATTGATGCTGCGAAAAATTACGCTCACGATTTGGGCTTATCGGAGTTATGGTTATCTGCAACGGATTACACCGGCTACTATCAAAAACGCGGCTGGGAAATTATCCGCCGCACCCGCTTGGCGGGGCGGCAGGTTAATGTGATGCGGGTTGTTTGGTAAATTAATGCAACTTCAATCGCGGTCTCAACCAGCGGTTTAATCTTCCTCCCAACATAATTAATCCGGTGCGGATCAATCCGTGAATGGCGATTTGGTGCATGCGGTATAAAGAAATATAAACCATGCGTGCAAGACGACCTTCAATAAACATACTGCCTTTGCTCAGGTTACCCATTAGGTTTCCCACGGTTGAATAACTGGCCAACGAAATTAGCGAACCGTGGTCAGTATATTTGTAAACATGCATCGGGCTGTTGTTTAGTGTTGCAACAATATTTTTATAACAAGTGCTTGCCATTTGGTGTGCAGATTGAGCTCGTGGGGGAACCCTTGATCCATCCGGGTTGGTGAATTGTGCACAGTCACCGATAGCAAAAATATTCGGGTCACGCGTAGTTTGTAAAAACTCATTCACGTGTAATTGATTGATGCGGTTGGTTTCAAGCCCGGCGATGTTTGCCATGAAATCAGGCACTTTTATTCCGGCGGCCCAGACCATAATATCGGCGCTAATTAATTGGTCATCTTTAGTGTGCAAGCCTTCTTTTGATGCGGATGTGATCATGGTGTTGAGTTTGACATCCACACCAATCTTTACCAATTCGCTGTGAGCAGAACCGGAAATACGTTCCGGCAGCGCCGGTAAAATACGTGAACCAGCTTCAACCAGCGTCACATGCAGATGATCATTGGATACCGCATCGAATCCGTAATTGTGAATTTCATGCACAGCATGATGCAGCTCTGCCGACAATTCCACACCTGTTGCACCTGCACCGACAATTGCAATGCGCACATGTTCATTGGAACCGGACACGCGTTGGATATGCAAAAATTTATTTAATAATTTATTGTGAAATTTATGGGCCTGGCTCGGGCTGTCCAGAAACAGACAGTTTTCTTTTACACCCGCTGTATTGAAATCGTTGGATATGGAGCCAAGCGCAATAACCAGGTAATCATAGGGAATTCGTGTAGACGGTAAAAACTCAACGCCTTCGTCATCATACATTGGGGCAAGTACAACCTCCCGCTTATCGCGGTCGATATCAATCATGCTGCCAACACGAAAGAAAAAATGGTGAGCATTGGCATGACCGCGATAACTCACCGCATCCACATCTTCATCCATAGTGCCCACGGCAATTTCATGCAGCAGCGGTTTCCATAAATGTGTGGTGTTGCGATCAATAAGCGTGACTTCCGCTTTGTTTTTGCGCCCGAGCTTGTCGCCCAGTTTAGTCGCGAGCTCAAGCCCGCCAGCACCGCCGCCGACAACAACAATGCGCGGTTTTGAGGATTGGTTGGTTGATGATTGCATGTTTCACCTGCATAAGTAGTGGATTAATCTCTCTCCATAAAATGGCTTGCCAGTGGCCGCTCGATAAATCGATAAGTGTTTTGTTGTAATGCGGCTTTGAAATGCTGCCTGGCAGCCGAGGTATTGCCCGCGCGATAATCGCGATAACCGGAATAAAAATAATATTCAGTGAGTTCGCAGCGATTGCTCGCGTTTTTTTCAAATTGCTGACGATTTATTTTGTTTGTCCAGTAGGCGTAAACAGCACCTTCCCATTCATTGCGGACAGACAACTTTTTCCCGCGAGTAACGTTAGTGAAATCCCATTCGGTCTGGTCGCGAATTATATCGGCTTTGATGGCGTCATAAATGCTGATTTCCTGTTGAGCTTGCAAATATCCGGTAAAACTTAATGCTGCTTGCATCCAGTTACCGGCGTTCATATAAATTTCATGAAAAGCCGTATCACTTTCTGCAAGGCCTTGTTGTCGGGCTTTGTCCAATAATGAAAAAGCCTTTTGCTCTTTTCCAAGCATTGAATAAGATTGCGCTGCCCATGCATAATTTTCTGCAGTAGGGGCGAGCTGTAATACGATGTCAATTTCATTCAATGCCAATTGATAACGATTGTTGTCAATGTAGGTTTGCGCTAATTGGTAATGCAGCTCCGGTTGGTCTGCGCCGAATGGAATCGCTTTTTGATAGTAAGTAATTGCACTGTAGAGCGTATCACTTTTGTCATAAGCGCAGCCGCTTGCCTCTGCACGTTCTTCGTAAGTTTCTGCAAGTGCCTGGAATAATTCACGTGATTTAACGTTATTCTCTTCACCTTGTTTCAGTGTGGCTAACGCAAGTGGATAAAGTCCCTGGCTGCGATACATTTTTGCAAGTTGCACGTAGGCTTTATCGCTGTCGGGGCTTTCGCGCGTAGCGGCAAGCAGGGCATTAAGTAGCTCGTTAGGATTTTTTTCCTGAGCATCTTTTTGTGCAATGTAGCGCTGCAAAAAAATCGCAAGCGATGGCGGGTTCAAATGATGCCGCGTTTGTGGTGACAATTGGTTGAATATTGCTTTGGCTTTTGCAAATGCGTTGTTATTGCCTTTAACCACATCATCATAATAAATATTGTAGAGTGCACTGAGGGTCACTTCATTACCTGGGACAAGCTCCAATACTTTGCGAAACGCTTTTATTGCCAGCTTTTTGTCGGCAGGTGATTGGCTTTTGTCCGCTTCCGCTGTATAGGCATGTCCGAGCTTGTAGTGTAATTCCGCATTGTTTGGGTCTTCTTTTAATTGTCGCTCAAGGTCGATGATCAATGCAGAATTTTCGCGGCGGGCTTCAGTCGTCTCATTGGTTGTTAAATCAGTTTTAATCGGTTGTTGCGTACAGGCCGTGAACAATGCGCCCATTACAAAGAGCGTAAAAGCACACAATGATCGCTTGATTGATGTGGGAATTTGTGGAGTGCACAGCAACATGGGATCTCCTACAGCTTATAGCCCAAAGCTTCCGCTTTTTTAAATGCAGTATCGGACTCTTTAAACAGGTGGTTGTAACCCAGCGCCAAACCTAATTGATAATGTGCCTCCGCATTTTTGGGAGCACTTTTCACCGCACTTTGTGCGGTTTCCAATGCCTTTTGGTAATCACCGCTTTTAATGTGTAATCTGCTGAGTGAAATCAAACTGGCGATATCTTTTTTGCCATTTTCCAGAGCTGCGATATTAGCGGCAGCTACATCATATTCGTAGGCGAGTGTCCAATCAGCGGTGTCCAGCAACTCTTCTGTCTTTTGATAAAAATCAGCGTAGTGGTTTTTATCAATACGGTTCGCTTTAATCGTCAATGTTTGTTCGACAATGTAGCGCTGCGGTTCCTGTTTTCCGGTTTGCACCAATTTGTAATAGGGATTATCCAGGTTTACCCCTCGGGTTTTAACGAGCAGCTGGTGTTTGGGCGTGGGGCTATTAAATACCACTCGTGCATGCAGGCTGTAGCCAGGATCATTTACATAAGGTTGTTTGCGATCAGCGGGTTTGTGCAAATTACGTAAATCGGCAAAGAGATTGATGAGTTGCGTAACACTGAATGCGTAATTAATCGGTTCCTGATTTCCACCCCAAACATTGGTAAATGCAAAGCGGCCGTTAATCGTAAAAGGTTGCCATAAATTATCGGCATTGCTGGTTGTTAGTTCGATTACCTCGGCGGAGTTGTAAATCTGTCCGATCAACTCACGAAAATATTTGTCCCGCTCATGGGAGTATTGCCACATGCTACGCAAACGTTGTTCGTATAAGCCGCCAAAGGTAATTTTGAAACTTGCTTGTGCATTGCGGCCGTCAAATTTATCAAACACCAGCTCAAGGTTTGCAAAATGTTTATCCGCAGGGAGTGATGGCAACACACTAATTTGATTACTGGAATCATTGACCACCAATGCGGGTTGGCCCTCTATACCCACAGAAAAACCAGGGTATAAGCTGGTTTCACCGGTAGTATCCATCCATATTTCCTGCAAACCATTTTGCGCGGGGATGTGCACAATCATATGGTCAAAACTAATGCCGGGAATTTCCATATCCGGAATGCCGCGTCCGCGAGTCACTATCAGTGCCGGGTCAGCTTTAATTCCCAAATCGCGCAATAGTTTCACGGCCAACACCGTTTGATCTTTGCAATCCCCATAACCGTTTTTCAAAATATCCGTAGTGTCATGGGGTTCATAACCGCCCCGGCCTACGTGGGCAAAAACGTAGCGAATCCGATCCTGAATAGTTTGGTAAACCGCCTTGACTTTGGCTTCCGGGGTTAAGGCAGTCTTTTTAATATCATTGATAATTTGGGTAATGGCAGCATCGGTCAACATATGCGGCTCAATCAAGTTGTTGGCCCACAGTGCAATGTCATTCCATTTATTGGTAGTGGCAACACGCAAATAAGGTGCATAGTCATGTTCACGCGGCATGTCACTTTGCAACTCAATGGCAGCGAGGTTTTTTCCTGTCCAGGTGATGGTTTGCCGGTTATTTTTTTCTTTGCGTTGTTGATTGATGGAATAACCGCTGGTATTGCTACTGAATAAATGAATACGTGCCGGTGCGCTGATAATCAACTCGCTAGATGTAATGGCATCTGCGCGACTGCCTTGACCTGCAGCGCGATCTTCCCACCAATGAAAACTAAAACTATCGAACCACTGGTCGGGAACCATTTTTTTTGTATCGGTGTAACGATATTGAAATTCAATAACGGAACCTTTGCGCACATTGGGCAATGAAAATAATAATTCCTTGCGGTCGTGATAAAAATTTTCGTCGGTCGGGCTTTGGATTTGCGTAGCATCCGCCTGAATGCTGTCGAGTTTGCCGTCGGGCGTTCGGACATGAGCAAATTCAAGTTGGATGTCTTCATAGAAACTGTTGAAGCTCACGCTGATCTGGCTGTAATCGCGCACAGCTGCATCGCTGTTAATGTAAACCGCCACGTAAGACGTGGCGTAGCTCATGAGTTGCTCGTCAATTTCTACTCGGGTTTTACGCAGTAACACCTGGGCTTCGACGTTGTCATCTGGCTTGAATCCGCGCATCAATGTTTTCAGGCCAGGGGCAATTCTCTTGGCTTTTATTTTTTCTGTTTCTGCTACCGCACTGGTACCAGTACAAAGCACCAGGAATAGGAATACCACGGAAAATAATGTTGCCCAACGAACTAAAAAAACTGACACACGTACTCTCCACTACAGCAATGACGTTACAGACTTATCCACTGGCCTTCTGCGGCACTTTCAAAAATTGCATCGATTACGCGCATATTGGCAATCGCATCATCCAGCGGTGTTGGTACCGGTGTATTTCCAAAAACACTTTGTGCAAACGCATCGCCCATTGCACCGTAATGGTTTGCTTCCGGTACTTCAATTTCTTCTACGATGCGATTGTTGCGTATGCGAATGGTTTGCACTGCTACACCGCTGTCGTTGTAAAACGGACGCCCCAAAAACAGACTACCTTCTTCACCACAGGCTTCTACAAATTGTTGGGGTTCCAACTTGGTTGCAGCTGTAAACGTTGCTGTGCCATCCCTGAATTCCAGAATCCCGGATGTCAAGCAATCCACCTCTTCACCTGCCATGGGCGTGATATGTCCCAATACCTGATCCGGCTCGGCATCAAATAACCAGCGCGACAATGAAACGGAATAGCAACCGATATCCAGTAATGCCCCGCCTCCCATTTCAATTTTATTGCGGATGTTATCCGTCTCGCGATTGTTATAGGAAAAGTTGGAATGAACCGTACGCAATTTCCCAATTCGTCCGTCAGCAATTAATTTTTTTGCCAGCTGCCACTGCGGATGGAAGCGATACATAAATGCTTCCATCACTTTCAGATGCGGATGCGCTTTAGCGGCGTCCACTAATCGTTGTGCGTCCAGTGTGTGCATACCCAGTGGCTTTTCGCAGAGCACGTGCTTGCCAGCCTCCAGCGCTTTAATTGACCATTCCACATGAAGGTGATTTGGCAGGGGGTTATAAATTGCATCTACGTTCGGATCTGACAGTAGTTCATGGTAATGGCCATAGGCATGTGGGATGTGCAATTTATCGGCCACGTCGCGTGCATGTTGCTCATTGCGGGAACAAATGGCGATGACTTCATTGTGTTGTGAAGCTTGTAGTGCAGGAATAACTTTTTCGCGACCGATTTTGGCCGTGCTCAGCACGCCCCAGCGAAGTTTTTGCATGGCTGATCCTTATTTTCAGGAGTTTTTTAGATGGACAGAATGAGTGAATCGGAAGTCCGGTCAGTGTAGCCCATGCGCGACCGGGAAGGTGAGCCGCGCGCCGGTTAAGGGGAAAAAATGCGAAGGGTTGCCGATGAAGAATCGATTACCAAGGCAATATTTCGCCATTGGAATGCCAGAATGTGCCGGTATTGTCCAGGTTGAGTTGTTCAATGCGCTGGCTAAGGCGTTGGGCAGATTCATCGGCAGAAATATCGCCACCAAAATTGACCATTGCAGTTTGTACATAACCGGGATGCAAAATTGCCACAGCAATTCCTTTGGGGTGCAAATCGCGGGTTAAGGACATAGCCGCTGCATTCAGTGCTGCCTTGGACATCCGATAACCGTAATAACTGCCGGAACTATTATCAGCGATTGAACCCATGCGGCTGGTAATAAATGCGACCTTTGATCCGTATTGTAAATTACCCAACAATGCCTCGGTGACCCGGACAGGGGCAATAGCGTTTACTTTGAATTGCTGTTCTATGCTGTTGTAATCCAGATTGCCAAGTGCCTCCCGCTGCAAAATACCGGCGTTATTAATCAGCAAATCCAGTTTTTTGCCGGTGAGTGTATCGGCAAGACGATTTAATGCCGCCGGATCGGTCACATCAACACCTGCAATAACGCGCGCGCCTGTTCCGGTCAATTCTGGCGTAGCAGTGCGGCACACAGCGATGACTTGCCATTGTTGTGCGAGGTACGCTTTACAAAGAGCGAGACCAATACCGCGATTTGCACCAGTGATTAAAACGGTTTGCATAAAATAAATCCTCTTCAATAAGCAGCCGGGAAAAATAAATGGGATTGGTGAGGACTATAGAGTCATGCCAGCAAGATGGAAAGCCCGGTTATAAGTTTGTCGTCAAAGCTTGCCGGGTAATTGTCCCGTCCAGCGTTTAAAAGCCCGGCGTAAGTTGGCTGCGTCATAAAAGTGCAATTGCTGCGCAATTTTTTCTTGCGTGATGCCGGCGTCGCTTAATAAATGGAACACCCTATGTTTTCGTACTAAATCGAGTTGCTGCTGAAAGCTGCTGCGATGTTTGTGCAATTTTCGCTTGAGGCTTGCAGGGCTCATTCCAAACGCTTCTGCGCACAACTGCAGATTTGGTTGGTATTGCAAGTTGGACTGTAAGTAAAAATATACCTCGTGCAAAAATCCGCGCGGGCTGATAGCTATCGCGTTATTGTAGTCCGCCGTGAACGGTTGTGGTTTGGACCAGGGCATATGTAATTCCGCACGCGGAATCGCTAATGCTGCCGTGTGAGAATTAAAGCAAGTGCGTTCGCCCAAATGTACCTGGTATTGCTCAATCTGTGCTGGCTTGTCATGGTTAAAATAATAACTCCACTGCAATAAATTACCCGAGCGCCAACGAGTAAAGTGTCGTACAGCGGAATGTGTCATGGCCAGTAAAAATGGCATTACATTGGCAGCGCCGAAATTATCATGCCAGTAAATTACCAGTCGGTCACTTTCAAAATGCAAATGCATTCCAAGTAATGGTGATAAATAATCTGAGTAGGCAATACATACATCCAAAAAGCATTGAGCGTTTTCTGCATTGTTTAATGCAATGTCGATACTAGCCGGATACTGGGACGTAAAAAAATGGCCGCCAGTCAAAAACGCCAGTTCATATGCCTGCGGATATTTCAATAGATTTTCAATCAGGCGAAATAATTGCAAAGCAGTAAGCAGTAATTTTTTGTGCACGACGTCGGCGTAAAAAATGCCGGTATTCCGCAATAGTTTGTGCTCAGGAAGACCTCGTGCCAATGCAAGATCGATAAGTGTTTTTGGCCATCCCTGTGCGGGAATAAATGCTGTATCCAATTCCCGATAAGGATGCGGTTGATAATAAACGGTTTCCATTTATGCAGCCTGGCCTAACGATGATTGACGCTTTTCTTTTGCGCGTAATAATGAACGAGTTGCAGATTGGATGATCTCATCAGCTGACATTGCGTTACGATTGTCCGGGTTGCTAATAGAAATTCCCCAGCTCGCACTGTGAAAAACAGACTCATGCTGGCTATAAGTTTTGAATGCCAAATGGCGAATGGCCTGGCTGATTTCCATAGCAATCTTTTCTGCATTGCCGTAGCCGGTATTGGGCAACACTACCGCGTAGCGATCACCTGCATAGCGGCATAACAAATCGTTACGTCGAATATTTAACAGGATTAATTCACCAATAGCCTGTAATAAACGATCACCGTCGTCGCGACTATAGCGTCGATTTATCGCGTCAAAAAAATCTACATCTATCAGAATTAATGCCAGGCTAGATTGGCTGGCTTGGTGGCGAATAAGTTCCTGTTGCAATATTTTCCGTAAATAGTTTGCCCCTTGAAGCTGTGTAACAAAATCGAGGTCGCGATGTTCGCGAAATAATCGTTCGCGCTTACGCAATTGTTCATTTATCGCCAATTGCTCTTGATGCCAATGATAAATACCCAATGTCAACAAACCCAAACCAATGGGCATCAAGCCTGATTCAATCCAGTGATCCAAAACCGCTGTTTCAGCGAAGGCAACAAACTCGTCCAGCCAATCCTGAAAGCCGGCCAGAAAAATACAGCTAAGTCCTGCACTCAACCAATGGGTGACCCTTCCTTTCAGGCGGCTGCGCAAAATCAATAGCAGCCAAACAAGCGCAAGCAGTGCAGTACTTCCTTCGCTGATGACATCAAGCCAACGAATGTCGTTCCAGGATTTCATGTCACCGAGCGCAAGATTGATGCAAAGAATTGTGTTGGCGACAAGTGTAAGGATTAATAATTTCCATCGATGAAGTGTAAGCATCGCGTTTGAACATCCAGTAAATGTGATGATGAAATGAGGTCGTGCAGCCTTAACAATAAAATATGACGGTTTTATGAATAGGAAAAAAATGACATAAAGAAGCATTGAGCTGAAATGCCTTGTTGCCAGCAGAGGCATTTCAGCTCAATGCTTATTTATAGGGATGATGATTCATGTCACCGGAGTGTCATCAATGGCACATAGTTTTGCTCCCACAATTCTGTAATGCGTAAAAACGCAATTATTTATGATGATAAAGGGGAGCATGGTGGATCTATTCATTCAATCGAAACAGCGCACATCACATCGCTGGATAAAAAACACATTGGCGCTAACTATTGCTATGGCAGGCATGAATACATTGGCTGATGGGCGCATTGAAGGCACTGTAAAGGCGGCTGACTATGATGTTGCGTTGCAAGGAGTAAAAATACGCATTGCAGAATTACATCGCGAAGCTGTTAGCCAGCGAGATGGACGTTTTATTTTTCTTGATGTGCCTGCCGGCGATTACACGCTTGAAACCAGTTATATCGGTGCAGATTCTGTTAAACAACACATCACTGTTATGGATAAGAAGATTGCAAAAGCCCGGTTTAAATTAGTAGGTGTGTCCGGCCTTGTTGAAAACGTCATTGTGATTGGCCAGGCGGCCGGTATGAACAAAGCGTTAAATAAACAGCGCAGCGCAGAAAATATTATTACCGCAGTTTCTGCTGATGCAATTGGCCAGTTTCCGGATACCAATGTATCCGAAGCATTGCAGCGTTTGCCGGGCTTGTCGATTGAACGCGATCAAGGTGAGGGACGTTATGTGCGAGTGCGTGGTATGGGCCCGGATTTTAATGCGGTTACGATTAATGGTGTGGGCGTGCCCGGGCCCGATGCAGATCGCCGCGCGGTAGCATTGGATGTTATCCCCTCCGATTTGTTGGAAAATTTAATTGTTACCAAAACGCTGACACCGGATATGGACGCCAATTCATTAGGCGGCAATATTGAGGTGCAGAGCTTATCGGCGTTCGACCGTGATGGTGCTTTCTGGCAAGTGATGACTGAGGGCAGCTACGACAAAAATACGGAACAAACCAGTCCGAAATTTGCAGCAACTGCCAGCAAACAATTCAGCCTCGGAAATAATGAAAATAATTTCGGGCTTGCATTGGGAATGAGCTCATTCAAACGCAAGTTCGGTTCTGACAATGTTGAAACGGGTGGCGAATGGAATTTCGATGAAAGCGCTCGTGTGAAAGAGTTTCAACAACGCGACTACCAAATTACCCGTGAGCGCTCTGGCCTTACGCTGAACCTGGATTACAAACCCACAGCTAATACGGACCTTTATTGGCGTAATCTTTACAGTGAGTATTCGGATTCGGAAATTCGTCTCGCCAATGTCATTGAATTTCAAGGCGCAGTGAATGAAGGAGAAGTGGGTAATGCTGAAGTTCAACGTGAATTAAAGGATCGTAAAGAAACCCAGGAAATATTTTCAACCTCTGTTGGTGGACAAACGCGCTTTAACCACTGGGCGGTGGATTATCGTTTGGCGCACAGTAAATCCAGTGAGGACGAGCCGCAGAATATCGCCGCAGCTGTGTTTGCATTAGATGGTGATGTTATTGAGGATGAAGTATTTGAAATTGCGTTTATTGATAATAAGAAAATCCGCATAAATGCGCCCACTGCGTTTTATCAATCTGATAGTTATGCATTGGATGAAGTTGAGTTAGGTAGCACAAATACTAATGATGAAAGCAATGCATTTAATCTGGACTTTACGCGTGATTTCCAAATAGGCAACAATACTGGCCAACTGAAGTTCGGTATAAAGCGTACTGAGCGGACGAAAGAAAATGATGTGAATGTTTGGACAGCAGAAGCCTTTGATGGCGATCTATCGTTAACCCGTTTTTCGGCCGATCAAGTGGATTATCATTTGGGTAATTTTGGTTCCAACATTAATTCAGCAAGTGTGAAGAACGCGATTACAGAAATAGACATTGATACCGTTGAAAGCAATATTGGTGATTATGAAGTAACGGAAGATGTCAGCGCAGCATATTTAATGGGGCGTGTAGACGTTGATGGGTGGCGAATTTTAACGGGTGTTCGTTATGAAAAAGCCGAGTTCGGTGCAAACGGTTTTTCGTGGGATGACTCGGTTGAAGAAATCAACACAACGACCTTCAATAAAACCGACGATTATTTTTTGCCAGCGCTTCATGTTCGCTACAGCGTAAATGAAAAAACACAGATTCGCGCAGCATGGACTAATTCAGTTGTTCGCCCTGGATTTGCGCAATTATCACCGGGTCGTCTGATTGAAGAAGATGATGGTGATCTTGATGCTGAATTTGGTAATCCTGACTTGAAGTCGCTGGAAGCGAGCAATCTGGATGTGGGAATTGAATATTATCCCGGTGTGGCAAGTGTCCTATCTGCGTTTGTATTTCATAAATCGATTGATAATTTTGTATATCAAACAGATATTGCGGGCACTCCGGGAAATGAAGAATACAGTCATGCCGTGACGTTTGTGAACGGCGATTCCGCTGAAATAACGGGTATCGAATTAGCAGCCTCCAGACAATTTTCCGGATTGCCTTCACCGTGGAATGGTTTGCTTGTTGGTGGTAATGCTACCTTTGCGGATTCCACCGCTACGATTGGCAGTTATGAGAAGGCTGAGTTTTTCGAGCGTGAAATTTCCATGCCCAGCCAATCGGATACGTCGGCAAATATAATGTTGGGTTACGAAGCGGATAAAATCAGTATACGACTATCTGCAAACTATAAATCCAGTTACTTGCTGGAGGTGCTTGAACCTCTTGATCCTGCATTTGATGCTCACGTGGATGACCAATTGCAATTGGATTTTTCGTTGCGCTATTTTCTTACCGACACAATTAAGCTGCACTTTGAAGCATTAAACCTGACCGACGAAATCTATTATGCCTACATAAATAAGCCTCGCTATAACGCTCAGTACGAAAGCTATGGCGCAACCTATAAGCTTGGTATTAGCTTTATGAGTTTTTAAGGCATAATTAATTTATTCACATTAATGTGGTGAAGCATCGGCGCACTCGAAATAAATGGGTGCACTCAAAATAAATCGGCGCACTCGAAATAAATCGGTGCACTCAAAATAAATAGTGCACTTAATTCACTAGAGAATAAAATATGAAGAAAAAATTAGCATGGGTGATATTGCTGGGGATTATTTCAATGGCCGCACGTGCGGAGGTTAAACAACCCTCCGAGGCTTTGGCTTTGAACATTGAAGCAACTGCATTGTTCCGCATGGATGATACTTATCTTGCTGTAAACAACAGTACCGGTTTAGTCTGGTTCGATAAAAGCGGTAATTCCCTTGCTTCGTTAAAAAAGCCGGTGGAGCTCCTCGATTGGCGCAGAGTGAATCATAAAAATGATAACAGTAATGCAAGCACACAAATTGTGCTAGCGACGGTATTGCTACCAGAACAGCAACCAGCTTTATTTAGTTTGGATAAACGCACCAGGAAGTTTCACGAACTTGCGCGTTTGCCTGTACCATCATTTAAAATTGATAATCTGTGTTTGAGTTTGGATCCGGCAAATAATCTTTCTATTTTTTTATTGGACGAACGCGGTTCAGCAGAACATTGGCTGGTAGTGGATGCCAGTGGAAAACCAGCGATTAAAAAAATGCGTACTTTGTCGGTTCCTCCAAATAGTAAATCTTGCTCGGTGGATGATCTGCGCGAATTGTTGTTTCTTGCGGAAGAGTCGATTGGTATTTGGCAATTCAGTGCGTCGGTAGAAGCTGCTCCGGGAAGAAAAATGGTTGATGTAGTAAAACCATTTGGCCAATTGAGTAAGTCAGTTGAAATTGTTGCGGTGATTCCCGGCGGTGTGGCAGCGTTGGATCCGGATCAGAAAAATATATTGTTATACCGCGCAATAAATAATGAGTATCGATTGGAAAAAATGCAAAGGACGCCTGATGTTGCGGAACTGAATCATATGTCATTCCATGTTGATGCCACCCGTAATGAAATTGTTGCTGTCATGGTTGATGATGAATCAACGCAGAGTTTTCAAGTACCGATTCCCTGGCAAATTGATGTGCTTGCCAAACCTGCGCAATCCATAGTTTCGGTTACTGCGAATCTGCAGACAGAAACCATGGCCCGTTTTGGCGACGCTGCTGATGACCCCGCTATATGGGTTAATCAAAAAAATCCGTCCGCCAGCAGGATAATTGGAACAAACAAACAGCAGGGGTTATTTGTTTACGATCTCAAGGGTAAGCAAGTCCAGAACTTCAATACGGGAAGGTTGAACAATGTGGATGTGCGCTATGGTGTTCCTGTTGGAAAAAAGCAAATGGATATTGCTGTAGCCACTAATCGCGATGACGATAGTCTCGCTATATATGTCATTCATTCGCAAACTGGCGAACTCGAATTTTCCGGTAATGTGAAAACAGCTTTGCGTGATATTTATGGTTTTTGCCTCTATCAATCTGCCACAAAAATCTATGCAATCCCCAATGCTAAAAGCGGGGAATTTCAACAGATTGAGTTAATGGCATCATTGGATAAAAAAAATCAAATAGAGTGGAAAGGAAAATTGGTTCGGCGTTTTTTTGTTAAGAGCCAACCGGAAGGTTGCGTTGCGGACGATAAACACCAACGGTTATTTATTGGTGAGGAAGACGAAGCGCTTTGGACACTTCGTGCTGAGCCGACAGAAAAAAATATTCCGGAGCTCGTGTTGGCTGCTGGCGATACTTTGGTTGCCGATGTAGAAGGGGTGGGTATTTACCATGGCCGTAAACATTCCTATTTGGTGGTTTCCAGTCAGGGAAACAATTCCTTTGTAATTATGGATGCCTTGCCACCGTTTAAAGTTCGTGGTCGTGTCCGCGTTGATATGGATGCTTCAAATAATATTGACGGTGTTTCAGAAACCGATGGTTTGGAGGTTAGCTCCGTCAATTTTGGTGGTGACTTTAATGAAGGGATTTTGGTGGTGCAAGACGGTCACAAGGTGATGCCGGAAGCCCCGCAAAATTTTAAATATATTGATTGGAAGAAAATCCGTACTGCGTTAGCGCTTCAATGATAAATAGTGCAAGAAGCGTTGACGTTAGGCATTTTAAAAAATTTTTGCTTATTACCCTTTTACTTGATGCTCTGTTTATTTACTGCCCCTTGCGCGATTCACGGATGTAGAAGCGCGCATCTTTTGCGCTGTTATAGCACCCGTCGAAGTTCTCTACCGTTTGTTTCGCGCGAGCCGCCGTGATCAGGGAAAATGCCTTGGTATAACTGACTGTACCGCTGAACCCTTCAGCTTTGGCAATCGACAGCTCACTCCAGGCTGCATCGACTTCTTTATCGCACGCGCTGCGGTACTGCGTTTTGCCGGCACAGGCGGTTAAGGTTGACATGATAACAATCAGACTCAGAAAGGTAAGTGAGGAATGAATTGACATTAATGAAACTCCGTTGGCTATTGTTGCTTGGAGCTGGCAAATTCCAGGGAGTTCACATTTTGGCGCCACAGGAAGTGAAAGCCAAGTGCTGGGCAATAATCTCTCTATTTACTGTTTTTGTTGCGGATCAATGTTTATTCAGGCGAGTAATACTTCTGGCTGCTGATGAAGCTCACGGTCAACGATATGGATTGCCTGCGCAATAACTTGTTCAAGTGATCCGCGCACATCAATACGATAGATGTCAGTTTCGTGGCTTGGGTCTTCAAGGCTATCAAATTGGCTATCTACCAAACTTGGAGCCATAAAGTGGCCAGCACGCTTATTGACGCGGGTTTGAATGGTGTCTTTATCACTGTGAAGGAAAATAAAAATCGTTTTAAGGCCAGCTTTGCGTAACTCGTCACGATGGGCTCTCTTCAAGCCGGAAAAGGCGAGGGTAGAGTGCTGGGTGGTGGTAGCAGCTTCGCGGAAGTAATCGCGCATCCGGATAACCCATGGCAGACGCAGCGCATCCGTCAATGGAATGCCCTTGGCCATCATGTCGCGCGATTCCTGGCTATGGAAGTCATCGCCATCCAGGAACTGGTAACCATAATGATCCGCCAGGGCCTTAGCCACTGACGATTTTCCACTACCAGAGACACCCATGACGATAATCAGGTGGGTTTCTGCATCCGGATTGGTTATGGCATATGAGTGCTGCATCTGGGAAAGTCTCGTGTACACCAGGGACGAATCCAGCACAGGCTGGATGATGCAATGGAATCGCTAACAAATGAACAATCTGTATACATGATAGCGCAACCATTGTGCTTGTGGTATGGTAGCAAAAAATAATAGCCAAGTGCAGACATTGCCTATGAAAACAGCAAAAAAAAGACTTACGGATAAAAAAATCACCCTGGTTGACGTAGCCAATGCCTCAGGTGTTAGTGCTATCACAGTTTCTCGTGTTATCAACCAGCCAGAAAAAGTGTCTGAATCCTTGCGAATCCAGGTTCAAAAAGCGATTGATTCACTCGGCTATATTCCTAACCAGCACGCCAGCTCCCTGGCTTCATCAAAATCCCGGGTTATCGGGGTGGCTATTCCATCGCTTAGTAACATTGTGTTCACCGAAGTATTGCGGGGTATTTATGAAGTGATGGGGGCAAATGGCTATAAGGTGCTGTTGGTTGACACTCACTACTCCCCTCTTGAAGAGGAAAAGATGATTCGCACCCTGCTGAGCCAATCTCCGGAGGGGTTGATTATCACCGGCGGCGATCAAACCAAGGCCTGCCAGAATTTCCTCAATAAAGCTCGAATCCCTATTGTTCAGATGATGGAGTTGCTCGCTGATCCTATTGATATGAATGTAGGTTTTGCGCATGGTCGTGCCGGTTATGATGTGGTGAAGCACTTAATTGGTCAGGGCTATGAGCGGATTGGCTTTATCGGCGCGCGTATGGATCCTCGTGTGCAGCAACGTATGCAGGGTTATAAGTTGGCCCTGGAGCAAGTGGGCAAGTTTGATAAAAATTTTATTGTCACCACTCCTGAGCCTTCATCGATTGGCGTAGGTGGCGAGTTGTTTAAAAGCCTTATGGCATCCACAAACGGTGTGGTGGATGCTGTTTTCTGTGTAAACGATGACCTGGCATTGGGCGCGTTGTTTGAGGCCCAGCGCATGAATATCCGTGTGCCCCAAAACCTCGCTATTTGCGGGTTTAATGATATCGAAGCGGCTGCCTATGTTAATCCTTCGCTGACCAGTGTGTCGGTGGGTCGTTATGAAATGGGCGTAAAAGCGGCCGATATGATTATCCGCGTGCTCAGTGACAAACCCATTGAATCTAAAAAAGTGGATATGGGATATGAAATCCGTAAGCGCGCTTCTACCAGTCGTCTGTAACAGTCACTCGCGATGTTTGCTTATCGATAATAATTATTTCAGAGGTGTGCTGTGGCTACTGACCAAAATCCGGTATTGACGACCGATTCCCGTTTAAGTTGGCGTGAAAAAATCAGCTACGGTGTTGCTGATTTGGGGTTCAATTTTTATTGGGCCAATATCGCCACCTTTTTAATGATTTTTTATACCGATGTATTTGGTATTTCTGCGCTCGCTGCAGGCAGCATGATGTTTACCATCAAGGTGATCAATGCATTTACTGATCCAATGATTGGTGCATTATCAGATCGTACTCGCAGCCGTTTCGGAAAGTTTCGTCCTTATTTAATATGGATGGCGTTGCCATTGGGCTGCGCTGGCGTGCTTACGTACACGACACCCAATCTGGATGAAGACGGAAAATTGATGTGGGCATACGGCACTTATTTGTTGATGATGGTGTGTTACACCTGCATTAATATTCCGTACAACGCGTTGTCTGGTGTCATGTCCAGCGATACGCAAGAACGTTCCACTATAAATGGTTTGCGCTTTATTTTTGCTTTCACCGGCAGCACAGTCGTGACTTATCTGACGCCTGATCTGGTGAAATATTTGGGTCAAGGTGATGAGCGTTTGGGGTGGCAGTTAACTATGGGGGTGTGGGGAATTGCTGCCAGTCTTTTATTTATCTGGACATTTTTTAATACTAAAGAGCGTGTAAAACCGATAGCGCCTGAGCCGAGTTCAGTGGTGCAGGATATTAAAGACCTTACGCATAACGGTCCGTGGGTAGTGTTGTTTTTCCTTGCATTAATCATCATGGTTACGATCACTTTGCGTACCAGTTCAGCGGCTTATTATTTTAAATATTATGTCGGCAATCCTGATCTTATTAAAACGTTTGTACCTGCTTACATGGCAGCGGCAGCAGTAGGTGCATCGCTTACTCCTTTAATGACTCGCTATATTGATAAAAAAATTCTGATGATGATCTTGATGAGTATTACTGCGGCGTTATCGTTTGCATTTTATTTTATTCCCAAAGATCAGGTTGAATTAATGTACGCGCTGCAAATCGCTATTGGTTTTGTGTTGGGGCCAAAATCGCCACTGGCATTTTCCATGTATGCCGATACTGCTGACTATAACGAGTGGAAAACAGGCCGCCGTGCAACTGCTATGACTTTTGCGGCAGCTACATTCTCGCAAAAATTAGGTAACGCCTTGGCGGCGCTAATGATGGGGATAATATTTGCATCGCTTGGGTATGTTGCTAACGCGACACAAACGGAGGCATCGCAAACCGGAATTGTTATGTTGATGTCATTTATCCCCGCGGTATTTGCTGTTCTTGCGGTGGTTTGCATGATGTTTTATTCGCTCGATAACAAAATACTCAAACAAATCCAAATCGATTTGGCTGCGCGCAAGGCACAAGTGTAAATTTCAAATTATTTTTACAAGCTCTGGATTACGTTCTCAGGCACCCTTTCCCGGTGCCTTTTTCTTCAGGTAATTATCATGTTAAAACCTTCACACAATGGTGATCGTTACGAATTGCTAACGCCCACTGCTATGCCGCGCGCTGCCGGTTTTTTATGGAACCAGCGCATGATGATTCAATCCACTTGTCGCGGTTATGCAGTTGCCCAATTTATGCAACCTGAGCCTGCCAAGTACGCGTACGCGCCAAATCTGGAAGCAAAAACTTTCATGCAACCGGAGCAGCCTTATTATGCTCATCATCCGGGACGTTTTTTTTATGTGAAGGACGAAGAAAGTGGTGAGATTTTTTCTGCACCTTATGAGCCAGTGCGCGCGACTTATGAAAATTATGTTTTTTCTGTTGGCAAAAGTGATTTGCGTTGGACGCTACAATCACTTGGGATTGAAATGGAAATAACGCTCTCGTTGCCTGTTGCGGATGTCGTTGAGCTATGGGATGTGAAAGTGACTAACCGTTCTGGTCGCGCACGCCGCATTAGTGTTTATCCTTATTTCCCCGTGGGTTATATGTCCTGGATGAACCAATCAGCGGAATATCGTGCGGATTTGGGTGGAGTTGTTGCAACCTGCGTGACTCCCTATCAAAAAGTGGCGGATCACTTTAAAAATAAATTTTTTAAAGACAAAACTTTTTTCCTGCACGAGCAAAAACCTGATGCATGGGAAACAAAACAGGAAATCTTCGAAGGTGAGGGCGGGCTACACAATCCTTCCGGGCTGCAGTGCGATCAATTGTCTTGTGGTGATGCTCGTTACGAAACTCCCGCCGCTGTTATGCAGTATCGCCTCGAGTTGGCCGTTAATGGTGAACAGGCTTATCGCTTTATTTTTGGCCCGGCATTTGATGATGCTGAAATTCTGAAAATGCGCACCACCTATTTAAGTGAGCAAGGTTTTGCCAGGGCGCGCGCTGAATATTCTGCTTATGTCGCCAGTGGTAGCGGTTGTTTGCAAATTGAAACACCGGATTCAGAATTAAATAATTTTGTGAACAATTGGCTGCCGCGCCAGGTGTTTTATCACGGCGATGTAAATCGCCTGACAACCGATCCGCAGACGCGTAATTATCTGCAAGATAATATGGGTATGACATTCATAAAACCCGAGGTTACGCGTGCTGCATTTTTGCATGCGTTGAGCCAGCAGGAGGCGTCAGGTGCTATGCCTGATGGTATCTTGCTGGTAGAGGGCGCTGAACTGAAATATATCAATCAGATTCCGCATACTGATCACTGTGTTTGGTTGCCGGTTTGTTTGAAAACATATCTGGATGAAACTAACGATTACGCGATTTTGAATGAGTCTGTTGCTGGCCACGATGGTAAAAACCTGAGTGTATTTGAGCGTATCAGTAATGCAATGCGCTGGTTGTTGCAAGCGCGCGATTATCGCGGCTTGAGTTTTATTGCTCAGGGTGATTGGTGTGACCCGATGAATATGGTGGGTTACAAAGGTAAAGGTGTTTCTGGTTGGTTATCTGTTGCAACTGCATATGCATTGAATTTATGGGCAGATGTTTGCGCAAAAACATCTCGCAATGATATGCAGCGGGAATTTATTGATGGTGCAAAGGAAGTTAATGCGGCGGTAAATAAATATCTATGGGATGGCGAATGGTTTGGTCGCGGCATTACCGATGACGATGTGGTGTTCGGTATTAGTAAGGATAAAGAAGGTCGTATCTTTTTAAATCCACAAAGCTGGGCAATTCTTGGCGGTGCGGCAAGTGAAGAGCAGCGCAAAAAAATGATTGCTGCTGTGGAAGCCCAATTGGAAACTCCTTACGGCGTTGCTATGCTTGCGCCAGCTTACACCGCCATGCGCGATGATGTGGGCCGTGTAACCCAAAAGCATCCGGGTTCAGCGGAAAATGGTTCTGTTTATAATCACGCTGCAATTTTTTATATTTACAGTTTGTTCACTGTTGCTGAAAAAGATCGTGCTTATAAGTTATTGCGGCAGATGATTCCTGGTCCAAGTGAGGCGGATTATTTGCAGCGCGGCCAATTACCGGTATATATCCCCAATTATTATCGTGGTGCTTATTATCAATATCCTCGTACTGCTGGTCGTTCATCTCAGCTGTTTAATACGGGCACTGTGTCTTGGGTTTATCGCTGCTTGGTGGAAGGAATTTTTGGTTTGCAGGGAGATACAGAAGGCTTGCGTGTGAATCCGCAGCTTCCATCACACTGGAGTGAAGCTAAAGCGGTGCGTGAATTTCGTGATGCGCGTTTTGTTGTGAATATCCAGCGCCAGCGTGGTGCGACTGATAAGGTGCAATTGCGTTGTGATGGAGAACTGCTGGCGGATAATTGTGTGCGCAAGATTGAAGCGGGGCGCGAATATCAGTTGGATGTAATCATTCCCTGATAAAAAATATAAACACAATTTAAATAAGAGGGCGTGCAAGTGCACGCCCTTTTTCGTTTTCGGACAAAGTGTAATAGACATTAAAAATCAAAAATTTCGCTAAGGATGGATTTCTTTTTATAAGGTTTCCCGTAGTGGCCACCATAATTGTGGTGTTTGTGGTCATCGTCATAATGCTTGCGTTGGGAATCGTAATGACGTTGCTCTTTGTAGTGCTGCTCTTGTGAACGGGAGTGTTGCTCCTGTTCCGGGCGATAGTCGCGTATGGGTTCCGGTTGAACTTGCGGGGCAGGTGCCGCATCTTCTTGGGCGCGCTCAATTAATTTGTCCAGCTCGCCGCGATCTAACCAGACTCCACGGCATTTGGGGCAGTAATCAATTTCAATACCAGAGCGCTCGGAAATGAGTAAGTGTGGGCGTTCAGTAGATTCGTAACAGGTAGGATTGGGGCAATGCATATTGTGTCTCCGATGTGTGCGTGAATGAATACACAACGACCGGGCACACGAAACCTTTGTCATTGCGACAAAGGTCTCGTTCACAAATGCCAGGCATTTGCCTGCGGTGCCGGAGTCAATGATTAACAAGACTCGTGATGACGACATCCACAGCGGGAACTACTCCCCTTCGGTAGGCGGATTTTTCAGTAATGTGCTGTGCTTGTCAACTCGCTTCGGTTTTGGCTGTTTTCCTGGTGGCTTTGGCAGGCTTTACTTCAGCTGTTTTCGGTTTTGTTTCTTCTATTTTGGGTTCTGCGGCTTTGGCTTTTGGTTTGGTTTTTGTTTTAGCTGGAGCCGAGGCCTGGCGTGTTTTCACTATAGTCAGGTATTTAACCCAGGCTTGCTCTATGGGGCTTTTGGGGGCGCTTTGGTTGGCAACAACTTTCAGGATATGTTGGTCGTCGCTAGTGGGGTCGGAAACCTCTTCTTGCATCAGGGCGTTAATCAGTACCCCGTGTTTGCGTATCAGTCTTGCTTGTACATCGGATAACCCCCCTTTTTCAAATCCTTCGGGGAAATTTACAGCATCCTGGAATGTTTGTTTCAGGTAATGATCACGCGGCAACATAGGGTATCTCCATTATTAGTATGCGCTATCGGATTTTGGGTGCCTGCTGATTGTCGAGTCCCTGTATAAGCAATCGAGAGGATTTGCCTGCTATCCGGCTTTTGTTGTTATAGCGCTGGAATAGCCTTCCAGCCAAAAGTTGCTGCCGAATTTAATCTGTTTTTGTCACACTGTATAGAGCTTGAATTGCCCCAAATGATGGTTTTATCAACGGATTGTTAGTGAATACTTCATTGGACACAAATTACGGGTTAAAAAAAACCGGCATCTGCCGGTTTTTTTTAACGGGATTTGAACCCTATTAAGCAGCCAAAGCCTTTAATTTGGCGTTCAAGCGGCTTTTGTGGCGAGCAGCTTTATTCTTGTGGATCAGGCCTTTGTCAGCGATACGGTCAATCACTGCAACTGCTGATACATAAGCTGCTTGCGCGGCAGCTTTATCGCCAGTAGCGATAGCAGCCAACACTTTCTTGAGGTAAGTACGCCCCATAGAGCGCATGCTTGCGTTGTGCTTGCGAGCTTTTTCATTCTGACGCGCGCGTTTTTTGGCTTGGGGTGTATTTGCCACCTTAGTGCTCCTATAAATAAATTCTGGATAAAACTACCTAAAAAAGGCCTGGATTCGAGGACGCGGTATTATGCCGCGTCGAATCTGTTTGTCAACCAAAGAGATCATTATTTGGCGGCTCAAATCTGGTTTGGTCGTTCATTTGTTTTAGGGCTGGGTGCCGATTGTTCTGGCGCATCCCCCACAGTAGTTACAAATCAAGGTAATTATTGTGCCGGATCGCGTGCGGTCTGGCACGATAAAACAACTCTGCCATGGTAATATTCATCGCTACGCCAGATGAAAATTCTGAGGATTTTGGCATGACCGATTCCGATAACTCCAATAACACCCGGTTGCGGACTGAGCCGACAGCAGCGGAAGCCATTGCGGATGATGAAAAAACCCGCATCGCACCTGTCACCAGACCGGAAAAAGCAGCCCAGCTAACGCAGTATACCGCTTCCCATAACCAGTCAGCGGGGTTCGCCCGTGCTCGAGAATTGGTCGAGCAATCAAAAACCGGCAAGGGGTTGCTATTAAAGAAACGCTTTCTTTTGGAAGATGTTCTTGGTCATGGCGGTATGGGAACCGTATACAAAGCCAAGGATTTGCGCAAAGTTGAAGCTGAAGACCCCAATCCTTACATTGCCATCAAAGTGCTTAATCAAGACTTTAAAGATCATCCAGATGCCTTTGTTACCTTGCAGCAGGAGACGGCAAAGTCCCATACGCTAGCTCACCCCAATATTGTGACTGTCCACGATTTTGATCGGGATGGTGACACATTGTTTATGACCATGGAGTTGCTTGAAGGTAAGCCGCTTGACCAGCTAATCAAAGCGTCGGCCAATCAAGGATTACCAAAAGAGCAGGTATGGAATATTACCCGGGATTTGTGTGCGGCACTTGCGTATGCGCATCAGCGACAATTTATTCACGCCGATTTCAAACCAGGCAATATTTTTGTTGCGAGTGAAGGTACTGCGAAAGTTCTGGATTTCGGTATTGCCCGTGCAGCAAATCGTGAAGCTCAAAAACATAAATTCGATGCAGGCCAGTTGGGTGCATTAACGCCCGCGTATGCCACTATCGAAATGGTTAAGGATGAGCCAATTGCATTTACAGATGATGTATACGCACTTGCCTGCGTCGTCTACGAAATGCTGGCCGGGCGTCATCCCTACAACAATCGCTCTGCATTACAGGTGTATGAGCAAAAAATGCAACCCAAACGATTGGAGGGCCTGACGGCACGCGAGTGGAAAGCATTAAGCCATGGGTTGGCATTGGTAAAAACAGAGCGTTGCGCCACGATTTCGCAATTTGCAGACGAATTATTTCCCAGGCGTAATCCGCTGATTGTCAGTGGTGCTATAGGCCTTGCAGTGCTATCGCTTGCTGGAGCGGGGTGGTTTGGATACAGCCAGCATCAGGCGCAACAAAAAGTGTTGGCAACTATCGTTGAAAAAGTTGCTGCGGCGCAGAGTTGTTTTGCAGCACAAAATTTTGATTGCGCAATTGAGCACAGTTTGGTGGCAACTAACCTTGATCCTATGAATGAGGTTGCAATTCAGTTGTTGGCCAGCGCACAAAAGGCTAAAGAGCAACTGGCCAGTGATGAGCGGGTACGTGAGTTGATTAGTGAAGCTCAAACTTGCTTGCAGCAACAGGATCTGGATTGCGCAGCTCTGTTTTTGCAGAAGGCTGAGGCTGTTGCTGCCCAACACCCTTCAGTGGTGAGCTTCCATGAAGCGCTCAGTGTGGCGCGGGCGCAGCAAGAGCAATCGGCCGCGCAAAAGCAGCAGGTAATTGGCGCGTTGCTTGAGCAAACCCAAGGTTGCTTATTGGTAAAAGATTACCTATGTGCAATTGATACAGCCAATAAAGTATTGGAACAAGATGCGGCAAACGCGCAAGCTATAGAGCTGAAACAATCAGCCACACTTGCGCAAGAGCAATCGCGTGATCTGACGGAAAAAATCAATCGTTTAATGGCAGATGCAAATAATTGTATGAATAAGAAAAACTACTCCTGTGCAATCGCGAAGGCGGAATCTGCATTAGAGCTTGATAATACTTTTCAACCTGCGATGAAATTGAAAAATCGTGCGCAGGAAACGCAACGCAAACTCAAAGAAACTGGATTTACCATCAAGTAATCATTAAAGGAGTAAATTATGAAAGCCAGGTTATTGATTGCCTTTATCGTCTGTTCTCTTGTCATGCCTGTAAGTGCATTTGATTTGAAAGACCTGAAAGACAATTTTGATCGTTCTTATAAATGCAAAAGCGGCGACCAGGGATGCAAAAATCGGGAGCGTTTAAAAGCGGCTGCACGTGTTGCTGCAGTAGCGGTTGCTGTTACCTTGATTACTAAAATGATCATCAACCATCGCTCCGAGCGCATCGCTAAAGAAGAGCAGGTGGCGGCCGAATACAAAGCCCGTAACCAGAATTTGCCGCCTGAGCCGGTGGCTACCGAATATGAAACCAAAACGTTACCAGGAAATGTTGTCGCTCCTGGCCAGGAAGTTGTTATCCAGTCAGACATTGTGGTCGTGCCCGGTACACGTAAAAAATCAGCCCTGATTGAAGAAAGCATTGTTATTTATGATAACGAAGACAACACCAAAGAATTAAAGAATTTTACCAAGCCTGTTAATGAGGAAAATAAAACCGGCGGACGTTATAAAAATGAGTTTTCATTTACCTTGCCTGAGGGGTTGCCTCAGGGCGTTTATCCAATCAAAACGGAGTTGCTGCTAAACGGCCAAATCGTGGAAACCGCTGATAACGATATCCAACTGGTATTGCATGTTGATCAGGTGGGGAATATGCAATTGCTGGCAATGAATTGAGGTATTTTTGGTTTAACTGGCATTTAGGGGCGCGATATGTCGCGCCCTATTTAGATAAATATTTTTCAAGTTCTTGCAAGCGCTCTGGCGTCCCCACATCACTCCAATGTCCGTTATAAACCTCGCCATTTAATTGTTGTTTTCCTATAGCGTGGCGAAATGCTTCTACCAAGGGAAATTTTTCGCGCTGATACGGATAACAGGAAATAAGTTCCGGTTTTAAGAGGCTCACACCCGCAAAGGTAAAACGTTGGGGATGATCTTCATTGGCACCATTAATCAATATTCCTGAATCGGTTAAGGCGAAGTCACCTGATGGGTGAAATGATGGATTCGGGACTAATAGTAGGTGCCCTAATTGATCCGTATCGAAGCTATTGGTAATGAAGCTCCCGAATTCCAGATCGCACCAGACATCGCCATTAATCAATAAAAAAGTTTCAGCACCTAATAGCGTTAGTGCGCAACGAATGGCGCCGCCTGTTTCCAGTGGCTCTGGTTCTTGCGAGTATTGAATTTGAAGGTTCCAGCGCTCGCCATTGCCCAGATGCGCGCGAATTTTTTCACCCATGTAAGCAAGGTTAATAATCACCTCGCGTATCCCTGAGCGCTGCAAATTCTCCAAATGATATTCGATCAAGGGTTTGCCGCCGGCGCAAAGCAGGGGTTTTGGAAGGTGATCGGTTAACGGGCGCATTCGATTACCCAAACCAGCGGCGAGAATCATGGCTTTCATTTGCGATCTCCCGCTGTGCGATGGTCGTTGTACCAGAACTGTGTTGTGGCAAGGGGAAGCAGTTTGAGGTCGAACCATTCTGCAAAAGGGTGTAATAGGGGATGCTGGTTGGCGACCTCTACTATGTAGCGGATGACCAATGGTAAATCTTGCAGGTAACCGGGCTTGTTATCGCGCAAAAAAAGGCGCGCGAAAATCCCCAATACTTTTATATGACGCTGTAGTCCGATGAGGTCAAACCAGTATAGAAACTCCGGTTTACTGATTTGCGGGAAGCGTTTTAAATTGAGTGCTTGCTGATAGTAATAACCTGCCCATTCGTCTACTTTTTCTGTTGGCCAGCGCACATAACAATCTCTGAGCAAGGACACCAGATCATAGGTAATAGCGCCCCAAAGTGCGCCCTGGAAATCAATCACACCCAACTCATCGTCGGCTCTTAAGATCAAATTGCGCGAATGGTAATCGCGGTGAACAAAGCATTGTGGTTGCGAGAGGGCGTTATCTTCCAGTACACCAAAGAGTTGGTTGAGTAGAGCCTGTTCGGTGGAAGAAATTTGATAGTTCAATAATTTGCCGACAAACCATTCTGTAAATATTTCCAGTTCGCGACGTAATAGTGAACGGTCATACCGGGGAATAAGGGTTGGATTATCCTCGCAGGTTTGAAGTTGCAGCAAGGTGTCTATGGCTTGACGGTATAGTTGATCTGCATGGGTATTATCCAGTTCGCGGAACAATAGGCGGTCGCCCATGTCTTCAACAAGTAGGAATCCTTGTGCGATATCTGAGGCCAGGATTCCCGGGGCATGCACTTTGTGACTTGTGATGAGTTTGGCGATGGCGGCGAACTGCTGGCTGTCCTCGGTGGCGGGCGGCGCATCTACACCTAACCAATGGGATGGCTGTTGAAACCGGAAATAACGACGAAAGCCGGCGTCGCTCCCCAAGCTTTGCAAATTTATTGGATGCCAACTTTCAGGCGTATTAGCGGTTATCCAGTTTGCAAGTGCTAACTTTCGATAATCGGTTGGATCGTGGTCTGGAATAGGTGTCATTTGCGCCCGGTTTTTCAAATGAGGGATTGGGGAGTTCAATTACGGCGAATTCTATATCACTTAATAAACTTTCCCCAAGGCGAGGGTTTTTATGCAATTCATTCCCTGTACAGATGGATTCCAGTAGAATCGCAGCAATTTTTTCGGCGGTAATCTGTCCGCGCCAGTTGATGGAACAATGGAGACTGAGCGCATCGCCCGCTACATATGAGACCGTGGTTAATGGCTCCAACCAAAAATCGACTTAAAAACAATCGACATTTTTCATTCATTCCCTCTCGGCTGGCGTATTGCATTGCTGCGCAATGCGCGGGTTTTCTGTTCTCGTCCCTGGTTTATGCTGGCGATGCATCGAAGCCCGCAGATCCCAATGACGCTCTGCGCGAGCTGGATTGGATTCCGATGGAAGAACTTACCGAAGAACAAAAAAAGCAGGTGCCAACCGCTTGTTGTGGTGCCTACATAGCTCCACCGAGGGACGACGCAGAGTCGAATCTGGATCCGGAAAAGGCCAATATTTTTGGTACGGCGGATTATTCAGAAGCGGAAAAGCAAACCAAATTCATCATGCGTAGTGATGTGCGTTTGACCCAGGGCCGGCGCTCATTCAGGGCAGACACATTCACATTCGATAAAGCTACGCGCGAAGCAGAATTGAAAGGGAACATCCAGGTGCGGGAGCCGGGCGTACTTTTGCGTGCCGAACGCGCTTATGTGGACACTAACACTGGTAATGCCGAGTTGGAGCAGGCCCGCTTCGTCTTGTATGAAACACGGGTGCGTGGTCGTGCTGAAAAGTTGGAGAAATTCGGTGACCAGATAATTAGCCTGGATCAAGGAACCTTTACCAGCTGCGAACCGGGTGACAATACCTGGTTAATCAGGGGTTCCAATATCACCCTGCATAACGATAAGCACTACGGCACTGCAAAACATATGCGATTGGAAGTCAAAGATATTCCCATCGCCTACGCCCCCTATTTTCGTTTCCCTATCGGACCTGATCGTTTGACCGGTTTTCTGTTCCCATCGATAGGGTTGGACAGTGAGGATGTAATTGGCGAGTTTACCTTGCCATTTTATTGGAATATCGCGCCGAACTATGACGCCACTTTTACCTGGCGCTACCTGTCAGATCATGGAAATATTATTTCGCCTGAATTTCGCCATATGTCCCGCTATTTTGATTCCCAGCTCAGCGGGAGCTTCCTGAGCAATGACCGCGGTGGGTACAGCGAGCGTCTGCAAAATCAGATTGATAACGATGAAATTTCCGAAGCGGATGCTTATCCCTACAAGGGGGATGATCGTTGGCAATACAACCTGACACAAACGGGTGGCCGGAATGAGCCATGGTCAACGTTAATTGATTACACGGATGTTAGTGATACTGATTATCTGCGTGATATTGATCGAAGTGCGGTGGATTTAAATCGACAAGCGTCCATTCGCCAACTCGTATCGAGCAGTTACACCACTTCTCATTGGCAATTGGGAGCCAAGGCAGAAGAATTTCGTTTATTCAGCGATACCCAACTTCCCTACAGAGTATTGCCGCGCATTAACGTTGATGGTGAATATCGATTTAACGATTGGGTGTTGGATCTGGATAATGAATACACGCATTTTGCAATGAACCGATATTTCAGTGATAACCCTGCACAGGCAGCAACCGAGGCCGATTTGATCACGGGGGATCGTGTTCGTACCAGTTATGGGCTGACCTGGGATAAAGAATACGCCGCCGGTTTTATCAAACCTGGCGTCGGAGTAAAGACCCTGGGGTATGAGTTGGAAGCTGGCAATATGCGCGCCGATGTTGATAGCAGTCCTCGAGTAGTGACACCGCAAGGGTCATTAGATACCGGGCTGTACTTTGAGCGCGACAAACAGTGGTTCGGCAATGATTTTGTTCAAACCCTGGAGCCTCGCGCATTTTATTTATATCGTGATTATGAAAACCAGGATGAATTTTACGATCTCACCACCAACGGTGGCCTCGTCAATTTTGATACTTCTGATTTGATCTTCACCTATCAACAGCTATTCCGTGATTCACGTTTTTCAGGCGGGGATCGTATCGACGATACCAATCACCTTGCGCTGGGGTTAACCAGCCGGTTTGTGGAATCTGATTCAGGAATAGAGCGTTTGCGTTTGAGTATTGGTCAAATTCATTACTATGAAGATCGCGAAATCAGCCTTCCTAACAAGGAAACTTATGCAAATATCCGTAGCACTTCACCTTTAGCCGGGCAGGTGAGTGCCCAACTTGGTGATCATCTCCGGTTGACTAACGATGTTGTCTATGATCATCAAACGGAAAAAGTGCAAGCCGTTAACAGTAGCTTGCACTATATGGATGAGCAGTATCGCATCCTGAATGTAGGGTACAGGTACACGCGCGATCCGGTTACGCTTAGCCCATTGGACCCGACCCCACAAATTGGTGAAACGTTAGATCAGTTGGACGTTACCGCCTTGTGGCCGATCAATAATCAATGGGCCATTATCGCCCGCACCAATTATGATTTTAGTTACAACGCGGAACTGGATACCTTCGCCGGGCTCGAATACACCGATTGTTGCTACCGTGTGCGGGTGTTGGCTCGCCAGTGGGTTGATTTTGACTTCAGCCCCAATTTCCTGAAAAACCTGGATAGTGACGATTATGATCGCGGTGTTTTCTTTGAGGTGCAATTGCGTGGTTTTGGCACCCTGAGCCAACGTATCAGTAACTTGCTCGATAAAGCCATGTTGGGCTTCAGCGAGCGTGAAGCTTCTTTAAAATAAAACAGTGATTGATGTTATGAGTAAGAACCAGAACAAGCCTTATCGAGTGCGCAGTGCCTTGACCATTTTTGTGAGTGGTTTGCTATTACTGGGTGGCCACTTCGCCATGGCACAAACCAATGCCGTCGCATTGGATCGCGTTGTTGCGATTGTTGATAAGGACGTGGTATTGGAAAGCGAATTAAATGATCGCAAACAGGCGGTGCTGGATCGTTTGCGTGGCCAATACCAACAATTACCACCCGAGGATGTCCTTAATAAACAAATTCTCGAACAGTTAATTATTGAACGTATCGAGTTGGGATTGGCGGAGCGCTATGACATTAAAGTCGATGAGGCTGAAATTGATCAGGCGGTCGGGCGCATCATGCAAAAAAATCAGGTTAACCTCGCACAATTTGAAACTGACTTGCAACGCCAGGGATTGACGCTGGCGGGCCTGCGCAAACAATTGCGTAACGAACTTACTATTAGCCATTTACAGCAGGGCATAGTCAACAGCCGCATTAAAATTACCGATCAGGATATTAATAATTTTCTTGCGTCCAGCGATGGAAAGTATGCGACCTCTCCTGATTATCACATTGGCCACATCCTGATCGCCGTGTCCAGCAGTGCCGATGCGGATGCGATTGCTGAAGCGGAAAAGAAAGCGAACGATATTTATCAAAAATTGCAAGGCGGTTCAGACTTTGCACAAATGGCAATTAGCTATTCCAATGATCAGGCGGCGCTACAAGGCGGTGATATTGGTTGGCGCAAGCTGGCACAATTGCCGGAATTATTTGGCAACCAAATGGCAGGCCTTGCAGCAGGTCAGGTGTCAAAACCATTTCGTAGCGGGGCAGGTTTCCATATCCTGAAAAATATTGAGCAACGTGGTGGCGGTGCGCAAATGATTGAACAAACCCACGCACGCCACATTCTGATAAAAACCTCGGAGATTATGGATGATGCACAAGCTCGCCAGAAGTTGCTGGATTTAAAAGCCCGTATTGAAAAAGGCGAAGATTTTGCAAAACTCGCGCGTGAAAATTCGGAAGACACTGGTTCGATGTTAAGTGGGGGTGATTTGGGGTGGTCAACTCCCGGGATGTTTGTTCCCGAGTTTGAAGAAGCGATGGGGAGCACATCCGTTGGAAGTATTTGTCGACCCTTCAAAAGCCAATATGGTTGGCATATCCTGCAAGTTATTGAGCGTCGTAAAGAAGATATGAGCGATAAGGTTAAGCGTAACCAGGCAGCGAATGTATTGCGTTCGCGCCGCTTTGATGAAGAATTCCAATTGTGGCTGACGCAAATTCGCGAAGAGGCTTACGTCGAAATCAAGCTGTAAGAGTCCGCCGTTAGTTAACGAACTTCTATTTAAACGGCTAAAAATTGGGTTGCCAGGCAACGCCGGTTTTTAGCCGTTGTGTTTTTGGGGCAGAAGAAAATGGCAAATTGTTATCGCATTGCATTGACTCCCGGTGAACCCGCGGGCATTGGGCCAGATTTGGTCATTGCCCTGTCGCAACAAGCGCAAGCGCATGAGATTGTGGCGATTGCAGATCCTCAATTATTAAAAACCCGTGCGCAACAACTGGGGCTTCCTTTGCAATTGCGTGAAGTGGATTTACAAACCGCACCCCGTGCAAATGAAGCAGGTGAACTTGCGGTGTACCCTGTTGAATTGGCTGAACCTGCACTACCAGGCAAGCTCAACATGCATAATGCGCCGTATATTTTGCAAACGTTGGATGTGGCGATTGCCGGATGCATCAAAGATCAGTTCGCAGCGCTGGTAACCGGGCCCGTACAGAAAAGTGTTATTAACGATGCAGGAATCCCCTTTAGTGGCCATACCGAGTATCTTGCCGAGAAAACGGATACACCAAAAGTGGTAATGATGCTCGCTACAGAGGGCCTGCGCGTTGCGTTGGCGACGACGCATCTGCCATTAAAGGATGTTGCTGCTGCAATAACGCACGATGAATTAATGCAAGTTATTGAAATTCTGAATCGCGATATGCAATTGCAATTCGGGATAAAACAGCCGCGAATTCTGGTGTGCGGTTTGAACCCCCATGCTGGCGAGGGTGGGCATTTAGGGCGTGAAGAAATTGAGACTATTGCACCGGTGCTGGATGAGTTGCGCCAGCGTGGTATGAATTTAATTGGCCCGTTGCCGGCAGATACCTTATTCACACCAAAATATTTGGATAACGCGGATGCCGTGCTTGCCATGTATCATGACCAGGGCTTGCCAGTTCTAAAATACAAAGGTTTTGGCCAGGCGGTGAATGTTACGTTGGGATTACCCATTATTCGTACGTCGGTGGATCATGGTACGGCATTGGATTTGGCGGCGACTGGCAAAGCAGATTTAGGTAGCCTGCGTACCGCTCTTTCTTATGCTATCGCCATGGTACAAGCCAGGCACGCGCATTAATTTGAGAATTTTTTCATGAAAAAAATGTTGAATCATGAATCGCAGCATAAAGCGCGCAAACGCTTCGGGCAAAATTTTTTAATAGATCACGGGATTATTCTCGAGATAGTGCGAGCGGTGCATCCAAAAAAAGAAGATGTAATTGTAGAGATTGGCCCCGGTAAGGGTGCTATCACGCAATTGTTGGCCGATGCTTGTAACAACCTTAATGTCATTGAGTTGGATCGTGACCTGGTTCCGTGGTTGAAAGTAAAATTTGAAAAGCATCCGAATTTCCAACTATTCCAGGCGGATGCATTGCAATTTGATTTTGTGCAGTTGATTAAAAACGAACACCCGCTGCGTATTGTCGGTAATCTTCCCTATAACATTTCCACGCCGTTGATTTTTCATTTGCTGAGCTACGCTGACAAAGTGCAAGACATGCACTTTATGTTGCAAAAAGAAGTGGTAAAACGGATGGCGGCGAACCCGGGAGAGAGTGCTTACGGGCGTTTGGGAATCATGGTGCAATATTACTGTGCGGTAGAAGATTTATTTGATGTACCACCCGGTTCATTTGATCCGGCCCCCAAAGTGGATTCCGCAATAGTGCGTTTAATTCCGCATAAGCAATTGCCATATGTTGCCAATAATGTGAAAACGTTGGAGACATTGGTTAACGTTTCCTTTCAGCAGCGACGCAAAACATTACGCAACTCGTTGAAACAATTATTAACAGCCGGGCAAATGGAAAGTTTGCCAGTTGATTTGAGTTTGCGTCCGGAAGAAATCAGCTTGCCGGAGTATGTTGCGATGAGTAATTTATTAGGCGACATTTCGTATAACGGAAAACTACAAAATGATCTGCTTGATAATGAATGACGTGCAGTGGCTCTTAAATTAATGGCAAATACATTAATTTCAGGTAAATAAATAGTAATCCAAAAATTAGCAAGCCAATAAATAACAAGCCAATAAATAACAAGCCAATAAATATTAGGTAAATTAATATCAGGTAAATAAAATATGTCCGGGATAAATGTGGATGTAAAAACCCAATATATTGAAAGCCAGTCTGTACCGGCAGAGCACAAATACGTGTATGCCTATACCATCACAATTGCCAATGAAGGCGAGATGCCTGCGCAATTGATTAGTCGTCATTGGCGCATTACGGATGCCAATGAAAAGTTACAGGAAGTGCAAGGTATGGGGGTGGTTGGTGAGCAGCCACATTTACAGCCGGGCGAAAGTTATACCTACACCAGCGGCGTTATTTTGGAAACCGAAACCGGATTGATGGAAGGTACTTACCATATGCGTACGGATGAAGGCGCTATGTTTGATGCACCGATTCCTACGTTTGCTTTAGTACCGCCTTACGCGATGCATTAAGAAATGGCAACCTACGCAATTGGTGATATCCAGGGGTGTCTTGAACCCTTGCAATGCTTATTAAATAAAATTGCTTTTGATCCAGCAAAAGACAGACTTTGGCTTGCAGGCGATTTAATTAATCGCGGACCAGATACCCTTGCGACCTTGCGGTATCTCTACAAATTACGTGATTCAATAACTATTGTATTGGGCAATCATGATTTGCATTTTATTGCTGTTTATTACGGGCTGCGAAAAAAAGGCAAAAGTGACACGCTGGATCAATTGTTGGTGGCGCCGGATCGCCTGGATCTGGTGTATTGGCTCCGGCAGCAAAAATTAGTGCATCACGATCCGATTTTGGGTTATGCCATGGTTCATGCGGGAATTCCACCCCAGTGGGATTTACAGGAAGCGCTGATGCGTTCCCGCGAAGTGGAAACTATTTTGCGCAGTGAACATCCACAACCATTTTTGGCGGGAATGTATGGTAATACGCCGACCCTATGGAGTGATCAATTAGCAGGTATTGAACGCCTGCGCGTCATCACTAATTATTTTACGCGCATGCGTTTTTGCAACGCACAAGGTGAACTCGAACTACAAACCAAAGAGAGTGCGGACGCTGCACCCTCCGGATTCGCTCCGTGGTTTTCATTTCTGCAACGAAAAACGCGCAACGATAAAATTATTTTTGGACATTGGGCCGCCCTCGAAGGGCAAGTGAGTTATCCCAACTTATATGCGCTCGACACCGGCTGCGTATGGGGTGGTACCTTGACCGCGATGCGGTTGGAGGACGGTGCTCGTTTTTCCTGTAAATGCAGCAGCTGAACACAAAATAATTTTTTCACCTTTCGCAATTTTTTCCACCAAGAATAATATTTAGTTGTAATTCATCTTTTCATCACTACTATAGCGCCACGCATCAAGCTGGATGTGTGTTTTCATTTCAGAGGATAGGTGATGAAATTAAATTTACTTTCCGTAATAGTTGCTGGCCTGAGTTTAGCTGCAATTCCAACCGTTTTCGCTAAAACCTATCAAGGTGAAATTTCTGCCACCTATGCCGAGATTGATGAAGAAGATTCGAATGCAGACATTAATAACTCTGCATTGGAAGGCACTTTTTATTTTGCTCCTGTCGATATTCAACATCGCCCATTGGCTGAATCTGCTTTTCTGCAAAAGGCGAGCAATGTTTATGTAAGGGGAGCATATGATCGCGATAAAGATAGTTATTCATTCGGCAATTATCATTCAGAGCGGCAGATTACAGAGTATGAGCGTGAAGCCGGAGTTGAATTCTACATCCCGGATAGCATCTTTTATGTGGGCGCTGGAATCCGTGATTGGAAATTAAAAGATGAGTGGCGTTCCGGTGATGAAGCCGAGAAAGATACTATCGATTGGAAATCCCAATGGTATGCGACAGCTGGCGTAACCCCGGTTGACGGGCTTTTAGTGTGGTCGAATTTTTTTCAGGATGTGGATATTTCTGATTACTGGAACATCAATGCAAAATATGTAATGCCTTTAGGCAATGGTGATCAATGGCTTAATCTTGAAGCAAATTACGGTGATCTAAAAGATGAGGTCCGTGTATTGAGACTCTCGGGTGATTACTATTTTGATCACTATTTAAGTGTTGGCGTCGGGCTGAGCCAGATTGACGAGCAAGATGATGATGAAAACTATAGCGAGTATTTTATTCGCGCCCAGCAATTCTTTACCGAGAGTGTTGCAGTAAACCTTGAGTATGTCGACGGTGAATACGAGAGCCGTTGGGAAGTTGGTGCAACGGCACGCTTCTAATTCTTTGATTTATAAAGCCCGGCCATGAGCCGGGCTTTTTTTATTAGCTTTAATTAATTAGATGGTTTTGATACTGCCCGGCATTTATCCCAACTTGCGTTTTGCAGGCTGCGGTTTATAGTTAAAACGCTGTAAACACTTGCGAAAGATCGTTTTTAATTCCTCGCAGGGTTATAAAGCATCATTATTTTAATGACTTGGAATTTAGGTGGCCGGTGGATTTATCGGGTGCGTCCTGTATTTCTGGCATTCTCTTCTTTAGCCAGTTGGCTGATTCTTGTATCAGGTTGCGCCATATTGTGATCCAGCATAGGTTGGAAAAATTAATCGCCTGATTCCTTACGTGGGTAGTTTCATAGGGCTAATTTGAAATCCTTTCTTCAAAATAGCTTTTAACAAATCGTTGTTATAAACAATTAAAGATTTCCGGTTACGCCGGGGCTGCATTGTTTATCCGTCGATTACGATTTCCCAACAGCAATACGCTAGAAAAGGAGTCGTGTAGTGAAACACAATTGGTTGCCGAACCGTATTTCAATAAGAAAGATGAACGGACCAATAACAGCAGTGCTGTGTTGGTGTTCTGTTGCCGTTGCAGAAAACACATCCACATCCTCCTTTTACAATATGCCGCGTGGTGCTACCGAGTTGAGCCACGAGGTGTATAACCTGCACATGATAATTTTTTATATTTGCTGTGTGATTGGCGCGATAGTGTTTGGCTTAATGTTTTGGTCCATCGTCCATCACCGAAAGTCAAAAGGTGCTACACCGGCTCAATTCCATGGCAGTTTGAAAGTTGAAATTATCTGGACTGCCATTCCTGTTCTTATCCTGATTGGTATGGCGATTCCAGCGAGTAAAACGCTGATAGCAATGGAGGATGCTTCCAAAGCGGATATGACCGTATTGGTTACTGGATCGCAATGGAAATGGCACTATAAATATCTGGAATATCCCATCGAATTCTATTCGTTGCTCGCCACACCGCGAGATCAAATTGAAAACAATGCGACTAAAAATGAACTCTATTTGCGCGATGTGGATAAGCCACTCGTTTTACCAACAGGAAAAAAAATCCGTTTTCTGGTTACCGCTGATGATGTCATCCATTCCTGGTGGGTTCCGGATTTTGCAATCAAGAAAGATGCAAATCCCGGTTTTATTAATGAGACCTGGGCTAAAATTGACAAGCCTGGTGTTTATCGCGGGCAATGTGCTGAGCTATGTGGCAAAGACCATGGGTTTATGCCGGTAGTGGTTGATGTAAAAACACCGGAAGAATTTGATCGTTGGGTTGTTGCGCAAATTGATGCACAGGAAAAAGCCAAAGCAGCGGAAGCCGCACGCGGTGTGATGAGTAAAGAAGAACTCATGACTCTTGGGCAAAAAACGTATGAGAGTCGTTGCGCGGTTTGTCACCAACCGGGAGGTGAGGGATTAGCAGGCGCATTCCCTGCGCTAAAAGGAAGTGTGATGGTAACTAAAGATATGGCAGCACACATCCATATCGTTTTATTCGGAAAAACCGGAACAGCAATGCAGGCGTTTGGCAAGCAACTCACAGCCGCAGAATTGGCCGCCGTGATTACCTACGAGCGCAATGCCTGGGGAAATGATACCGGTGATATGGTCCAGGTTACCGATGTAAATGCAGCCCTGAGTGCAGGAGAATAATAATGAATCAAGACCAATTGCACACCACTGACGCGGTTATCACCCATGCATCACACGATGAAAAACCTTCCGGTATTTCGCGCTGGTTTTACACCACTAATCACAAAGATATAGGCACTTTATATTTATTATTTTCGCTACTGATGTTGTTTATCGGTGGCAGCATGGCCATGGTAATTCGCGCCGAATTATTTCAACCGGGATTGCAATTTGTTGATCCACATTTCTTCAACCAGATGACAACCGTACATGGCCTGATAATGGTGTTCGGTGCAATTATGCCGGCGTTTGTCGGTTTGGCAAACTGGATGGTGCCATTGATGATTGGTGCACCGGATATGGCATTACCCCGCATGAATAATTGGAGTTTCTGGTTATTACCCTGCGCATTTTTTATTTTGTTGTCGACCTTGTTTATGGAAGGTGGTGCACCGGCAGCGGGATGGACTTTTTATGCTCCGCTCTCCACCACCTATTCCAGCAACAGCACCGCATTTTTTGTGTTTGCGGTTCACCTGATGGGAATTTCTTCCATCATGGGGGCGATGAATATTATCGTCACTATTTTTAATTTACGTGCGCCGGGAATGACCTGGATGCGTTTGCCACTGTTTATATGGACCTGGCTGATCACTGCATTTTTATTAATTGCTGTAATGCCGGTGTTGGCGGGAGTGGTCACTATGGTGTTGACCGATAAATATTTTGGAACCAGTTTTTTTAATGCTGCGGGCGGTGGCGACCCGGTAATGTTCCAGCATATTTTCTGGTTCTTTGGCCATCCGGAAGTCTACATTATGATTTTACCGGCCTTCGGTATTGTCTCTAGCATCATTCCGTGTTTCGCACGCAAGCCGTTGTTCGGATATGAATCAATGGTGATTGCAACAGCGAGTATTGCGTTCCTTTCTTTCATTGTGTGGGCGCATCACATGTTTACCACAGGAATGCCGGTCGCTGCCGAATTATTTTTTATGTACACCACTATGCTGATTGCAGTTCCTACGGGTGTAAAAGTGTTTAATTGGGTAGCCACTATGTGGCGCGGTGCAATGACATTTGAAACACCGATGATGTTTGCAATCGCATTTATTGTGCTATTTACGATTGGTGGTTTGTCCGGGTTAATGTTGGCAATCACTCCAGCGGATTTTCAATACCAGGATACTTATTTCGTCGTTGCGCATTTTCATTATGTGCTGGTGACCGGGGCGTTGTTTGGCATTATTGCGGGCGTGTATTTCTGGATTCCCAAATGGACCGGCGTTATGTATAGCGAGCGGTTGGGACAATTTCATTTTTGGTGTTCATTAATTTCAGTCAATATGCTTTTTTTTCCCATGCATTTTGTAGGGTTGGCAGGTATGCCGCGTCGAATACCGGATTACGCGTTGCAATTTGCGGATATGAATGCATTTATTAGCATAGGCGGATTTTTATTTGGATTATCGCAGCTTATTTTTGTTGCGATGGTATTTCGTTGTATTCGTCGCAAAGGCATGCCCGCCACTGCCCAGGTGTGGGAAGGTGCTAAAGGCCTTGAATGGGAAATTCCTTCACCCGCACCATACCATACGTTCCAAACGCCACCTGATATAAAACATGATCATTAATTAGTGCTATTCGTTGCATAACATAAACGGAGGGGCTGATGACAAACCAAAATGTTTCGCACAAACCATTGTTGCGTAAACTGATGCTGGTTTGTCTGGCAATGTTTTTATTTGGTTTTGCATTAGTCCCGCTCTACGACGTGTTTTGCCGCTTGACGGGATTAAATGGAAAAACAGCTAATGTCGCGGCGACGCCATCTACCAGTATTGATAATAAACGTGTCATTAAAGTGGAGTTTATTGCCAATCGCGATGATTCTATTCCCTGGACTTTTTCACCGGAAATCAATTCGATTGAATTGAACCCCGGGGCAGTGAAAGTCATTAATTTTAATGTACGGAATTTATCGGCGCAGGCCACCGTTGGGCGTGCGGTGCCTTCAGTGTCACCCGGTGCGGCAGCGCGTTATTTTAAAAAAATAGAATGCTTTTGTTTTACCGAGCAAGCGTTGGACGCTAATGGTGAAAAAGCCATGCCAGTTCAATTTTATATTGATCCGGAATTGCCAGCGGAATTCTCTACCATCACCTTGTCATATCGTTTGTATATGAGCCAGGGGCAAACCGCGAGTCGTTAACACAGTTGTGTACGAATGGAGGTATACCATGAGTGCCGGTTATCAACATTATTATGTTCCCCACCATAGTCATTGGCCAATTGTCGGCGCCGTCGCATTATTTTTAATGGGTAATGGCGCAGCGTTTTGGGTGAATGACAACCATTGGGGCGTCCTGGCCCTGGTGACGGGTGCCAGTTTGCTACTGATTATGTTATTCGGCTGGTTTTCCAATGTCATTGACGAATCCATGAGTGGCCTTTACAGCGCGCAAATGGATCGCTCATTTCGTCAGGGAATGAGTTGGTTTATTTTTTCCGAAATAATGTTTTTCTGCGCGTTTTTCGGTGCACTCTTTTATGCGCGAATTATTTCTGTCCCCTGGTTGGATGGCGCTGGTGATAATGCGATGACGGCAGAAATTTTATGGCCTGATTTTGAAGCGTTGTGGCCGCTCACCAAAACCCCGGCCGGGGTAGAGACACAAGCAATGCCATGGGAGGGAATTCCGTTACTGAATACTATTATTTTGTTGGTGTCTTCCATCACCTTGCAATTTGCGCATTTGGGCATTGAACAACAAAAACCTGCGCAACTCGGTTTCTTTTTGATGCTGACGATCATTTTGGGTTTTTGTTTTCTCGGTCTGCAAGGCTACGAATATATGCACGCCTATCAAGAGTTGGGCTTACGGCTCGATTCCGGCGTATACGGTAATACCTTCTTTTTGCTCACTGGTTTTCACGGTCTTCATGTGACATTGGGGGCAATATTTTTAACCGTTATTTTTTTACGCATTGCTGTGAAAGGGCATTTTACCCCGGAGCGCCATTTTGGTTTTCAGGCAGCCGCATGGTATTGGCATTTTGTCGATGTGGTTTGGCTAAACCTGTTCGTGTTTGTATATGTGCTATAAACAAAGTCGGTGTCGTTAATACGGACGGGGATGTGGCGTAATCACTCCGGTAGCGAGCAGGATAAGAATTACCAGTACAACCAGCGCAGAAAACATTAAACGACGGCCAAGGAATTTAGACATTTTGGGTGCAGTTTCATCATTCTTCAGCATGATATACAGCGCCTGGAACAAACTGATTACAACAAGCAGTAATAAAACAATAAGTACAATTTTAATAAACATAATTATCTCCCTCTGACTGGCTTTTCAGGGTGAGTATGACGGGGTAAGACCATGGTTATTATAGCCTTTAATCACCAATGGATTATTCGATGGCATTGGGTGCTGGTGAATGTGTTGGTCATTGTTATTTTATTATCACTCGCTTATTGGCAATGGCAGCGTGCGGCGCAAAAACAACAAAGCCTGGCGACGCTGGCGCATTGGCAAACGCAACGCGCTTTGGGTTTGAACGAATTAGTTGAGATTACCGCATTATCTGAATCCAGTCTGATAAATAACGATGGAGTGTCGATGGTATTTAATGCGCGCTGGTTAAAACCTTATGTATGGCTGTTGGATAATCAAACCGTAAAAGGGCGCGCCGGTTACGATGTTTTAATTCCAGTTCAGCAAATTCATTTTGAAAACTCTGTGGGCGACGTAATAGCATTGGTGAATTTAGGTTGGATTGCAGCGCCGCCACAGCGAAGTGAATTGCCTGTTGCACTTATACCTGCGGAATTATCAGTGCAGGGTGTTTATCGCGCGAACCCTGAAGGTTTGCTGTTGGGAAAAAATATGGAGGATGCAGGGCAGTGGCCTATGCGAATGCAAAAAATAGACACGCCCCTGTTAAGGGCGTACCTCCCAGGCCCGTTATTAAAAGGTGTTATTTATCAACAACAACACTCACCATTTTTAGTTCATTATCATCCTGTTGTTTTACCTCCCGAGCGCCATAGAGCTTACGCATTGCAGTGGTTTTTGTTAGCTGTGGCGGCATTACTGATGGGGTTAGCGTGTGCAAGGGCTCCTGCCATAACGAATGAAGCGGAAAATAAAGATTACGCCAGGAGTGCCAAATGAACGCGCGACGCTTTTTTTTACTTTTCTTTCTGTGTGCATTGATTCCCATGGCTGCGGCAAAACTGAGTTTATCGTTTGGTTGGTTCAGTGGCGCAGCAACGAATAAAGGGCAATGGCTGGATCGGGAATTGCAAATTATTCCTGCGTTCAAACAAGGCGATATACATTGGACAATTGCGTATGTGAATGCCGGCCCTTGTATGGAGTCCTGTCTGGAAGCGGTGGGGCTGTTACATCAACTTTATGCCGGTCTTGGTCGAAAACAACTTGGCGTGCAGGCAATGTTCATCAGCGATGATGGTGCTGCAATTGAAAAAATGGAACGTCAATTTGCAGTGCTAAAAACAATGCCTCTTTCAACCCAACTCAATCAGCTATTGGAATCTTCGCTCGACAATAACGCAATGTTTGAACATCAGTTTTTTATTATTAACCAGCAGGGCGTCGCATTATTACGCTACCCGTTAGAGGGCGCTACCTATACTCATGTTGCGGCGGATTTACGTGCGGATTTATTGCGTTTGTATAACTATGACCGGAGTCGTTTATGAGCCGGCCAGTATTGTATTTCCAACGATTGGTAAATATTGCCATCGTGTTGGCTCTGTTGGTTATTGCATTGGGGGCTTACACCCGGTTAACCGATGCAGGTTTGGGATGTCCGGATTGGCCGGGTTGTTATGGAAAATTAACCGCACCGTTGCACGAGGGGCACATTGCTGAAATTCAACAATCATTTCCTGGCGTTACTGTTGAACCCCATAAAGCACATAATGAAATGTTGCATCGCTATGTGGCTGGGCTGCTGGGGTTGTTGGTGTTCGGAATTCTGGTGACCAGTTTTATAATCAAGCGTTGGCGCTTTCTCTGTGTAGTGTTGAGTGTATTGGTGATATTGCAAGCGTTGCTGGGCATGTGGACGGTCACACTGAATTTAATTCCGTTGGTTGTTATGGCTCACTTACTGGGAGGTTTTTTTTTACTCAGTTTGCTGGCATTACTACGCATGGAAATTCATGCTGACCATTTTCCTTTTGCACCTGAACCAGAATTAAAAAAATATATCCCCTTTGCGTATGGTGTGATTCTTATTCTTCTTTTCCAAATCGCATTAGGTGGCTGGACGTCAGCAAATTATGCCGCTCTGGTGTGTACCCAATTACCTGTTTGTGAAGCGGGTTGGCAAGCCCGTTTTTCGCTGGAGTCAATTTTTCATTTGCCACTAGGGCATGACACTTACGAGTACGGTGTTTTGCCTTACGAGGCACGCATGAGCATTCATATTACTCACCGATTGGGTGCTGTAGTAACGTCTGTAGTACTAATCAGTTTTTTAATGATGTGCTGGCGCAATTCCAGCACGCGTTATATGCGCCGGTTGATATTGTTGCTTGGGGTAATACTGGCAACGCAAGTGAGTATCGGTATTGTCAATGTGTATTTGCATTTGCCATTAATCAATGCGGTTGCACACAATCTGGTTGCTGCAAATTTATTAATGTTAATGACACTTTTTATTCATCAAATGCATCGTCGTACCTACACAAATGAGTTGAACACCAAGGCACGTTTATCGGTTGCAGCTATCGGACAATAAAAACGATAAGTTGCACAATGGAGGTGATCATGGCCGCTGAAAAATGGGTAGTACCGCATAAGGAATTACGTATTTCTTTTCGCGATTATTATCAGTTAACCAAACCCAAGGTCGTTGCGTTGCTGGTTTTAACTGCATGGGTGGGAATGATGCTGGCAACACCGGCAATGCCGGACCTGGGGAAAATATTCTGGGCCAGTTTGGGTATTGCTCTGGTTTCATCGGCGGCCGCCGCGTTTAACCAGGTACTCGATCAAAAAATTGATGCACAAATGGCGCGAACATACATTCGCCCGTTACCAAAAGGAAAACTATCAACGACGCAGGCAACGTTATTTGCATGTGTGCTCGCGTTACTTGGCTTCACTATTTTATCCATCGAATTAAATTGGCTAACTGCATGGCTTACGCTGACTGGCTTGTTTGGTTACGCGGTGGTTTATACACTGCTCTTAAAGCGCGCAACGCCACAAAATATTGTCATTGGCGGTATTGCGGGTGCCTTGCCCCCGGTGTTGGGATGGAGTGCGATGACCGGGCAGGTGAGTGGTGAATCCTTATTATTGATGATGATTATTTTTACCTGGACTCCACCGCATTTTTGGGCGCTGGCTATTCATCGGGTTAAAGACTACGCGCGTGCTGGAATTCCCATGCTGCCTGTTACGCACGGTATTGAGTTTACTAAAACACTCATTCTGCTTTATACATTCTTGTTGATGCTGGTTTGCCTGTTACCTTACCTAGTGGGTATGAGCGGGTTGATTTATCTTGTAGGTGCATTAGTACTTAACCTGCGGTTTGTGATCCATGCATGGCAATTGAAATTTCATACGCAAACCGAATCCGCCATGAAAACTTTCCGGTTTTCCATTGTCCATTTAATGGTGTTGTTTTTAATATTGCTGGTAGATCACTATGCTTATTGGAACATCCAGACACTTGGCTTTTAAATTGGCCCTTGCGTGGTTCGGTATGGTTTATTCCCCGACAGTTCACGCTGAATTACTAATTGAAAATGCTTGGGTAAAGTTGGCTCCGCCAAGTGCAAAAGTAAACGCTGCGTATTTGCAGATTACGAATCCCGGTGGCGAGGATGTGATTATCCAGTCATTAAGCGCAAGCTGTTGTGAGGAGCTAATGCTCCACCGTACCCGCTATGAAAATGACAGCGCGGTGATGGAGCATGTGGATCAATTAATCGTACCTGCGGGTGAGCAAATTACATTGGAGCCGGGCGGTTTGCACATTATGTTATTGGGTGCGAAAAAGCCGCTGGCTTTGAATGATACGGTGGAATTGACCATCTTCTTTGCCGATGGGCAACAGCAAATATTTCATGTGCCGGTAAAAAAATAATGACTACTTTTATTGCGCGTGCAGGCTGGATAGTTGTAGCTATGGTTTTTTTGCTGCTGGGTGGTTTCAGTGCGAAAAAATTCTTTGCTGCATTTGTCCAGGCACCAATGGTTCTGGAAACGGTACAACTTTTACCTGAACCAAAACCTTTACCACAAGTATTGCTACGCACGGCAACAGGAGATGCTTTTGCCCGTGAAAGATTTCAACACCATTGGAATCTGGTTTTTTTTGGATTTACATCCTGTCCGGACTTTTGCCCTCTGGAATTACAAAAATTGGGTAAATTATTAATGATGGCACAACAGGAAGAGAAATCATTACAAGTTATCTTTGTCAGTGTAGATCCGGAACGCGATACCGCAGAACGTCTCGCCCAATATGTCAGTTTTTTTCATCCGGCAATAATTGGTTTGCGAGGGGATAATCCGGCCATCGCTTCCCTTGCCCGTTTTTTCGGTGCGACCTATGAACGTTCGGCCATTATTAATGAGCGCGTCATCAATATTCCTGCCGGTGTTGCCATGCCAGGGATTGCAGGCGAGCAATATCAAGTCAACCATTCAACACGGGTATTCGTTATTGATCCCCAGGGGCAATATATTGGTTCGGTTGCTAAAGCAGATACACCGGAAATATTGTGGGCAGATTTGCAAAAGTTGTTTTAGTGTTGGCAGTTATCGCTGGACGGGTTTTGAATTGTATTTGTTCTAATGCAGGGCATGAAGTCAAAAAGGTGTAGCCCTATACTGTTACGCGTACCAGTTGATGTTGCTTTTTAGAATAACAATGGGTGTTTTTCTGCAAAGCGTTTAAATTTACCTGCAGATCAACACGTTTTTTTAATCGGTGTAGTTGGAGGCAGGATATGATTTCGCATGTTGCTGGACTTTTCACGCATCCCCATCGGGAGTGGGAAGAAATTCGCGATACCCAGGAAAGTGTGTCCCATCTTTATTTTGCACACGTATTGTTACTTGCGCTCATTCCTCCTGTCTCGATGTTTATTGGCACTACCAAAGTTGGATGGACGATTGGCAGGGGAGCACCGGTAATGCTTACTGAAACCAGCGCTGCAGTTATGAGTGTGCTTATGTACATGGCGATGCTCGCCGGTGTGGCAGTGATTGGTGCATTTATCAATTGGATGGCGCGCACCTACGATTCATCACCCGGCCTTGGCCGTTGCATTGTTTTTGCGGCGTATACGGCAACGCCATTGTTTGTTGCGGGGCTGTGTGCACTTTACCCTAATGTCATTCTGGTGATGCTAGTGGGTATAGTTGCGATTTTCTATACCGTGTATTTGTTGTATATGGGTATTCCCATTTTTATGAAGATTCCAGAGGATGAGGGCTTCATTTACTCCAGTTCAATCCTCACCATTGGGCTGGTTATGTTTGTTTCCATTATGGCAATTACGGTGTTGATTTGGAGTTTTGGTTTTGGCCCTGCCTACACGTATTAAGTAAAGTTTTCCCAAACAATTTCCCAATAAAAAAGCTGGCACTAATCATCGTGTCAGCTTTTTTATTGGCGTTATTGCAATGCTCTGTTTTTATAGGGTTGCGAATACGGCTTTGGCTGCGCTTAATGTGTTTGCAATATCCTGATCCGTATGTGCTGCCGACATAAATCCTGCTTCATAAGAAGCCGGTGCCAAATACACACCGCGTTCCAGCATGCCGTGGAAAAATTTATTAAAGCGCGGAATATCGCAAGCCATCACTTGTTTGAAATTGGTGACTTTTTTCTCGCTCGTAAAGAAAAAACCAAACATGCTGCCGATGTGATTGGTGGTAAAGGGGATACCTGCTTCATCGGCGAGTTTTTGCAAACCTTCCACCAGTTGCGTTGTGCGTTTGCCAAGATGGTTATAAAAATCGGTTTGCTCTAATAACTCCAGTGTTTTTAATCCGGCGGCCATAGCGACAGGATTTCCCGATAACGTGCCTGCCTGATAAACCGGGCCAGAAGGTGCGATCATTTGCATAATATCGCGACGGCCACCGAAAGCGCCTACGGGCATACCGCCACCAATGACTTTCCCAAGCGTGGTGATATCGGCTTTGATGTTGTAATAACCCTGCGCACCTGTATGGCTGACACGAAAGCCTGTCATCACTTCATCCAGTATTAATACGCTGCCATATTGATCGCAAACTTCGCGCAAGCATTCCAAAAATCCCGGCACTGGTGGAACACAATTCATATTGCCTACTACCGGCTCTACAATAATGCAGGCGATTTGTTCGCCGAGCTTGGCAAAACACTCGCGTACTTGTTCTGCGTTGTTGTAGTCGAGAGTGATAGTGTGATCTGCCAATACGGCAGGGACTCCCGGTGAACTGGGTACCCCCAGGGTTAAAGCACCTGAGCCCGCTTTAATGAGTAATGAATCGGAATGGCCGTGATAACAGCCTTCGAATTTAATAATTTTGTCGCGTTTGGTAAACGCGCGAGCCAAACGAATCGCACTCATCGTCGCTTCAGTGCCAGAGCTGACAAAACGCACCATATCCATACCTGGCATCAGTGCGCAAAGCTTTTCGGCGAGCGTTGTTTCGCGTTCGGTGGGTGCACCAAAACTTAAACCGTGTTTTGCTGCTTCGATAACGGCGTTAATCACGTCAGGATGTGCGTGGCCTAATACCATGGGTCCCCAGCTTTGCACGTAATCAATATAGCGTTTGCCGTCGGCATCCCACACATAAGCGCCCAGTGCTCGCTCAAAAAATATCGGCGTACCGCCAACGGCCTTAAATGCTCGTACGGGGGAATTAACACCGCCAGGAATGTGTTGTTGGGCTTGTAAAAATAATTCTTCTGAACGACTCATAATTAATCCTGATTATTGGCAATCGATAAATGCTTTGGCGATTTGTGTAACGTTTTCTGCTGAAAACAATTCGTGGCACACCGCAATTTTGTCCGCGCCTGCATCTAATAATATGCGGGCATTACTTAATGTAATTCCACCAATGACCACAATAGGAACGTTGGGGAATTGTGTTTTTGCTTCGCTGATTAGCGTAAATTTTGCTGGTCGTGCGTTGGGTTTGGTTTGTGATGGGAAGAAGCGCCCGAAGGCAATGTAATTGGCCCCATCATTCACCGCTTGTTGAGCGAGAGACAATGAATTATGGCAAGTGACACCGATGATTGCTTCATCGCCTAATAGCACGCGCGCTGCTTGCGGGCTACCGTCATCTTGCCCCAGGTGTACACCATGGGCGTTAACATCCAATGCAAGTTGCACATCATCATTCACGATTAATTTAGCGTTGTAGTGTTTGCAAAGTGCGACAAGTTGTTGCGCTTCCCGTAAGCGCTTTTCAGGGTCACCGGATTTGTCGCGATATTGAACCCACTGACAACCGCCTTGCAGCGCTTGCTCCACTGCAACAAATAATTTATTGCCGGGCAGGAGTTTGGAATCGGTAATCGCGTAGAGGATGCTCATAATGGTTTCTTAACACAGTGTGCTTTTAAAAAGGTTTGACGACTACCAGGATGACAATGCCAAACAGTAAAAATACTGGCAATTCGTTGAACACACGAAAGAATTTATGGCTTTTAGTGCAGCGATCATCGCGCAGTTGTTTCCAATAGACAATGCAAGCGTGATGATAAGCTGCCATCAATGAAACAAGAGCAATTTTGCACCAATACCAGACTTGCGTTGAGTAATAATCCCACAGAAGCCAGCTCATCCAGATACCCAATATAAACGCCGCAATCATTGACGGGGTAGCGATACCACGTAGCAGTTTGCGTTCCATAATTTTAAAGCGCTCACGACTGGTGTGGTCTTCGCTCATCACGTGATACACAAACAGGCGTGGCAAATAAAATAGTGCGGACATCCAGGTGATAACAAAAATAATATGAAAAGCCTTTATCCAGAGCATATGTAATCCGAACCCTTGTGCATGGCAATACTTTTAAATTCGATAGTAGTTATCAATTTTCTCGCGACTGATAACGCCCAGTGGCTGGTGGGCATTATCAATAGATTCCACCCAGAGCACATCGACTTGTTGGCGATTCATCGCCTCCAGGGCTTCATATAGGTTTGCGTCGGCAGGAATGCGCGCTAAATCATACCGGCGCGCAGGAATTTCCTGCAGATTAATTTCGGTGATTTGTGAATCACCGGTTACAGATAATGTTTGTAAATGTGTTGCCAGATCTGCAGGTTGCAAGAGTTGCTGTTTATCGCGTAATAAAATCCAGTGGGGATGATGACTTAGTAACTGTTCGGCGGCGCTGCGAATAATGGCAACAGGTGTCTCAATTAAATGGCGATCCATCAACCCGCGTACACCGGTGCGGCTTAGCAGCTGTTCCATCGCTTCAGTACTGCGAAATTTACCCTGAATACGCAAGACATGCTGGAACAAACCATCGCAACGAAATATCCAGCGCGTACAAAGGCACGCCGCAATGACTACCAGCATACTGGGGAAAATAATGTTGGGATTATAAGTAAGCTCCAAAATAGCCATCATTGCTGCGAGTGGGGCATTGAGTGTTGCTCCCATCATCGCACCCATCCCAAGAATTACGTAAAAGCCAATGGCACTGGCGGAGTCAGGCATAATCATCTGTGCCAAGCTGCCCACCGCGCCGCCAACGCAAGCTCCAATAAACAACAATGGACCCACTACACCACCTGGCATACCTACACCGAGGCTAATAGAAGTAGCAAAGAGTTTGGTGATTGCAATTGCCAGCAGCAGCCAGAAACCTATGTCACCTGCTAATGCACTGCTGATGGTGTCGTAACCCACACCCATTATCTGCGGAATCCACACGGCGCAACTCCCGGTAAATAATCCCGCCAACGCAAAGCGCAGGGCAATTGGCCGATTGAGCGCCCAACGACAAGCGCGGCCATGCATTCGTATATAAGCTGCTGCAAATACCGCCACTGTCAAACCGACCACGCCCATAAGGGGTAATTCGCGCAAATCTCCCATAACGGATTGTGCATTCATAAAAGCGATTTCAGGACCGAATGCGAGACGGGTCATGGTTGCCCCTGCGACTGCCGCAAGGGTTATGGGGATGAAACTTACGATGGTGTACTCCATCATTACTACTTCCATAGCAAAGATCACCCCGGCCATTGGAGTGTTAAAGCAGGCAGCAATAGCGGCCGCAACACCGCAACCTGCCAGAGGACGTAGGGAGTTAGCGGGCAGTTTCAGCCATTGCCCCAACAAACTACCGGTTCCTGCCCCCAAGTGAACGGCTGGCCCTTCACGTCCGACTGATTGCCCCGTTAGCAAGCAAGCTGCGCCACCGAAAAACTGGTTGGCGAAGTTACCGGGGGGCATGCGACCTTGATGGTTTTGCAGGCGATCCATCACATGGCCGATGCTGGTGGCGTGATGGCGTTTGTCTACGCACTGGAGGATTAACCCCAAAATTATTGCTCCAGTGATGGGTAATGCGAAGTGAATAAGGCTACTCACCGCCTCAAAGTTTTCAAAACTTCCGGGCAAAAAATGGCCAAGCGGGATTTCTACTGCCCAACGAAAGAGCACAATAATTGCGCCGGCAATAATACCTGTCAGCAAGCCCAGCAGGGTCAAATGAGGAAGGGAATCGCCACCGGCCAATTTGTCTCGCAAGGATTCAGCTCGGCGGTTCAGGTATTTTTGCGATGCAGCACTGTGGGAGTCGGACACGAAGTTTTCCTGTTATTAATGATGCCACTGGACAGCTTTTACTTTCGATTTGCGGGCAAGCCTCTTATGATAGCCGTCTTTTCTTTTCACCAGCGGGCGGCTGGCGCCAGCATAGCAAGCGGCGAATTCTGTGTCCCCGCATTGTAACGATTAGTTGATCTGGAGGTTTGAGGTGATTAAAGCGGCCATCGTAGGCGGAACGGGTTATACCGGTGTGGAGTTATTGCGCTTGTTAGCCAAGCATCCGCAGGTAGAAGTGACTGTCATTACCTCTCGTGCTGAGGCCGGTGTAAAAGTGGCGGATATGTACCCAAGTCTGCGTGGCCATATTGACCTGGCGTTTACCGAGCCGGATGTCGCAGTGTTAGGTGAATGCGATGTAATTTTCTTCGCTACTCCGCACGGTGTTGCTCAAAACATGATGGGTGCGTTGATGAATACCAAGGCGAGGATCATTGACTTATCAGCAGATTTCCGTATTCGTGACGTACCCTTGTGGGAAAAATGGTACAACCAAACCCATGGCGCTCCTGATTTGGTTGCCCAAGCGGTTTATGGTTTGCCGGAAGTTAATCGCGATAAAATTCGCACCGCCAAATTGGTAGCTTGTCCGGGGTGTTACCCCACAGCGACCCAATTGGGTTTCTTGCCATTGATTGAAAATAACCTGGTTGATCCGACTCGCCTTATTTCCAACGCGGCCAGCGGTGCCAGCGGTGCCGGTCGCCAGGCGAAGGTGGATAATTTGCTAATGGAAATCAGCGATAGCTTTAAGGCTTATGGCGTTGCCGGCCATCGCCATTTGCCAGAAATTGAGCAGGGCCTGCGCGATGTGCAACCATCGGGTGTTGCGCCTGCGTCACTTACGTTTGTACCGCATTTGCTTCCTATTATTCGGGGCATCCATGCCACTCTGTATGCTACTGCGCTTGATGTAAATAAATTACCTGACCTGCAGAAGCTTTATGAGCAACGTTACATCAACGAACCCTTTGTCGATGTATTGCCAGCAGGGGAATTACCACAAACGAGAAGTGTGAAAGGTTCTAATGTGTGCCGCATCTCGGTGTTGCGACCACAACAACGCGATACTGTCGTCGTACTCTCCGTAATCGATAACCTCACTAAAGGCGCTTCCGGCCA